>JANQRJ010000038.1 GCA_028284635.1 Pelagicoccus sp.
GCCATTGCCGCAGAGCCTACAGAGGGAATAACCGGCGCGGCAACGACGGAGCGTTGCCCTCCAAAGGATGCTTCTCACGTTAAGTTGACGCCTATGCGCAGTTGCGGGACGATCGGTCCCTACCTCATGATATATAATTTTCGATTTATTAGACACTTTCTTAGACGCTTTCCCAGCAGTACTCCTCGCGCCTAGTTGATTTATGCGTCCGACCCTGCAATGCGATAGATATGTCCCTTTCGTACCGCGCTTGCAGGTTCTTTGGTGAGAGCATCCATTAAGCCAGACATAGCATCGCCGGGAGGCTCTCCATCTACGTAGGAAAAGAAAGCGGAAGGGTCATTCGAAGCATCCAGCCACAATACTCCCTCAGGCAAGAGACGCCGAAAATGCATGACCGACTCGACTTCATTGAATGCGCGGGTGAGCGGAGCAAACCAATCCGGCAATGCCAGTGGGAACTCCTCCGGGTGGCCTATGAATTCTTCCAACCATACTCCCAAGGGAGCGCGAGCGGCCAGCGATTTAAAATACAGCTCTCTCGTGATGGCGGGATCATCCAGCCACATCCTCAGAAAATAACGCATGTTACTGTTCAACAAAAGTTCCTCTTTGCCTGCGAGCTCAGCAGGTTTGAGGTTTCCCCACGAGGAAACGCCGAGCTGAGACATGCATTCGATCATGATCTCGTAGCCTAGCCGACTAAGATCCGCGAGGAAGTCCATGACCGCCGGGCCATTCGGGGCGCGATCCGGCCGCTGCCAGTTGATCGCTCCCAGCGCAAGATTTGTGAACGAATCAAACCAAACGCCATCCACGCCGGTGGTTTCACGCAGATGTTTCAAATCCTGATAGAGCCAGTCGCAGGCTCCCTCAACAAAAGACATGGAATGAAGAACACCATAGTGGCCGTCCCACAGGCCATCGTCCGCTCGCTTTACTGCCCATTCCGGATGCTCTTTCCATACAGGCGCTTCTCGATGCAAGTGCCCCGCGATCCACACGAACACCTTAATGCCGCGGGCATGGCAGGCATCGCAAAATCTGCGAAGCCCAGCCTCGCCTCCCATTTGCTCAGACACCTTGAACTCCCAAGGGCAGCAGTTGTTGCCTCCAAAAACAAGCGTTCGTCGATTTGCAGCGCTGATCCATTCCGGCGTATGCAGATTGATCGCCTTGAATCCCTGTTTAGCGACCCAATCAAGACGCTCTTCCCACACGGTCAACAACTCCGGATAGGACATACCGATATCCACGCCGCCAATACCCGTGCCTTCGAAGGTCAAGGTAGGCGTCACACGCGAACGCTTCATCCCCAGCTTATCGCACCAAAGATTCGCGGTATAGTCGTACCAAGCCGTCCATCGGTTGACTGCGTCTTCCCGTCCGTCATCCTGCCGGGGCGCAGCGACTACTATCCGTTGCGCGGTCTCGAAGCGCTCCTGGAGCTTTCCATAATGGAAATCCGAAACCGTTACGAAGTCCTCGCCCTGCATTGTCTGGCAGTTTGACTTCAGGCCGTTTCCATGGGCGCTTGGCTCTCGAAAAAGCGACACGACAGCCAACGCGTCCCGCTGCACCAGATCGAATATCTGCGAACCGCCTCCTCGACCGGGAGACTCTATGCAAGATCGATCGTAATGCTCTTGACTGGAGAAGATGGCGCTCTGGTCTATTACCATTTCCAGAGGGCATAGATTCTGCGTCATATTCTGCGCCATTAAACGCCCGCCCGCTACGCTTCCAAGCGGGGCAATCGCCACTGATTCGTAGAGCCAGTGAATCGCTCTAGATTCGCTCGACCAGGAATATGAAACGCCGAAACCATAGTAAAGCTCGCCATCCACCTCCTCAATTGCAGGTTCGAAGCAAATTGAAATTCGGTCAGAAAAGCTGCCTGTCGTCTGAGAGAGCCTGGGGAATCCAAACAGATCGACATCCGACTTCAAGGGCGCAGCCTGACCCAGCGCCTCAAGCTCGAGAATGTATTTCGATTCGCTTTCCACGAGTTGCAAGGGCCGATATTGCGTATAAGCAATTCCGTCAGGCGTTTGTATATACGGCAGACAAGAGCCGCGACCCTGAACCAGCATCGTTTGGCCGTTCAAACTCGCGTCACGCAGTCCATGATACCTATCGTCGCGTATATCGAGGTTTACTTGAACGCCATGGGGCAAATCCAATTTGGTTTTCATCAGATACTATAGAGTTTACTTTGAGTGAGAGTAGTCGGCGTCGTCCGTGTGAAAGACTGCCCCTTCACCGGTTCTTTCGATGATAAGACGCGTGCCAGACCTAATCTCGATTTCCTCGTCGCCCCAACGTATTAGCCCCCTCATGGCGCGATTCTCCGTTGCGATGCAGATGAGAAGCTCACGCCCTTCTTCTTTGTAGTGTCGCCACAGGATGCTATCAGCATAGCAGCTTATGCTTGAATCCAGCCAGGGCTCGATCATGTCAACCAATCGCTCGCGCGGATCTAAATCGCTCAGGAAAACGGCGTTCCCGGAACGGCTTCTGATAGCATGGGCCTCGCCTTCCGAAGACTGGAGAACGTTTTCCGAGTAGTCCTCCAAGTCATAATGAACGTCGAGTTGTTCGGGGCGATTGGCAGGCAAGCGATAGATCGCATCAATCCCGGAAAGATAGCTTTCGACTCCCAATTCTTCCATCCCCATGATCTCCGCGAACTCCTTGCGCAACGCGAGACCATCCGTATCCCTGTCCGGTGGCGTACCGATAAAAATCACCTTCCCGCCTGCGGAGATGAAGTCCCGGCACTTTTCCCACGCCATTCGCGGCAAGATAGACGCATAGGGCATCACCAGGATCGAATGCGAACCGAGCTTCGTCTGCAAACGCCCGTCGCTGACTACAGCGTCTGCCAATAGGCGAGTATCCATCCAATCGAAAGCAATATTGCGATCAACAAGAAGCTTGGATGCGTTTAGACAAAAAGCCTTGTGGGCGCTGGCGATATCAGCTCGATTCAAGCCGCAGACCGTCTCCCAACCGTGGAGCATGGCCACTTCGATAACAGGCTCAGCCTTTCCTATGCGGCGCTGCCCGTCTCGGTGTCGCTGCATCGCCTTTACAGCAGTTGGCCACGTGTAATCCGCAGGATAGAGGCAGCAATCAGAGTTTTCCCCGTACCATATGTTGAACCAAGTAACGTCCATCAGCGTCATTAGCCGCGCCTGGAATTCCGTTCTAGAGTTGCTCGGCTTTTTATCCCAGGTATTGATTTCAGTCTCGCGCGAGGGTGTCAGGCGGCCGAGCGAAGAGCCCAGGGTATAGGCATAGCAAACCGATTTAATGTCCCACCACCAGCAGTCGGTGTAACCTGCGTCCATCGGATCGTTTAGCGCAAAGTAGTCGATCGCGCTCGCGCGGTAGTCGGCGATCCCTCCCTCTCCTTGCCAGGTATGATGGGTTCCTAAGATCAACTCTTCCCCAAAGAGCTCCTTCGCTTTGGCGATCAGATGCTGCTGCGCGACGACAACCCCCTGATTCAGCGTTTGGTAGTAATCGAGCCTTACCCGGAGGCTTTCCTCCGTCACGCCTGGTTCATCCAACCAAAGCCACTTGTCGGCAAGCGGATATCCCGCAATATTTTCGAACGCTTTCGCAAAGCTTCTTCCGTAACGGTAGCAATCCCATCGCCCTCCGACAGCGGGCTCGTCCCAGCCAACGCCATCGAGAGGAATATCCCGGTAGCGCTCCAATAGGAGATCGAAATACTTCCAGGTGTCTTCCGACCAAAAGTCGATGAGCTTCGTATCTTGAAAACGGGCATAGAGGATAAGCTTCCCTTCCGGGCAGGATTCAAGCTTGCCAGAAAAACGCATCGTCAACTCCTGTCCGCCCGGACGCCCTTCGGTATAGCTTTGAGTGGCGGTGGTATATCCGTCCGGGTAAGGTTGACGAATCATGCGATGTTCAAAGCTAAAGTCTTCCAGCTTTCGAACCGCCCCATCCCTTTGGACGAATGCGGACTCCAATCCCAAGAACCCCATGATTGCGCCCTGCCCCAGCGGCAGGTGAATCATAAAACGGCCATTCACGATCCGCCCCTCGCATCGGAACACGCGCTCGGCGATCGCAGAGGGAAAGCTTTCTCCGAGGTCATTCGCTGCCGGGTTCGCATGAGGTTCGCAATCAAGTACGACTTTCACTCCCAGGTCGTGCGCAGTAGATACCATCCTACCTATCGATCGGACAACCGCTGCGGAGCGATGATTGAAGTTGGTGTCGCGGAGCATGACTCGGATAATGCCGTAACCTGAATCGGCAAGATCCCGCACATACGCATCCAGCTTATCAAACTGTTCGATTACCGTCTCATTCAACCAGAAGCCCATGCTCTGCGATCGGTTTCTATTCGGTGATCGACTGTATCGCTTGTCCATAGCGCCCATAATAGATTGTTCCGTATTAAATAGTTATTGTTGGGATTCTCGTCGTAAAGATATATTTCTATTATTTCTAATAATCGCCCAAGCACATGCCTGTCACGAACAAAAGAGATCACCCCCGATACTACACGCTAGACCGATAGTGGCAGAGCCCGAATACCAACCTCAGACAATTCCAGCTTGGAATAGAAACCTACTTCCAGGTGTACAATACAGAGATCGCGTCATGTTGCTGGAGCTGCCTGTATCCCTCCGCCGCTTCGTGGTAAGGCACTACCTGATCGATAAAATCTTTGGCGTTCAAACGCCCTGCCCTGATGGCCTCAACGCTTCTGTAGCGTTCTTCGATGCCGCGGTCCATAGGAGTCAGAACGGTAACGCCCTCCCCCGGGAAGAAGCTGAAGGGGTTGATGGAAACAGGTTCAATGTAATTGGCCTGCATCACCAAACGCGCCCAATCCCCGCCATAGAATTGAATCGGCTCTACTTTGTAGTCGCTGCCGTAAGCCTGGGGCTTTTTGCGTATCAGCTTGTAGGCAGCTTCGACGCCAGCCGTAACGCCCGAACTCTCAATCACGATGTCGGCCCCGCCACCCAAGAGCGCGTCCAATCGCTCCATGCCATCGCTATCCTTCAAGTTAACTGCGGCGAAAGCGCCTCGCTGTCGCGCGACTTCCAGACGCCCTTCGTCCACATCGCATACGATCACACGACAACCCGCATCTCCCAGCCAAGCCGCTGAAAACGCGCCGATCATCCCCTGCCCGATGACAACCGCCGTTTCCTCTCGCTTCGGCATTGCGGCGATAACCCCACGAAGACTAATGGATGCAACCTCAGCAATAACGTAATCCAAGGGGTTGCAGCCATCAGGCAGGATGACTGGCCGGTCCTCACCGCTGGTTCGGTGAACTTGAATGCTCGACTGACCTCCCCACATGGCATTTACGCCAACAAGCGGCTTTGGATTGCGGCAACTTACGATATCGCCGACACGATATCCCTTAACAGCATCGCCAAGCTCCACCACACGGCCAACGGACGAGTAGCCCGGCACAAGAGGAAAGTCTTCCGGCTTCGAATAGTGTCCGCCAAGTACACGCAATTCAGTTCCGGGCGAGACGAACGTGTAGAACGTCTCGCAAACCAGCTCGTCACTGGCGCATTCCGATAAAGGAAAATCTTTGACCGACACCTGATCAATCGTGTCGAACACAATGGCGCGCGCTCTCGTATTCATCTGATTTGGTAGACTTGTACCTGCCATTCGATTACCACAAACGCCCAGCCATGACAGATATTCCGGATGGATTCTCTATCCATTTCCGACATTCGAGCTAACATTCCTAGACCGTTATTACAAACTGCAGGGATACCGGCTAATGCCGGGCTGGACGCGCAACAGACAAGGGCTCTTGTCTAATCGTACATTTCCAGTCGAATATCCGAGATAGCGGCAGCTAGCTTGCCGTGATCATCCCGGTCCGAATGCTTATCATTGTAGATATCGATTTCGTTTGATCCCGGCTTGAGCCAATGGTCCACCCGCACGCCGTATGGGTAGAGCGTCGAGGGAAGGTCACGAAAATACCCGGTATCGTTGAGGATGACGCCGGACGCATTGCCTTCTTCATCCTGATCGATCACCAAGCGAATCGTTTTGCCTTCCCAACCTGCGGGAAGTTCAAATTGGCGACGAATACCCAGCGCACCATCCCCCGTATCAACACTGCCGGGAAGCGTTACAGCGCCGTTTTCGCGATCCCAATCGGTAGCTATCCGCCACTTTCCATCCAACGATAGCGTCGCTTTTGGCTTCGGCAGCGACCAGAGATAAAACGTGCCTCCCGCCCCGCCGTTGAGCGCATCGCCTTGGACTTCCATCGCCAAGTCAAGCTTGCCGGCAGATGCCTTCTCGGTGACATCGATGATCATCGGCTTCGAGCCTGACAATCCGTTCTCCAGAAGCCTTCCGTTGATCCAGAGTTTCGCCTGGTCGCGGACACCCGTCCGCATGTACAGGGGAACTGCATCGCTGAATCCGAACATCACACGTCGATCATTGCCCAACCAATCCTGCGGAATGTCGACGGTTCGCCGATATTGCGCCGCTTTCAGCCCATTCCAGCCGTTGCCAATCCACGTACCGAGTCGGCCATTCTCCCAGCTGGCATCATCGAATGCAGGAGCCTCCCAGTTATCGGCAGGGACTTTTTCACGTTCGCTTATCTTGCGAACTTTCCAGTCTTCGGTCAGCGGCATGCCGTCCTGCCCGAGGCGTTCAGCAACCTCGGCGGCTTGGGCTACCAACTCCCCACGCATGCCTGCTATATCGTCCGGCAAATCCAGGGCGCGCCAGGCGCGCGACTGTACGCGTAGCCAATGAAGCGGTCCATCCAGCCCTACGTTGTCACGCACCATTGCAAATTGCCGCACTAGATGCGGACGGAAGGTCAAATCTCTAGAGACCAGATCGCTTCCGATTCGCTTGCCTCGAATCTTAGGACGTCCGCGTTTCGTCATTTCGAAAGCGACGTCGCGACCGGCAGGAGCGTCATGAATAGTGAAGTTGGCCACAATCTTATCGTCTATTTCCCAATCTTCAGGGAGATTCCACATCGGCGCAGCGAAGTAGACGTCATAGAGCCCGTTTTTGCTCTCCCGTCGGCTGATCCACATCTGTTCGTGCTCGGAACTGGTTTTCCGTTCGATACCCAGTCCTGCCATGAATTCCTCCAGCAGTTCCTGACGGTCGGAATTGTTGATCCAATTGCCGCCTACAACATCCTTGGACCGGAAGTAGAATGGCGACCCCACCCAAATGATGCGCCCCTCACCGTAGGGGATTTCACAGACGGCAATACTTCCGTCATCCTTCCACACCGCAATAGGCTTTACCTCGTCGGCATCTGGCGCGCTGATGCTCACCGCCTCGGCAACCCGTTTGTCATCCTCCCGATTGATGGAGACTCCCATGCCTTCGATCGTCTTCCCGCGTAGCGATGGCATCAGATCCTGATTCTTCAAAAAGATCAGCGGCAGGACAGGGCTATCGCGGAAATCGTCAGGTTTCAGCGACTTGTCCGTGATTTTCAGGCCCAGCTTCTTGGCAAGCGGCCAAGCCTCCTTCTCGAATTCGCTGTCCCGTCCCGTATCGAAGCCAGCGACGAAGGTACCGCCCTCCTCGACATACTCCAGGATGGATTCCACCCGCTTGTCGCTCATCACCCGAGTAGAGGTATCGATAAGAACCGGTATTTCGCTCGCATATCCCTTGTCGATATCGCGCCCTCCTACCAAGACCGGCGTGATTCCCAGCCCGGGCAAGGCGCCCCGGGAGAGATCCCAGTTCCAAATGCCGTTATTCATGTAGTAGAAAGTCTGGTCGGTGTCGCGCAGCAAGCCGATCTTATCGTTATGCGGAAAGTCGGTCCGGCCCACGGTCGAAATCATGGGCTCGTTGGCTTCCCACCATTCTCGCCGCCCTTGGTGGGAATATACGTTTTGCTCAATATCGAAGACATAGTCGTGGGCATCCTGCCCTTGCCACAAGATCCAGCTAAACTTGCGCTGCATTTTTTCCATCGTATTGCCCGGATTGCCGCCTTCGCTGCTGGCGGGCAGTCCACGCAGGTGCCCGTATCCCTTGTAGTGCATCGGCTGGTAGTAGGCTCCTTCGCCAGTGAGTTGAACGTAAGCGCCGTAGCGCACGTAGAGGTCCTGCCCGTCAGACAGAAATGCCTTGCCCGTCATAATCTTAATGGGGCGATCCGTTTCTTCGCTTCGGATGGCATTGAGCCAGAACTCGACCGTCTCCAGCTTGGCGTCGTAAAGAAAGTTGGTCCAGTCCAGCAACTGCTGGCTGAGGGTTTGTTCGGCAAAGGGATATCGATCCGGCGGTGTATGCCCCAGCCAGACTCTCCCCTTGATCCGCCCCCCGTGAGAATAAATCGCGATGGCATTGTCGCCGGGCTTGATTACATCGGTCACATCGAAAACCGTGCAACGGTTCTCATGCGATTCCATCAGCCCTTGGCCTTCAATTTCCCGTCCGTTGACCCAAGCGTAAAAGGCTTTCCCGGTACGGTCGGTATAAGGCATGGCATAGAGGTAGGTTCGCTCGCCCGCCTGAAGAAAATCAGCCGGCACATCGATCGCCGTACGCCCCCACAGCGGCGCGGTGTCTCTTTCCTCGCCCGGCAAAAAACGGTAGATGGCGGCCAGTCTCCGGCTGTAGTGAGGGGCGGCGAGCCATTCGCTGTCGTCGAAATTCGGCTTTTGAGCGCCCTTCCTTAGTCCTTCGTCGCGCCCGATCCTGGCGCGCCAGCGCCAATCGCCGTCCAAGTCGATGAACTCGCCCCGCCGTCCAAAGAACGTCGCCGTTTCCGGGTAAGGGAACTCTTCCCAACTGGTCGCCTGCACGCCATGGGCCGCATTGGCTTCCTTCAGGGTGTAGCCCTTTTCGTCCTGGAGATAGCGCGCATATCTTTCCCGGGCGTTGGGCGGATTCCAGGCCGGATCCTTCACGGACCATTCGCCGGGCGGCACCTTCCACGCCATAATATCATCATGGTCTGCCGCGTCCATGATGTCGTACAGCACGGCGCCCATGACAGCATTGGCCTCCGGCGAGGTGCTCTGCGAAGCCTGGTAGAGGTCAGACCTGAAAATATTGTAGCCTTGCTGGACACCCTCAACGGCCGACTCGAAGTGATCGCGCATATCGACACTCCGGTACCACCACTGCGGCCCGCGCATGGCATAGAGCATCGCCCGATTTTCTCGGTCAATCATATCGCCCATCGCCCAAGTGTTCTCCCAGCCTGCGAGACCGGTCGCGTTAGGCACGGGCTGGTTGGAAATACTATCTCCGACATGGGCGTTAATTATGGCCTCGCGATCGACCGCCCAGTCGAGGATCTCCTGCGGTTTGGTCTTGGACTTCCACCAGATGGAAACCGACTTGAGGTCGAAATTATCCAGGTAGGCGGGGTGAACACCTTGCTCCGGAACCGACCAGGTTTCCGCCCCGAGCGCTTCCGCCGCTGGCGCCAAGGCAGCCGCGCTCGGGCCGGAGAGCGCATGCACGGCGTCACCCTCGATACCGACGACCCAAATGCCCGCATCGGTAAACGAATAGGTCCAGCCTTGCCAAGGATGCTTCCTAGACGATTTCACCGGCTTCCCAACGCTGTAGCCCTGCAAGTCGGCGATAAATTTCGAGGCGACGATTGCCGCCTTCTCCGCGTCTTCGGCTTTGAAGCTGACGAGAGATACCTTGCTCCCATCGATCTGCCAGGCTCGACCGGTCGCTTCGACTTCCCCGAAACCGCGCATGTCGTACGATTCGGTGACAACTTCATCGACTGGCTTTCCCAGCGCATCGAGTCCGCCTAGCAGTTGGGACCCACCGCTGTCGGCATTACTCGAATGACAAAACAGCGCGATCACCGCGCAGCATAGCGTTTTAGGAGCAAGAAATGGGGTACGTGCTAAAGTCATCATCTTTAATATTGTTATTATTTATTGTAGCAAAGCTAGTAACCCAAAAACGTTTGGTCAATTTAAATTTCCATTATTTCAATGCCAAGAATCTTAAAAACACTGCCTCTAATACGATTCGCAAAAAAGTTTGATATCGTCTGGCCCTTGCCGCTCCCCGCCCGCATGCGGAGACACATGGGAAACGACGAGGACCGCTCGCGGATCCGCGAGCTGCTCGAGAGTGCCTGCCCGCGGGGCGCTCTAGCCAAAAAACTGAGTGGGGGTGATAAGAGTCCCCTCCCCCGGACTGGGCAAGCCGCGCATCGCGTAGTTCACCGACGAGAGCCGCTAGCCTGGATTGTTCATGATCTTTCTACTGCGCGCTCGCGACTCCCGCGCCCAAGCGAGCTCGAGAACGCTCGCTACGAAATTCATGAATAACGCAGGCTAGTGTGGTGTAAGCGAAGTTTGCTACACTATTAGTCGTCAGTAAGTCTGGTCAAAGGGGAGCACACGCGTCTCGCGTGTTGGCTTGGGCGTCTCGCCCAAGTCCCTCTGGTTGAGTCGCTTGAGGCGAGACGCCTCAAGCAG
>JANQRJ010000050.1 GCA_028284635.1 Pelagicoccus sp.
AGAAGCATCCTTTGGAGGGCAACGCTCCGTCGTTGCCGCACCGGTTGTTCCCTGTGTAGGCTCCGCGGTCCCGCAGTCGCGGGAGAGCATTGCTCCTGCCCACCGCCTTTCGGCTTAAGTTGACGCCAATGCGCTCTGCGGGATCCGCGCTACGTCGTTCGATGGCCCTCGGCAATAAGTGCCTGTTCGGCTTGGGTTTGCAAAACTGAAGAAGAATTTCGATTTTTATCATGTTTACTATCAGTGCCTTACGTGGAGAGAGGTTTCCTTGGCATCTGCGTTGCTAAGTTAGGGGCGCACCTCCGCTTCCTACATTCTACCGCCACCGCAATGAAAATTCGCAATGTACACGTCGTTCTCTTCCTCTTTGCGATCCTGTTTGCCAGTTCGTCCGTCACGGCGATCGAAGAATCTCAGATTATAAGTCCAGGCGCCGCTGAAGCCGTGGAGGCCGAAGTGGAAGAGCCTATGAGCGGAATCTTCTCTGGAGAAAGGTCCTCTAGCGCGGCTTTGAGCTTGCTTGGCTACGCCGTCATCCTTGGAGGGCTTTGCGTGGCCGCCTGGTATTTCTTCAAGCGTGGCCTGATTCGCAAGCCTTTCGCAAAAGGGGAAGGGAAACTTAAGGTTGCCGAGACGCGAATGCTGGGCAACCGGCAGTTTATCATGGTGGTCGAATACGAAGACCAGAAGATCCTGCTTGGCGTGGGGCCGGGCAAGATAGACTACTTGACGAATCTCCAGGCGTATCGCGGCGATTTTCCGCAAATAGAGCCAACGTCCCCGGTTAGATTCGCGGGGGGAGCGGACTGATGCGACGAGTCTTCGGCATCCTTTTTCTGTTCGGCCTGTGCTGCTTTGTCGCCAGCGCGTCTGCTCAGACCGCTGGTAGCCCGACACCCGCTCCAGCCAGCTCGCCTGGCTTGCAGTTGAGCTTGAATATGGGTGGGGAGGATGGCAAGCAGGACGTAGGAGTGGCAATGCAGGTGTTGCTGCTAATGACCCTGCTGACTTTGGGTCCTTCGATGGTCGTTCTCATGACAAGCTTCACTCGCATTATCATCGTGCTTGGGTTTGTAAGGACTGCGATCGGGGTGCACCAGGCTCCATCCAACCAGATTATTGTAGGGCTTTCTCTGATCATCACTTTCTTTATAATGCAGCCAGTGTTCCAGGCTGTGAATACGACAGCCCTCCAGCCCTTGATGGCAAAGGAGATAACGACCGCCGAGGCTCTCGAAGCTGGATCGGCTCCGCTGCGCGAGTTCATGCTCAACCAGACCAAGCTCAGCGATGTGGAGTTCTTTCTAGAATTGGCAGGAGAGGGTCCGACTGTCGCTAGCGAATTGCCGATGCGCATTGTGATCCCAGCCTTTGTGATGAGCGAGATCCGAACTGCGTTTCAAATGGGCTTTCTGATATTTCTTCCGTTCATTATGATCGATTTCCTGGTGGGTACCACTCTCATGGCTATGGGTATGATGATGATGCCCCCAGTTGTCATCTCGCTGCCTTTCAAGCTCCTGCTCTTCGTTCTGGTCGACGGTTGGGCTCTAGTCATCAAAAGCCTCGTGCAAAGTTTTAATATATGAACCTGGAAACTGCTATAGAACTTTTCCGTCAGGCTGTCATAAATGCTCTGACATTGGTCAGTCCGATTCTTATAACTACTATCGTAGTGGGTTTGACTATCAGTCTTATTCAGTCTGTCACAAGTCTTCAGGAGCAGACCTTGTCGTTCGCTCCGAAGCTCTTCGCTGTTGGTGGGGTCCTGGTTGTTGGATCTGCCTGGCTGATGAAGACCCTGATGAGTTTCACGATAGAAGTGTACCAGAAAATTCCGGAGATCGGGCTTTGGTAGATCTTTCTTTGCCTGCACTGCTATGAGTTCGATGGGAGACTTTTTCATTTGGATGATGATTCTGACGCGCGTTGTCGGGCTCTTCCTCATGGCTCCCGTTTTCTCGCATCGCAGCATTCCGGTAGTGGCTAAGCTAACTCTGGCAGCGGCTTTCGCTATTATGGCGTATCCGATGGTGGACGTCGATGGCGTCTATCCGGACTCCGTGGTTAGCGTGGCGCTGTGGTCGGCCAAGGAGTTGAGCGTGGGTCTTACTATGGGGTTGGCCATTCGTATGGTCTTCTTCGTATTGGACTTCGCGTCTTACGTTATCACGGTAGAGATCGGCCTCATGCCGGGACCTGAATTCGATCCGGCGAACGCGGCCAGTCAGACCAACCCGCTGGGGACTATCATATATTTCTTTGGCTTGATGCTAGTCCTCTCGGGCAGCGAGTACGACATGCTTCGTTCATTTATGAGCAGCTACGAGGTTGCTCCATTGGGTCTGTTCGATCCCAATAGTTTTGCGGCGGATTTCATAATCCTGCAAACTACGAATATCTTCCGGATCGGAATCTTGATCGGAGCTCCGATCATTGCCGTCAACTTTCTAGTAAATCTCGTATTTGCCACCTTGGGAAAAGTAGTGCCCAAGCTAAACGTCTTCATTCTTAGCTTCTCTGCCCGCATTCTGCTGGGCACTAGCGTACTGGTAGCGAGCGTGAGTCTGATCGCTCACTACGCTCTCGACTATATCCATCAAGTCCCGGAGACGATGCTGCGCTTCATCATCTTCCGTCCAGAACTTTAGGCCATGGCTGGAGCAGACAAGGAATCGAAGACCGAGAAGGCGACCGCCAAGCGCCGGAGCGAGGAGTTCAATAAAGGGAACTTCGCTCAAGCTCAGGAGGTTGGCGTGACCTTCACTTTGTTTGCGGGATTGCTTGTAGTCGCGTTTGCGGGACAGTGGATAGCCAAAGGGGTCTTTTCCATATCTTCTTCTATTTTCGCCAACCTCGCTACGACGCGAGTGAACGAAAACACCGCAGGGTACATCCTGAGCGACGTTTTCATCGGCGCCAGTCGGCTTGCGGCTCCTTTCTTGTTGGCCGGTTTAGTATCGGGCGTTGTAGCGGGTGGCTTGCAGTCCAGGTTTCGCCTCACTACCAAAGCTCTGAAAATAACTTGGAACAAGCTCAACCCTGTCAATGGAGCTAAGAGTCTCGTGTCGAAGCAGACCTTCGTCAAGTTCGGCATAGACCTGCTGAAAATGGGAGCGATGGCTCTCATCCTCTGGGTCGCTTTAGGCAAAATCGTGAAGGATCCGATCTTCTATGCGACCATCGATATAAAGCACGTGGGTATGTTTATGACGGATACGATGATATACGTTTTCATCCGTCTAACTGCGGTGATGGCTCTTATAGCCATCATCAGCTTCGTCTTTCAGAAATACCAGACGAACCAGAATCTCAAGATGACCAAGCAGGAGGTGAAGCAGGAGCGCAAGGACCAGGATATGAGCCCCGAGGTGCGCAAGGCTCGCATGGCAATGGCTATGCGTCTCCTGCAAGGCGAGATGCTCGAGGAGGTCGCGACTGCCGATGTCGTGGTAACCAATCCAACCCACTATGCGGTCGCCCTGAAGTATGAGCGTGGCATCGATGAGGCCCCCATGGTCTTGGCTAAGGGGGAGAATGCCTTTGCCCAGCGTATCAAGAAGGTGGCTGCAGAAAACGATGTTCCAGTGGTCGAAAACAAGATGGTGGCTCGCATGCTGTACAAGGTTTCCCGGGTTGGTTCAGCGATTCCCATGGAGATGTTCCAGTCGGTGGCCGAAATCCTGGCCTTCGTATACAAAACCCACCGCTACTATTTTCATAAGCTGAAGGCTCGTCGCGCGGCTAAGAGATCCTGACTATGAACGAGAAAGCTCAGCCATTTTCCTTCGACAGGCTCGCTACGATCGTCAAGCGTGGCGATACTGCCATGGTGTTCGCCTTGTTCGGCACGGTTTTGTTGCTCGTGCTGCCTTTGCCCCCGGCGCTACTCGACGTTTTGCTAGCGGCGAGCATCGGAGCCTCTTTGCTGATCTTGCTCATTATAGTTTACGTGCGGGAGCCTTCCGAGTTTTCCGGTTTCCCGACCGTACTCCTTGCGGTGACACTCTTTCGGCTGGGGCTGAACGTCGCTTCCACTCGCCTTATTCTGCTGGATGGCTATGCGGGCTCGGTCATCGAGTCCTTTGGCTCGTTTGTGGTGAGAAACAACTACTTGGTGGGTACGGTTATATTTCTCATCCTAGTTGCTATCAACTTTACCGTTATCACCAAGGGCGCGGGTCGCATCGCGGAGGTAGCAGCCCGCTTTACCTTGGATGCGATGCCGGGTAAGCAGATGGCTATCGATGCGGAGCTTAATGCTGGAATCATCGATGAAATCAAAGCTACCGAACGTCGCGAGAAGGTTCAAAAGGAAGCCGACTTCTACGGTTCGATGGACGGCGCCAGCAAGTTCGTGCGAGGCGATGCGACTGCTGGCATTCTTATCACTACCATCAATGTTCTAGGCGGTATCGCTATCGGCATGTGGCAGCAGGAGATGACTTTCCGGGAGGCTTTGCAGACTTTCACTCTTTTGTCTATCGGCGATGGTCTGGTCACTCAGATCCCTGCTCTGGTGATTTCTTTAGCGGCCGGTCTTCTTGTCACCCGCGCTTCTGGCGACGGGTCGGATCTCGGCTCTCAGATCGGCGGTCAAGTGGCTGCCTATCCGAAGGCTTTGGGTATGCTGGCCGCTATGCTGGCCTTGTTTGGCCTGATTCCAGGCATGCCTCTGGTGCCTTTTCTCGCTATGTCCTTACTGTGTGGAGGCGGGGCGATTCTGATCGTCCGCTCTAGGCAGACCAAGGAAGCGGAGGAGAAACGAAAACAGCTCGCAGCCTCCTCTGAAGGGGCAGGGCAGGGTGGAACCGGTCAGCCGGGCGGCGAAGCTCCAGATAGTTCTAAACACCTCCCGGCGGAATTTGAAAAAATAATAGAAGTAGACGTGTTTGCCTTAGAAATCGGATTCAATCTTCTCTCCCTGGCCGACAAGGCGCAGGGCGGCGACCTGCTCGAGCGGGTTACCGGTGTACGCAAAACGCTCGCCAGCGAGCTCGGCATCGTCGTCCCGCCCATCGCGGTACGCGATAATATGGAGCTGGACGGCGAGGAGTACCGTTTCATGCTGCACAACAAGGAAATCGCCCGCGGCCAGGTCATGCCCAAGCGTTGGATGGCTATGAACGTGGCTGGCAGCGAAGTGGAGCTAAATGGCGTCCCGACGAAGGAGCCCGTCTTCGGTATAGAGGCCGTCTGGATCGACGAGGACGAGCGCAAGTCCGCCGAGCTCAACGGCTATTCTGTGGTGGATTCCAGTTCGGTGCTCATCACCCACCTCTCAGAGGTCCTTAAACACCAGGCTCATCACTTGCTCAGTCGCCAGGACGCGCAGAAGCTGGTCGATCACGTCGCGGAATCGCACCCCGCGCTGGTGCAGGAGCTCCTACCTGATCTCGTATCCATAGGAACGATACATCGTGTTTTTCAGAATCTGCTCAAGGAGGGCGTCGCCATTCGCAATCTCACGCTTATACTCGAAGCGATCGGCGACTTCGCCCCCATATCGAAAAATCCTGACGACCTGTCCGAGTACGTGCGGCGACGCACGGGCGAGTTTTTCGTTTCCGAATACGAGTCGGAGAAAGGCGCTCTCAAGGCCATCACCATGGATCCGAGGCTCGAGCAGTTGCTCGCTGCCAAGATCCAGCGCACGAATACGGACTACACGCTCTCGCTCGACCCCCAGATGGCCCAATATCTACTGCGCGAGCTAGCCCTGAAAGCCAATGACCAGATAGAGAATGGCCTCCTGCCGATTCTAGTCACGGCGGCGGAAATACGCCTTCCCTTCAAACGCTTCTTCGAGCCTTCGCTGCCCAAGCTCAACATCTTGAGCTATCAGGAACTCCCATCGAGCACTGAGATAACCAACCACGCCATCATTCTCTTTCCGGACTTCGCCCAGCAGCAGATGCAGCAGCAAGCCGAGGCTCAAGGAGCCGCTCCCTCTGTGGCGGACGCGCCTTTCGCCGCAGCTCCTCAAGCCAACTGACTACTCTATGTGCCGATTCCGTAGACGCTTACAATCGAATCCATTTGCTCCACATTTCCTATGACTCAAGCCGCACCCCAGCAAGCCACCCAGGTCAAGCTCTTGGTCAACACCGCCAGCGAGGCGGTCGAAGTCATCCGCCAGCGCTATGGGGAGAACGCTCGCGTCCTCTCGGTCAAGCAAGTGGAAGCTCAGGGCCTAAAACGCCTCGTAAGCAAGCCTCGTCTCGAGGTGATCGTCGAGGTCTTCCCGATCGAGGAAAGGCCCGAAGCTGTTTCTCCCAAGGTCGAAGAAAGTGAAAACGCCCATAAATTGGATACGGAAGAGAAGGTCCAGGAAGACGATCGCCTTGCTCCCTGCCGTCCAGTTAGCGACCTCTATGCGAAGGCCTCTGCCGCGAAGGCGTCGAGTTCGCCGGACGGAGACTACTTTTCCCAGTTCGGGGAAAGCGAAGCTCAACAGCCTGCCGTCGCCGATCCCGAACCTCCAGACTCCGAGGAGGAGTCTGTTCCGCCTCTGGGCAGCGCGGCGAACCCAGTGCGTCGCGGCACCTACGATGCGGTCAAACGGGCCATATCCATGCTCGAGTCCGTCGGTTTCGACCGATCGCTTGTCGAGCGGGCTCGCGGCGAGATCGATTTCAAGGATATTGGCTCGCTGCCGACCATGGGCCTCTACGCGAAGATCTGCGATTGGCTACGTACCCGATTTCCCGATACGAAGACGGAGACCCTCGGCAGCCGTCGCGCCTTTGTTGGCTGTAGTGGCGTGGGCAAGACCGCAGCCCTGTGCAAGATGCTCTCCGCCGACGTGTTCCAACGCGGTCTGGCTCCCTCCGTGCTGAAGGTCGACTCCGAGCTGCCGAATCCCAGCGATGCTTTGGAAGTGTTTTGCGATATCATGGGCGCCAAGCTGGCTCGCTCTACAGAAGAGCTAGGCGAGGTGACCGAAGCCGCTCCGCTGTTAGTCGACATGCCAGGCTTCTCGCTTGGAGACCCCGCGACGCTGAAGTCCTGCCGCGAGACGCTTGACGAGCTTGGCGTCGAGGAACGTATCCTGGTGATCAATGCTGCCTACGAGGCGGAATTGATTGCCGAGATGATGGCGGCGGGCGAGACGGTCGGCGCCCGCTGGGTCGTCTTTACCCATGTCGAGGAGACCCGCAAGGCGGGCAAGCTTTGGAAGTTTTTGCTAAACGGCAGGATCAAGCCGCTGTTCTTCAGCGAAGGCCCGAATCCAGCTGGTGAATACACGATGGAGACCTGCAGCTACTTGCTCGAACGGTCGTTTCCCGGAGGTCGCGATCTCGCGGCCGCCCAAGCTAGACAGTCTGGAAGGGAGGCGAGCGCCTGAGTATGAAGTATCTCATGCTGCTTGGAGGGCTGCTGGCTTTTGGCAGCGTTTTCATCATTGGTCTGCTAGTGGGCAAGTCTCCCTTAGCGGCTTTGACTCAGGCGAGTATAGGCGCCGTTGCCGGCGGCTTGCTCTTCATGTGGGTCGGACAGATTTGGACTAGGAATGTCAGACAAATGCTCATGGAAAAGCGTCAAGCCGCCATTGCTGCGATGGCGGAGGCCGACGAAAGAAAACGGCAGGACGCTAAAGAGCGCGGAGCTAAACCCGTATAACTACTCAATCAACAATGAATCAAAGCAATGTGAAGGAACGGAAGGATAATTCGAAATCTAGAAAATCGCAGGCAGCGAAGGTATATGCGGCAAGCGATGCATCGAAACCTCCGGTCCAGCAGGCCGAGCTATTCGATACCTACATGCCCCTGGTCAGGTCGATCGTGGCTCGCATAAAGATAAACCTGCCTCCCCATATCGACGAGCAGGACTTGCACAGCGTCGGCATCACGGGCCTTATCAGCGCCCTCAAGAAGTACGATCCCGTGCAGAAGAAGTCCTTTGGCTCCTACGCCGCCATGCGCATTCGAGGAGCTATCCTCGACGAGCTGCGCCGCATGGACTGGATGCCGCGCAATGCCCGCACGAATTTCAAAAAGCTGCGCAAAACCATCGACGAGCTCGAGCAGCGTCTCGGCCGGCCCTCCACCGAAGAGGAGGTCCGCCAGGAGCTTGGACTCACTCACAAGGAGTACGAGGCCTTGATGGCCGAGACCCGTCCGGTGAGTTTCCTGCCGCTCGACAATGCCGCATCTGGCGAAGACGGCGAGGGGGCAGACCTCTACGAAGTCATCCCCGACGACAATGTCGTGCCCGTCACCTCCAAGATGGAGAAGGACGAGGTCACCCGCCTGGTGGCCGAGCGCATCAATCAGCTTCCCGAGACGCCTCGTAAGGTCCTCGCCATGTACTACTTCCAAGATATGCGCCTGGCTGAGATCGCCGAGGTCTTCGGCCTTACGGAGTCCCGCATCTGCCAGATACATTCCCAGGCGATCATAAGCCTGAGGAGTTATATCACGAGTGTGATGCATAAGTAGTTTACTCCACGATTCGGCTTAAGTCGCCTGAGCGATCTCCGATAGGAGAGTTGAGCTATGTTCGTAATAATAGGATGCATAATCGTACTCGGCTGTACTGCGGGGGCCTTTGTTTGGTCTGGAGGCAGCCTGTTGCTGCTTTGGCATCCGCCTGAGATGCTTGCCATCGGCGGCATCAGTCTCGGTGTCGCGGTCATTTGCGCTCCCAAGGACGTCCTCGTCCATACGATCAAAGCCTGCCTCGGCGTCCTCAAGGGCGCTGGCCCGGGCAAGGAAGAGTACCTGGAGCTCATGAAGATTCTCTACGAACTCTTCATGCTCGGCCGCCGCAACGGTCTCCTCGCTCTCGACGAGCATGTCAGCGCTCCGGAGTCCAGCTCCATCTTTCAGAACTATCCGAAGTTCCTCGGAGACAAGGACAAGCTCGAGTTTCTTTGCTCCGCTCTTCGCCCCATAATCGACGGCAAGATAAAGCCGGACCAGCTCGAGCCGCTGCTCAAGGCCGAGATCGACGCCAAGAAGCATGCCGCCCACGGGCCTGTGAATGTTCTCCATCTTCTCGGAGACTCGCTGCCCGGTATTGGTATTGTGGCCGCTGTTATGGGTATTATATTGACCATGAGCTACCTCGACCAGGGGGTAATGGTTATCGGCGGCAAGATCTCTGCCGCCCTCTCCGGGACCTTTCTTGGGATTTTCGCGGCATACGGCTTTATAAATCCTCTTTGCAACGTTATCGAGTTCGGCAACGAAGCCGAAGAGACCTACTATATTTGCATGTCTCGCTCTATCGGAGCGTTTGCTCGCGGTCTTGCTCCAATCATGGCAGTCGAGCTTGCCCGTCGCAGTCTGGAAGCCGGCATGGTTCCGAGCGCCGACGACCTGGAGAACATCCTCAAGTCCGCCACTAGCTAGGCCTTTCTATAGCGCTATGAAACAGCTCGGCACACACCACGGCGGCGCTTGGAAGGTGGCCTACGCGGACTTCGTCACCGCGATGATGGCCCTCTTCATGGTTCTCTGGCTTACGGCCCAGAACGACACGCTAAAGAAGGACCTGGCCAAGTTCTTCCAGGATCCTTACAACACTCCGATGGATAATTCCATGGGGGTTATCAAGAGCGATTCGGAGGGGGGGCAGTCCGCCAAGGACAAGGGTCAGTCCAAGGGCAAGGCTGAGATCTCCGATTTCAAGGTGCTCTACGAAATGGCCCAGGAATTCATGCGCCTACTCAATATAGACAGCGCCGACCCTACCCAGAAGCCCATCGATCTCGATGTCACCAGTGACGGCTTGCGCGTTACGCTCTACGACCGCGACGCTCACCCCTTCTTCGTTGAGAATACCGCGGACTATACTCCTTGGGGTTCCTTCGTCATCGAGACGCTCGCCTGGCTCGTGCAGCGCCACAGCTTCAAGGTGAGAGTGGACGGCTTCGTCGCTGAAGGCTATCAAGGGACCAGCTGGGAGTACACCGCCTGGGAGCTTTCCAGCGAGCGAGCGAACTCCACCCGTCGTCTCCTCGAGCGCTATGGAGTGCGGGCTGCTCAGTTCCAAAGCGTTACCGCTTGGGGCACTAGGCGACCGCTGCCCTTCATGCATCCCACGGCTGAAGCCAATGACCGTGTTTCGGTAAGCCTCGTCTTGGCTGACCCCTTCAACGTCCTTGACGCCAAAGAACAGGAAGCAGCCAAGAGGGGGATGGAATAGATAGCAGTCGAGGTTGTGGATAGCGTGGTTTTCCCATTCCCAAAGGCTTTCCAGTATATCATTCAATTTTCGATTTGTCTTCTCGTTTGGCCGGCGCAATTTGCTAACTAAAAGCATCATGGACAGTTATCTATCAGGTAGAGATCGATTGAGTGGACCCAATAAAAGCAAGGCCCAAGCCGAACTGGCGGAATCCCAAGCCTTGGGAGACCTCGTACTCCCTCAATCCGCCGAGGTCGAACTGGGCGAGACCTGCGGCGAAGGAGGAAGCCGAGTTGCCTACGTCACCGAGAAGGGCAAGGTCACCAAGATCGTTGTCACCTGCGCTTGCGGCCAAGTTACGGAGATAGCTTGCCGCTACGAAGACTGAGCGATCCCGTTCTCTCTGCGAGTTCCTCCAGGAAATGCGACTGGAAAACAGCTACTCTAGGTGGAGCGATCCCGACCGAAGTCGGGAACGCTTACAGTGTTAGCCTTGCAGAGAGTAGTCTTCGGTACCGAGCGAGAGCGACAAAGCGAAGCGCCCAAAGCCGACCCACCTTTGCGACCTACTAAACGAAAAATGCTCTAGCGGCACCTCTGCCGCCGCTCCTCTTGATGCTACGTCGAACATCCTCGCCGCGGTTCTCGCAAAGCGTCCATGAACTCGAAATACATGCGATTCTCTTGCTGTGAAGGCGTCGACTCGCTAGTCGTTGCCCTCGGTCTCTAGAGACGCTAGCATTGAGGTCGTTTCAAGAACGATAGCGTTCTGGCCTAAATATTCTAGAGCAGCATACGCGAAGCGCTCGCACTGGCTTTCTCGATTCGCGCTGGATCGTTGGGGTTTCCAATTCGTGTAGAGCTAGATTGTTCCACAACGGGTTGTGGTAAAAACTATTTGGCTTATTGCGCTTTCTGCAATCAATGATTTGCAAGTCACCTGCTACCCCTTCAAAGCGCAAGCTACCTTTTCTAATAGGCATAGGCTATATAGCTGATTGCACTCGTTTCTCTTTGGCTTCTGAAAGTCGATAGACGTTTTGAAGTCAATCTGAAGTAAATAACACCCCAACCTCAAAATATGAGAAGAAATATATGCAAACTACTGGCGTTGGCTTCGATTGTCAGCGTCGCCGCTACCGCCTCTTACGGCACTGTATACTTCCAGAACACTGGCGTTAAGTCGGGCTGGAACTCTACTACGGGCGAACACAACGGTTCGACATCCGAAGTTACTAGCCCGACCTATAAGGGCTCGAAAGCGCTTCGCCATCGTCAGATCTACGACTCCAGCTACTCTGGTCGCTATCATTCCGAGGCGATGAAGAAGGACATGAAGAAGCGCGGCTGGTCCCGCTACTACGGTTTCGTTTTCCGCGTGCCTTCAAACTGGCAGACGGTGAACCAGCGCTTCAATATCCAGCAATTCATCGCGAATATTGGCTGTAGTTCCTGGGAACCGACCACCATGACCTGGATCAAGGGCAACAAGATCAGCACCCGCAAGAAGACTAGCTCGAGCGGGAAGTGCAATGGTTCCGCTACCAACTGGAACGACTTGGCCAGCTTCAGCAAGGGAGTGTGGCACGCGGTGATCATTCGCGGGGTGTGGAAGAGCGACAGCACTGGCACCTTCAAGTTCTGGTTCGACTACAGCAAGAAGCTCGAACGGTTCAATACTAAGACTACCTTGCCCACAGATACCAAGTTCCAGTTCCGCATAGGCAATTACGCCAACGACTGGCATGACAAGGGCTTCATGGAAGGAACCCAGGGTACGCGTGACATCTTTACCGATCATGTCCGCGTAACGAGCTCTTGGAATGAGGTGAAGCCAAACGCTTGGTAGGCTTCAAGCCGTCTGGTATCGTTTAGGTTCTCCTAATAATGAGAACGCGATACCTGAAAATCGCCGCAGAAGATCTTGATCCTGTCTCGATCTTCTGCGGTTCAATTTTTCCAACCTCAACTCCAAATGCTTCTATCTAATAAAGCTTTTTGCGTAGCGGCGCTATCGTCGATTTTCTCTCTTCAGATTTTTGGCTCATCCCTGCCATATCGTCTCTTGGACTTCACTCCTGCATCGGAGGTCGAAAATCCCGTCTTGGCGAGGGTGGAGGGCACGCCTATCGAAATCACGCGTTCCGAGCTCGAAACCTTTTTGGAAAACGAATTGCCTGCGGGTGAGTATCTCAGCTTGACGTTGACGGAAAAACGCAAGCGCATGGAAGATCTTATCGACCAGTATCTACTGCTTTGGGATGCCGAGCAGCGCAATGCCTACCGCGACGATAAGATACGCCGCATGTTAGCAGATACGCGTAATCTGCTCATGTCCGAACAGCTTTTTAGCGAGGAGGTGGATGGCAAGAATCCGAAAACGGTAGAAGAAGCTGAAGAGCTAGCTTCGGCCTTTATAGAAACGCTATTCCAGAAAGCCGAGGTTCGCGTCAACCAGGAAAGCTATGACCTTCTTCTCGAACTGGTGAAGAAAGACGACGAGTGGGCGAAGCGCTATTTCGAATATAGCATAGACGAGAATCGCCGTGAAAATGAAGAGCCTCCAGCCAGGCCTCAAATTGATGGAGAAACCTTGAGTCATGTATTGGCGATTTGCGACGACAAGGTGACTGTAACGATAGGGGACTGTATGAACGCCTACAGTGCGATTCCCGTCTACGACCGCCCCCGCTTGGAAAGGCCTGAAGGATTTCAGAATATCTTGAAGGATCTCTTTCAGCATCACCTCCTTTATACTGAAGCGGAGCGACGAGACTACGAGAACCATCCCGATGTCCAGAAACTCTATCAGAAGAATCGCAACGCGTTGATGAAGATGTGGGCCTACGAAAGGCTTTGGGGAGAAGCAGGCGACCAGATGGAGGCCATGGAAAAGGAGGATGACTACGAAGAACGCTTAAGAAGCTTCCATCGGGAGCATCTGGAAAGGGTGTATGCTTTCGAGGAAAACGGCAAAAAGGTGTATCACCGTTACGAGGCGATTGCCGACCGCGTGCCGCAAGACTATTACGATTGGTTGGTCGAGGTCACGGTGGCCAACGAGATTCGAGAGCTAAGGGAAAAAGCCGAGATCGTCATTGACGAGGCCCAGTTCGCCCCGAGCCCGTAGGCACCGCAGTGCTGAGCCCGCTTTACGGCGAGAACCAGAATTAGGCGCGCAAACAAAACTTCAACGTTGAAGTTTTGTTTGCGCAGTATCACCTGCTCATCAATCCAGACGGCAAGCGCTTCATCTTCCTCGACCGCTGCCGACGAGATGGTCGCCTGGCGCCAGGAGCCGTGTTGTTTTTAGCGGAGGGTTTGCTCGGTTTTGGGGTCGAAGAGGTGGACCTTTTCCTGGTTGAGGCGCAGGGTGACTTCACTGTCGGCAGCGTGATTGGACTCGGGCGAGCGCGCTTCCACTTCTGTCGATAGTTCCTTGGCTTTGGGAAGTAGCGGCTTTGGTTTGCAGGGGGGCGCCATTTTGTTACCTGGATCAGGGAGTTGAGCTGTGGTGCGATCTTGCTTTTGATCGCTGGGAGTTCTTGTATCGACAGTCATGTTGCGGCGGGGATTGATACTGTGGGGCTTGAGCTTGGCTTTCGCTATTTCGACTGCTGGCGTACCGCAGTTAGCGGTCTTCGAAAGCGAGCGTGTCGATGGCTCAGTCCCTAGCGATGAAGCGATGGAGGCTTACCTGCAGCCCTATCGATTGGAAGTGGAGGAGTTTGGAGCGGAGGTCATCGGCATGGCTGCAGAGGCTTTGAAAGCTCGGGCGAGGCCGGAGAATGGCATTTCCAATCTGGTTGCGGACTCATTGCGGATTGTGGGCAGCGACATCTTCGAAACCGAAATCGATGTGGCTTTCACGAACTTCGGGGGCCTGCGGCGTGATCTGGAAGCGGGCCCGCTTACCGTGGGGTTGATCACGGAGCTTTCTCCGTTCGAGAATTTCGTCGTTCTGCTCGAGATGCGCGGGTCCCATTTGAAGCGCGTGTTGCAGCGCTTCGCTCGCTCGGGCGGCTGGCCGCAGAGCGGTCTGAAGGTCGTCATCAGTTCGGAGGGAGAGGTGCTTAAAGCCGAGATCGGAGGAGAGCCGATCGACGATGAACGCGTCTATAAGGTAGCCACTATAGATTACTTGTATAATACGGATCTCGAGTCCTACCCCAGGGATCGTATGCTAAGCGTGACCATGTCGGGCGAGCGGCAGAGAGATGCTATCATCGAATACATGAAGCGACTCCAGAAACAGGGAGTATCGATTCGCAATGGAGGAGATGGAAGAACGCGCGTCGCGGATTGAAGGAAGGTCGAGAATGATGAATCGAAGAAAGTTCGTTGCGAGCATGCCTCTCTGCTTTGCGGCCTTGCAAGGAGCGATGGCTCGTCCGAGTCCGCCGCGTCTGACGATACTGCACACCAACGATACTCATTCGCGGATCGACCCTTTCCCTATGGATGGAGGGCGGATGCAGGGCTTGGGAGGCGTGGCCCGACGCAAGGCGATGATCGATCGCATCCGGAATGAAAACGAGTTCGTCCTGACGCTCGATAGCGGCGATGTCTTTCAAGGCACGCCTTACTACAATCTATACGAAGGCAAGGTCGAGGTGGAGGCTATGAACCGCATGGGCTACGAGTTCTGCGCCATTGGCAACCACGAGTTTGATACTGGAGTGGATTCGCTGGCGGCGGCGATGAAGCTGTCGCAGTTTCAATGGCTTTCGAGCAATCTCGATTGCTCGGCATCGTCCTTGGCGCCTTACGTCAAGCCATGGGCGATCAAGGAAGTCGGTCCGTTTCGGGTTGGCTTGTTCAGCCTGATTTGCCCGCTCCAGGGAATGGTCAATCCCACGATGCACGAAGGCGTCGTATATCTCGATCCCGTCGAGTCGGCGAGGGCGGCAGTGAGCGCCTTGCGAGCGGAGGGATGCAATGCGATCGTGTGCCTCTCCCATGTTGGCTATGGGGCGGAGCGCTTTGCCGACGACTACTTGAGCGACGACAAGGTTCCCGCTTTGGTAGAAGGGGTCGACCTGATTCTTGGTGGTCATACGCACACCTTTATTGACGAACTGGATACGCGTCCGCGCAAAGGCGGCGGAGTCTCGAGCATCTCCCAGCAGGGATGGGGTGGGGTTCGGCTCGGCAGGATCTCGCTGGAGCTGAAGCCGTCAGGAATCGCAGCAAGCCAGTCGCCCGAGATCGTCGGCGCTGCCTAGGCAACTGCCGTGCCGATGAGGCGGCAGGACTCCACTCGAAAGCGACAGGGTTGACAGAAGACGCGTCGCAAACGCTGCGAGACATGGAATTTGCAACGTTGCAAATTCCATGTCTCGCCCGGATCACTGAAGGGATTGGGGCTGAAGGTGGATCTAGCGGTCTTCGGCCTTCAGCCTGTTTGGCTCTGGCTTCGCCTGTTTGGCTGTATTTCTTGCTCTTTTCGCAAAAGCTGCCCCTTCGCTCTCGGCAGTTTTTGCCCTCTTGTTGGTTGGTTCTTTTTAAGATGCTGAACAATAGCGTCTTATGATGATGGCATATTCGCTGCTTAGCTGAGAGCCAAATGTTGAACGGCGTCTATCAGAATGCGGCAGCCATGACAGGGCTCGAGGCTTGGAACAACACCATTGCCCAGAACATCTCCCAGGCTTCTGCTCCTGGATACAAAAAGGCCGCCATCACCTTCGAGGGTGTCGAGCGAGGCCAGATCGGGGTCGATGGCGCCTTTGGCAACGTGCTGCAGCGGGCCTCCATTCAGACGCAGGGCACCAGTTCGGTGAATTTCGCCTCCGGTCCCACCAAGATCACCAATTCCGAGCACGACTTCGCCCTCGAAGGGGATGGCTTCTTCGAGCTGCGGGCTCCAGACGGCCAGCTCGTCTACACGCGTGACGGCCAGTTCGCGGTGAACAGCGATGGCGAGCTCGTCAGCAAACAGGGCTTCCACGTCCTGACGGATACCCGCAACGTCATCCAACTCATCCCGGATGGCGGCACCATCACCGCATCCACCGACGGTACGCTTCGCCAAGGTGGCCAGAAGATCGCGGAGCTGGGCATCCGCATGGTAGAGGATCCGGAGAACTTGATACGTTCCCACGGCGGTTTCGTGCTTGGTCCGAAAAGCCAAGGCGAAGCCTACCGTATCGAGGACCCAATCCTCCGCCATGGGGCCATAGAGGAAAGCAATGTATCTGCTACGACGGAGATGATCAATCTCATCAACGTTTCTCGCGCCTTCGAGATCAACCAGCGTGTCGTGCGGCAGCATGACGACGTTCTGGGCCAGGCCATTCGGATCCTCGGCGGCAGGTTCTAGCGGTATCCCATTCTATTAATCTACCCGTAACTCACCCAACAGAACGCTATGAGCATCTCCCTATATTCAGCGGCCAGCGGCATGGAGGCCCAGCAGACGAACCTCAACGTCATCTCCAATAACATAGCCAACGTCAGCACCACGGGCTTCAAGAAGTCCAAGGTCGAATTTCAGGACATGTTTTACCAGGTGCCCAAGTCGGTTGGCGCGGACTCCGGTGGCGGCATTCTGCCGACTGGTATCCAGATCGGCAGTGGTACACAGGTGGTCTCCACGTCCAAGGTATTCACTCAGGGCACGGTGACTCAGACCGGAGAGCAGCTTGATGTGGCCATCGTAGGCGACGGCTTCTTTCGAGTTACCGGTCCGGACAACCAGACTCTCTATACCCGCGACGGCGCCTTCAAGGTCGGTCCCGACGGCGCTATTATGACCAGCCAAGGCATGGAGGCTCTCGACTTTCCCGCCCCGCCTGCCGGCACCACCAAGATAGTTATCAACAAGACCGGCGGTGTGACCTATCTCGCTGACAATGGCGATGTGCTAGGTCGAGGAACCATCCAGACGGCTCGCTTCCGTAACCCATCTGGTCTGCTGGCCCTCGGCGGCAATCTCTTCCGCGAGACCGACGCTAGCGGTGGCGCCACAATCGGCAATCCCGGCTCTGACGGTACCGGGTCCCTGCAGCAAGGTTATCTTGAGACCTCCAACGTCAACATCGTCGAAGAGATGGTGAATATGATTCTCGCCCAGCGCGCCTACGAGGTGAACTCCAAGTCTATCCAGACCTCGGACAGCATGATGCAACAGACCGCTCAGCTCAAACGATAGGCTATGAACGCTTCCTTTCCGCTCCGCTTCGCCCTCGCCGCCCTGCTCGGCGCTTCCGCAGCCCATGGGTCGCTCGACTCCATCCTCGCGCCGTTGCCCTTCGCCGAGACCAAGGCTCCTGTGGCCCCTGTGCCGACGGCCCCTGCGCCTGAGGCCCTAGCTCCAGTCGCGACGGTTGAGTCTCCGAAAGATGAATACGTTGCCCCAGGCATCACTCCCACGGAATTGCAAGGAGCTCTCAAGGGCGCCCTCGAAGAAAAGCTTCGTCCCTCCGGCGAACTCGTTCTCATCCCTCTACGCGACCTGCCGGATCTCTCCGAATACTCGCAGCCCTTCAACGTCGTGCTGCGCAGCTCTCCCAGCCGCCTGACTCGAGGCAATCTCCTGCTTCGCTTCCAAGTGGAAAACGAGACGGGCATCCTCGGCGAGTGGAGCGTGCCTTATCGAGCCCACGTCTATGGAAAAGCCTGGTTTCCCAAGACCCGCTTGCTGACCGGCGAGATCGCTACGCCTTCCGATTTCGAGGCCCGTCGTGTCGATTTGCTTGTAGATCCCGACGCCGTGCCCGCCACGCTCGAGACGCTTCTCCGGCATGAATACGCCCGCGAGATTCTGCCAGGCCGTCCGCTGGAGTGGAATGACTTGGTTGAGCGCACGCTCATCCGCAAGGGAGACGTGGTAGAGGTCTCGGCCGTCAATGGCCTGCTTGCCATCACCATGCGTGCCGTCGCTCGCCAGGACGGATCGGCCGGCGAGCTGATCATCCTGCGCAATCTAGACTCATCCAAGGAATTCACCGCCCGGGTAACCGGCCAGAACCGGGCGGAGGCCATTTTCTGAGAGCTTCGCTCTCGATTGCGGATTGAAGATTGAAAATTACGGATTTCTTCAACTCCCGCTCCCCAAATCTTCAATTTTCAATTCTTAATCTTCAATCCATTCCATGCGTAACCAA
This sequence comes from Pelagicoccus sp., assembly GCA_028284635.1. Classification (GTDB taxonomy): domain Bacteria; phylum Verrucomicrobiota; class Verrucomicrobiia; order Opitutales; family Opitutaceae; genus Pelagicoccus. Next base: position 18,246 of record JANQRJ010000050.1, read on the forward strand.
ATTCTAGTTGCAATCGCGCTCTGCACCGCCGCTCCGCTTTCCGCCGAGTCCCTTTGGACCTCTCGCCGGAACAACGAAGCTGGCATGTTTGCCGACCGCATCTCCACCCGAGTGGGAGACATCCTTCTTATCAAGGTCGACGAAAGCACCGTGGTGAACCGCAGCACCAGCAAGACTACTTCGTCCTCCACCACCATCAGTCACGATATAGATAGCTATCTTTTCCCGGCATCCTCTGCAGCCAACCCGACGCAAGGCTCGAATTTCGGTACCCACAACCGCTCGCTGCCCAGCATTAACATATCTCCCAACGATTCCTTTAGTGGAGAGGGCAGCTACAGCGATTCCAACGTACTCGAGGCCATGGTCGCGGTGCTCATCGTCGATGTGCTGCCCAACGGAAACCTCGTCATCGAAGGCGCCCGCAAGGTCGAAGTGTCAGGGGAATCTCAATACCTGGTCATGCGCGGCATCGTTCGCCGAGACGATGTCAAGGCCGACAACTCCGTTATGTCCTATCAGGTCGTCAACGCCAATGTCGAGATGCTTGGCTCCGGAGATCTCGTGACCGCCCAGCGCAAGAACTGGATCAACCAGCTGCTCGACGCTGTGAACATTCTTTAGCATACCTATCGTGAAGCGCCTATTCCTCGCAATTCTAGTTGTATCCGCTACGCTGTTACAAGCGGGACGAGTCAAGGATCTCGCCGTCATCGAAGGCGGTCGGGACAATCAGCTTGTTGGCTATGGCCTGGTTGTCGGTCTAGCTGGCGATGGAGACAGTTCTTCGCCCATGACCATCAACGCGGTGGCCAACTCCCTCAAGCGCTTCGGCCTGACGGTCGATGCTGACGATCTCAAGGCGGACAACGTGGCGGCCGTCATGATTACGGCCGACATACCTCCGTTTGCTCGCGCCGGCACCCGCATAGATGTGACGGTATCCTCCATCGGAGACGCTGAAAGCCTGCAGGGCGGAGTGCTCCTGCAGACCCCACTCATGGGCGCCAATGACCAGGTCTACGCCGTGGCTCAAGGGCAGATAGCAGTCGGCGGCTTTATCGGTGGCGGCGGAGGACCCGGCGGCGCCACCGTACAGAAGAACCATCCTACCGTCGGTCTTATCGCAAGTGGAGCTATCGTCGAACGCGAGATTCCGATGAACGTCTCTGAAAGCGGATACGTGAAGTTCCTCCTTCTCAATCCCGACTACGGCACCGCTGCCCGCGTGGCCGAGGCGATCAACTACGTTTACCCTACGAGCACTGTGGCCCTCGATTCCGCTGCCGTGCAGGTGACCATTCCCGAGATCTACATCGGCCGGGAAGTCGACTTCATTTCCTCCATCGGCGGGATCTCCGTCGATCCCGACACGCCCGCCCGCATCGTCATCAACGAACGCACCGGCACCATAGTAGCCACTGCCGGCGTGCGCGTCTCCACTGTAGCCGTCAGCCATGGCTCGCTCAGCATTACCATAGCCCGCTCGCAGAACGTCTCTCAGCCAGGTCCTTTGGCCAACGTCGGCGAGACGACCGTGGCCGAAGGCACCGAAGTCGAAGTCGTCGAGGAACTCGGGGCCTTCCATGTCATCCCTGACTACCCCACTATCCAGCAAGTCACCGCGGCGCTCAACGCCATGGGCGTTTCCACCCGCGAGATGATGTCCATCTTCCAAGCCATGAAAAGCGCCGGCGCTCTTCAGGCCGAACTCGTCATCAAATAGCGGATACACCAAGCATGGACGTAAGCAGTACAGCGATGGCCGGCCTGGATGGCCTCCGATGGAAGGAGCAGATGCTCTCCGGAGAGGCCTCGAAGAAGGAGCAAGTCGAGCACCTCGCCCGCGAGTTCGAAGGGGTCCTGTTGCGCCAGTTCCTCGATAAGGCGCTCGCTCCTATGGATCCGGATTCCGGCCTCTTCGGCGCCAAAGGCAGCCCCATGCACGACCAGCTTATAAAGGATGCCCTCGTCACCGGCATCACCCAGAACGGCTCGCTAGGATTCTCCAATGTCCTGCAGGCCCAACTCTTTCCCGACAATTCCAACCTAGAAAAGGGAACCGATTCCCATGAATAACACATTTGAAGAAAACGACTGGGACCCCCTCGTCGAACTCCTGCGCTTCGAGGTACAGGAATATGGAGGGCTCTACAACCTGCTCGACCGTCAGCAGCGCGAGATTTTCCAACGCGATCCCGAACTCGTCATGAACACCAATTCCGAGATCGAGAGCTACATGGCCGAGATGGGCAAGCTGCGAGCCCGCCGCGAAGAGAAGGTGCGCGAGATGGCCCGGGCTTGCGGAGCTGACGAGGAGCTCTCCCTTAGCAAGATGCTGCCCTTTTTCCCCGAATTCGTGAGACCGATGCTTCAGGCCCTGGTTGACGAGGTCAACCACATGGTGCGTCGCACCCGTCACAGGGCCCGGCAGAACTTCATGCTGCTTTCCCGTACGATGGAGATCACCCACGAAGCCCTGCGCTCCCTTCAGCCCGAAAGATTTTCCAGCACCTACACGAAAAAGGGCCGCGTAGGCCTAGGGGGCAAAATGCCATCGCGCTATCGCGCTTTCGTTTGATAGTGTAAGCATCTCCAAACTTTGAATACGAAGCATGTCTGCCAATCTTATAGGGGAACTCGCAAACGCCACCAAGGCCCTCACCGCTCATCGCTTCGGCGTTACCACGGCGGGTACCAACTTGGCTAACGTGAACAACCCCGACTTCGCTCGCCAGAGCGTAGTCCTAGGCGAAGATGGGATAACTCAGACCCTCTTCGGTTCCCGCGGTTTGGGCGTAGAAGTGCAGGGCTTCACCCATATGCGCGACGTCGTTCTCGATCGCGAAGTCCTGCGCGAGACCAGTCTCAACTCCTCCCTCCAATCCCAGCAAGCCGCGCTGGCCAAGGCGGAAGGCAGCATCGGCCAGGAAATCAACCGTGCCGGCGACTCTCCGTTCATCGACGGCGCCGCGGCCGATGGCGGCGGTTCAGGCGGTATCGCCGAGACGCTCAACAACTTCTTCAACGCCGCCCATTCCCTCTCCGCGAATCCCGCCTCCGACGCCGAACGCGAATCCCTTCTCCAGAAGGCCGGCATCCTTGTCGAGAAGCTCAACGTTACCGCCGACCGCTTCTCCGACCTCCGCGAGGATCTCACTTTGGAGATCGAGACCGATCTCGGCGAAGCCAACCAGATCATAGAGGAAATCGCCCGCCTCAACAGCGAGATAGCCCGAGCCGAAGCCACCGCAGCGGGCCAGGCTCTTACCCTGCGCGACCAGCGCCAGGCCCTGCTCGAAGACCTCTCCGAACGCATCGAGTTCAGGACCGAAACCATCGAAGGCACGAACCAGATTCGAGTCTATGTTCCAGCTGTGGGTGCCAGCGATCCTCAGTACGATCTCGTGGAACGTGGCCGCTTCAAGAAGATCTCCTTCGACGACACCGGCGTCACTCCCAGCTTCAATATAACCGACGACGGCACCAAAGTGGAGATACGCGGCGGCAGTATACACGGAGCCTTGGCCGCCCGCGACGGATCCATCGCCACCTTCGCCCGAGACTTGGATACCCTCGCCTCCGAGCTCGTGGACAGCGTTAACGGCATATACAACTCCGGCGTCGCCCCCAACAATACCAACTTCTTCACCGACACCGGCGACGCTGCGGAAAAGACCGCCGCCGGCATATCGCTCGATTCTACGCTCACCGCCAGCTCGCTGCGTACCTCGAACGCCTCTACCAACGGCGGGGACAATGTCACGATCCTCGCTATTGCCGAGCTGGATAGCGTGGAACAAGCCGGTCTTACCGACCGAACCTTCAGCGCTTTCTACCGTTCGGTCGTCACCGATCTTGGTGAAAAGGCTGCTAATGTAGAGTCGCGCCTTGATGATGAAAAGATAGTGTTCCAGCTTCTAAAGGAACAGCAAGACGCCGTCTCCGGAGTATCGATAGACGAGGAGATGACCGATATGCTAAAATTTCAACGGGCGTACGAAGCTACCGGAAAGCTCATTCGCGTCATCGACGAGATGCTCGACGTAGTCGTCAATCGACTGATCTAGCGCTGAACGAAGAGCGAAGAATTAGGAACGAAGAAGTAGGCCCCCAGCACCCGCAACCCACCACCCCAAGTGAGAGTCACCGCAAATTCCTTCCCCGATTCCCTCCTCGGTCATCTGCAGCGCATCACCAAGGACATGAACCAGCTCAACGAGCAGGTCGCCACTGGACAGCGTTTCTCCAAGGTGTCGGAAGACTCGGCCTCCGCCAACCGCATCCTCGATATGCAGGAGGAGAAGGGCAAGATCACCCAGTTTTCCAAGAACGCAGCCCGCGCCCAAAATATAAACAATACCACCATTTCGCAGCTGCAGAATTTCGTCGATATATCGAACCGGGTCGGCGAAGTTTCCACCCTGGCCGATGGCCTCAAAGGTCCCGACGAATTGAAGGCCTATGCCGAGGAGATCGATGAACTGATCCAGCACGCCATGCAGAGCGCCAATGCCCGCTTCAACGGCGAATACATCTTCGGCGGTACCGCTAGCGATGCCGAACCCTTCAGCGCGAACGTCGATGGCTCCGGCAAGATAACCGATCCCGGTGGCGGAGCGATCACTTACAATGGCACTGCTTCCGGACCCGAGTTCCACCTCTCCGAGACCGGAAAGATCAAGCCTTTCACCGACGGCGATACCAACCAGAAGCTAGCCGATTTCATCAACCACATGGTGACCCTGCGCGACGCCTTGGAGACCGGCGATCCCACCAACGTGACCACGGCCTTGCGTACCAATCTGGAAGATTCGGAAGACGACATCATCTTCGCTCTCAGCCGCCAAGGTTCCGTGCAGCTTCGCGTCGAGTTCGACATAAGCCTGAACCGCGATCGCTTCACCGATCTCGAAGAGAACATATCCTCCGAGGCCGATGTCGACATCGCCCAGACCGTCGTTAGGCTCACTCAAGTGCAAAACGCCTATCAAGCCTCGCTCCGCAGTGCCGGACAGGTGCTCAACCAGTCCCTGCTCGACTACATATAGTCCCTTCAATCTTCAATTTTTAATATTCAATCTTCAATCTCCAATGAAAGTAGCCCAGGAAGCCAAAGGCCAGACGGAGGTCTGGATTAAGCCGATCGAGTTCGAACTGCCCGCTGGACTCATCGGATTTGCCGACGCCACGCGTTTCGAGCTGCTGATCAACGAGGAGGAAGCTCCCTTCATGTGGATCCGCTGTGTCGATCGTCACGAGCTCGGCTTCATCGTGGTCGAGCCCTCATCCATTCTCAGCGACTACGATGTCGAGATCAGCGACGAGGAAGCCAAGAAGCTCGACATCGCGAATTCCGAGGACGCCCTCGTTATCAACATCGTCACCGTCCATGACGATTCCATCGAGTCCGCTACGGTGAACTTGGTCGGCCCTATCGTGATCAACCGCCAGACGCTGCAAGGCAAGCAGGTGATCGCCAACAACTACGTGAAGTTTTCCGCCCGTCATCCCGTTTTGGCAGACAGCGCGGTGAACGCATCCTGAAGCCAACAGAAACAACCAAGGAAGGATTCAGAGATGCTCATACTGTCCCGCAAAGTAAACGAAGCGATCGTCATCGCCGAAAATATAGAAATCAGAATCACCCGTATAGAAGGGGACACCGTGAAGCTCGGTATCGAGGCTCCGCGCTCCATCCCCATCGTGCGCAAGGAGCTCTTCGAAGAGATGCAGCAGACGAACAAGGAAGCCGCGGTCGTTCCGACAGCCGTCCCGGCAGGAGTGGGAGCTCCGGCCGCGAGCAAGCTTTCCGGTCTCGCCAAAAGCCTCGCTTCGAAAAAGCAAAGCAAAGAAACCGCGAAACCCTAGCCTGTAGAGGCGCGCGAATGCCGTTCCGTCTAGGGTTCTCGCTCAGCTTGAGAATAAACCGCAAGGAAGAGGTCGTATCATGGTAATAAATACAAATTCCAACGCCGTTGAGGCAGCCAGCAGTCTAAAGCGCAGCTCCTTGCAGCTCAGTCGCAGCCTGGCTCGCCTAAGTTCCGGTTCCAAGATTATAAACCCTTCGGACGACGCTGCCGGCTTGGCCGTATCCGAAAAGCTTGAGGCTCAGAACGCTCGCATCAAGGCAGCCAAGATAAACGCCCAGAATGCGATTTCGCTTATACAGACCGCGGACGGTTTTCTGCAAACCGCCAGCAAGGTGCTGAATCGTATGAGCGAGTTGTCCATGATGGCTAGGGATATTACAAAGAACACCAGTGATATAGCGTTATACGACACGGAGTTTCAGCAGCTTAAGGATCAACTTCGCGATATTGTCGGAAATGGGGCAAACGGAACGGATTCCGCAGCGAATTGGAATATATCGGGATCCGAACCGATCGGAACCTTCAATGGAATAAGCCTCTTCGGCAGTCGCTCCGACCTTACCGCTGTCGTAGGCGGATCGGGCGACCAGACCATGAACATAAGCCAGGTCAATCTACGCAAGATTGGCGGCTCCGTCTCCGATCTGCTCTGGGACAATTCGGTCGATTCCTCCCAAGTCGATATCACGGTAAGTTCCAGCAATGTTATAACGCTGCTTACCGGAGCCATTCAGCAGGTTGCCGAAGAGCGGGCCGGTCTCGGCGCCGTACAGTCCCGTCTCGAAATCGTGGACGCCCAACTCCAAGTGCAGTTCGAGAACATCGAAGCCGCCAGTTCCCGCATACGAGATGTGGACGTGGCCGAGGAATCCACCCGTCTCGCCAAGTACAACGTGCTCGTGCAGTCAGGCACCGCCATGCTCACCCAGGCCAATGCCCTTCCGCAGAACGTACTCCGACTCCTCGGTTAGCGACGACTCCCGCCGAATTTCGAATCTTCGATCTTCAATTTTTTAATTTTCAATCAACCATGCTCTCCACTGTAGAAAAGTACCTCGAAACCCTGCTCGCTTTCGTTCCCAAGAGAAAGGCAGGCCGTCATGCGGTCGACTATGTTTCTCTCATCCATGTGCCCGTGCATGGTCCGGAGCGGGTCTATTCACTCGTCTTCGACAAGAAGTCTCCGCTCTTGACCGTGGCTCGCTATAAGGAAACCGTCTGGGAGATCGTCGAACGAAAGCCCGTGGACGGGGAATCGCTTTCGCCTGAGCTCGACGCTCTCCAGGCCGAAGTGGCTGCCGATCATCCCGTGTTCGAGTACCTGGATACGCCCACTCTGGGCCGGTGCCAGAACCACAGTGAAGGGGGAGTTGGCCAAGAGTATTTTCTCATGCTCTGGCAAAAGGATGGCCAAGCGAACGTCGTTGAATGCTATGAACCTCACTTTATCCAGGATAGCTCCTGGCAGACGGTGATCGATGCCATGCAGGCCCTGTCCGGCCAGTTCGAATACGCTTTGCAGGAATCCTAGAAAGAGCTTTCCCTATGGCGCCGCCGTCTAGATCGACCGCGACTCGGAAGATTCCGAAAAAGTTCCTCGGGGTGCGTTTCGTCAACTGTCATTGCTACGGTCGTTTGTATATAAACAAGGCCGGCGATGCCTACTCCGGGAACTGTCCCAAGTGCTACACCGCATACCGCATCGGCATAGCCGAAGGCGGCACCAACAGCCGAATGTTTCTGGCCTACTGCCCGTAGCGCGGATCCCGCAGGGCGCATTGGCGTCAATTTAACGTAAGAAGCATCCTTTGGAGGGCAACGCTCCGTCGTTGCCGCATCGGTTGTTCCCTCTGTAGGCTCCGCGGCAATGACGGAGCATTGCCCTCCAGTACGACACCTTTTGGCTTAAGTTGACGCCAATGCGCAGGGCGGGACCGCGTCCGCAGAGCCTTGTAGGGTCGACGCTTGCGTCGCGCCGCATCTGTGGACAAGATTTTTGCACTGCGGCATGGCGACAAGCGCCAGCCCTACTTCCGACCTGAGCCTCATGCTATAGCGGGAGGTCTTCCAGTTTCTTGCGAACATGATATACCGCAAGAAACCGCTTTGCGTGTAACGGATCCGTTAGTGGAAACGATCCTGAAACGATTCTAGGTTTCTTTTCTTTCGTCAGCTCGACTGGATGGTCCTTCGTCAGTTTTTCGCTGAAGTCGGGAAAATTTCTACTCCCTGCTTTTCTAACCTGCGACCGAGTCAAAAGCTGAAAGAAGCCAGGCGAGGAAGCGGCATTGCGTTGCCCCAGTTCGTAGGCGATCCGCCCCATCGTATAGCGAGGGTTGATCTCCACAATGGTCTTGAGACGCGGAGAACCTGACGGATCGCGATAGACGAAAGCGTCTATGCCCAACGGCCCCCTAAACCCGGCGTGGTCCAGGGCTTTTCCTAGGCGTGGCATTACCGTGTCCTCATACCAGCTGTAGATCCGAGGTCGCTTGCCGGTTTGTCTCATCAGAAAACGAATGGTCTCGGGATCGACGCCTTTGCAGAAGGCATTGGCGACTATGCCGCGAAACTGGCCTCGGGCATTGTTGAGCAGCCGGGTGAAGCCTATGGTTTTCAGTTCGCCATCCCGCTTCTCTAGCTGTACGGAAAAATCGAATACTCGCTCCAGCCACGGTTCGACGACAACGGAACCTTGCTCGTTCCAGGCTTCGCCGAGCCAGGCGGCTGTGGCGGGTTCGATCTCCTCGCCAGCGAGAATGCAGCGAATGCCATTGGCTGCGGTTCCGAAGGGCGCTTTGCAGACGATATTGCCATAGCCCAAGGATTTGAAGCGCCGTCGTAGGTCGATAAGCTCTTCGAGATTCCTAGCCGTCTCCGCGTAGACGTCGGTCGGAGCGATCCAGTCCTCGCCGGAAAACTCTGCTGCTAATCGTCTTCCCCAGTCGGCGCTCCAGGATTTGGAGAAGAGGTTTCTGATCCGTTCGTTCCAAAGCGTATCCAGATCTACGGGACGAGTTACGGATTCGAAGGTCTTGCGGAAAAAGGAAACGCTCTCGGGAGTCCATGCCCACGGCCGGATGTCGCCGACTTTTCGAGGAATGGGCGGCGGCGCTGGCAGACTGGAATCCGCCGAACGGGTCAGGATTTCCGGCAGATGGAAACCGTAGCTCTGGATCTGGCGCAGGAACTTTGAGGAGGGACCTTCGGCCATGATCAGAAGATCGTCTTGACGGGAGAGAAATGCGGGAAGAAATGCCAGATCGTTTCCGAGTGCGGAGGATTCCCAGGCAAAGTCCTCTGCGGAGTTTTTGGCGGCGAATCTTTCGGCATCGGGGTTGAGCCAGAAGACGGAGGGCGTTCGACCTCGGGATTGGTTGAAGATCTCAAGATGCTTGATGAAGGCCTCGTCTAGCCCTGCCTCGCTTCGTCCTTTGGTGTTGAAGAGATTTCCCTTCGCCCGCGAGGGCGAAAGCGGAAACGTCAAACGTTCCCGAAAGGCTTCCCAGTCGCTCTTGCCAGAGGCTTTCCAGCGGCGAAACCATTTCAGCCCGAATCCGACATGGTCTATCTCGTCGCGATAGATTCTATCCAGGATATTCGCAGTGGATGGGTCGCCGACTGCTTCGAATACCTTTTTATACTCTCGCGAGTAATCCAGATTTGCCTGTTCGAAGGTAAGCGAAAGTCGGGTTACGTAGTCGAGTGGATCTTCCATCGAAGAGACGCTTTTCCAAAAATAGTCACTCAGAGGAAGCTCGCCGAACTCGACTCCGCACTGCTTCATTCGATGCATGTAGATACGGGTGTGGATCTGCTCCTCCTTGAGCGTCTCCAAAACGCCTTGTCGAAAGCTTGCCGGCGCCTCTGGAAACTTGAGCAGGGCGAGGGCCATGAGCTCGGTGGCAAGCAGTTCGTGGTTGCCGAAGAAATGAAGCAGTCGCCCACGCTCCTTTTCGTCTATCAGCTTGGCGCTGCTTGGGTGATTCGCGCGTACTCCGCGTTCGCGAAGGGCGAGGTGCGCGGGGCGGGCAAGCTTCCGAGGAGTCTTGAGGGCGTTTCCCGGTCTTGTATCGATGATCTCCTCGCGCGGAAAGCCTAGCTTCTCTTCGATGGTGGTCCCAAAGAGCACTTGTTTCGCGAATTCCTGCAGCTGTATCGCCATGACGTCGTTCCTGGAAAGCGCTCATTAGTGTGGGAGTGTGCTCGTCACGCGATAACAATGTAGGATCAAAGCGCTGTTTTCGTGTGACGTCCCCCTTGCTCTGCGAACCACGTCGGCCATGAGCCCGCTCTCTGAATTGCTTCCAGCGCTGCTATGCAGAGCGGGGCCGACACAACTTCGTCACGGGCCGTGGGGTGACTGGCCCAAACGTCTGGCTGGATTCGATCGCGTTGGACAGCAGGTCGGACGAAGGCCCGCATCATCGTTGGGGGACGGGAATGTTGTTGGACAATCTATACAGTCTGGATTTCAACGTTCAGAATCGACTCAGCTCGGGTACAGGTCACGGTTGGGCCGGAGCCCAGACGATGTTCTGGAACTGCGAAGGGCAGCAGATCATCTGCGATGCGCCTATCGGAGCAATGAACTGGACGGTTGGAAGCTCTGGGGCGCGCAGGAAGGGGACTTACACCGATACCGAACCGGACGGCTGGTGGGAATCCCATAACGAGCCCGTACTCCCGCGCAGTCTTTACTTGCAGCAGCTTGCTGACCGCCTGGGTCAGGAGGCGGTGGAAGCGGTGACGACTGACGCTCAACGTTCTGGTCGGATCTGGGAACAGTTGAAGCGTTGGGCCGGCGAGGGTCGGCTGAGCGAGTTCTAGACCAGCGAACTCATTTGCGAGTTACCTAGCGACGGTGATTTCCTTAACCGCAGAGTACGCGGAGATCGCTGAGAAACCACCCAATAGTTTTGAGTGATAAATCATCAGTGTCCTAAAAAACCTAACTGTTTCAAAAAAGCCTGAGAAGAGTGGCCCGCAGATGGACGCAGATGAACTCAGATTGATTCCATATCCTCCATGAGCATCTGCGTTTTTC
>JANQRJ010000069.1 GCA_028284635.1 Pelagicoccus sp.
ATGCTCCGTCATTGCCGCGGAGCCTAAAGAGGGAACAACCGGTGCGGCAACGACGGAGCGTTGCCCTCCAAAGGATGCTTCTCACGTTAAGTTGACGCCAATGCACTCTGCGGGATCTGCACTACTCTTTGCGACATGGCATCCGTGACACCACACTAGTCCCGCCGCCCGCTGAGAAGCATCAGGAAGTAGATCAGGTAGCCGAGCGAGGAAACGAAGGCCGCCACATAGGTCCAAGCCGCCGCGTCGAGAGTCTTGTTCACCCCAACGAGCTCATCTCGATCGAGAATGCCTAGCGAAACCAGCTCCTTCTTGGCCCGGCGACTCGCGTCGAACTCCACCGGCAGCGTGATCAAATGAAACGCCGTCATCACGAGATACGCCCCCACCCCCAAATAGAGGAAGACACCACCGGCAGCCCCGAAAAGCAGGAAGGGACCGAACATGACCCAAGGCATGATGCCAGCCGCTATATTGACTACTGGAATCATCGCCATACGCGTCTTGAGCGCCGAATAGCCAACCGCGTGCTGCACTGCGTGACCCGCTTCGTGAGCTGCGACGCCGAGAGCAGCAAGGCTCGTCCCATTGTAGTTGAGCTCGCTCAAAGCCAGACGCTTGTTGACCGGATCGTAGTGGTCGGTCAACTCGCCACGAACCTGCACGATCTCCACGTCGTGGATACCAGCCTTTTGCATGACGGCGAGAGCAGCCTCACGACCAGTTATCCTGCCACGAGAGGGGATCCTGACATACTTGCCGTAGGCAGAGCGAATCTTCGACTGGGCCCAAAAGCCCAGAACGAAAGTTGGTACAATCAAAATAAGAATAGGCAGAAGCGATGACATAATTCTTTCCCTCGAAGTTGGTTTTCCGTTGCAGATAGCAACGCTCGTTCCAAGTTCCCGAATGCGAAAATCGGATAAATCTAAAAACTGATTAAATATTGATATTCAACATCTTGCAAATCGTATAACGAAAACGGCTTCGTAATCCGACAGCGACAGTCCGACCCACTTGAGACGGGACACGCCCACCAAGGCGAAACGGACCTACTCGCTACCCTCCACCGTAATGCGGTAGGCGCAGCGGCGCCCGCCAGCGAGCAGGTGCTCGAACCGCTCGACTCGACACTCAGGGCCCAATACCGCCGAAAAGACCTGTAGCTCGCGCGAGCAGAGCCCAACGCAACTCTTGGCCGCCGTGCAAATCGGACAATGATTTTCCACTAGCGTCAGAATGCCTTCTCCGTCTTCTCCTGCCTCGGCCATATAGCCTTCCTCGGAACGCAGTTCAGCCAAGCGACGCAACTTATCGCCAACCGTCGGGCAATCAGCCAAGCGATCAGCATAGTAGGCCACCTGCTTCGAGCTGCGCTCGTCGAGCAGCTTGTCCAGAGCTTCGGCGCCGAGCACAGCATCGGCGCTTTCCAGCAAGTCCGACATCAAATCGCGATGCCTGTCCGGGAAATGGCGATCGGCAGCAGCAGTCAATGACCAGATCTTGCTCGGACGACCCTTCCCATTGGGGCGGCTCTCGGAAACCACGTCTCCAGCCGCCTCCAACTCCTGCATATGCTGCCGGATAGCCATCGGAGAGACACCGAAACTCTCCGCCATCGCCGAACTTGAGAGTGGCCCGTTGAGCTTCAACAGCTCAAGCAAAGCCCTCCTCGTAGCCAGATTAGCGCCTTTGTAGCTCCCGTCCTTCAGCGGCATGAGTTTCAAAAGCGTTTTCTTTCTTTAAAAAGTCGAGCCCAAACGCACTCGCAAACGTGGCTACGCCTCCAAAGCGCCCTTCTTCAACACGCTCTCGGAATTTAGCCCTTCAACTCGGAGAAAAAGAGAAGGAGACCCCCTCCCAACAAGGGGGCCTCCACTTTTTCCAAGGAGCGCGGTCCAAAGTTTCAGTCATTGGATACAGAGCGCTCCTTTCCCTCCTATTCCATACACAACACACGGAAAATCTATAATTCCTACAAATGTAGGAATTAAGACGGATTGGCAAGCTGTTTTTTCTCGAGACGCGGAGCTTTCGAAATCGGGTCGCAGCTCGAGGAGCGAAGTCTGAAGCTCCACGGGACGGAATCGACCTAGGCAGGCATGCTCACGGTGAAGACGGTACGACCGGGAGCGGATTCCACAGAAATTCTGCCTCCATGCGCTTCCACGATACTGCGGGTGATCGAGAGGCCTAGACCTAGGCCCTGGCCCGGAGGGCGACTGGTGAAAAACGGATCGAAAATGCGCGCCTGGAGATCCCCTGGAATGCCCGGGCCGTTGTCGCCCACCCGCATGACGAACCGAGAGCCTCCATCTCCAGGCTCCATCGTCGCAGATATCTGGATACGTCGTTCCCGATCTTCGACCTGACGCACCGCATCGATGGAGTTGCTCAGGAGATTGGCCAGCACTTGGTTGAGTTTGCCTGGATTCGCCTGGATCACGAGGTCCTCGCCGACATCCAGATCGACGGCAATATTGTACTTCAGTTCGTGGTGGAAGACCTTCAGCGTAGCCTCGATGTTTTCGCGAGCGTTGTAGGGCTTGAGCACGTCCTCGTCCACGCGAGCGTAGACACGCAAGCCGGCCACGATATCGATGATGCGGCTAGAACCCTCCTCAAAGCCGTCAGCCAGCTCCTGGAGCGTATCGTAGTCCTCGAGGTCCAGAGAAAAGGAATCCCCTTGCGGAGGGTTCTCGCGCAGGATGCGCCGCAGCACAGAGGCGTTGGCGGAAACGAAGTTGATCGGGTTGTTGATCTCGTGGGCAACTCCGGCCGTCAGGACGCCGAGCGACGCCATCTTGCCACTGTGGACGAGTTGCGACTGGGTTGCCTTGAGTTGCTCGAGAGCCGCTTCCAGTTCGGCGTTGCGGGCTTTCAGCTCCGCTTGGGCGAACTTGAGATTGAGGTGGGTCCTAACCCGATTGGCCACTTCCTCGAATTGGAAGGGCTTGACGATATAATCGACCGCTCCGCGCTGAAAGCCCTTCACTACATTGCTCGTCTCGCGCTGGGCGCTCAGAAAGATGACCGGGACGTCCTTGGTGGCCTCTTCCTTCTTCAGAATCTCGCAGAGCTCGTAGCCATCCATATCAGGCATCGCCACGTCTAGTATGAACAAGTCCGGCGGATCGACGCGCGCCGCATCCAAAGCGACGAGCGGCTGGCTGAAGGGGCGAAGCTGGTAGCCCTCGTCTCCCAGCATGTCGCACAGCAGCCTGAGATTCTCAGGCGTGTCATCCACTATGAGCAAATTGCCTGAGCGCTCTTCCGTCATTGGGCGACCGGAGAGAGAAATTCGGCCAGCTCTTCGAAACGAAGAGGCTTGTAGATAAGACGTTCTATACCCGCCTCACGAGCATCGTCTCGCGTCGTCGAACCGAGATCGGCAGTGACTCCAACTAGTCTAGGCTGATTCTCTATATCCATGGATCGGATACGGCGAGCGAGCTCGCATCCGCTAACCCTGGGCATCAGCATGTCGAGAAATACGACATCGTAGCTTTTCTTCTTCAACAAGGCTAGAACTTCGTCCGCCGTGGCAGCCGTATCGTTTTGGCAGGAGAGCTTTTCCAACATCGTCGCAAGCACGCGACTGTTGTTCTCGTTGTCGTCGATCACGATCGTTCTGAGACCTTCCGGAGGGCTGAATTCCGAACTCGCTTCAACCTCCTTTCGCCCGTCGATCTCAACCGGTATTTCAAGAGTGAATACGCTGCCTTCTCCTAGCTGGCTGCTTAGCCCCATGCTTCCTTTCAGCAACGCGGCCTGCCGCTTGCACAAGGCAAGGCCAAGACCGAGGCCTTCGAACTTGCGGGAGAGAGACTGGTCAAGCTGGGTAAAGGCCTCGAAAATCTGATCGTGATTCTCCGCTTCTATCCCTATGCCCGTGTCGGCCACGGAGAGCTTCAAGCGCAGTCCCTCGTCCACATCCAGGAGATCGGCGGTGATTCGGATTTCCCCCTTCTCCGTGAACTTGCAGGCGTTTGAGACGAGGTTGCGCATGATCTGCCGTACTATCATCCACTCGCTCATCAGTTTCGGCAGTTCCGAGCAGACTTCGCCGTTGCGGGCGAGAATGGTATCGATCTCCACTGGAGACTCTTCGCCGAGCAGGGACCGGCCGAGCATGAAAAGGTCCTTGAGCAGGATAGGTATCTCCATGGCCTCTGGGGCTTGCTCGACGGAAGTCCGCTCGACTTCGAGAAACTCGAGTATCCCGTCGATCAGGCGCAGCAGGTCGTTGCCGCATCGGTTTATGACCTCGAGATAGCTTCTGTCCTCATCGTCGCCAGCTTCCTTCAGCAGCAGATCGGAGTATCCAATTATTGGATTTAGCGGTGTGCGCAGCTCGTGGCTGATGACGGAGAGAAACTCGGATTTGACGCGATTCGCCCGGTCGAGCTTTTCGATCAGCTCTTGCCGATGCTCGACCTGCTCCTCCAACTCCTGAGCCTTGACGCGGATGGTCTCCAGCGCCTCGGTGAGATCTCGAGCGAGGTTGGCATTCGCCTCGCTGAGCTCAAGGGCCTCGAAAGCGTTTCTGAAGACCATCTTGAGTCGCCCCTCGTCCCATGGCTTGCGGAAGAAATAGTAGATGTGCGACTGGTTGATGGCATCGATAACGGCTTCGATATCGCTGTAGCCGGTCAAGATCGTTCTGACCGTATTCGGAAATTCCTTACGGATGCGCGCAAGGAACTGCACGCCGGTCTCCCCAGGCATGCGTTGGTCGGCCACGATGAGCTTGATTCGATGCTCCTTGACCAGGTCGTAGCCGACTTTGGTGTCCAACGCTGTGTAGACCTCGAATTCGTCGCTGAATACATTCTTGAAGGCGACGAGGTTCTGCCTCTCGTCATCGATATAAAGGAGGCTTCGTTTTTTCACTTCTGGTCTACATTTGCGCTGTCGGGCGAAACCGTCAGCATATTGAGGATCTTACCGTAATCGAAACTCTGAGCGCAACGCCGAAGATACATAGCAGCTTCCGGCTGATTGCAATCCAAGGAATCTATCAGCTCGCCGAGCTTCTGCACGTAGCCGCCACGACAGGCGTCGACGAACTTCAAGTAAGTCGCTTCGTCAAGTTCGATAGACTTGTCCATCCCGGTAGACGAAAGCGACTCGGCGGAGGATTCCTCCTCCAGAGACTCGCGCTCGAACGGCAGCTCGAGGAGCTCCGCCAACTTCTCCAACAGCTCCGCTTCGCGAAAGGGTTTGCCCATGAACTCGTCCGCGCCCATGTCGAGCACGCGCTGACGCTGGTCCTTAAAGGCGCTGGCAGTAAGCACCAGGATCTTCGGATGATTCGGGCCCGAGCTGGCTCGGATCTCGCGGATGACCTCGTAGCCGTCCTTCTTCGGCATGCGAAGGTCGAGCAGTACGACGTCAGGGGAAAACTTGCTCCACACTTCCACCGCCTCCTCGCCGTCCTGGGCGAGCCGGACGAAGAATCCGCAGGCCGCTAGGAACTGCTGCATGTACTGAAGGCTGTAGAGATTGTCGTCGACGACTAGAACGCGTTTGGCCCCGGCGAGTTCCTGGTCAATGGAAACTCGATAGAGCAGCTCGTCATTGATCGTGCTCTCGCCTTTCGCGGGACGCAACGGCAGCTCAAGTGTAAAGCGGGAGCCTTTGCCAAGCTCGGAAGTCACCCGCAGGTCGCCACCCATCAGGCGGGCATATTCGCGAGCGATCGTCAGCCCGAGACCGGAACCGCTCTTCTCGCCCTTACCGCCCGCCGCCTGCGAGAACGTCTTGAACAGCAATGGAATCTCATCTTCCGAAATACCACATCCCGTATCCGATATTTCGATACGAATCCGAGAGCTTTCGCCATCCTCGGAAACTCGCGATGCCGTGAAGCCTATGCTCCCCTGGTCGGTGAACTTTACCGCATTGACGAGCAGGTTGGCCAGGACCTGGCGGAGCTTGGCCCCATCCGACTCGACGACAGCCGGAAGATCCTCCGCGTAGCTGGACTCGAAGCGTAGTCCTTTCTCTTCGCAACGACCAGCGTAAATGAAACTCAGGTCGGAAAACACGCGCTTGATATCCCAGTCGTTCCAATCGACTTCCATTCGGCCGGACTCGATCTTCGCTATATCCAGAATGTCGTCCAGCAAGCTCAGCAAATGCTCGCCACTGCGGTTGATCAGGTGAACGTATCCCGACTGCTGCGTATTCAAAGAGCTGTCACGCTTGAGGAGTCGCGAGAAGCCCAGGATAGCGTTCATCGGTGTGCGAATCTCGTGCGACATGTTAGCCAGAAACACGCTCTTCGCATTGTTCGCCTCGCGGGCAATGCGCTCCTGTTTCTCCAACTCCTGACGCGTTCGCATGAGCGCCGTGATGTCCGTATGTACCGTGAGAAAGCGACGCACCGAGCCATCCGGCTCGAAGTGAGTGGGAATGCCGCGAGACAAGACCCAGACCCAATCCCCGCTCTTGTGCCGCATGCGCAGCGTCACTTCGAATTCATCACCCAGTTTGACCGCCTTCCACTGCGAGAGCATCGCGGCCCGGAAGTCGTCCGGGTGAGCCAGCTTGCGAAAAGCCGAGATATCCTCTTCCAGCTCTTCCACCTTGTAGCCCAGAATGTTGTAGTACTCTTCCGAATACTTGAGAACGCCTGTGCACGGAAACCACTCCACAACGCCTCCCGCGCCCGCCTTGTTGGCCAGAAACAGACGCTCCTGGGCAGAATTCAAAGCCTTGCGAAAGCGCCAGTTGCTCCACCGCCAAAGCACGGCCAGCAAAAGCACGGCCGCCACCGCCAGCAAAGGCTTCCAAAGGCTCTCGTAGTCGAACCGCTCGCGCAGATCCACCGCTATCCAACGGTCGCGGATCTCCTTCCTCTGGGCTTCCGAGATCTGGGAAATGGCTCGATCCATGATATCCTTGAAGACCGGCCAATCGCCATCGGAACGAACTTCGAAGGCCAAGTCGTGCGAAAAGTCGAGCGTATCGACAATCGACAAGGCAGACGCGAAACCCGTCTGTATCAGATGGGAGCATACGGCGAGATTCCCCACGTGACCATCCACCTCTCCCCGCAGCACCTGAGCCAGGCCCTCCTGCTCCGAGACCACGAAGCGGAAGTTCGTGTCAGGATAGCGATCAGCGAAGCGCCGAGCAAACACATTGCCTGCCTCCACGCTGATCACCTCACCAGCAAGTCCGTCGAGATTGTAGCCCTTCTTCTTCGCGGAATGCACGACCAAGGCCAGCGGCACCTGCAAGTACGAGATCGTGGCATTCTCCTGCCCCGCCTCGGCGCTGCGAAGGTCGGCCAAGCCTTCGTCCACCGAACGTTGCACCGCCTGCCAATCCTCGAACAGCACGTAATCGAACTGCACCCCGATCAGCTCTTCAATCAGACGCAGAAAATCCGCCTGCATCCCATCCGGGACGCCCCGCTCGTTGCGAAACGAAATAGGCGGCCAATTCGCATCGCCGCCAAAACGGATCTGCGGATGCCGACGCAGGAAATCCAACTCCTCGGGAGTCAGTCCGATCGGCCCTTCATACACCTCCTTGCCTGAAAACCAAGGGAAGCTCAGGCGAGCGAGCTCGAAACGATCCAGCTGGGAAAACGCTGCCGAAAAACGAAGCATCAGCTCCGAGTTGCCCTTCCTGGCCACAGCTCGGAGCGACAAGCTGAAAAACGGCTCGTCCGAGCGAGAGAATGGCTCCAGCCCCGCACGCGAAAGCCGCATCGCTTCGACCAATACCGCCTCCTCGACGAATCCAACGAAAGAATCGTCGATCATCATCTGGTTGAGCAGCTCTTCCGAGTCGTTGAAAACCACCCACTGCACATCCGGGTACTCAGCTCGAGCGGTAAGCGGGATAAGCGATCCAGGGAAACTGACGCCCACTTTGAGGCCATCAGCTTCGGACAGCGAACGAACAGCCCCCGCCCGGTCTCTCGAATAGAAAAAGACGTCGCTCGAGTATAGTTCCGGGCCAAACTCGTAGAGCTCAGCCCGCTCGTCGGAGTAGAATACGCCCAGAAAGACATCCACTTCGCCCGAACCCACCACGCTCGGCATATCCACCCAATCGTAAGCCACCACCTCCGCCGCCATGCCCATCTTGGCCGCCACCTCGCGCCCGACGTCAACCAGCATCCCTCTGACCTCGCCATCCTCCTCGAAACTCAGCGGATAGTAGCCCGAGCTCACCCCAAGACGAATACGTTCCGAACCCCAGGCAGCAGCAAACAGAGCCATCGCCAAAAGCGTCGAAAGAATAACTCTCACCGGAGCAAAACTCACTAACTAGAAACACTCACCCCAACCAGCCCAGCAAACAAGCCAAATAAGTGATTTCCAGACGCATCCCAAAGCAATGGGAAATCCCCAACACGGCGGGCTGGCCCTACCTCGAGACGATCTCCGGACCGAGCTCAAGGCGGATCCCTACAAGACAATCCGTCATTCCCGGATCGACAAACGCAGAGACCGCGCTAGAGTAAAAAGTCTGTAAAGCCAGCCCTGGCAGACCGAGAAATGGACGACCTTCTTATCACCCGAATCTCAGATCGATCGAAGGAACGCTTCGCACGCCGCCCCAGTCAAGCGCCTCTTGGAGCGGCATTTGGCCTGCCATTGGGAGCCGCTTTCGGCTTCATCTTCGCCCAGAGCTTCGAACGAGCCCCTGAAGTAGGTCTCGCTCTGGGCATCGCTCTCGGTCTTGCTGCGAGTGGCTTGCTCGGACGCTTCATAAAGCCCAAACGCAGGACCCCTCGCCCCGAGCGCACCCTCCACTACGAAGGGTTCCCCGCCGACTCCACCGAAGACTAGCCGAAAAGTAGCGCCGGCCGAAGCGCCGCGCCAACTCGTATCAGTCTCGCGGCGTCAGCTCAACTCCAGCTCCACCGGACAATGATCCGAACCTAGCACTTCGGGCCGGATTCGAGAAGCCTTCAACTTAGGCCGCAGGGCTTCGGAAATCATGAAGTAGTCGATGCGCCACCCCACATTGCGCGCCCTCGCCCCCGCCCGGTAGCTCCACCAGGAATAGTGTCCCTTGCCCTGGGTGAATTCGCGAAACGTATCCACAAATCCCGATGCGAGGATCGTATCGAATCCGGCCCGCTCCTCGTCCGTGAAGCCAGCATTCTTGCGATTGCTTTTCGGGTTGGCCAAATCATCCTCGGTGTGGGCCACGTTAAGATCGCCGCAGAAGATCACCGGCTTCGTCTTCTCAAGCCCCTTCACGTAGCTCAGGAAATCCCGATCCCAGTCCTGTCGATAGGACAAGCGACGCAATCCGTCCTGCGAGTTCGGAGTATATACAGTCACCAGGAAGAAGTCGTCGTACTCAGCGGCAATCACTCGGCCCTCGCTATCGTGCTCAGGCATGCCCATGCCGTAGAGGACCGAATTCGGCTCGCGGCGGGCGACAATCGCCGTGCCCGAGTAGCCCTTCTTCTCGGCCTCGTTTCCCAGAACGGTAAGACCCGAGCTCCAGCCGAGTCCCTTTACGATGTCGACCGTGGCCTTCGTCTCCTGCAGGCAGATGAAATCCGCCCCGCAACCTTCGAAGAAATCCATCGCGTCCTTCTTTACGGCTGCCCGGATCCCATTTACATTCCAAGAAACGAATTTCATGCGCCAGGTGATAGAGGACACTCGGCAAGGGTCAATTCGCATATCCTCGGGCCGTAGCGCGGTTTTATACACGTAGCCGAAGTCGACAGACTTTGGGAGACAGGTAGAGAACCAAAGTCTTTCGACTTCGGCTGCAAATAGAGAATGTTGCCGTCGCAGCCCGAAGGATCCGCGCCACGTCGCAAACGTGGCGCGGCACTAGTGAAGAACGCGTTCCCACGAACGCGGCTACACTTTAGAATCCCTACGAACCCTTCGCGTACTTCACGCTGCAGCCATAAGGTTTGCTCGTTCCCTTCGCGACCGCTTCGCCTGCAAGCACCGCCTCCAAAGCCGCCGTCACGTAGTTTTCCGCTTTTGGTATATCGCTCGCCGAAGCCGATGAGATACTGTCGATCGCTCCATTGTATACCAGCATGCCCTCGGAATCGATGACATACATATGCGGAGTGACCTTCGCTTTATACAGACGACCGACCGAGCCATCCTCATCGATGAGAGTGCCCGTGGACTTCACGCCCTTGTCATTCGACAGCTTTTGCCAATCTTCAGCAGACATGTGTCCCTGTTTGCCGGGAGCCGACGAGCAAATGGTCAGCCAAACGACATCCTTCTCGGCTGCATTTTCCTGCAAAGCCTGCATATTGCCCGAGCCATAGTGCTTCTTGACGAAAGGGCAGCCATGGTTCGTCCACTCCAAAACCACGACCTTGCCAGCGAAATCCGAGAGCGAATGCGTATTGCCCTCAATATCGGTCAAAGTGAAGTCCGGAGCCTTCTCGCCGATGGAAACAGCGGAACCGATAGATGCGAAGAACAGCAGCCCTAGGGCTGCGATAGCGAAACGTATATTGTCTATTTTCATAACGATATTTCAGGTTGGATGTTAACTGCAAAGAAAACTAGCGACTGACTGCCAAGGACTCGTTAGCCACGACCGCAGCCAACTCCTCCAGGACAAGGTCCGGATTCAAGAGTTGCGGCAATACGCGAGGAGCCGCCCCCTCCTTGCCGTCGTATAGCAAGTAGAGCGGCACGCCGGAACGGCCAAACGATTCGAGTGCCTTCGTTATCACCGGGTCGCGTTTGGTCCAGTCCGCCTTCACCAACTGCACGTCAAGCTCCGCTATTCGCCGCAACACCGCCTCGGAAGTGAAGACGCGAGCCTCGTTCGCCTTGCAGGTCAGACACCAGTCTGCCGTGAAATCGACGAACACCGGACGACCCTCCGACCCAAGCTTGGCCACCAATTCCGGAGAATACTCCTGCCAAACCAATTTCACCCCATCGTCTGCAGCCGCACTCTTGGGTAGCATTATCCAGATACCCGCAAGACAGAAAAACGCCGCCAAAGCCGTGGCCGTTCGTCGGGCAAGCGCCCCCCTCGCCGGCGTCGACCAGCGACCATAGATCCACGCTCCTATCGCCAAAACCAGCAAGCCGCCCAAGACCCAAAGCAAGCCGTCGTTGCCCACATGGGAGCCAAGGACCCAAACAAGCCAGATGCAAGTCGCGAACATCGGGAAAGCCATAGCCTGCTTAAACGTCTCCATCCAAGCTCCCGGCCTAGGCAACAAGTCGATCAGCTTCGGATTCGCCGACAACACCAGATAGGGCGTCGCCATACCAAGAGCCAGCAACGTAAAGACGGTCAGCGACTGAAATGCGGAAAGCGTCAAAGCGAACCCCAAAGCCTGCCCCATGAATGGTCCCGTACACGGCGTAGCCACCGCAGTCGCCAGCACGCCCGAGAAAAAAGATCCCGTGTAGCCCTCGCTTTTCACCTTGCCCGCAAGACCGATGGCCGAAGTGCCCATCTCGAAGACTCCAGCCAAACTAAGTCCGAAAAGGAACATGACGACCAGCAAGCCGATCACGAACTCAGGCTGCTGAAGCTGAAAGCCCCAACCTAAGCTCTGACCCGCCGCTCGCAGGGCGATCAAGGTCCCCGCCAAAATCCAGAACGACACCAGCACTCCGACCGCAAAAGCGACGCCGTGCCGAAGCGTTTTACCCCTGTCCTCGCCCGCCTGCTGCACGAAACCCAAGGCCTTGATCGACAGCACGGGAAAAACGCAGGGCATAAGATTCAGAATCAACCCGCCCAAAAACGCGTAGAGCAACGCCTGGCCAAAACCGATCGCCAAGACGCCAACCCCATCTCCAGCTTCGCCGGCAAAGCCAGCAGCGGCCGCTGCGCTCTCGGAAAAACGCACGGCAGACACCCCACCCGCCGCATCGAATCCGTTTTTCGAATACAGCAATCCAGAATAGGCCTCGATCCCCTCATCGAAATACTCCGTCTTGGGAATGGCCACCCGCAACGTGGTACCGGAAAGCTCGAAACTCTGCTCGCCCGCCGAATCCGCCACCGACTCCTCCTCGACGTAGAAATAAGGATCCACTAGCTCACCCCCCCTGAAGCCCTCCCACTCCAAGGTCAGAACCACCAAATCCTCCAGAACCTCGGCACCAATAACTCCTCCCTCGGCAGGCAACGGCAGCCCCGCGCGGGTCCGCGAAATGTCTTCCGCGTAAGCAGCAGGCTCGACCCCCGAGGCGTTTTCCACTACTGGCAGTTCCAGAGCCAAGCGAGCATCGCCTGGAATGCAGGTATCCTCGCAAACCAACCAGTTCGCCGCCGCCCTCAGCGTCGATCTAGATCCTACCGCCAAATCCTCCGGCGCCTTAACCGAAGCCAGCAGAAAAAGCTCTCCCTCGTAGCCGTAGGAAACCAAGGGCGGAGTAGGGATGCGATGCGGAACGGGAAAACGCAGCGCCCCTACCTCGAAGCCCTCCGGCAACTGCCACTCCACCTGCGGAGCAAGGCCAGTATCGCCGGGATTAATCCAATAGACATGCCAGTGCGGGAGCATCTTGAGCCGCAGCGCCACGTCGAACCGCTGCCCAGGGTAGATTCCCTTTACCTCAGAAACCAGCTCCGCCACCACCTCTCCCGTATCCACTGGACCGAGATTGAACGGCTCCGCGGCTCGGACACTCGGGAAAGACAACACCGCCAGCAGGACGAAAAAGTTTACTCGCTTAAAGAGACGCATAACACAATAGCTTACACGCTAACAGCTTATCGAACGAGCTCGATTATCAACCCCCATGCCCTTCAAAACCACCAAGCAAGAACGCGTCGTCCTGGGCGTAATCGCACTCCTAATCGTCCTGGGCATAATCGGCAGCATCATCTTGTAGCGCTTCAAACACCAACAACGCCCCCATCACAGTCCCGATTGCGACCCGCCCGACAACCCTAAACCTTCGTTTTATTCTCCAGTTTAAATAGGATCGCGCCGCGCCGCAGCAAGAAGCCCGCGACAAAGGCAGCGGCGATCCACGCAGTCAGTTGCCGAGCCACCCTTGGCCACATAGCCCTTTTCCAGCTCAGCCGAGCAACGCCAGCCGATCCCGCCATCCGGCAGGCGCTGCACAAGTAGCCTCCGGAGTCGACGCTCCGATGCTGAACGACTGCCCTCTAGGACAAGCGCCTTGAAAGAAAAACCGTCGGCGATTCCCGTCCCTCGGCAAGCGTGACAGCGCTCCCATCCAAGAAACCCGCGATCGCCCGCCGACGCAGTCTGGCCTCCAGCCAGCCAAAACAACGAAATGGCCCAAATCAGGAAGCGGGCGCCCTTTCTCGCACGCGAGCTACCTCGAACGACAGACGGTCAAGGCCTTTTATAGTGGTTTCACACTAGTCTTCAGTCAACGGCTCCATTGTCTGCGGAAACTACCGATGAGACATAACCTAGCAACACCACTCGCTGCCAAGCGAAGCCACACCGATTCAGTGACCGAATTCATCGACAAGCAAAACTCCCGGCACGAGGAGTTGATGCGCCACGCATACAAATCGCATCCAGCGCCGAGCTGCATCAAGGATGTCGAGTTTCGCATCCTCGGATGCAACCGCGCTTTTGAAACGCTGCATGGGATCCGCGAGGCCGAAATCATCGGCAAAACCTCTACCGACTTTCTGGGGGAAGCGGGACAAGTAGATCTATCAACGGACCGAAAGGCGCTGCTCAATATCGATGAGCTCGTTCACGAGACCGCTATCGTTGACAGCAAACTCCATCTACGCGAATTCGAAGTACGCAAGGCTCCGATCTGCGATCCAGAAACAGGGGCCACAATTGGACTGTTCTGCGTCTACACGGACCATACGACGCAGAATAAAACGGACCGCGAACTCTCCCGAGTCCGCGTAGTGATGGATAGTTCCCAAGACTGCTTTCTGGTTATCGATCGCGATGAGATGAGGATTATCGACTGCAATAAATACGCGAGCGAGGCCTTGCAATACAGCCGCCAAGAGATTCTCGATCTAAACCCCTGCTCCATCCTGCCGCAAGTCCAGGAAACCAAACTGCGCAGCCTATTCGAGGACTACGAAAACGACAAAAGGGGCGGAGCCATTTTCGATACGCTCGTCATGCGCCAAGACGGCAGCGTATTCGAGTCCGAAGTACAGATTAACCCTGTATCCGAGAGCATCGAAGATCTATTCGTTCTCGGCATCAGAGACATTTCCAATCGGAAGCAATCCGAAAAGGAGCTCAAACGGGCTAACGATACGCTACGTCTCCTGGGATCCATAAACAAGATACTCATCAACGCCTCCGACGAAAACGAACTCATGATGCAGATATGCGACGAGATCGTCAAAGCGGCTTCCTTCTCTGCCGTTTTCGCAATCGTCGGTTCTCGAAAAAAGGCAGGCTTTTCAAGCATATACAAAGACAGTCTATCAAATCTGGACATTGCCGAATGCCTAAGAGAAATGGAGCTTGGCGAAACCGAGATCAGCCAAATCCTAGGACTGGAATCCACCGAGCCGCTTGCCCTACACGCGCAGGCTCGCATGGAAGCAATTCCTGGCTGCCTTCCCAAATGGAGCATGCCTAGATTCGGATCGGCATTATGCCTTCCAACCGAATGCGACACACCGTCAAAAGTCGCCCTAGTGATATTCGCCAAGGAATCCAATGTTTTCGACGAAAGCGAAATCAAGCTAATCAAGGAGCTGCAAGACGAAATCGTATATGGTGTACAAAGTCTCTACCAGCATCAGGCGAAGTACGATGCCGAGCAGAAGATCAGCAAGCAGCTCGCAATAGAAAGCGCTATAGCGAAATTCTCCCGAAGCCTGCTCTCCAGCGATTCTCTCGATGCCGGCATTCGCGGCGCGCTGCCCAGCTTGCTGATCGCCTCCGAAGCGACGCAGATCTTCCTATACAATGTGGATCATGGCGATTCGGACCAAACCGTCGCCACTCTCTTCTGCGAATTCGCCAAATCGGAGATGGAAAGGACTCCCGCAGCTCCTTCGGAGATACCTATGCAACAGTCTCTTCCCAGATGGCTACGATTGCTGAGCAAACGCCGTGGCATCGATTCCAAGACGGCAAGCCTCTCCAAAGAGGAGCGCGACCTGTTTCACTTCGACTGCAATGCTCGCATTCTCATCTATCCGCTTTTCGCCAACAGCGTTTGGATCGGTTTTCTTGGAATCAATATTCCCGGGAAAGGCATAGAAGACGTAGCGGTCTCCCGCGAAATGCTGGCTATGGCAACAGATCTCTTGGCGGATCTCTTCGCTCGGCGCGACACCGACGCTCATATGAAAATGCTGGCGCAAGCGATAAACAGCTCCGACGAAGGCGTCATTATATCGTCCGCAGATGAAACCTTCGTAGATTCGAAGATCGTCTTCGCCAATGACGGCCTTTGTCGCATGTCCGGCTATGCCAAGAACCAAATCATTGGAAAGCCAGCCTCCTTCATTCAAGCCAAGGAGCTTTCCAAGGAGTCCCTGGAAACGCTTCTCGCCGATCTATCGGAAGGCAATGCTCACATCAGCGAAATCATCGCGACTCGCAACGACAAAAGTTCGATTAGCTGCGAACGACGCATCTATCCGATAACCGACGAGCGCGGAAAACTCGCCAGCTACCTTTGCGTCCTGAGAGATATCACCGAACACAAGAAACTGGAGTCGAGAGTGTCGTTCGTCAACAAGATGGAGTCCATCGGCCAATTATCCGCCGGTATCGCTCACGAAATAAATACCCCATCGCAATTCATTGGAGACAATCTTAGCTTCTTCTCAGGCAGCTGGGAGAAGCTGGAACCCCTCCTCATCGGGCTATCCGAAAATGAACGACTCGAAGAGGTCGTGGAACGCTACGACCTGCCACCGCTTAGCTCGAAGCTCCTCAAACGAATCCTGGCAAATATCCCAGAGGCTATCTCCGACGCAAACGAAGGAGTCGAGCGCGTCTCCACCATAGTCAAGGCGATGCGAGAATTCTCCCATCCGGAGAAACGCACGAAGCTGGCCGATATAAACAAATGCATAGAAACCACTGTGACGGTCGCCAGGAACGAATGGAAATACATCAGCGAACTCACCACCGAATTGGATGAGAGCCTCCCCTTGGTGGAATGCATGCCGGGCGACATCAACCAGGTCATTCTGAACCTCATTGTAAACGCCTGCCAAGCGATTGCGGAACGCATCGGAGACAGCAAGGATCGAGGCCAGATTCATATTCGCTCCCACCTGCATGAAAACGACCTCAGAATTTCTATATCGGATACTGGAAACGGCATCCCGAAGGAAATAAGAAAGTCTATATTCGATCCCTTCTTCACAACGAAAGAGGTGGGAAAAGGCACAGGCCAAGGCCTGTTTATGGTGCATTCCATCATAGAGCAGAACCATGGTGGAAAAGTCGGATTCGAAAGCGAAATCGGCGTTGGAACGACCTTTCATATAGATCTTCCTCTGCCAAAATCCAAACCGAACAGAGATGCAATACGCTGACCCCGAAACGCTGAAGATTCTGCTCGTGGACGATGAACCGAAAATCGTCAATGGGCTGGAGCGAAACATAGGAATGATGGAAGCGGACTGGGAAATAGAAGTAGCCTACAGCGGAGCGGAAGGCTTGGAGATGCTCGCTAGGGAGTCCTTCGACGTTATCGTATCCGATCTTCGGATGCCCGAGATGAACGGCGCCCAGTTTCTCGAAAAGGCTAAGGTCAGCGCCCCCGCTACTCTCCGCTTCATCCTCACTGGCTATGCCGACCAAGATCTCATGGTTAGGGCCACCGGCGTCGCTCATCGGTATCTGATCAAGCCCTGCGACTCGCGGGAAGTCATCGACGCGATACGCCAAGTCTACGAGTCCCGCTCCCTGATGCTGGACAGCGACATCATCCGGTTCGTGACCGAAACCAACGAGCTCCATATCAACAATCAACCCTTGCAAGACCTGCTGGAGCTGACGAACGACACGGACTGCGACACGGATGACGTCGCGAATATGATAGAAAGCCAACCGACCGTCCACGCCTCCATCCTACACGTCTCCAACAGCGCCTTTTTCGGGGCTGGAGGGCAGATCGAAACCATGAGGGAAGCCCTCCATATACTCGGACTTGAATTCGTGAGCAGCCTCGCCTCTTTCGAGCTTGCAAGACGAGAGATGAACTTGCCGCCCCATCTTCACGCCATGGCCGGTACCGTACTCAAGCATTGCGTGGAAACCAGTCAGTTCGCTCTCCAGATGAAGCCCTTGATCGAGAATCCCCAGTTTCTGAGCACCCTATCCAGCCTCAGCTTATTGCACGACCTCGGCAAACTCGTCTTTCTCATGCGCCAGGGTGACGACTACGCCAGACTCTGGAAGGAATCCGCCGAGCAAAACGTGCCGCTCTGGAAAATGGAGCGCGAGGCTTACGGCTGCGATCACGCGGGAATCGGAGCCTATCTCTTCGCTCTTTGGGGTCTGCCAGAAGCCCTTGTCCAAGGCGTGGCCTGGCATCACCAGCCGACAAAAGCTATGAAAGACCGCCTCTGTCCAGTCTCGCTTCTTCACATGGCAAACTACGGAGCCCACAAGACTCGCGAGCAATCTGCCTATTGCAGTGGAGAACTCGACGCCGAGCTCGCCCAAAGATTTTCCCTCTCCCCCGACTTTCACAACGAACTCAAACGCCAAAGCGCATGAGCAAACAAGTACTACTCGTCGACGATGAACAGAAAGTTCTAAAGGCCTATGAGCGCAATCTCGGAATCGACTTCGATATCGCGGTTGAAGCATGCCCTGAACAAGCCTTGATGCGAATCAAACACGAAGGTCCCTTCGCCGTCATTCTGAGCGACTACAACATGCCGAAGCTCAATGGAAATGACTTCCTGCGCAAAGCCAAGGAGCTCGCTCCCGATAGCGTCCGCATAATGCTCACCGGATACGCCGATCTGGAGAAAGCCATGGTTGCCGTCAACGAAGGTTCCGTCTTTCGTTTTCTTACCAAGCCCTGCCAACTGCCAGCTTTGAAACAAAGCCTGATCGACGGCATCAAGCAATACCGGCTCGTCACCGCCGAAAAGGAACTGCTGAACAAAACTCTCAACGGCAGCATACAAGTTCTCATGGAGATCCTCTCCATACTCGATCACGCCGCCTTCAGTCTGGCCCAAAAACGCCGCGTCGCGGCAAGAAAGCTGGCCACCTCCATCGGCATTTCGGATCTCTGGGCTATCGAGATAGCCGCCCTGCTCTCCGAGATAGGCATTGTCACCCTGCCAGACGATACCGCCGAACGCTATCTCGCCGGAATCCAGCTCGACGAAGTAGAGCGGAAGATGATCGAAAGCCTTCCTGAAATGTCAGCGAAGCTCGTCAAACGTATCCCGCGACTCGAAACCGTCGCCGATATAATTGCGTATCAAGGAAAAAACTACGACGGAACAGGCCCACCCAAAGACGCGAAGAAGGAGAGAAACCTGCCTGCGGGCTCCCGCATCCTCAAAGCCCTCAACGACTATTTCCGCATCGTCATGAAAGGTTCGTCGCCCAACGAAGCCCTCGAGATGATGAAGCTTTCGGCAAACAAGTACGACCCCGACGTTCTACAGAATCTTCAATCATGCATCGGGCAGATAGGGCCCGTCATCGCAGACGAGAGCAAGCTCAAGAAGGTTGGCCTGAACAACCTCAAGGCCGGCCAAGTGCTCCGCTCCGACGTACGAACGCAAACCGGCATGCTCATCCTTAAAGCCAACCAAACGCTAGGCCCCACGCACATCCAGCGTATCCACAATTTCGCGTCGTCCGATCCCATAGAGGAACCGATCCTAGTAGAAGGGTAGACACGCCCGAAACCGCCAAAGCGGGTCTAGCCCGACAAGACAGGACCCAGCGCCCAGCTAGTGAGCAGCCAGCGACCCGCCCGGGACGCAGAGACTATCGATCACTGCATCCGCATTGTAGTCGTCGCCGCCCGCCAGAAAGCCTCGCAAACCTCGCATCTCGCCAGCAGTGATCAGCGGAAGCTCCAAGCCACCACCTCCATCGGGATAGGGATGCCCCGCCGTAGCAAGAAGCCCGCGACAAAGGCAGCGGCGATCCGCGCAGTCAGTCGCCGAGCCACCCTTGGCCACGTAGTCCTTTTCCGGCTCAGCCGAGCAACGCCAGCCGATCCCGCCATCCGCCTTCCGATAGGCGCTGCGCAAGTAGCCGTGCGAACAGCTCTGACGTCGACGCTCCGAAGCTGGACGACTGCCATGAGTACCCTCCAGAGCAAGCGTCTTGAAAGGAAAACCCGTCGGCGATCCCCGTCCTTCCGTACGCGTGACAGCGCTCCCATCCAAGAAACTCGCGATCGCCCGCCGACGCAGCCTGGGTTCCATACCAGATTCAGCGCAAAAGGCAAACGCGGTGCCGACCTGAATACCAGTCGCCCCCAACGCCAAAGCCTCGGCAACCGCTTCAGGTCCAGCCTGGCCTCCAGCCAACCAAAACGGCAGACCCAGCGCCGCGATCCGCTCAAGATTCACCTCGTCCTTAGGACCATAGACAGGCTCGTCATTGCTCGTCGGAGACCAGCCCCGCGGACCAGCGTTGTGGCCGCCCGCGACCGACGACTCCACCACGAACCCATCCACTCCACCCGATCGGGCTAGAGACATGGCCAGCACATGCGAACTGACGATCGCCAAGAACTTCGGTCGGACCAAATCCACTCGATCGCAGCCGAACGCTTTCGGGTCGAAAGGCAAAGGCTCAAGTTCGCCACCCTCCACCTGCAGGCGCAAAGCGCAGGAGTCATGTCTGCACAGAGCGTCCAAGTGACCCGGTATGTCTCGTGGAATGCCCGCTCCCATAAGCACGTAGTCGACACCCGCCAGCAAAGCTCCGTAAAGAAGCGGCAGAGTCGGCGCCTGAATCTTCTCCAGAAGGTTCAGGCCAACCGGGCCAGAGCTGCCCTCCTTCGCCAGCCAGACTTCGGCAAAAGCCGCCAACACTGTCAGTTCAAGCAAATGCCGAGAAGGGTCGAGGCCGAACATGGGCAGGGTCCGATAAGCGCCAGGCTCCGGCAAGCCATCCGGCCGATGCCAACGCAAATAGACCCGATCCGCCAACGCCCGATTGGGAAACGCATCGAAGGCTCGTCGGAGATCGCCGCCAAGATCGCCCTCCTGCAAACGGCAGGCCACTACCCTTTCAAGAGCCGTGCCGGAAACCACTCCGAGATGCCCGCGTCTGGCTACCGCGCGAGCCAGTCGCCAAGAGGAAATAGCCACGCCCATCCCACCCTGGATGAGAACCGGCAAAGAGCTGCGTTGCGAAACTTCAGTCATAGACGCCCAATCTGCCGGACCCTGCGAGCAACACAATAATTCCTTACTATTTTATCTTTATTTCAAGGAGAGGAACGGCAGACACAAGAAACTTGCCGAAATCGGGCCATGCTACGGTAATGGAAGGATGAGCCCGATCCGAACAAGCGCCCTTCTCCTCTTATTCGCCGCGCTGCCCAGCGGCATTCTCGCCGACGAAGCGAAGATAGATCTGATTCTCGAAGAAGTCGCCGCCCTGCGGCAGGAAGTGGCGCAGTTGCAACAACGCGTCGATGCCTTGGAAACTCGACCTGTGGCCAAAGCCCCACCTAGCGAGCAGAACGCTCCGATAGACAAACCCAAGCGCTGGTACGACAACATGCGAATCGAACTGAAAAAGGCGGAAGCCAGAGCAAGCGGGCCTTGGATCGAAGCGGAAAACTGGAAGCTCGTCGAAAACGGCATGAAGGAAGACGATGCGATCGCCATCCTAGGCGAACCGACGCGGAGGAAATTCTCCGTGCGCAAAGACACCGACGAGATACTCATCTACGAAGGCGATCTGAACGGCGAAGGCGAGCTAGTCTCGGGCGAGATCCGCATCTACAAAGGAAAGATCCGACGCTTCGTAGCCCCCGACTTTCCTACAAATTGATGGGGCTCCCAAAGCGCTTTTCGTTTGTCTCGCCGCATCCGTAGCGCGGAGCTTCAGCCCGCGTCCGCAACGGTTTGTTTATCCTCATCCTCTTCCCAGGATAAAGATGACGATAAAGAAGAGGATGAGGATGAGAACCATCACGGACGCGGGCTGAAGCTCCGCGCTACGACACAACGATGTAGGGCCGGCGCTAGCGATGGCCCTACAGGCTTGCTAAAGCCCTTGCCTGACAGCGGCCCGAGAAACCAGTTCGAAACTCTCGAGCCTCACTCCTGGATCTCCCCCGGAACTCATCCCATACTCCAATTCCCTAGCGGAATCCGGGAAACGCATCGAAGCCTCGAACACTCTCGATTCATCCAAGCCTGACTCGATGGGCTGACGCGAGGACGCGATCACCATACCGTCGCCATCCTTGAGATGCACCCAGACGCTTTCTCCACGAGGCGCTCGATAGACCAGACGAACAAGCATATCCTGTCCCCTAAATTCGGATACGTCTACATCCTGTACCCAACTTCTCAGGACAACGGGAGAATTCAGATCGTAGACGAGCGTGAAATTTCCATCGGGAAGATTTCCAGACCATCGGCCACCCGCATCGGGAAAAAGCGGATTGGCAAAACGGGTCAAGCTGAACAGCCGAGCGCCCTCGCGTTCCATTTCTCCCTCGCCTGTGATGGCGTAGACGAAAGACGCTCCGAAAAGGGCGAGACCCACAGTCAGAAACAACGGTCCAGCACGATGTGGCGTCACAATTAATTGGATACGCTCTCGCAGGGCTCCGGAGTTTCCATTGCCAAGCAGACAGAGAGCTCCCGCAGGGGAAACGAAAGAGCCACGAGCTCGCTCCATAACCTTGACCAGCGTAAGTCCATACTGTCTGACCGTGGTAATGCTTTCCGTATCCACCACATCCGCATCGCAAGCCTGTTCCATCGAGATCTTGAACTGCCGAAAGACCAGCCAAACCAGGGGATTGTACCAATGAACGAAACAGATGAGCAGCAGCAGATGGTGTAGAAACAAGTCTCCCCGACGAAAGTGCGTTAGCTCGTGCAGCAGCACGCAACGAACTTCCTCGTCGCTCAACTCCGCCGCGCAGCTGCGCGGCAATACGACACGGGGATTGAAGATTCCCGCTATACCAGGAGTCTGCACGTCATCGGAGAGCAGCAGCGGCACGTTCGCATGGATGCCAAACCGACGACGAGTGTCCTTGAAAATCTCATACAGCCTTCCTTCCCCGATTCGTTCGGCTCTGCTGAAGAAGCGATGCAGCCGAACGGCATTTACCACCAGACCAGCAGCGAGAAGAAGAGCTCCCAACACCCAAAGCAAAACCAGGGCATGTTCCCATGAGAAGCCGATCAAGCTGGAACGCACCCAATCGTCCTGAGTGCGCAAACTGGGCAGGATCGTCTCGCCCCAACCGGCATCCACTACGCCACTACGCAAGGCATCCACCCAGTTTGAGGGCTGGAGCTTTTCGCTCAGGTTGAAGATGCTGCCGCTGAACGGCACCGCCATCGGAATGCACAAACGAAGCAGCAGCAAAGCCCAAGCCCAGCAAAGAAGCTTGGGCGATATCCAACGTTTCAATACAGGAACCAGAAGCAGCAAGACCAAGCTCAGCAAGGCGAAGCGTACCGAGGCATCCCAATATGACCAAAAGAGATCCGCCGCCATCCTACTTGCCCTTTCGCTCCAGGATGGCCCTGAGCTCCTGAAGCTCGCCATCGGACAAGTCCTCGTTTTCGATGAAGTGCAGCATCATCGGAGCGACCTTGCCTCGAAACACCTTGCTGAGGAAATGGCTGCCTTCCATGCGACGACATTCGCTCTCGCTAAGCAGCGGTCGATAGACATTCGCCCGGCCTTCGCGATGCGAGTCGACCACGCCCTTGGCCTCAAGCCGAGCGAGGAAGGTATTCACCGTCTTCTGCTTCCACTGGTCGTGCGGCAGGAGTTCGAGCACCTCAGTAGCAGTCATCGGGGCATGGTCCCAGACCACCTTCATCACTTCCCATTCGGCGTCGGAAATCTTAGGGGCTTCACTCATGGAAAACGGGTAACGAACAAAAAGACTACGATTGTAGTAAACAGTCAAGCGAAGAAAGGAAATGTTCCGAATTGGGTGTGTGGTTGAAAGAGATGGAAATTCGGTTCGAGGTAGAGTCCGATCGCCGAGCGGACCGCGTTGTAAGGATCCATTCTCCACGGCCCGCTCGGCGATCGGGCCCTACCTGACAAATCGAACAAGGCTCTTCCTCGTTCTCACGAACGAGGCTACGCAGATCGCTAATCCTTTAAAGCGGCGACAAGCGAGGAGATCGTCGCTTTCGCGTCGCCGTAGATCATGCAGGTATTGTCGAGAGTGAAGAGCTTGTTGACCAGGCCGGAGAAGCCTTTGCCCTGTCCACGCTTGAGAACGAAAACGGTCTTCGCCTTGTGGGCCTCGATGATCGGCATGCCGTAGATGGGGCTGCTGGGATCCTCCGCAGCGGCAGGATTCACCACGTCGTTCGCCCCAATCACGATCGCCACGTCGACCATGGGCATCATGGGGTTGACCGTATCCATCTCGAGCAGCTTCTCGTACTCCACATCGGCCTCCGCGAGCAGGACATTCATGTGGCCAGGCATGCGACCTGCCACCGGGTGGATGGCGAAGTTCGACTCCACGCCGTTATTCTCCAGCAGTTCCGCCAGCTCCTTGACCACGTGCTGGGCCTGAGCCACCGCCATACCGTATCCAGGTATGAATACAACCGAACGAGCCGCCTCCAAAACGTAGTAGGCGTCGTCGACGCTGATAGCCTTGGGCTCCCGGCCATCGTCGTCGCCAGCGGCTTGAGCGCTCGAACCGAAGCCACTGAAGAGCACGTTGCCCAAAGAACGGTTCATAGCCTTGCACATGATGACGGTAAGGATGAACCCGCTCGCTCCTACCAAACAGCCAGCGACGATCAGCACATTGTTGTTTATCACAAACCCCGCCGCCGAAGCCGCGAGACCCGACAAGCTGTTGAGCAAGGAAATCACTACCGGCATATCGCCACCGCCAATGGGAAGGACTCCCATCACGCCGAAGAGCAGCGAAAGGCCGACTCCAACCAAGAAAAAGATGTAGGCGTGTTCGGGATTCGGGATCCAGACGAAGGCGACGCCAATGCCGAAAATGGCCAGCAAGAGCAGAACGTTAAAAGCCTTCTGGCCGGGAAATACGACCGCGCTGCCGCCGACCTTCCCGGAAAGCTTGGCATAGGCGAACACGCTGCCGGTAAAAGTCACGCCGCCGATCAAGGTCGCGAGGTAGATGACGACTCCGCTAAAATGGGGTACCGGTTGGACGACGCCCAAAAGATTGGCGGCGCCGTTTAGCTTCTCGAGCTCGGCCCACGCCACCAGCAAGCTGGCCAGACCCCCAAAACCGTTGAACAAGGCAACAAGTTCCGGCATGCCGGTCATCTGAACCTTGCGAGCCGCCACCGCTCCGATAGACGCTCCAACTAGCAGGCCGGCTAAAATCCAGCTATAGCTCAGGATACTGCGGTCCGCCAGCGTGACCACCACGGCCAACAGCATACCAAGGCCGGAAACGATATTGCCCCGTCGAGCCGTATCGGCCGAGCCGAGCATCTTGATGCCGAAGACAAAGAGAATGGCCGCCGCCACATAGGCCAGATTTATCAGATCGCGCGCTTCCATCAGTCTCTACTTCTCCTTTTTCTTGAACATTTGCAGCATGCGGTCCGTGACCATGTAGCCACCGACGACATTGATCGTCGCGAGCACTAGCCCGACGAAACCCAATATCATGCCGAGCGAGCCTTGCGCCTCCGCACCCGTAGCGACCAACGCGCCCACGATAGTGATGCCCGATATAGCATTCGAACCGGACATAAGAGGCGTGTGCAATTGGGAAGGCACCTTGCTAATC
Organism: Pelagicoccus sp.; assembly: GCA_028284635.1. Classification (GTDB taxonomy): domain Bacteria; phylum Verrucomicrobiota; class Verrucomicrobiia; order Opitutales; family Opitutaceae; genus Pelagicoccus. The sequence goes on from JANQRJ010000069.1 coordinate 24,870, forward strand.
AACTCCAAGCCAAGAAAGGCGGAGAGCACGAAGATGAAAAACAGCAATATGAGGTCCATATGTAACGAGGGGTTTTACTAACTGCAAAAAGAGGCTAAGACCAGCACGACAAAAGCGACGGACTGGCTATTTTCTAAAACGCTCGTGCACGATCTCGCCGCCGCTGGCGATCACGCAGCCGCTGAGAATCTCGTCTCTCAGATCGAGTTTAAGGCCGCCGCTTTCCTTGTCGTGGAAGTGTTCAATAAAATTGTATAAGTTGGATGAATACATCTGGCTCGCATCTCCCCCTACCCCGCATTCCAGCTTGCCCATGCCGACGATTCGTACGCCGTTTTCGGTCACGATCTCCTCGTCGAGACGGGAACCTACGACATTGCCTCCAGACTCTACCGCAAGATCGACCACCACACTGCCATGCCGCATGCCAGCCAGCATCGGCTCGTCCACGATCTGCGGGGCCGGACGACCGAAGAGCTTTGCGGTGGTGATCACGATATCCGAACGGTGGCAAACTTTGGCCATGCCAGCCTTCTGCATGGCCTTCTGCTCGTCCGTGAGCTCGGTCGCGTAGCCCTGCTCCGTCTGGCCGGACTCGCCCAAGTCGATCTTCACGAACTTCGCTCCCAAAGACTTGACCTGCTCCTCTACGACCGGACGGGTATCGAAGGCCTCCACCCGAGCGCCCAAGCGCTTGGCAGTGGCTATCGCCTGCAGGCCAGCCACTCCCACTCCAATGATGAAAACCTTGGCCGGAGCTAGCGTACCCGCAGGCGTCATCATCATCGGCAAGATTCGGTTCAGTCTTTCCGCAGCCTTGATCACAGCAAAATAGCCCGCCAGGTTCGCTTGGGAACTCAGGCCATCCATCTTCTGAGCCAAGGTCGTGCGCGGCACCATCTCCATGCTTACCGCAGTGACGCCTGCAGCAGCAAAAGCCTCGATCAGCTCGCCTTCGTTGAAAGGATCGAGGAATCCGATCGCCCACGAACCTGCCTTCTGGGCGCTCGCTTCCAGCAAGCTCGGTTTGCCTACTCGCAAGACGATATCCGCTTCGGCCAGCGCCGCCATGCGATCCTTGACCACTACAGCCCCAGCAGCTTCGTAGTCTGTATCCAAAAAATAACTCTCAAAACCAGCGTCGCTTTCCAGGTGAACTTCAAAGCCCGCCTTCACAAGGCGCTGCGCAGACTCTGGGATCAAAGCGACCCGCTTTTCAGTGGACGCCAATTCTCGGGGCACAAAAATACGCATGTCAAAAATCTGCTAACGCGTATCCAGAACGCAATACTAGAATCGATCGCCAAAAATATCACTCCTGCTCTTCCTCCTAATCCTCAACAATGGAGGAGAAGGTCGATTAGGATTAGGAGCAAGAGGAAGAGTAGGAGGAGAAGTGATTAAGACTAGTAGGCCGACTTCAGATCGTCGCCTTCTTCGGACTCCTCACCATTGTCGAAGCGCAGATGGATCTTCGTGACGGAGTCCGGCACCTCCTTGATAATGGAGCGCACGAAAAGGCTGTATCCACCGCCTGCGGCTCCATCGAAATCCTTGCGACGCAAGCGCTGGGACTTCTCCCAAACCACTTCGTCGGCGTCATCCAGACCCTCGAACCTCAGATGGGGGATCAAGCGAAGCTTATTGCGGGACGCCGTCCTAACATCGAAGGTCAGCAGCCAGCCATAATCCTTCGCGTGCCACTTCGCTCGTTCGAAACGAACCGCCTCGCTTTCGGCAAACTCCAGCGTCCAAGCCGGCTTCTCTTCAGCGCGCACAGCCGAAGTAGCCGTCACCCAACCAGCCACAGCGGCTGCCAGGATCGTCAAAGTTCCTAATTTCGTCATCATAACAATACTCTCCTTCTAAAGGGTTTCGAAGCTTACATCGACCATCAGGTCCGACGCGATAAGCTCCAAATCGCGCCGCAGTTCCTCGCCGCTGCAATCCGCAGGCAGACAAACCCGGGCCTTTGCCTCGAAAAGCGCCTCGCCGGACATCGGGGCGCTGCGGCAACCAGTGCTCAACTCCTGCACATTCGCTCCCCGCTTCGCAAGCGCCTGGGAGATCTGGCTGACGATGCCCGGGCGATCCGCGCCGAGGATCTCCACCATCACGACCTCCGAGCAACGCTCGCCCGGATCCTCGCCCGAGTCCCGCACCGTCACGCTCAAGCCCCTGTCCTCAAGAGCTCCGATCGCAGACACCAAGCCATCCCGGTTCTCCGTCGAGACCCCCACTCTCAAAATGCCCGCAAACTGTCCGCCTAGCTGGCACATCCGACTCTCCAGCCAGTTGCCGCCGGCCGACTTCACAGTCGAAGCGATCAATTCTACCAAACCTGGACGATCCGGGCCAATCACAGACATCACAATCGGGCTTTCCATAAAGCCGCCACCCTAGCTCGCCTCGGCAAGTCTCCGCAAGCCGCAAGCGAAAGGGCCTGCAACTCTCGTTGCAGACCCCCCACTGTTGCTTGGAGAAAAATTTTTCTTCTTCAGGAATCCCATCCAAGGACGGGCCCTAAAAACGAGCCGACATGCTAGCGCGCCGACTCCCAATTTGTAAATCAGGCGTAAACGCCACCGCAGCCTCAGCTTCGCCCCTAGGAAGCAGAGACCATGCCCTGTTCCCAGAAAAAACTCACTCCCACGGCCAATTTCACTCAATCGACATGAGTCCTTTACTAAACATCCGCCTCCCACCGCCGTAGAAAGAGCTACCCGCAGCCATCTAAAAGACGTGGAAGCAAATCCGCAGAAGAAGAAAGCCAATCCCTTGAAGAAAGCCTACCACAGAGTCTTCACGCTCGGCGCTATGCGTCCCCACGCCAAGACCATCCTTCCCTACCTCGACCAGCCAGGCGGACGCTTCGTCGAAATCGGAGCCCGCGACGGCCTAAAGGAAAGCCTTACTCCCTACCTCGAAAAGGCCCTCGACTGGCAAGGCATCCTCGTCGAACCCTGGCCCCACCTCTTCGCCCGCTGCCGCAGGAACCGCAAGGCCAGCGTCTGCCTAAACGTGGCCGCCACCGACCGCCTCCTGCGCGACTCCTGTATAGAACTCGTCGGCCGTCCCCCGGCTACCTCGATTCGCCAAACCCTAATGCAGGAGTCCCGCCACCGCATCGAAGGCAAACCCGTCGAGCCACCCATCCCAGGACGCAGCAAGCCAAAGTCCGTCAGTTACGTCAGCACCAACAGTCTCGACGGCATTCTCGAGCGGGCCAAATGCGAGCCCAGCTTCGATCTTCTCATCTTCAACCTGCCAGGCTACGAAACCCAAGCCCTCGAAGGCATGGACTTCGAGCGCTACAAGCCCACCTTCATCCTCCTGCGCTCCGCAGGCCAAGGCACCGACCCGCTTCACCTGCCGCCCTACTACCAGCCCGTCACCAGCAGTCCCCACGACACGCGTTCGCGCCTGCACCTCTTTCGGTATTCCGATTTCGGATCCAACTAGCAGAGCGTAGCGCGGAGCTTTCGAAGTCGGGTCGTAGCTCGAAGAGCGGGGCCTGAAGCCCGCGTCCGCTTCGTTGCTTATCCTCATCATCTTCTTCATCCTCGTCTTTATCCTGGGATGAGGATGAAGATGAAGAAGGGGATGATGAGGGGAGATCGCGGACGCGGGCTAAAGCTCCGCGCTACAATGTCGCAACAGACTGATGTAGGGTCGGCGCTCGCCGCCGCACCGCATCGGTTTGATCCATTCTCTGCCTTTCGACAGGCTCAAGGTCTTCGACGGACGCGGCGACAAGCGCCGACCCTACCAGCAAAGCAGCCTCTAATGTCCGCAACGACTTCCGGGCAGGAAGACGAAGGAATCCGGGTTGCCGGTGAACTTTCCCTTGCCCCATAGGTGCTGCACGATGTCGTAGGCATCCAGGCCATGGCCGGAGCAGGTGTGAAAGGTCGAGTCAGGACCAAACTTGGAGATGATATCCTCGGCGAGACTCTCGTTCGAGTAGGTCTTCCCAGACGCGATCATCATCTCGAGGATCTCGTGGGCATGAATGTCGGACTTGGGCAAATCAGCAGGCGTCTTCATTTGTATTGTATTCGTTTTTCTATTACATCTAGGAGAATTTTTGCTCGATGCGAGTGAGCCGCACGGTTTCGGCGGAGACGATCAGGATGTCCCACCACTCGGCGCCTTGGTAGCGGTAGCGGACTTGCAGACCCCGAAGCTGTCCAGCTGCCAGCAGGGCTTGACCCTCGGAGAGACTGACGCTTCGCGGAGCGACGTGGCCGGGACCCATCTTCGGAATCGCCGCAAAGACTTCGGCGCAGGTTGCGAGATCCCGGAAATAGGCTTCCAGCGTTTCCGTATCGAGAACCGCTTGATGCAGCTCGGGAAGATCTAGCGGGGCTTCGCTCATGCAGTGACGCAGGGCTTGATCAGAATGGCGTTTCTCGGAGCGGGACAAACGTCGCGACAAATGGAACAGCCAGTGCAGTTGTCGGCCACGATGCGGGGAATGCCGCCTTCGATGACGATGGCTTCGGACTCGGGGCAGCGTTCCGAGCAGACGGAGCAGAAGCTCTTTTGGTAGGCGAGACAGAAACGGCCTTGGATGATAGCAACTTGAGCTTCCGTCCCTATCGGCTCCGGCGTGGCCGCTTCGCGCCCTCGCCTGAAAAAGCTGCCAAAGAAGTCGCGGCGAGAGTAGGCTTGACGAGTCGTTGTCATAGCTGGATGGATACGCTTCCTACTGGACCTCGCTATCGACGAGCGCCTGGATGAGAGGGAAAGGGGATTCGGCGAAGTTGCTCTCGTCTACTTCGCTTCCGGGCACGTGACACTGGACGCAGCTTTGGCGCTCGGGATGGGTGGTGCGGATGGGGCTTGTACCCAGTTCGCCATGACAGCTAAGACAATTCTGCCGCATGTGCACGGCATGCGGGATCGTGGGCGGGCTGTCGGGATAGGCTCGTTCGCCAAGCATAGCGGCGTGGCGGCCGCTGAAGCGATTGCCGGTATGCAGGTCGAAATCGGAGGTGTTCCAACGACTGCCGAGGCCTTTGGCGGAAACGTGGCACTGGGTGCAGCTGGCATAGACTGGATGGGAGATGGCAGAAGCCACGACATCGCCCACGGGCAAGGCATCCTGATGGCACTGCAAGCAGGTTTCGGCAGAGGTCTGATCGATGGGATGAGGGACGACAGGCGGGGCTCCGTCATACGCCCGGCGCTCCTGGCGCCTGACCCTAAGCAGCTCGGAGTCGATGGCTGCGAAGAGAGTCGGAGCAGGCCAGAGATCGCTCAGTCGGCTCTGCCAGTCGGAGTTGGGGCCGATCTCGGCTTCGCGGATGGACTCGTAGGTCGGGGCGGAAGGCGTTCCAGCAACCTCCGGGACTAGGGCGGCAGGATCGGAGTCGAGCGCTGGCGTGGCGACTTGTTCGCGCACCGTCTGACGCAGCCCGATGAAGTAGCCGCTCACGGAGAGAACGAAAACGGCGATGACCGCCAGGGTATTGGCCTTGGCAGAACGGGGGCGTGGCGGCGGAGGCTGGGCCATCGGCTAGAGGGTCGGATTGCTTTGCGGAGAGGGAACCGCAGGGGGACGTTTGTAGACGACCGCGGCGCACTTCTTGTAGTCGGGCTCCTTGGAAATCGGGTCGATCGCGCCGAGCGTGATTTCGTTGATAAGCAGATTTTCGTCGAAGAAAGGAACGAAGACGCTGCCGCGCGGCGGATGGCCACGACCTTTCAACCAGACGGGCAGCTCGATCTTGCCGCGACGGGTCTCGATGACCGCGAGATCCCCATTGGCCAGGCCTTGCTCGGCAGCATCCTCAGGGTGCATCTCGACGTAGGCGTGAGGCATGGCGTTTCGCAGCTGAGGTATGCGGCGGGTCATGGAGCCGGTGTGCCAGTGCTCGAGCACACGGCCGGTCGAGAGCCAAAACGGGTACTCGGAGTCGGGCTCCTCTGCGGCTGGCTCGTAGGGGCAGAACCAGATGAGGGCGCGATCGTCTTTGGTCACGGAGTGATAGAACTGGAGCTCCTTGCCTTTTTCCACGTAGGAGTCGCTGAATTCCATGAAGCGGAACGGGGTCTCGGCCCAGCTGCCGTCGGGCTTCTGCACAACTGGCCAACGGAGGCCGCGGGTTTTGACGAGCTCTTCGTACGGGGCCACGTCCTTGTGCTTGAAGAAAGTGAATTGGCGGTATTCCTCGTAGAGCTGCTGGTCCGTGTTGACGTCGTAGTAGTGGTCCCACTCCCAGACGGGCACTTCCCGACCCGCATCGTCGAGGACCCGAAAGATGAAGTTGCCGTCCTTGTCCTTCATTCCGGCGTGGCCGAGATCGTGGAGACGACGGGCGACCGCGATCGTCATCCAAGTATCGTCTCGAGCCTCGCCAGGAGGATTGACCATCTTGAACCACTGCTGGGTGCGACGCTCGCTGTTGCCGTAGATGCCGTTCTTCTCGACCCACATGGCAGCGGGCAGGACGAGGTCGGCAAGTTCGGTGGTGGCCGTGGGATAGACTTCGGAAACGATGAGGAACTTGTCCTCGAGATCCTTTTTAGCGGTGAAGAGCTTGCGCAGGTTGGGAAGCGTGTGGCCAGGGTTGGTGATCTGAACCCAGACCGTGCTGATATCGCCGCCCTCGCTGCTGGGAGTGCAGAACTGCTCCCACATCTTGACGGTGTGGTAGCCAGGCTTGGGGTTAATGCGGCCCGTAGGGAGATTCCAAATACGCTCGCAATCCGCTCGATGCACCTCCTTGGCTACGATACGTCCGCCAGGCAAGGCGTGCGCCAGAGTGCCGACTTCACGAGCAGTGCCGCAAGCGGACGGCTGGCCAGTAAGACTGGTGGGAGCGTCGCCAGGCCTGCCAAAATGACCGCTGAGCAGATGAATGCCGTGCAAGAGGCGGTTCATGTTAGTGCCGCGCGTATGCTGGTTGACCCCCATGCACCAGAGGCTGGTGATGCGCAGATCGCGACGACCGAAAAGGTCGGCAAGCATGCGTATCTTGTCTGCGGATACGCCAGAGACCTGCTCCACGTATTCAGGCGTGTAGGGCTTGAGCAGCTCGGCGTACTCCTCGAAAGTGCTGGCCTGGCCAAAGAGGGAAGCCTTTTCGGTGTCCTTGCGGAAATTGCAGAAGCGCTCGACGAACGACTTATCGTAAGTGCCGCGCTCGACGAGCAGGTGAGCTATGCCGTTAGCGATAGCGAGGTCCGACTGGGGCTTGAACTCCAGATACTCGTCGCTGTACTCGGTGGTACGAGTCCACCGCGTACCGATGTCGATGAGCTTGACGGTCTCTCCCCTGGAACGGCGATCGATGACCCGCGAAAAGAGCACGGGATGCATCTCGGCAGGATTGTTGCCCCACATGATGAGCACGTCGCACTCGTCTAGATCGGTGTAGCAACCGGCTGGTTCGTCAACGCCGTGAGTGGACAGGTATCCAGTAACTGCAGACGCCATACAAAGGCGGGCATTGGGATCGATGTGGTTGTTCGAGAGCCCGCCTTTGATGAGCTTTTGGGCCACGTAGCCTTCCGGGATCGTCCATTGGCCGCTGCCGTAGATGGCGAACTCGGAAGGTTTGGCAGCGATACGCTGAGCAATGACATCAATGGCCTCGTCCCAGGAGATCGTCTCCAATTTTCCATTACGGCGAAGCTGGGGCTGAGTGAGACGGTCCTTGCCATACAGAATGCCGCCCACATGGTAGCCCTTTACGCAAAGCAGGCCCTTGTTCACCTCGGCAAGCTGCTCGCCCTGGATGGCAACCACTTTGTCGTCCTTCACGCCGACGCGCACATGGCAGCCGGTTCCACAGAAGCGACAGGGAGCCTTGTCCCAAGCGACGCCGTCGCTCTCAATCGCAGCGTCCAGTTCATCGTTGTCGTAGCGACCGAAGGCGCGCTGCTGAGCAGCGGCAACCGCTGCGGCCATGGCCGTTGTCTTGAGAAAGTGGCGACGGTGAATAGTCATAGGAAAAGAGGGGGTTAAGCGGTCTCGGTGGAGCAGAAAACGACGTCGACGAAGGCCACCCCTGGCAGCTCTTCGAGCCAGCGGTGAATCGGCCGGGCATCGGCGTCCTCGATCACGATAGGCAAGTACCTGCCCTCTCGTGTGGATGCGGTGATGGACGGATGATTCCCGATAGCGGACACCGCCGAAGCCGCCTCAACACCTTCGTCCGACAAGGTAATCACAAGACTGCTAAGAGAGGTGTTCCAGGGGCGGCGCCGACTCATCGTGGCCCCAATCTTGGAGAAGATTTCGCACATTTCAATATTTAAATACCTTTTTATCTTGATTAATCGCCTCACAAGACGCACTTTCGCTGCCAGATGAAGATCTCGCCCCTCGCCACTGTCGCGCTCTGCGTCACGAGCTTCGCTATCGCACTAGGAGGATGGTGGATCTATCGGATTTCCTTCGCCCCATTCCAGGACGCCACAGCAGAACAAGAGACTCGACCGCGGCTGGCAAAAGAAGCCTCGTTTCCAATCTCGATCGTCGGCGCCCCCCAGACGCCCACCGTCCTAGCGGATCTGAGCGAGACCGGCGAAGGCCCCAAAGAAGTGGCTTGCGCCACCTGTCACACGACACGCTCGCCGCAGATCGAGCAGCGTTTCGCCGACGGACTGGACGAGTTTCACCAAGACCTTGAAGTCCGACACGGCTCGCTCAGCTGCTTGAGCTGCCACAATGCTGACAACTACGACACGCTCAAGCTGGCCGACGGCTCGCCCATCGATTTCGAAAATACCATGCAGCTCTGCGCCCAATGCCACGGGCCGCAGCATCGAGACTACCAAAACGGATCCCACGGCGGCATGACCGGCTACTGGGATTTAAGCCGCGGGCCGCGCAGCCGCAACGCCTGCACCGTCTGCCACGACGCCCACTCTCCCGCCTATCCGCAGTTCATGCCCATCTTTCCGCCCAAAGACATCGAGCTGCTCAAAGAGCTAGCCAAGGCCTCCCGCTCGCAACCTCAACACTAGAAACGCCACCCCATGACGGAAACGGAAAAGAAAAGCGGCCTCAGCCGCCGCACGGTGGTAAAAGGCCTCGGAGCCACTCTCGGCGCAGCCGCCTTCGCCAAAGCCATCGCCCCCCTTACCACTTGGAGCGCCGAGCAAAGCGTCGACGAATTCCTCCAGAAGCACTACCACGAACTCGGTCCGGACGAGATGAACAAGGTCATCGCCCGACTCGAAGAGGAAGCCAAGACCGACTACGGCGCCGACGTAACCATTTCCGACCCCAAGCCGCAAGCCGGAGTGAAGTTCGCCTACGCCCTCAATCTCAGCATCTGCATTGGCTGTCGCCGCTGCGCCGAGGCCTGCCACAAGGAAAACAACCACGACCGAGCCACCGGCAACTCCTACATCCGAGTGCTGGAAATGAAAAAAGGCTCCCTCGACATGGAGCAAGGACGCGTTGACTACCAAGGTCCCGTCCCCAAGCCAGACTCCTTCTACATGCCAGTGCAATGCCAGCAATGCGACGCCCCGCCCTGCGTGGACGTCTGCCCCGTGGAGGCCACCTGGAAGGAAAAGGACGGCATCGTGGCCGTCGACTACAACTGGTGCATCGGCTGCCGCTACTGCGAAGCCGCCTGCCCCTACCACGCCCGCCGCTTCAATTGGGCCAAACCCCAGATCCCCGCAGAGGAAGTCAACCCAGACCAAGGCTACCTCTCCAACCGCATCCGACCCCAAGGCGTCATGGAGAAATGCACCTTCTGCCTGCACCGCACCCGGGAAGGCAAACTGCCCGCCTGCCTGGAAGCCTGCCCCACCGGATCGCGCGTCTTCGGAAACATCCTGGACCCCGAGTCCGAGATCCGCTGGGTCCTGGAAAACAAGCGCGTCTTCGTGCTCAAGGAAGAGCTCGGCACCAAACCCAGCTTCTACTACTTCTTCGATGAATAAGCCCCTCGCCGCCCAGTCCGCTGCAGCCCCGACAAGCCACCTGGCCAGCTACCCGCGCTTCATCTGGCGCATGCTCGTCATGGCGACGGAGGGCAACTGGCTCTTCTACGCATGGATGATCGGACTGAGCGCCGTCGCTCTCGTCGGCCTCAACGCCTGGGCCACCCAAGTCTCTCAGGGCATGGTAGTGACCAACATGAGCGACCACGTATCCTGGGGCCTCTACATCGCCAACTTCACCTTCATGGTAGGACTCGCCGCCGGAGGCGTCATGATGGTCATCCCCGCCTACCTCTACCACGACGAGGACATGCACGACGTCGTCATCATCGGCGAACTCCTCGCCATCGCCGCCATCGTCATGTGCATCGCATTCGTCGTCGTCGATCTCGGCCGCCCGGAACGCTTCTGGCACATGATCCCAGGCATCGGGAAATTCCATTTCCCCATCTCCATGCTCACCTGGGACGTCATCGTGCTAAACGGCTACCTGCTCATAAACCTGCACATCTGCGGCTACCTGCTCTACCAACGCTATCGAGGTCGTCGGCCCAACCCGAAATTCTACATCCCCTTCGTCTTCCTCTCCATCGGCTGGGCCATTTCCATCCACACCGTGACCGCCTTTCTCTATCAAGGCCTCGGTGGACGCCCCTTCTGGAACACCGCCCTGCTCGCCCCCCGCTTTCTCACCTCCGCCTTCGTCTCCGGCCCCGCCTTCATCATCCTCGCCCTCGAAGCCATCCGCTACCTCAGCAGCTACAAAGTCGGAGACGGCGCCATCCGCATCCTCGTCAACATCATGCGGGTCACTATCCTTATCAACCTCCTCATGCTCGCTTCCGAGGTGTTCACCGAATTCTACACCGGAGGCTCCCACACCGCCTCGGCCCGCTACCTCTACTTCGGCTTGCACGGTCACGACGCGCTCGTACCTTGGATATGGAGCTCCATCGCCCTCACCATCGTGGCAACAATCCTGCTTCTCAGACCCAAAGTGACCAAACACCCCGTCATGCTCATCACCGCCTGCATCCTCGCCTTCGTCGGCATCTGGATCGAAAAAGGCATGGGCTTGATCATCCCCGGCTTTATCCCCTCCACCCTGCACGAGATCGTCGAATACACGCCCAACGGACTCGAGTGGCGCGTCACCGCCGGAGTCTGGGCGGCCGGCCTAATTATCTACACTCTAGCCATCCGCATCGCCATGCCCATCTTCTCCGGAGAGGTATCCCTGGCCAAGGACACCGCTCGCGATGTTTAGATGCGGCAAAACCGCCCAGAACGCCATCATGGCCATGAGCTGCCTGGCTGAAGCCTACGACGAAGGTGCCACAAAGCTAAGCTCCCAAGACATCGCCCAACGTCGGAGACTGCCCAAGCCGAATGTCGCGAAGCTGCTTGTCGCCCTATCCCAAGCCAATCTCCTGCTCGGCACTCCAGGACCCAGAGGAGGGTACTGGCTGGCAAAACCTCCCAGCGACATCAACCTGTACGAGATAGTCGCTCTGTTCGAACAGATGGAAAAGACAGTAGACTGTCCCCTCGGGGCTGGACGCTGCGGCCAGCAAACGCCCTGCGCCCTGCATGACGAGCTCGAGAAACTCGATCAACAGTTCAAAGGCTTCCTGCGCAAAACCACCCTGGAAGTGTTCTCCCAAAACAGCAGCAGCTAAGTCGCTAGCCGCAGACATAAAGCTACAAGCCACCAAGCGGCTACCCAAGCAACAGCCGGCTCATCGGCACCTTGACGACCACCTTCTCGATCAAAGCGCCCGCTTCCCCCACCGCCAGCTGCGGCATGTGAGCATCCTGAGGCAGCAGCAGAACGAAGGTCCCTGGGCGCAGCGTCGCCTGCAAATCGGCAGGTCCCGAATACTGGAAGAACTCCACATCCCGCTCCTCATCATAGGCGGCCTTGCTCGCCAGGGAATCCGTCGGATAGACCGCAATGCGCTCAGCTCCACCCAAAACCATCTGGATGTCAGCGAACTTCCGGTGGGCCTCCAGCACCGCATCCTCATCCGTCTCCAACTTGCTCGGATAGCTCATCACCCGGGCGAACAGCTCGTCTCCATCAAGTGGATACTCCTTTTCCTCCGCCCCCGAAGTCAGCGACTCTAGAAACCCGAAAGCCTTCTCCCAAGCCTCTCCCAGCCGATAGTTCCGCCAGTTAGTAATATTGTCTACGATCATAAGACGCCATTCTCGCTTCCATACCCACTGCCATCCAACCCAAAAATCGCGACATAGCGACAGCCCGCTGAAAGCTGCCGCCAGACCGGCAACAGAACCGATCCCAATACGAATTGACACGCGCCTCTCGCCCCTTCCATCGTCAAGCCGATCATCCAAAATGCTATGAGATCCCTCTACTTATCAGCGCTCGCAGCCATTCTAGTCGCATTGTGCCCCCATTCGCTTCCGCGAAGAAAAAGGAGCCAAAACTTCTCGAGGAAGATGGCCGGATCTCGGTCGAGAGCTTCTTCCGTCCCGCTCGAGCGATGAACCTGACCATGTCGCCAGATGGAAAGTACGTCGCCGGACGAGCCCCCATAGGCGACGGCAACGAAATCGGCCTACTCCTCATCGACCTCGAAAAAATGAAGCCCTATTCCTTCAAATGGAGCGACGGCTATGACGTCGACAGAGTCGTTTGGGGAAACAACGAGACGATCGTCTTTATAGTCTCGAAGTGGAACACCTACGCAGCCGGCCTGCACAAGCTGGACCGAAATAAACGTAAGATCGATACCCTGATCGGCGAAGACGCAGCAGTACGGATAGTCGATCCATTAATCGAGGACCCCAAGAACGTCCTCGTTTGGATGCCTGAGATCATTGGCGGCAAGCCCAGGATCGCCCGCGTCAAACTGAAGGGCTCGGCAATGTTGCGCGAGGCCATGGAGGAGCGCCTGGCAGACACGATCCAAAACCCCCTGCTCGGCAGCGCCGGCAAAACGCCTGATGGCGACCTCTGGGGGTGGACGACAGACGGAACCGGCCAGGCGAGAATCGTCAAAAGATTTCTCAACGACAAATACGAATATATCTACAGGGAAACCGAGAAATCCCCCTGGTCTCCCATGGAAATCGATCCCGAGCTCTGGTATGTCGTCGGATTTTCCCACGAAGAGGGACTCATTTACGTCAGCGGCTATGATGACAAGGATACCATAGGGCTATATCTATATGACCTAAACGAAAACAGGATCGTGGAAGAGATCTTCCGGGACCCCTACTACGACTATCTGGAAACTGCACACCACCATTTCCACAAAGGCTCCCTCATAGGGATCGCATACGACAAAGCAGTTCCCACCAACGTATGGTTCGCCCCCGAAATGCAGAATATCCAAAAGATGGTAGACCAAGCCATCCCAGGAAAAGCGAACATTATATACGATTGGAGCGCGGACTTCAGTCGATTTCTCATCTACTCGCACTCCGACAGTCTACCCATAGACTATATACTGCTTGATCTCGAAACGAAGCAGCTCAGGCAAATCACTCCCTCGCGACCCTGGCTCGACAACAGCCAGATGTCTAGAACCCAAGTGCTGCGCTACAAGACTCCCGACGGACTGACTCTAGAAGGCTACCTCACTCTTCCCAAGGAAGGCAAAGCTCCATACCCCATGGTTTGCCTCGTTCATGGTGGACCATCGGCAAGAGACACCGGCACCTTCGATTCCGAAACCCAATTCCTGGCAAACAGGGGATACGCCGTTCTGAGGGTGAACTTTCGAGGATCCTCGGGCTTCGGAAAGAAAGTATCGCTAGAACCGCAATTCGATATATTGAAAATGCAGGAGGATATAGCCCAGGCCGTAAATCTAGTCGCGGACAAAGGAATCGCAGACCGGAATCGCCTGGCAATCATGAGAGCCAGTTTCGGCGGATACTCCGCTCTTTGCGGGGCGACTATGTATCCAGACCTATATAGATGCGCCATCACCATCGTAGGCGTATTCGACTGGGAGCTGCTTCTCAAAAACAAGAAGCGGAAAGACCAGGACTATGCTCACCATGTCTGGAGCGAACTCGGCGATCCCAAGGAAGCCAAAGAACGCTTTGAAGCCATCTCCCCAATCAACCACGTGGACAAGATCAAGATCCCCATTTACGTCGCTCACGGGAAGTCGGACAGCAATGTATCCGTACAGCAGTCTAAAAGACTCGTGCGCGAACTCAAGAAGCACGACGTTCCCCACCAGACCTTCTTCCGAGAATGGGAAGGCCACGGCTTCTTCGACCAAAGAAACAGCTTCGCCCTCTACCGCGAAATAGAACGCTTCCTAGCAGAGCATTTATAGCTCCGACACAAACGCCTCAAGCTCAGAAGGGTCGAGGCGAAAGGTCTCGAATAAACCGGGAGACGGCTAGCGCTCTCACCGCTTTTCGACTGACGAGCTTCGGAAAGCTCGCTAGGCCGGGCCTCTTCCTTCAATTCGCTCCTTCAGCTTCTCCCAGCGGGCAAGGCGATCGGCTATGGCGGTCTCCTCGCCGACTCGCTTCAGTTCCAGGAAACGGAGCGGTTCGCGCATGTACTCCTGCCCAGAGACGTTTTCCGCGAAGCCGTGGCTGTATTCATAATCTTGGGAATGGCCGAGGCGCTTGGAGGCCTTGCCGCCGGAATCCTTCAACCAAACTGGGACTTCCTGAATCGGGCCGGCAGCGATGGCAGCCTTGGCCTTGCCGAGGGCGGCATAGGAGCTGTTGCTTTTGGGCGCCGTTGCGAGGTAGGTCACGCAGTGAGCGAGGTTGATCTCGCACTCTGGCAGACCGACGAATTCGCAGGCCTGCTGCGTGGCAACAGCCAGAGGCAAGGCCTTGGCATCGGCGAGACCGACGTCTTCGGACGCAAGGATGACCAAACGACGGGCGATGAAACGCGGATCTTCTCCTCCAGCCAGCATCTTGGCCAGCCAGTACAAGGCCGCATCCGGAGCGCCGCCTCGCATGCTCTTGATGAAGGCGGAAATCGTATCGTAGTGCTCGTCCTCTTTCGCATCGTAGCGGATCTGACGCTCCGCGGCGAAGATCTCGACCGAGCTTTCTGACATCTCCTCGCTCTCCCGCAAACCTAGGGCGATGACTTCCAAGGCATTCAGAGCGCGCCGCAGATCTCCATCGCAGAGCTTGGCCAGAACGAGCAGGGCTCCGGGAGTCGCTTGGTGCTTTCTCCGACCCAATCCTCGCTCCTCGTCCGCGAGGGTCGCTTGCAGAGCGACAACCACCGTCTCGGTATCATGAGGCTCGAGACGGAAAAGATGGCTCCGGCTAAGCAAAGGAGCATTCACATAGAAACCCGGATTGTGGGTCGTCGCCCCGATCAAACGAATGTTGCCCGCCTCCACATCAGGCAGGAGCAAGTCCTGCTGCGACTTGTTGAAGCGGTGAATCTCGTCGATAAACAACACCGTATCCTTATCCTCGATACGTCTTGCAATGGAAAGAATCTCGCGCAGCTCGGCGACGTTAGACATCACGGCGTTGAGACGCACGAAGCGGCTTTCCGTCTCGCCGGCGATGGCCTCGGCAATGCTGGTCTTGCCGCAACCCGGCGGACCGTAGAAAAGCAGGCTACCGAAATTGTTGCTCGCCACCAGGCGCGGCAGCAGCTTGCCCTCGCTCAGAATGTGCCGCTGCCCGACTACTTCGGACAAGCGTCGCGGGCGCATGCGGGCCGCCAATGGCTGTCGCTTGCGGCTCGCGGCAGGTTCGGCGTTCGAAAGGCTGTCGAGCGACTCCTCGCCGGAAAACAAATGACCCTGGGAATTCACTAGCCCGCCAAATTAGCGCGGAGCTTTAGCCCGCGTCAAAGCAGGGTTTCGCAGAGATCGACGTTGATTCGAGGTAGGGCCCGATCGCCGAGCGGGCCCTGGAGAACGAATCCTGCAACACGGCCCGCTCGAAGTC
>JANQRJ010000073.1 GCA_028284635.1 Pelagicoccus sp.
GTCATTGCCGCAGAGCCTACAGGGGGAACAACCGGTGCGGCAACGACGGAGCGTTGCCCTCCAAATGATGCTTCTTACGTTAAGTTGACGCCTATGCGCCCTGCGGGATCCGCGCTACTTACGCCTTCTGTATCAGCGTCGAGAGGATGGACAGGAAGGAATCCATCTGCTCCTTCGTGCCGATGCTCACGCGAGCCCATTTTTCGAATCTCTCCGCAGGCACGCCAGAGACGCGCGAGCCGCTGATCAGGATCCCATTCTCCTTCATGACGTCGCGCAGCATCTGCTGATCCAAGCCCGAGCGAAAATAGATAAAGGCCCCATCAGGCTTGGCGTACTCTATGCCAAGCTTGTCGAACTCGCTACAAACATAGGAACGCACGCTCTTGTAGTTCTCGATATTCATAGCCAGGTGCTCGGTATCCTTTACCGCTTCGATAGCAGCAATAGCGGCGAGATAGCTGGGCGGACCCATGTAGAAATCGTCTATAACATCTATTACTTCCGGACTGGAAACAGAGTAGCCGATCCGAAAGCCAGCCAGCCCGTAGCCCTTGGAAAAAGTCCGCGTGACGATGAGATTCTCGCGCAGCTTCACCAGAGGAGAGCAGGTAGCCAAGGCGAAGTTCACGTCCGAGAGCTCGAGGTAAGCTTCGTCGACGAAGACCAGAATCTCAGGCGGCACCGACATGACGAACTGCTTGAGCTCTACCGAGTCGGCTAGGACCCCAGTCGGGTTATTCGGATTGCAGATATATACGATCTTCGTATTCTCGTCGATCTCCGACCTCATGGCCTCGAAGTCGTAGCCCATCTCGTCGGAAAGCGCCGCGTACTTCACATCGCCGCCTCGCTGCTCGAACTTGCGCACAAGCTGAGTGTAGCCCATTTGAGAAGTCACCACATTCGCTCCGGGTTCCGCGTAGGCCAAAGCCGCCATCATCAGCAAAGGCCCTGAACCTGCCGTAGTCAGTATGTAATCCGTGGGAACGTTCTCCTTTTCCGCCAGGATACTAACCAGTTCATTTACATTGTTGCGATTGTAGTATCCGCCGCTGTCCAGGCTGGCTATCATCGCTTCCTTGGCCTTGGGAGTGAATCCAAAGGCGTTTTCGTTGCTGCTGAGCCGAGTGGGACTGTTCTCCAGCGTGGGCTTTGCCGCGAAGGCCGAGACGCTCAAGGCGAGCGCCGAAACAGCGGCAATCAAGCGGCTGCTCTTTCGTCCGAAGACGAGTCGTTGCGTGGTTTTCATGATGAATTAGGTTCGAGACGTGACAGACGAGACAAACGCGGCGCTTCGCAAGCGAAGGCCCTACATGGCCAGCCTTTGTAGGGTCGTCGCTTGCGACGTACCGCGTAATTTATCAAATGGATTCATGACCTTTCGATTATACAGGATCGGAAACTACATGCGCAGAGCCGCTTGCTCTATACGCAAAAGATAGTCGGCAACATAGTCCTTGGGATCGAGGCTCTGAGCCTCGCGCAAATACTTGGCTGCCGAGCGGTAGTCGCGCTTGCTGACATTGAGCTGGGCGAGCGAAAGGTACGCCTTGTGGGCGAACGCGTCGATCTTGCTGGCGCTTTCCGCGTAGTATTCGGCTTTGGCTAGGTCGCCCCGATTCTTCTCGAGATCGGCGAGCGTCAGCAAAGCTCCTCCATTAAGAGGATCTCTTTCGACGATCTGACCAAGAAATTCGGCCGCGCCATCCATATCGTCCTCGTTCATGGCGAGCCGAGCCTTTATATTTAGAAGATCCATGCCCTGCTTGTCCGTAAGCGCGCCGGAGAAGGAATTTTCCACCTTGGCCGCCAACATCTTCGCCGACTCCAAATCGTCGAGGTACACCAAGGAATTGACGACCTCGATCATGCGACTCGGACGGGCCCCACCCATGTCGATGGCCGCGAGGTAGTTATCCATCGCCACCTTCACAAGGCCCTCGTTGAGCATCAGGTCGCCCAGCAAAGACAGGGTCGGACCGTCCGCCTCGCCCAGGTCCCTGACAATGGAAAGATTGGCCGCCGCCATCTTCTTGTCTCCCAGAGCGAGAAACTGGTTGGCCTGAAGTTTCCACCAGTCGGCCTTTTCTGGCTCCGCCTCGATGAATTCGTAAAGCAAAGCGATCGCCGCCTCAGCCTCTCCCATTTGCACCAAGCATTGCAGCTTGCCCTGCCGCCAGTCCCTGCTCCCCGGAGCGAGCATGATCGCGTTGCGGTAGGCGTCCAGGGCCGTCGATGGCTGATCCAGATTGATGTAGCAGTATCCGATCAGCCCATACATCGTACCGTCGCCAGCTTGGATCGAGAGAGCCCTCTGCAGACTAGTGAGGGCCTTGGCATAGTCTCCCGCCGCTACATAGGCGCGGCCAAGATTGTAGTGGGCGCGGAAATACTTCGGAAACTTGTCGATAGCTTTGGAATAAGCCTCTGCCGCGATCGCCATATCGCCCTCCTGATAAAGCAGATTTCCGAGAATAAAATCGAAAGCGGCGCTGCTCTCGGCGCTGATGGAGGAACGCAAGCGAGCGATCGCGCCCCGCGGATCGCTATCGACCAGCGGCACGATTTCGTCGAGCAATCCCTTCTCCTCCGCCGTGATATTCGGATTGATGTCCGACTCGGCAATATAGCTTTCCGCGAAACGAGCGCGAAACTCCGGATTGTGAAAGCCTTGCTCGGTCAATTCGTAGACCTGGGCCGAAAGCGTAGTCGCAAGCAGAGCGACAGGTAAAATCAGATTTCTATAAATGGATTTGTTCATGATAAAGTCAGTCCCAAGAGACGGGAATTTCGAAATAGACGCGGGCGGAGACGGGTTTTCCAGCTACCGTCGGCTTCGTATAGACGATCGACTCGAAGAATCTTCTGAAAACGCGTTCGTAGTCCTCGTCTATAACTTCGTTCACCTTCGCGATCGTGACGGTTCCATTTGGATTGATGGTTCCCACCATGTTGATGATTCCACTCTTCTTCTCCCGCTTCATGCGAGGGCTGAAGGTAGGCGCTGGCGGCACTCGCTGCTTGCGAGGCTCCTCGTCCAAATCGCTGATTTCGAAAAGACTGATCTGCTCCATGGTCTCAGCAGCCGACACGCCAATGTTGCCCAAAGAGAAGCCGCCAGCCAACGCGTCGCCCACACCTGGATTCAAAGCCATACTGAGCTGCGAGAGCGATAGCTGCGGCGGGGGCGGTTCCATCTCGGGCGGTGGTTCCTGCTCGGGAGGCGGTTCGGGAGGCGGTGGCTCCGGCGGTGTGTACTGAGGCGGGGGCACGGAGACGTCGAAATCGCGCACCTGCATGTCTGGCTTCTTGAGGCCCGCCAGAAACTGAGTAAAAGGCAGCATGCCAAGCATGCCCAGAACGGCAAGAGCCGCCAGCCCACCAGCTCCAAACGGCAGGCGTTTCATGCCAAAGCCTTTATATACTGTGTATTTGACTGACATTATGTCTCAATTTCATGTAGCCGCGTTCGTAAGAACGCGTTTGTGGTGGTAGGGCTGGACCCCCGGGCCGGCCGCTCTGCAGGAGAAGATCAGCCCGATGCGGACAGCCGGGCCGTCTGTCCCTACCCTGGAAAACGACTTTTTGACACGCCTAGAGAAACACGTTTGCGCTCTAGCCATCGCGTTCTCATGAACGCGGCTACGGACATGCAAGGACTCGAATAATCTTCCGTTCATGCTTAAGAAGCTATACTCAGCCCTCGGTCGCTAGGTTAACCACATTGGCTCCGGCCAGCTTGGCCTCGTCATGCACACGAGTGTAGAGATCGATGGAAACCTCCTTGTCCGCTTGGATGATAACCGGCATCTGCTCCTTGGAGACCAGCTGGCGGACTACGGAACGAACCCCGGAAAGGCCCACTTCCTTGCCGCCGTAGACGATCTTTCCCTTGTCCGTTATAGCGATCAGGATGCTGTTTTTCTCAAGATCGACCGCAGTCGCAGCCTGCGGCTTGTTTACATCCACGCCAGTCTCTTCGACGAAAACCGTGGTCACGATGAAAAATATCAGAAGAATGAAAACCATATCGATCAACGGCGATATGTTGATCTCATCGCTTTCCACTTCCCCTTCCAGTATAGAACGTCTTGCTTTCATAACTACGACTTGAGCGCTTGAGACTTCTCCATCTTCAAAATTGTCAGAATCTCCATTCGGGTGAAAAACTGGTCCATCTCGCCTATCTTCTTCTTGATAACGGAGATCATCACATAGGCGGGAATCGCCAGGACCAAGCCGGTCTGGGTCGTGATCAGGGCTTCGGAAATCCCGCCGGCCACCAGATCTATGGTATTTCCGCCCGAGCTGACCGAGAGTCCGAAGAAGGTGCCAAGCATGCCGATCACCGTGCCAAGCAAGCCGGTAAGCGGAGCGGCCCCTACCAGTATAGTGCAGAAGTATACTCGGCGTTGCAGCTCCGGCATATGAGCTGCCCGCAGTTCCTCGAAACGCCCCCGGGCGATCGCGGAACTGGCAATACCTCTCTGCGTAAACTCGACCATCTGGGCAACGTCGCCTCTCGCATCGCCCGGAACGTCAATCCAGTGACCCAGCTCGTTGAGATCGACATGGTAAAAGGAGTTCTTCTTCAGGTGCAGGTAAAGCTCGAAGATCGCGAAGTAGATCACGCCGCCCAGCAAAGCGAGGGGGATCATGAGCCAACCCCCCGCTACCCAGAGGGTCCAAGTTTCATCTAGAAGAGAGCCCATCTACGCAATGGTCTTGATGCCGTTGATGAAGCTGATGGACATCTTTTCCATACGAGCCAAATACCCTTTCGCCTTGCGCGAGAGGATCGCGTAGAGCAACAGGCTCGGAATGGCCACGATCAGGCCGAACTCAGTAGTGATCAGCGCTTCGGAGATGCCCCCAGAAAGGGACTTCGCATCGCCCGTACCGAATATCTTGATACGATTGAAAGTGTTTATCATACCCGTCACCGTGCCGAGCAGGCCGAGCAGCGGAGCTACTGCGGCGGTCACCGAGATGAAGGGCAACAGGCGCATGACCTTCGGCTGCGTCTCGACCATCGACTCGTAGAGGATCTCTTCAACCAGCTCGGGATCGTGGTCGCTGTAGCGCACGCCCTGCTGGATCATCTTGCCCATCGGACCGTCCGCCCCGTTGGCGAGCTTGATGGCATCCTCCTTCTTCTTGTCGGACAGCTTGGAAAGCACTTCCGCCAACAGGCCGTCCTTGGGCTTTGGCAGCGTCATGATCTCGAAAGCCTTGAATGCCGCTACCACGAGAGAAAGCAGAGCGAAACCGAGAATGGGATAGATCCAGATGCCGCCCTTGCCGATATGCTCCAAGAGCGACTGTCTCGTTGCGGCGATCGCCAGGGCGTTGTTCAGCGTGGCATCGAGCGGCAAGGCCGCCGTCTCGCCTTGAGCGACCGCTGCAATGTTGGCGTCGAACGCGCCCTTGGCTAAAGGGATAGCGGTTGGCTCCAGCGACTGGCCTTGCCTCACCAGGCCCGCCTTTCCGCTTTCGCTGGCGAAAAAGGTGACCGGGCCGAAGCGAAGAAAGGATCCCTCTTCCAGCAAACCGCCCTCGGTGATGGCCGAGCCAGGATAGGTGGCGCCTCCGGAGAGCGACTCCATTCGGTCGAGCCCCGCTGCCAGTATCGCCTTCTGCGGGCCAAGTTGGACCAAGGGCTTGATATAAGGATCTTCGACAGCGGCCTCGGAAGCGGAAATCCTGTCCGCGTAGAAAGAAGCTTCCGAGGGGTCCAGTTGGGCGCCTAAGGTACGGCCAAACTCCGCGCTGAGATTTATCAAGTAGTCTACCATCTCGCCCTGGGCCGCGAGATTCGCCTCCATGCTGGAAAGGTCGGCGCTCTGATTGTCGCTTAGGCGCTGGGCTCGATCCGCTTCCCGACGCAGGGTCTGCAGCTCGTCGAAAAGCGCGTCCCGCTTGGCGGTCAGCGGAATCTTTTCCTTGCCGATGGCCTCGCGCGAATCGGCCAAGCGGGCAAGAGCCGATTCCAATTTCCGATCCGCCTCGGAAGAAGCCTGTTGCAAAGCGTCCTGCCCGTACAGTCCCGCCGAGACGGTCAGGAAGAAAGTTGCTATAGCTGTTTTGATAATTCCTTTGGACATCTGTCGATCGATTGAAATTAGGGAGTTACTATTTTTGCCGGCAAACCGACGAAGGTCGCATCCACGCTTCGATCGAAAATGGCGATCAAGTCGGAGATCTCGGGAGCAAGCGAAGCGTCAGCGGTCCAAATCCATTCGCCTCCGGCGGGATTCGGATGTCCATAGCCCGCGTATTCGCCACTGCCATCGATGAAATAGGCGTAAGCCATACCGTAGTAGAGAGTCGTCACCTCGCGGGTCTGTCCGTCGACTTCTTTCACTCCGGTGTCTTTGGTGATGATGCTCTGGAACTTGTCGAACTGCGAGAGGATCGCCACAACGTTCTGCAGGCGAAGCGTGAGTGGAGCGCTGTCGATCTGCTCTTCGCTGGGAATGCGCTTGAGAAAGGTGTCAATAGAGGAGACGAAGGCTTCAGGCCAGCCCGTGGCGAGGGACTTTATGCGCTCTTCGTAGGTTTCTATAGCCACTTTCATATCATCACTGACCGCATCCAGATCCGCCTTGCGCTCCTCCAGCTCCGCGCGCTTGCGCTCGCCGGCGGAGGCGGTCTCTTCAGCAGTTTCGATGCTCTGCTTGAGCCGCGCGATTTCAGCTTCCATGAAGTCGATGGAGTTGAGCAGGACCTCTTTCTGCTCGCTCCATTCCGCCTGGTCGTCAGCGATCCGCTTTTCCAGGGATATCCATTCGCTGAGCTTGCTCTGCGTATCTCTTACCACGTCCGCAGCTAGTGGATACGCCGCCACTATTATCAAAGCGGAGCCGATTTTTCGAAGGGAAGGAATCATATTGGGTCTATCGAGTTTGATACGGATTTGAGATAGGAGTTTGAAAATCGTTCTGTTCGAAACCGCGGCGAAGCTACCTCTTCTCCGCCGCGGCACGACTTAGGTCGGATAACGAACAAACCAATTGACTAGAAACTGGTATCCACTTTGAAGACGAAGTTTCGTCCGCGGTCAGCGAGAACCTGGCCGTCTTCGTCATTGTAGGAACGGGCCAGCCAGAAGTACTGGTCGAAGAGATTCGAGACGTTCAGCGAAACCTTCCAACCGTCCAGCACGGTATCCGGCTTTCCAGTGTAGCTGATGCTGGCATCGAACACCGTATAGGAATCGACTGGCTGGGTATTAAGCGTGTTCACGTGGACGTCGTCGAAGAACTTGCCTCCAAACGTGTAGCGCATGGGGCCCTTGGTGTAGATCGCGTCGAAATTCGCAGTTAGAAACGGTGTATTGCCCAAGTCGTTTCCGCTGATGTCGTCGTATATTTCGAAGGCTAGCGGATCGTCCGTGGCCGCAACGCGCTGGCCCACGCCCGGCGTCGGAATCGGATCGCCTGACTCGATGAATACTACGGACTCAAGCAGATCCTCCTGGAAAGTCGTTTCCTGAAGAGCGATGGATCCAGTGAACTTGAGCCCTTCAATGCCCGTCTGGAAATCCCCAGACGCTTCGAAACCCCAAGAGTCGACGCCCCCTACATTCTGGTAGACGCTGTTTCCCGCAGCTCCGGCGTTGGCCGAATCTACCGGCACGGCAGAGGAGAGAATGCGGTCGGTATATTGGATATAGTAGGCCTGCACCGTATAGCTGCCGCTACCCAGATTGCCGCGAATTCCTATATCGATATTATCCGAATACTCGGGGGCCAGGATATCTGGATTGAAGGTGTCGCCCGCAGTGGTGATCGTTCCGGAATTGGGGGTCGCCATATTTTCGGAGAAGTTGAAGAAGAGCTCCGTATTGTCGTTCAGACTGTAGCGAACACCGAACTGAGGAAGGAAGTAGTCGTCGTAGGTCGTCGAGCGATTGGTCTCCTCGTTCCTAAGCCATTCGCCGATCGAAAGGAAGCCGCGAGCATCGCGATTGAGCTCGATGGCCTTCGTTCCGACAACGATATCCAAGTCGCCCTCGAGCATGGTAAAGGTGTTCTGCACCCAAAACTGGGTTACGTCCTGGTCGATATAGCGAGTGTAGTTGAGGAAATTGAACTGGTCGTAGAGGAAGTCGCCTGTAGGGCTTCCGCCGCCCGAGAGATTGTAGTTCGGGCGTTCGGTGCCATGCTTGTCGAACTCGTACCAGCCGCCGACGATCAGCTTGTTATTGTCGGTTTCCCAAGTGTAGCTCGCGGTGAGACCATAGCGGTGACCGCCGAAGTTCTCGTCACGCCCCGTCCTGCCTGGGACGCCAGAGACGAACTCCGCTCCATCCGAGTAGGCCGGCGTGCCGGGAGCGACGATGGCGTGAGAGGCGCTGGGATCGCGCGAGCCCGTACCCGAGCTGGCGAACTCCTCGACCACTTCGCCAAACTCGTTGACCGGTTCGCCATCGGTATTGTACCATAGCTGGCTCCAGATATCCGTTCTGCTTGGGTCGTTCATGTAGGCCTGACGGATCTGATGTTCCGCGTAGGAGCGATCCCGACCGAAGAGACCATAGTTGTTCTTGTCCTGGTAGTACGGGATGACCGAAAGCGACTTGCCGTCGTCGAAGTCGAAGTCGAAGGACATGCGATGCAACGTATCCATTCTTCCATTGCGCCAAAGGTTGAAGTACTGCGCGTTGGTCCCCGCTCCTGCATCCACCGAAGGATCGATATAGGCTGGCGGGCCGAGATTTCTTCCCTGGTCGCTCAAGTCGCCGTAATTAAACGTGCCTATGCCTGGGAATTCGAACGGCGTGAACTCCCGGTAGCCGAATCCCGTGCCACGGTAATTACCAGCTTCGGCATCCTGCCACTCGTCCCACGACAAGCCCGCCGTGTCATAGTCGTCACGATCGTTGTAGGTAAGGGCGTAGGTCGCTACGATCTTGTCGGAAGGAAATACATATTTGAACTTTCCTTCGTAGCGACGAGCCAGTCCCTTGCCAAGGCCTTCGAGACCGCGGGGAGCGAACTCGAAATGAGAACCGCTTATATAGCCTGTAAGACCAGGAGCGATCTCTCCTAGTTCGTATCTGCCAAACAGGGAAATATGATCGAACGAACCAACTGCCACGCTGAAGAACGCGCCCTGCTCGGACTCGGGATCCTTCATCGAGTACTGAAGCGAACCGCCCAAGGCCTGGTAAGCCGGAGTCGTAACATCTCCAGCCCCCTGCGACACCTTGATCGTGGTGAGATTCGGACCGCTCACCAGTCGCCCGATCGGCGAGCCGTAGCGAGGGTCGCTCGTGCCTACGGGAACCCCGTCGAGCGTCACCCCTAAATTCGCAATGCTAAAGGCGCGAACACGTATATCGTTTCCGAATTCATAGAATCCGAAAGGATCGCGACTAACCACGTTCACGCCCGGAATCTTGTCTACAAGCTTTTCCGGCAAAGCGCCTGGCAGGGCGATTTCGAGAGCTTCCAAGTTCAAGGAATTGTTGGCGCGACTCTCCCCCTGCCCCACGATCGAAAAGGATTCGAAGACCTCCATGCCAGAGGAAGAGCCGGATTGGGCAACTGCGCTGGAAGCGACGCCGAGCATCGCGACGATTGCGGCTGAGGCGAAAGAAAGGCCTTTAGGCGATCTTCCGCCGTCTAGTGAGGACGCGCATGCAGCTACGCCACCCACGGTGAGCGGTTTTAGTTTAGACATCTTTTTGAGTAGGTTTGAGTTTTGAATTAAACCACCTCCTTGTCAGCATTAAGGGTGCCAACGAAAAGACGTTGCGAAAAAATCGAATTTTAGGCGCAACCAAATCCGAATTCAGCGTTCGCGGTCCGCTCCAAGGCAGGACTTCAAGCAGCAGATTCTCGGATCTTCGAACTCAAGCAGGGACTTGTTTATATATAAATGTAGCGCAGCTAATCCATCCGAGGTCATGCTTCGGCTGCCCTAAGGCTGCCTTCCGCAAGATTAAATTCGAGCGCCGGACCCGGAGTTCTACGAATCGGGGAACACGATAAATGCTGTGACTCGGAAATAGCCGAGCGCTTTCGATCAATCTCCGATCAATGGCGCAAGCCATGCTGCCCGGCTATCCTTAGGGGTCTTCGCCCTTAACTAAAAAGGTGTCTAATGAAACTATCCCGCCACACTTCCATGGTGGCCGGCGCAGCTCTTTGCTGCTGCGCAGGCATCGCATTCGCCCAAAGCGAAGAGCCGGCAACCGCTAACGATAAGGCTCAGACAAACGAGGCGGCCAGCGCCGCCAAGGATGAGACCAACAGCAGCCCCCGCGAGCGGGGCCGCATTCTGGTCAAGCGCAACCCAATCGCCTCGGAGTACCAGGTATTCGGCGAACTTGGCACCAGCCCCGGAGGGGATGCGGACGGCGAAGGCGTCGACTACCGATCCTTTTTCCCGGCCGCCAATCCCATCGTTTCGCAAGAAGAGAGCCTTACCCTGGGAACCTCGCTCAACTACAATGAACAGTCTGGCGCCGCGGAGCCGGGTTTCGACCTAAGCTTCAAGCAGCTGCTCGGAGCCGAGAGCCGCTGGGCGGCTTCCGGCCAGTTTCGCTACGCCGTCTCCGACCGGCTGATCGAGCACTACGAGTCCGTCTGGCGCGAACGTGACCTGGGAGGCGAACTGGGCGAACTCTATCTGCTCGACCGAGCCCGCTACTCCTTCGACGAAATCTATACCAAGAATACGACCTACGCCCTGCAGTTCGGCTTCGCTCCGAACGATCGTCACAGCTTGTATTTCAAAACCTACTACCAGGACTACTTCGACAACTTCTATCGCAACCGCCTCGAGTTGCAGATCGGCAGCGGAGCGATTGTGGAAGAGAGCGTCGGTCCTATCGAAGACGACAGTATCCGCAGCGCCAGCGTGACCAACGCACGCACCAGACGCTACTTCGGGAGCACCGACAACGAGCGCACTCGCCAGCACCACACCTTTGGCGGCTCCTACCGGGGTGACGAGTGGGAGGTCGACTACTCGTTCTACGCTCAACGTTGGGACCTCGACAGCCTATGGTACAACTGGAACTTCAACGACTTCGGCCTCGACTTCTCCTACGACACCGTCGACCCGAACTTTCCGACCTACACAGTCGACAACGGTGTCGATATTCTGGATACGAGTGCCACGCGCTTCTCAAGCCTGCGACTGCACGACAGCTTCACGCGGGATCGCGACAAGGCGGGACGCATAGACGCGGAGCGAAGCGTCGATCTCGGCGGCAAGACCGTCTGGCTGCAAACCGGAGCCCTCCGACGCGACAAGAAGCGCTCGACCGGCGAAAGCCGCATCGTCTACGCGCCCAGCGCGACCGACCCTCTCTTTCTCGGCCAAATAGACCGCGACAGCGGACCGGTCGTCATCGTAGACGGCACCTACCTGCATCCTACTGGGCTTGACGCCACTCTCGGCAGCGAGCGGCTGGAGAACAATCCGGAGAACTTCGTGGAAAACGCCTTCCGCTCGCGGGTCGAATCCGCCCAGCAGTCCTACGACGCCCGGGAAACGGTAAGCGGCGGCTACTTGCTTGGCGTCGCCAACTACGGCGACTGGACTCTAGAAATCGGAGCCCGCCTGGAATACACCGAGACCGCCACGCGCGGCACCGTCGTGCTGCCCGAATCCGTCAACGACCCCAGCGAAGGCGTGTTCATCGAGGAGATCGTCGATCCCGGATCGGGAGCCACGAGCATCATTAAGGATCTGTATTCGAACAATGACTACACGAACTTTCTTCCCTCCTTCGAAGCCGAGCTGCAACTGGACGAACAGTCCTCGTTCAAAGCCGCGTGGTACCAACTGCTAATGCGGCCGCAGTACTTCAACATCGTCGACTTTCGTCGCATCAGCCTGCCCACGCAAAGCATCTCCGAGGGAAACCCCGACCTCGAGCCTACGCTCATCGACAAGTTTCGTCTCGCGTGGACGACCGACTCGCCACGCTACGGAAAACTCGCCGCCGAAGCCTACCTGATCCAGATCGAGAGCTTCTTCTACGGAGCCGTATCCAATCAAACCATACTCGATGACGGCGTCTCGAAGCTGTTCCGCACCTCCCGGGTCGAAAACGGCGACAGCGGAGAGATAAGGGGCTTCGAGCTGCAGTGGAGCAAGCCGCTGGAGTCGCTGCCTCTCTTCGAAAACGGGTCCTTCACTATGGCCTACACCTTTTCCGATTCCGAAGCCACCGTAGCCACGCGGCCCGGCGAAACGCTTGCCGTGCCAGAGCGTTCGGACCATCTGCTCAAAACCACGCTTAAGGGACAGCGCGGCAAGCTCGGCATGGAGCTGCAGTTCAGCTATCAGAGCGAGGCGCTTGACGATGTGGGCGACTCTGCCGGGCAGGACGAAATCCGAGGAAAGGTGCTTACCACTGGGATCAACGTCCGCTACGCAGCCACCGAAAGCGCGACTCTCTATCTCAACGCGGCAAACCTGATCGACCATCCCGAACGTTCCTACGAGGGCAGCCCCATTCGAGTCACCCGTAACCAGTACAGTTCCTGGTTCGCAGTATTGGGCGCCAGGTACGCATTCTGATGACGAGGCCGGCAGTCAATCGTAGCGCGGAGCTTCAGCCCGCGGCCGTATTGCCGGATCCATTCTTCGCGGCCGCGGGCTGAAGCTCCGCGCTACAACTCGACCTAGGAATCCGATGTCTCGCGATTTCGACAAGCTTGCCTCCAAAGTCTGGATACCGCTTTTCTTCCTCAGTCTCATCGTTTCGTCGCAATCCTCCTTCTCGATCGTCGGCTTGCCTCTCTACGCCTCGCAGAACGGCATCACGGCCAGCCAGCTCAGCCTGCTGCTCGGGGCCTTTCCACTGGCTACCGGATTGGCTGCCTTTTTTTCCGGTCCCGTATCCGACTTCTGCGGACGCAAGAGAATGCTGACTATCGGACTGACTCTGCTTGCAACGACCCTACTGGCACACGTATTCGCTCAGGACATACGAATTCTCCTTGCCCTACGCATTGCTGCGGGACTTGCCACCGGGGCGCTTGCCGGACTTCCCGCCACCTTTCTGAGCGACCATTTCGGCAAGGACGAGCAGCATTCGCTGATTCGCAAAAGCAT
Organism: Pelagicoccus sp.; assembly: GCA_028284635.1. Classification (GTDB taxonomy): domain Bacteria; phylum Verrucomicrobiota; class Verrucomicrobiia; order Opitutales; family Opitutaceae; genus Pelagicoccus. The sequence goes on from JANQRJ010000073.1 coordinate 13,084, forward strand.
CTCCGGCTACGCGATCGGCCACACGATCGGCGTACCGGTCGGCATCGCGCTCATCGACTCATTCGGTTACCTTCAACTCAATGGCCTGCTCGGACTGCTGGCCTTGTCGCTGCTCCTCGTTACGGCGGTTTTCCTACCCCGTTCGGAGCAATCGGCTGCCGCCTTGGGAGCCGCGGTCTCGCAGTACCTGCGGCACTCGAGAAGGACCTTGGGCTCGCGCCGCGTCCAGGCACTGCTCGCTTCCTCCCTGCTAGGCTTCGCGGCAACCTCTCTCTTCCATGTAACCCTGACGCTCTGGCTGTACGAGGACCAGGGACTGGAGCCCTTGCAGCTCGCTCCGATGTTCCTGGCAGCCGGGCTCCTACAGGTTTTCGTGCTGGGCTACCTGCTCCGGAAGCTGCAGCGGATCGCAGCGCGTCACATGATCGGGGCCTCCTTCCTTCTCAATGCCGCGCTGCTCGGACTAGCTGGCGTAGGCTTCACTTCAGTACTCGCCATGGCGAGCGTCTTCGCTCTGGTCTCCGGCGTAGTGGCACTCCGGATACCCTCGATCCAGCACCTGGTCAACCACGCAGGCGAACCAGGCCAGAAAGGGCTGCGCATGAGCATCATCCAAACCGGCAACCACCTGGGAAAAGCCTTCGGAGCGACCGCAGCGAGCCTGCTCTATCTTTCCACTCCTTCCTGGCAGGTCTGTGCCGTCGCGGCCACGCTGCTGACCATCTGCTCATTTCTTTTTCTCAGCCCGAGCACCGGTCTAAAACTAGAGGAAGGACACCCTGGGACGGCCTGACAGCCTGGCGAGGTTAACTTCAGGAAACAAAAAAGCGGCCTTGGCACATCCGATGCTTACTGAAGATGTCTAGAAAACAGTACTCACCAGCCATACCAAGGCCATTCAGTCTTGTTATGCTACGCGCTCATAAGGGCAATTCAAATATCTAAAGATTTTGTAAAATAGCATTCATGCAGCGAATGCTGCGAATCGGATTTCGCTGATTCCCGCACGGATGTAGAGCACGACAACGCTTCCAGTGTCGTATCACGCCGGCGACGTAGCGCGGATCCCGCAGAACGGGACCGCGTCCACGTCGTTTCTTATCCTCATCATCTTCTTCATCCTCATCTTTATCCTGGGATGAGGATGAAGATGAGGAGGGGGATGATGAGGGCGAATTGCGGACGCGAGCTTCAGGCTTCGCTCTTCGAGCTACGACCCGACTTCGAAAGCTCCGCGCTAAACGAACACTTCACGCATGGCCTTGGCGTAGGCTGCCATTTCCTGGGGCAGGCCGATGCTGATGCGGCACCAATCCTCGTAGGGCGGAAAGGGACGCCCGACGAGGAAACCGCGCTCCTTCATCATCCGTTGGAAACTGCGAATCTCGATCCCGGTGTGGTGAAAAACGAAATTGCCAACCGAGGGCGTATACGAAAGGCCCAACTCGTCGAGCAAGGAGCAGAAGCGTTGCCTGCCCTCGGCAATCAAAGCGATCGACTTCCGATGGAAGGCCCGGTCGTCGATGCTGGCGCGGGCCGCCGCTACGCCGAGCCAACCCAGGCTCGACATCTTGCGTTCGCCCATCTTCTCAAGCAAATCCGTCGGCCCGATGGCATAGCCTACGCGGTGGCCGGCCAGGCCGTGCATCTTGGAGAAGGAGCGACCGATAATCAGCGGCAAGCCCTCCCGCACAAGTTCGACCTGAGTCTGCTGCCTGTAGTCGGGCAGCAACTCGAGATAGACCTCGTCCAAGAAAACCGGGCAATGCTCGCTAGCCGCCCGGCAAAAATCCTCGATCTCCGCAGGCCGCAAAATCGTGCCGCTTGGCGTATCGGGATTGCAGACGTAGACCAGATCGACATCTGGCTCGCTCGCCACTTGCAGCATCGCGGGCAAATTGTGACGCATGGTCGCAGCGTCATGATCGACCCAGGAAATCTCCGCCCCATTTTTCTCGGCATAGCGCATCAACTGCAAGTAGGTGGGACGCGATGAGACGATCGCGCGGCCAGGGCGGCCAAATACGTCGCCCGCCAAGGAAAGGATCTCGTCGCAGCCGTTGCCCAGGAGGATGTTCTCCGGCAACACGCCCTCGAGTTCGGCCAGACGCTCCTTGAGAATATCCTCCTCGCGAAACGGATAGCGGGAGCTGTTGGAAACCTCTCGCATGATGGCCAGGCTAACCTTCTGCGAGGGGCCGAAGGGGTTTTCATTGCCTGCAAGATTCGTGTAACGAAGTTCCGGATACCGACTCAGAAGAGCGTCGCCGACAAGCGACTGCCCACGCCCAGCAACGCCTATCGAGAAGCCGACCGCTCCCAATCCGACCCGCTTCAGCCAAGCGCGGCGGCTTGTAGTTGATATTTCGTTACTCATGAAAATGCTCCTCGCAGTTTAGTTCTTCTCAGAGAAAGGCAATGCTTGGGGAGCGCACGCGTCTCGCGTGCCGACTTGGGCAGCCTGTCCCGCATGAGCCACGCGAATCGGGATCTCGCCCAAGTCATCGACCTTCAAACGACACGTCCTGGGCGGGACGCCCAGGACTGCACGCGAGACGCGTGCGCTCCCCGGCGTGCGACTGTGCAATCTGCTTTAAAAAGGCGACCGCTCGGCAGCGATCGCCCGTTGATAGAAATGATTCGGCGCGTCGCGAGAGACCTATATCTTGCCTTGGTCCGTCATCACTTTCTCGAAGACATCGAGGAAGACCTGCATCTCCTCTTCCGTGCCGATGCTCACGCGGCACCAGTCGAGCATGGGAGGGAAGGGACGGCCGACGAGAACCTGCTCCTCCTCCATCATGGCCTGAAATTCCTTGATCGGGATGCCCGTCTTCATGAAGACGAAGCTGCCTTGCGGATCGGCGTATTCCACGCCAAGCTCGTCTAGCTTGTCGGTCACCATCTTGCGCACCGAGCGGTAGCTGCTGACGCTTTGCTCGAAGAACGCGGCGTCCTGCAGGGAAGCGACGCCCGCCACGCAGCCAAGCTTGTTCGGACCACCCATGCTGTATTTGCGCACCTTGGTCACAGTATCAGGTTTCATGATACCGTAGCCGACACGCAGGCCCGCCATGCCGTAGACCTTCGAGAAGGTACGAGCGAGAATGACATTCTCGCCTTCGCGCACCAGGCCGATCATGCTGTTCGCTTCCAACCCGCCATCGGCAAGCTCCAGATAGGCCTCGTCGACAAAAGCCACGACCTCTGGAGGAAGCTCTCTGATGAAAGTCTTGAGAGCGTCCGGATCGACAATGGTGCCGGTCGGATTGTTCGGATTGCACAGGTAGACCATTACGGTGTTTTCGTCGACAGCCGCCTTCACCGCCTCGAGATCGTACTCCAGCTTGTCGTTGACCGGAACGGTCTTCACATCGCCGCCAAAAGCCTCGAAAGTGCGAACCAGCTGCATGTAGCCGGGAGCCACAGTAACGACATTCTTGCCCTCTTCCGCGTAGGCCATCGCCGTCATCTGCAAAATCGGACCGGAACCGGCGGTAGGCACCACGTATTCCGCAGGCACGAGCTCGCGGGCCGCGATGGCATCGATCAGGGCCCTCGTCTCCTCCCAAGCATAGCGATTGATGTCCGGCAACTCCTGCATAATAGCCATCATCGCCATCTGGGAATAGCCAAAGGCGTTTTCGTTGCCATTGATCTTGACCGGGCCGCGAGAGCCTTCGTCGGTATCGACTTCGTGTTGCCCCAAGACCGCTTGAGGGGCAAAGAGGAGCGCCGCTGACGCGAAAAGCGATCCTAGTTTCAGAATGGAGCGCTGCCGGCTCCCTTGCTTGAGTTCCAGTATATTAGACATCTTTTTTTGGTTCTTAGTTTTCGAGACGAAGACGCGACATAAAGCAGAGACCGCGCCCAAAAACCATCGCGCTCCTAAAAACGACAGCCGCTATGGAACCACGCCTTCTATATATAAGCGAACTCTTCGAGCCCATTAGTTAAGCTCCCAACACCGCTCCGCGATACCTCGGAAAAACCAAAGGCAAAGCAATTCCGGCATGGGCTCTGCTAACCGGACGTCGTGACGCTGACTGCGTCATTTTAAACAAAAAGATGTCTACCAAAGCGACCCTCTCGCGTCGGAACTTCATCCGGCAAGTCGGAGCGTACGGCGGCTGCGCCTTCACCGCCATGACCACGCTCGGGCTCATTACGCAAGCGACCGGCCACGGCGCCGAGCTTTCCGGCCTGCCGCATATCGGCAGCAAATCGAAGAACAAGGTGCTTGTTCTCGGCGCGGGGATCGCCGGCCTCACCACCGCCTACGAGCTGGGCAAGCTGGGCTACGAATGCGTAATCCTAGAGCCTCGATCAATCCCTGGCGGACGCAGCATGACGCTCCGACGCGGCGACAGAATCGACGAGACCAACGGCTTTTCCCAGACCTGCGAATTCGACAAGGGCCTCTACTTCAACCCTGGTCCCTCCCGCTTCCCTCAGTGGCACGTCACCATGGACTACTGCCGCGAGCTGGGCGTCGAAGTGGAGCCTTTCGTCAATCTAAACGAAAACGCCTTCTACTATGCGGAGGGCGATGTCGGTCCTCTCTCAGGCAAGCGCGTGCGTATCCGCGAAGCAAAGACAGACCTGCGAGGCTACGCCTCCGAGCTGCTGGCCAAGGTCGCCGACCAGGGGGCGCTCGACGAGCGGCTTTCCAAGGAGGACGTCGAGGCCCTGGTCGACTTTCTGCACTACGAAGGCGGCCTCAACCGCTCGAACGAGTACATCGGCAGCAGTCGCCGAGGCTATAAAGTCTGGCCAGGCGGCGGCTTCCAGGAGGGAGAGCTCGATACGCCATACGGCTTGAGCGAATTGCTCAAATCCGGCTACGGCATGCTGTTCCACCGGGCGAATGAATATCAATATCAGGCCCAGATGTTCACCCCCACCGGGGGCATGGACAAGATACCCATCGCTCTGGCCGAGAAGGTCAAAGACAAGATCGTCTACGGGGCTCAGGTAAAGGAGATCCGTCGAAGCAATCCAGGAGCGCGTGTCGTCTACTCCCACGAAGGCGCCGACCACGAGGCCACAGGAGACTTCTGCGTCTGCACCATACCGCCGACCATTCTGCGAAGGCTGCAGACCGACCTCTCTCCCATGCTCAAGAATACGCTCAACATCGTGCCCTTCCAGAACTCGGGCAAGATCGCCCTGCAGTTCAAGCGCCGCTTCTGGGAGGAGGACGACCGCATCTTCGGCGGCCTTTCCTGGACCAATCTTCCCGTCGGCGAGCTTTGGTATCCATCTTCCGGATTCATGGGAAAAAAGGGCGTCATGGGCGGCTACTATATCTTCGGTCCAGCTTCCGACCGACTCGGCAACATGAGCCCAGCCGAACGCCTGGAGTTCGCCCTATCGAACGGCGAGAAGATCCACCCGCAGTACCGCGAGGAGATCGAAAACGCATTTTCGGTGAACTGGTCGACCATCCCCCACATCGAGGGATGCCTGGCCCACTTCCCCAGAGCGATGCTCAAGACCTTCTATCCCCTCCTCATACGACCCGAGGGACAACTCTATCTCGCCGCCAGCTGGACCAGTCACCTCGGCGGTTGGCAGGCAGGCGCCTTCGAGGCCGCCCGACTTACCGTCAAAAGCATTCACGAAAGGACCATGGCATCATGATTTCCAATACGCTTCGCGCTGCCGCCCTCATCGCTATCTGCTGGATAGCATTCGCCGAATCTACGCCCGAGACGTCGCAGCCTGCCGTCGATCCAGAACTCGTGGAGAAAGGTCGAGCGGTTTACGCCGCCTTCTGCCTGGCCTGCCACGGAGCCGAGGATGTCGCTATCGAGTCGCCCTCGAATCTCTTCGACCGGGAATGGCACTACGGCAACGAGCCCGAGCAAATCGAACGCTCGATCCGCAAAGGCATCCTCGAAAAAGGCATGCCCGCCTGGGACCAGATGATCACCGACGAAGACATCGACTCCCTGGTCGCATACCTTCTCAGTTTCCAAACGACTACAGACGACACAGATGAATAAAGTATCCATTTCCCTGAGACAAAATCTGGCGGCTATCGTCCTCTTTCTCGCTCTCGGATCCTATCTGAGCCCAGACCTCGCCGCCCAGCATCGCGTCACTGAATCCACTTACGACGAGTACATCGACACCGTAACCGCCGACGAGTCCTTTTTCGCGATCAGCAACCTCTGGATCCTCGTCTGCGCGGCCCTCGTCTTCGTCATGCACCTCGGCTTCGCGACCCTGGAAACCGGCCTGACGCGGTCGAAGAACACGATCAACATCCTGTTCAAGAACCTCTTCGTCATCAGTTCCGGCCTGATTCTGTTCGCCCTCTTCGGCTTTCGCACCATGTATCCGGGATTTGAATTCAACGGCTTCGTGAACTTCGGATTCTGGATAGGAGTCAGCTCGGAGGACTACCTCGACATCATGAGCGCCAAGTACGCCAACTACACTTGGTGGACGGACTTCATCTTCCAGGCGATGTTCGCCGCTACCGCCGCCACCATCGTGTCCGGAGCCGTAGCAGAGCGGGTCAAGCTCGGCAGTTTCATGGTCTTCACCATCCTGATCGTCGGACTGGCCTACCCCGTCGCAGGCTCCTGGGAATGGGGCCAGGGCTGGCTTGATCGCAACGGCTTCCACGACTTCGCAGGATCCTCCATCGTGCACGCCTTTGGCGGGTTCGCCGCCCTGGCCTGCGTGCTCCTGCTCGGACCGCGAAAGGGCAAATACGACGAGGAAGGCAAACCTCGCCCCATTCTTGGCCACAGCATGCCGTTGGCTGCCGTCGGAGTGTTTCTGCTCTGGTTCGGCTGGTTCGGCTTCAACGGGGGCTCCGTCCTCAGCGCCCATCCAGAACTCGTCGGTGTCGTGTTTACGAATACGGCGCTGGCAGGAGCAGCCGGTTGCCTGAGCTGCATGGTCGTCACCCAGATCATCCTCAAGAAGCCCGATATCTCCATGGCCCTAAACGGCGTTCTCGCCGGCCTAGTCGGCATCACCGCCGGAGCGGACTCCATGATGCCAGGCTCCGCCGTGCTCGTCGGCGCCATCGCCGGGGCAATCGTGGTCGTCTCCATACTTTTCTTCGACAAGATCAGGATCGACGATCCCGTCGGAGCCACTTCGGTACACGGCATCTGCGGAATCTGGGGCACGCTGGCAGTCGGCATCTTTGGCGAAGCCACATTCCTCTGGCAGCTCATCGGGGCCATGTCCTACGCCATCTTCGCCTTCGTCTTCTCGTTCGCCGCCTTCTACTTGATCAAACTCGCAATGGGCATTCGCGTCACTGCCGCCGAAGAGGACGAGGGACTCGATATCGCGGAACACGGACAGGAGGCCTACGCAACCGCAGCCCCCATTCGCTAGCCTCTTCCAGTATCCGAAATGAAGATACTCCCACAGCACAAGCTCCGCTACGTTCTGGGAATATTCGGTGCGGCCGTGCTCTGCTACGGTGGCCTGCACGTCATCGGCCACCGCACCAACGACCGCATCCAATCGTACCAGAGCGACGCCCTGCCTTACGCCGACGTGGTCGAAGTCAAGCCAGGCTCGGAGTACTTCTTCACTTGGGGCGTCACCGCAAGCCCACGCATGAAGGCCATCGCCGCCCACAGCGTGGAAAATCGCTACGGCGACACCTACCAGCAGTCCTACGCCGTGCTGGTCCAACTCGCCTCCGATCTCGCCGAGGTTGGCCTTTCCCTGAGAGACGTGGTCAACGTGCGGGCCTACATCGTGGCGGATCCTGAGCCCGACTTCGCTGGCTGGAACAAGGCGTTCACCGAATTCTTCGGCACGGCGACGAACCCGCACAAGCCAGCCCGCACCACGGTCGGCATCTCGCGGCTCTTTCACTCCGACTACCGCGTCGAAGTGGAATTCACCGCCGCGTTCCCAGACGGCCGCGGTCCCCACAATGTGGGTACGCGGCATCACGAGCGCTACACTCGCCTCGATCGCGTCGAGACCAGCGATCGCTGGAAGTCCTACGGCCGGCCCGCCTGGCCCATGAGCACCGGGAAGGCGACCAAGGCCGATACCGGACTTTTCTTCTCCTCCGCCGTGCGACCTGCCTCCATGCTGCCAAACCCGCCGCCCGGCTTCTACATGTTCGGCAACATCAGCCAACAGTCGGACTCGCTCTTCAAGCAGATGGGCCTGCAGCTTAAAGCCGCAGGACTCGGCTACGAGGACGTCTTCTTCATCCGAGCCTGCGTCTATCCGGGAGCTGATTCCATCGCCAAAAGCTTCGCTAGCTTCAACAAGGAATACCGCAAGTACTTCAACAACAGCAGGAATCCAAATCGGCCGACCCGCACCGTGATGTCGACTCCAGGATTCAACTACAGAAAGCAAAGCATCTCCATCGAATACTACGCCGCCTACCCAAGCGACGCGGAAACTCTGCCGCAGGCCAGTCGCGTCTCCATCGGCGAGTCGCCCGCCGTAGCCAGCAATTCCAGTCTCGGACCAGGCGGCGTGGCTGTAGCGCCCGACGCGACCATGCTCTTCCTCGCAGGCAGCATACCGTCGGTCGAAGGCTCCTTCGAAGAGCAAGCCATCTCCGCTCTGGAGGCAATGAAAACCCGCCTCGAGATCGCCGACGCCGATATCGACGACCTCGTACAGCTGCGGGCCTACCTGGCCCACGCGGATCCAAAGACTCTCGACGCTCGCATCGCCACCTGGGAGAGCCTGTATCGAGAAACCTTCGACAAAGAGAACGCCCCGGCGATCACCACTCTCCCCGTCGTAGCCATCGTAGGCGGCGGTCTCATCGAGATCGAAGCAGCCGCCGCCGTAAAACGATGAGCCATCAAGCAAACAACGTAGCGCGGAGCTTCAGTCCGCGTCCGTCTCCGTTCGTAGCCGAAGTCGAAAGACTTTGGTCTCCTCAACCCAAGTCTTTCCACTTCGGCTACGAACCTGCCTCTAAAACGCCCCCCGAAACCCCACGCCACGCCGCGCCTGCCATCACCTCCACCTCCCATCGCGCAGTTTATTCTCTAACGTTAGAGAATAAACTGCGCGAAGCGGGCCGATGGCCTTGCGGTCGAGAGGCGGCATCTCTTCCGTTGTAGGACCGCCCGTCAAGCCATGGCCAAAACTCTCGCAAGTGCGACGACCATCGGGACGCAGTCTTCGTCCAGCCAGGAAAAATTCGAGGTCGTCAACCCGGCTACCGGACTTCCTTTCGCGACAGCGCCTTCGCACGGCGCGGCCGAACTGGATCAGGCCGTCGAAACCGCGAGCAAAGCCCTCGGCGCCTGGAAGTCGTCCGAAATTGCTCGCCGCAACGCCCTGCTGGATTGCGCCAAGGAAATCGAACGAGCCGCCGAGGAGCTGGCTCGCTTGATTACCCAAGAGCAAGGCAAGCCTCTGAGCCAAGCGAGAGGGGAAGTCGCCCATGCCGTGAAGCAGTTTAGGGAATGCGCAAAACTGCCCATCCCGCGTACCATCCTGAGCCAGGAGGGCCCCACCCGCAGCGTGCTCGTCCAACGGCCGATTGGCGTTGTGGGCCTTGTCACGCCTTGGAACTTTCCCATCGGCACCGCCGCAGTGAAAATCGCCCCTGCCCTACTGGCCGGCAACACCGTCATCCTCAAACCCTCCCCTCACGCTCCACTTTCCCCGCTGCTCCTCGGACGTCTCCTCGAGAAACGGCTTGCGACCGGCGTGCTCAACGTCCTCTCCGGCAGCGACGAGCTTGGAGCCCTCCTCGCCCAACACCCAGCGGTAGACAAGATCTCCCTGACCGGCTCCATCGCCTCCGGAAAGTCGGTGCTGCGCGACGCTGCGGAACACGTCAAGTCGGTCACGCTCGAACTCGGCGGCAACGATCCGGCCATCATCCTGCCAGATGCCGATACAGGCCAGATCGCTTCCCCTATCCTCGACTCCGCGTGGCGAAACGCCGGACAGGTCTGCAGCGCCATCAAGCGCGTCTACGTCCACGAATCGCTGTACCCGAAAATGGTATCGCAGTTCAGATCCCACCTTCCCGAATACCAAATCGGCGACGGCATGGACCCAACCAGTCGTATGGGTCCGCTCACCACGCTCAAGCAACTCCGTCGCGTATCCGAATTCTCTGACCGCGTTTCCAAGGCCGGCGGAAGGCTGCACTCCACTTTTGCCAAGGTCAAAGGCGACGGCCATTTCTTCGCCCCCGCCATCGTCACTGGTATCGACGCCGAGCACCCGCTCGTGCAGGACGAACAGTTTGGGCCAATCCTGCCGGTAGTCCCCTACAACACCATAGAGGAGGCGATCGCCATGGCCAACGGCACCCATTTCGGTCTGTCCGCCTCGGTCTGGACCGCGAATCCAACAGTTGGATACGAGGTCGCGTCCCAAATGGAGTGCGGCCGCGTCGGCATCAACGGACACCGACGAGGCGAGGTTGTCGCCCCTTTCGGCGGCTTCAAGCAGTCCGGCATCGGACGCGAACTCGGGCCGTGGGGGCTTCTGGAAATGTGCCAGCCGCAAGTCATCAACATCTTCGCGTGAACAGCCAACCGCCACCTATGAAAAACCTGATTCGCTACACATCCCTCGCTCTGTCCGCCACCCTACTGGCAAGCAACTCCACTGCTCAGCCCACGCCTCCGCCGGAGCCGCCCATCTACAACAGCCAGGCAACCCGCCATCCTGAAATCGGACTGCACGGCATGGTATCCAGTCGCGAGAAGCTCGCCAGCCAAGCCGCCCTGGCCGTGCTGAAAGAAGGAGGCAATGCCATCGACGCAGCCGTCACCCTAGGGTTCGCCATGGCCGTCACCACGCCGCAGGCCGGCAACATCGGCGGCGGCGGCTTCATGCTGATCCATTCCGCGGATACGAATACCAGCGTGGCCATCGACTACCGCGAGAAGGCCCCCAAGGCGGCTCACCGGGACATGTTTCTCGATGAGAATGGCGACGTAGATCGCGAACTCTCGGCCTACAGCCACCAAGCCGCCGGCGTGCCGGGCACTGTAGCCGGCCTTGCCATGGCCCTCGAGAAATACGGGACCATTTCCCTCGCCGAGGCCTTGGCCCCAGCGATCGAACTCGCCGAAAACGGCTTTCCCGTCAACCAGGACCTCTACCAATCTCTGAAGATCGGAAAGCCGCGCATCGAGCAGCACGCTCCTCACGCCTTGCCCTACTTCTACGACGAGACCGGAGCGGCGCGGCAACCCGGGGAGACCGTCAAGCTGCCGGAACTGGCCAAGAGCCTCAAGCTGATCGCCCAAGACGGCCCGAACGCCTTCTATCGAGGCCCCATCGCGGACCTGATCGTGGCGGATATGGAAGCCAACAACGGCATGATCGACCACCAAGACCTGGCAAACTACAAGCCTGTAGTGAGAACTCCAGTACGCGGCACCTACAAAGGCTACGAAATCGTCTCCATGCCGCCGCCCAGTTCCGGCGGCACGCACATCGTGCAGATCCTCAACATCCTGGAGCCGTTCGACCTGAAGGCCAAGGGCCACAACAGCGCCCAAACGATACACCTCATGGCGGAAGCGATGAAGTACGCCTACGCCGACCGCTCTAAGCACCTAGGCGACAGCGACTTCCACCCTGTGCCATTGGACTGGCTCGTTTCCAAGAGCTACGCAGACGAGATTCGCGGCAAGATGAACTTGGAAAAGGCCACCCCCAGCGTGGAAATTCTACCCGGCGAAGCGCCAAGCGAAGGGCTCGACACCACCCACTTCTCGGTCATCGACCGGCACGGCAACGCCGTCGCCAACACCTACACGGTCAACTTCTCCTTCGGCTCGAAGATCATGCCGCCTGGTACCGGCTTCTTCCTCAACAACGAGATGGACGACTTCTCCTCCAAGCCCGGCGTCCCCAACGCCTACGGCTTGATCGGCGGCGAGTTCAACGCCATCGAATCCGAGAAACGCATGCTCAGCTCCATGTCCCCCACTCTCGTGCTGAAGGACGGCAAGGCCTACCTTCTAACGGGCAGCCGAGGCGGCAGCCAAATCATCACCGTCACGCTGCAAGTCGTGCTCAACACGATAGAGCACGGCATGAATATCGCCGAAGCCGTATCCGCTCCTAGAATACATCACCAGTGGTTGCCCGACACCCTACGTTTGGAGCCCGGCATCAGCCCCGACACCGTCGCTCTTCTCCAAGCCATGGGCTACGAAACTAAAGCAAGCGGAGCCATGGGCACCGCAAACTCCGTCATGCGCGACGACGACGCCTTCTACGGGGCCGCCGACCCGCGCCGACCCGACAGCTTCGCCATCGGCTTCTAATGTCCCACAAACAACAACGTAGCGCGGATCCCGCCGGGCGGGACCGCGAACGTAACAACCCTCATCGTTTTCCTCATCTTCATCTTTATCATGGGATAAGGATGAAGAAGACGATGAGGAAGAATCCGACAGACGCGGTCCCGCTCGGCGGGATCCGCGCTACGTCTCAACTCCGCATCCAAAAATGAAATACATCAGCGTAACTCTCTCCACTGTAGCCGCGTTCTCACGAACGCGGCTACTCTGCGCATTCTGCGCCTTTACCACCTTCTCATCCGCCGAACAGCGCGAGCCCCGCGCCGACTGGAGCGACGAAAAGCTCGCGGCGCTAGCCGACGAGATCCACGCCTCCTACCTCACCCTCGACAGTCATCTCGACGTGCCCATCGTGCTGCGACGCCCCGAGTTCGACATCAGTCAGGAGCACAGCTGGGAGGAAGACGCCAGCCAGGTCGACTTTCCCCGTATGAAAAAGGGTGGCATAGACGGAGGCTTTTTCACCGTCTTCGTCAGCCAAGGGCCGCTCACTCCCGGCGGACGATCCCGAGCCATCGAGACGGGCCTCGATGTCGCCAAGCTTATTCATCGAACCATCGACGAGCACTCCGATCTGGCCGGCCTGGCCACCACACGGGAAGAGGCCGAGGCGTTGCGGGCAGAGGGCAAGCACGCCATCTTCATCGGCATCGAAAACGGATACGCCATTGGGCGAAACATCGAGCTGCTCCAGGACTACTACGACCTGGGCGTGCGCTACCTCGGCGTGACGCACTTCAGAAACAACGATCTGGCCGACTCCTCTACCGACTCCTCCGGAGCCTTGCACAACGGGCTCTCTGCCCTCGGCCTGGCCGCTATGGAGGAGTGCAACCGGCTCGGCATCATGATCGACGTCTCGCACGCCGCCGACAAGACCGTCTGGGACATCCTGGAGGTTTCCAAGACTCCTATCATCGCATCCCACAGCGGCTGCTACGCCTGCTACCCTCATCCGCGCAACCTCAATGACGCCCTGCTCATCGAGATCGCCAACCTCGGAGGCGTCGTACAGATGAACATGTTCAGCGCCTACATGATGAAGGTGCAGCCCGACGAGCAGCGATCCAATGCCATGATCAAATGGTTTCAGGAGTACCGGGGCGGCGTCGAACTCACCCCCGAACAGCAACGCGAAAGCATCGCCAGACGAGTGGCCATCGAGAAACAGTACCCCAAGCCACTCTCCACTGTCGCGGAAGTAGTCGACCACATCGACCACATGGTGAATCTCATCGGCATCGACCACGTCGGCATCAGCGGAGACTTCGACGGAGGCGGAGGCGTGGAAGGCGCCATGGACGTGGGTCAGATGAAGAACATCACCATCGAGATGCTCAAGCGCGGGTACTCGGAGGAGGACCTGAAAAAATTCTGGGGCGGCAACCTGATGCGGGTGCTAGACACCTGCCAGGAATACGCTGCGTCCCTGGCTTCGCCCGATGAATGATTGAATCAGTTCATCAGAATGGATTAACCTAGCTCGATCTAGGACTTAGTTCTTCTTATAGTTGCAAGGGTTATCTTAAGCTCGGCTGTACTTGCAGTCGATTCTCCGATACGATTGAGGCTTAGCTGCCCCCCTCATGAACGCGGAATCCGCAAGATATCTCACCGACTACCTCGAGATCAGACGTTCCACTCTCCTGCTCCGATGGTCTCGCCTGATGGAGAATTGGGCAGAGAAAGTCGGCTTGGAGAGCTCTCCCATCTGCTCCTCGAACTTGCAGCGCCTTCTCGAGAAAGTCCTCTACATCGTCAATGAGCACGATCTGGCCATCAGGAGCCACCAGCCGCTTTTCGAGTGCCCCGAACAAAGGGCAGTCACCCGAAGCGCCGAACCCATCTGCCTAGGCCTCTACGAAACAGGTCAATCCGCTTTTCGGTCCACTCTCGACGAGATCAAGAGTCGCAACGCAAAGGCCGCGAAGGAGTTCCAGGAAGTATTCGAGTTCGTCGAAGAGCTGGTCGAAACTGCCCTAAAAGCCCTCGTCCATCAGGAGATAGACACCTGCGTGCGCCTGTGCGGGGCCGAGGGCTGCCCATTCGCCAAAGCCGATCTGAACTTCGAACGCGAAAGGGAAGCGAGTCTGCTTTAGTAGGGTAGCGCGGATCCCGCCGAGCGGGACCGCGTCCGCAATTCGCCCTCATCATCCCCCCTCCTCATCTTCATCCTCATCCTAGGATAAAGATAAGGATGAGGAAGATGATGAGGATAAGAAACAATGCGGACGCGGTCCCGCTCGGCGCATAGGCGTCAACTTAACGCCATCGGTCTCCAGAAACGTGCTCGGAGGTAGCATTCCACCCCTTGCGTCAGCGATGCCAAAGGTGGAGAATTCGGCCTGCTGTAGGCCAAACTGAGGTACGCTGTTGCACCAGACCTCTGCCACTTAAGACGACAACGTTGAACAATAAAACGGCAAGATTCTGGATGCCAATGCCTTACGTGATTGTAGCTTTTAGTAGCCGAACTCGAAAGAGTTTGGTTCTGTGCCCTATCATCCAAACTCTTTCGAGTTCGGCTACCTAGCATAAACCAGCCTCCGATGTCCCATTCGCCCCATCATTTTCAATCAACGCCCCAGACGAGCTTAAGTTGACGCCAATGCGCTCGGCGGGATCCGCGCTACTATAAACCCTACAAGCGTTGCGTGGCTTCTTCGATGGCCCGCAGGTAGTCGGCCACGTTTGGCTGGTATTCCAAATCCAAGGACCCGCGGATCAGCTTGACCGCCTCGCTGTATTGAGCGAGCTCGACGAGCATCTGCCCGTGGCGAAGCAGCGCCATGGCGGCAACGTCATCGATACCTGCCGCCCGCTCGAAAAGGAAGCCGGCCTGTTCGCGCTCTCCCTTTTGCGAATAGTATTGAGCAAGCAGCAGAATGGCTCGGCCATTCATCGGGTCCTCTTCGATAATCTTCTCCAGAGTCTCGGCGGCCGCGTCGCTATTGTCGGCTCCCAGCTGGATCTCGGCTTGCATGTTCAAAAGCTCCAGCTGGCGGTCGCGGCTGATATCGTCTCCCATCGAGCGGGCCGCGACCTGGGCGAGCCGGTCAGCCTCGTCCCAGGCTTCGTTTTCCACAAAGGCTCGGATCGCTCGGCTGATACTAGAAAAACGATCTTCCTTGTCCTTCGTGAGACCGAGCGCGTCTTCATATGCATTGATGGCTAGCTCGAACATGCCGCGATTCGCGTAGATGTCCGCCAATAGGAAGAGGCTGGCTTCGGTTCCGCCGGACAGGCGGCGAACGATCTCCAAGTTCGCCATAGCCGAGACGATTTCCTCGCTCGCCAGATCCACGTTAGCCAAGTGCATATAAAGCTCATGGTTAAGCGGATCGGCTACGATAAGCTCCTTTATCAGGCCGGAAGCCTCTTGATAGGATTCGAGTTCGATCAGGCAGCGAATGATGCCGAGCTTCCAGTCTTTCGAACGGGGATCGAATGCGAGCGCCAGCCTGTATGCATTGAGCGCCGACGAGTGGAGGCCAAGGTTGAGATAGCAGTAGCCGAGCAGGCCGTAGGACAGACCGTCCGCCCCGCCCAGCTCCATGCCCTTTATCAGAGCCTCCGTGCCTTTTTCGAGCTGCCCATCCTGGATGTAGGCGATGCCGAGATTCTTGTAGGCCCGCATGAAGTTGGGAAACTTCCTGATCGCTTCCTCGTAGCTCCCGATCGCCGAGGGCAAGTCTCCCGACTGCATATTGATGGTGCCGAGCATGAAATTCAAAGCCGGGCTCGACTCCGCAGTTATGTTCTCGCGCAGCATCTTCTCGCCCTCGTCCAAATTGCCGTCGAGCACGACCATAAGCGTCTTGAAGAACTCTCCCTCTTCGTCGCTCAATCTGGGCTCTAGCTGAGAGTGCATGCCATAGCTTCCCATCACCCGATCCTGAAACTCCGGATTCGACCAGAAGTTCTGGCTCAAAGGATAGGTCTGGGCCGAGAGACTCGAGGCGAGCAAGCAAACCGCCGCCGAAATAGCTTTTGTTTTATTCATCATCTTGAAACTCCTGAATGCGATGGGGACTACGGTTTGGTAAGGGTTATCGGAATAGCGAAACGCGCCCGAGCGGCCTGACCGTTTTTCTTCGGGGCCGTGAACCTGAACTTCTCTATATATTCGATCAGCGCATCGCGTATGATCTCGTTAGACAGTTCCCTGAAGCGATTGAACTGCACCTGCCCCTTTTCGTCGATTATGACAAACGCATAGGCCCGCACATCTTCGTTCACTCTGCCCATAGCGTTACGCGGCCAGTTCCAGGCTGGCTGGCGCACGATTCTCGGCTTCTCGTCGAGCTCCGCCACGCTGAAAGTCTGTATATCGTCCAGAGCATTCGTATCCACTTCGAATCCTCCCATGCCAAAGGCGGCCCCAAGAGCGTTGCCCGTGCCTGGATTCATGGCGAGCTGCAGCTGGCTCAAGCTCAGCGGCTTGGGCTGGGATTGCAGTTCCGGCTTCGGTTCCTCGGCTTTCTCCTCCGGCGGTGGCGGCGGCTCGGGAGGAGGTGGCGGCGGTGGCGGCATCGCCACGTCGACCGAACGAACGGTGACCCTTTCCTTCACCTGCATGAGGTGCTGCGTGAAAGGCAGAACGAATACGAGAACCGCAACCAGGAGGATCGAGTAAACGAATATCCGGGCGACTTTCGCCGAGCCGCGCTTGATGCCTTTGGAGCTGTAGGAGTCGCTCATAGTCGGGGATCAATCCTCCGTGGCCAGGCTGACGGAAACCGCTCCTGCCAGCTTCGCCTCGTCAAGGACGCGCACTACGATATCGGTGATCGATCGTCTGTCGGCCTGGATGATGACCGGCATCTTTTCCTTCTGGTAGAGCCTGCGAATGATCGGACGCACGCCGCTTACCCCGACATCCTTGCCTCCGTAGACCACGTTGCCCGCTTCGGTGATCGCGATGAGAATGCTGTTCTTCTCGAGGTCCGATGCCGAAGTCGCCTGGGGCTTGCTCACCTCGACTCCCGTTTCCTCGACGAAAACCGTGGTGACGATAAAGAAGATAAGAAGGATGAAAACCATATCAATCAGCGGAGATATATTGATCTCCTCCGTTCCTTGCTTACCGGAAAAAAGTCTTTTGCTCTTCATGATCTGAAAATCTAGCTACACATAACCCTACTGTTTCAAAAACAAGACTAAGAGTAACCGCGAATGGACGCGAATAAACACGAATGATTTCTCATTTGAAGCTTTGATTCGTGTGTATTCGCGTTCATTCGCGGTTAAAAATTCTCCGTTTTCCAATCCTAACCAAATGTGAGGATATCGAATTTGGTCTTCAATAGTGCAAGCATACTAAAAACATTTAAGAATCGAAGAAATATTCTTCGGTACGTCGCAAGCGACGACCCTACAAGGAGTTGCTATGTAGGGCCTTCGCTTGCGAAGAGCCGCGTTGGTTCGATTCATGAGCAGGTCTGGCATGACTAATTTTGAAACCATTACGAAACTAGATACTGCGAATTATGAAACTGTTGGGATAACCTGATCGAAAGCCCGACAAACGCGGCGTACCGCAGAGGGATTCTTTGCATGGGAAACGTTCAATTTGTAGCCGCTGTTGGCAGGTTCGCGCCTCGCGCCTTTCTCGCGACGCAGGCTTCTATTCGAGTTATTAGCGTATCCACCGCATTCTGACGCTTCTCGATAAGCATCAGCATGACATAGCCGGGAATAGCGATGACCAGCCCGAGCTGGGTGGTGATAAGAGCCTCCGAAATGCCGTCGGCAATCATGTTTACCGTCTGGCCTCCAGTACTCAGAGCAAGCCCTTTGAAAGTGCTGAGCATGCCGATAACCGTGCCCAGCAGGCCGGTAAGAGGAGCTGCGCCGACAAACACTGCTAGCATCGTTCGGCGACGATCCACGCGGGAAAGATGCTCGTTGCGAATCTCGCTAAAGCGATTCAGCACGTCGCGCTGGATAGGAAGCGCCGACTTGCCATACTCGATCATGGACCGGATTTCGCCCGAGGCATGCGCCGGGTCGTCCACCCAATCCTCGATCGCGCCATCAGTCGGCTGCTTGCCTTTGAGTTCGTTGAGATAGACGATGATCTCGACACCCGTATAGAATATCAGCAAGGCCAGCGCGACGAGCGGATACATCAAGTGGCCGCCTGCATTCCAGATCGGCAAAAAGCTTTCTTGGAAGAACTCGCTCATGGAAAGTCAAAGAGAAGCTGCCGACAGACGCTATCGCCTGCTGGGCAGGCCGTTGACGAACACGACCGACATTTTCTCCATATTGGCCATGATCGACTGTGCCTTGCGGTTCAGCATAGCATGGGCCACCAGCGAGGGAATCGCCACCACGAGACCGAGCTCGGTCGTGATCAAGGCCTCCGATATGCCGCCGGAGAGAGAACTCGCGTCGCCCGTTCCGAAGAGGGTGATCATCTTGAAGGTGTTGATCATGCCGGTAACCGTTCCCAGCAGACCGAGCAGCGGGGCGACCGCCGCCGTAACCGCGATCACCGAAAGGAAACGCTCCACCTTGGGCTGGGCTTCGAGCATCTTCTCGTACATGACTTCTTCGACCAACTCCTTTTCCTGGTCGGAGCACAGCACCGCTTCCTTCACCATGGGACCGAACTCCCACGGGAGGGCCTCAGCGGACTTGATCGCCTCATCCTTCTTCCCCTCGCGGACCTGCCGCACGATGTCGCCTAACTGGGCCGCGCTGGGCTGCTTTATGGAATAGATGGAAAAGAGCTTATAGACGGCGAGAAGACCCGCCAGGCAGGCGAAGGTTATAATCGGCCAGACCCAGATTCCGCCCTTGAGAATGTGTTCCGAAACGGACTCCTTGGCACCCTCGATCGCCAAAGCGGAACCAAGCGTCACGTCTATATCAAGCTCGCCCTTTCCGTTTGCCGCGAGATCGGAAGCGGCCCGAGTGAACTGCGCATTGAGAGGAGTGGCGTTGGGGACCGCCATCTGATGGGACTCTATAATACCTGCCTCGGCGCCGGAATCGGATGCGAATACGCTAATCGGCCCCAGCTCGATAAAATTGCCCTGCACAAGATCTCCCTCGGAATCGACCGCCTCGCCCGAGTAGATCACTCCGCCGATCCGGTCGCGCAATCTGCCGATGCCCATCAAGACGGTATCGACCTGGGCTTCGTACTTGGCTGTCTCCGAGTTATCAGGACCGTCCAGAACATCGCGAATGCCGTCGATGCTGCTTTCATTCGCCTGCTGCTCCGCCGCAGTCATATGCGTCTGCAGCTCCTGGAAGAACTGCGTCATCAAGCCGCTCAGATAGTCGTTTTCGTCCTGAATCGCCTTCACCCGTCCTTCGAGAGCCTCCAGGCCAAGCGTCCGGGTATCCTGCGCTCGCTGCTCGCGATCGAGTTCCGCCCGCAACGCTCGGACCTCGCCCTTGAGAACATTGATGCGGCGGGAAAGCGGTACGCTCTCTTCGCGAATGGTCGCCCGCGTCTCGCTTAGACGCTCGAGGGCGCTCTCCAGATCCTGCTGGGCTTTGGCGTTTATCTGGGCCAGATCCGCCTGACCCTGGGCACTGCAAATGCCGATTCCTACAAGCGCGAGCGTCGCTATTCTATTTACGAATTTCATTTGGAGAGAATCAGTTGATGACGACAGGCAAATTCACGAAAGCGGCCTGCTTTCCTTTCTGATACATCGAGATCGCATCGAGAATCGCGAGGCCTCTTTCAGGAGTCTCCTCCCATTTCCAGCCCTCTGCGGTGGGATATCCATATCCAGCATGCTCGCCGGTGGCGTCGGAATAGTACGCGATAGCGAATCCGAAATATAGAGTGGTCACTTGCTTGCTCGTATCGTCGTCGAACTTGCGGGCCTCGACCTGAAGGTTCACTACGTTGTCGAACTTGTTCGCCTGGCTCAGAATGCCGATGACGTTGCGAAGCCTGATCGAGAGCGGCAACTGGGTTGGCTTCCCCTTGGTCGGCAACTGCCTCAGCAAGGGCGCGATGCTCTCCGCATAGCTTTCAGGAAAGTAAGGCACGAGCTCGCGAATCCCCTCTTCAAGTACTTCCAGACTGGAGCGAACGACGTTGCTAGCCTCTTCCAGCGCTTCCTTCCTTTCCGAGATCTCCAGGCGACGCTTATCGGATTCCGTGGCCGAGGCCCGAGACTGCTCGATCTTTTCGCTCAAGGCAGCTTTCTCAGCCTTCAGCATGCGCTCCAAGTCCTCGAGAATCGCCTTGTCCTTTTCCCACTTGCTAGCTTCCTCTGAAATCAAGCTCTCCGTCTCTGCCCACTTGGTCACCGTCGACTTCGTCTCCTCGTACAAACCCGTGGCAGGAGCCCCCCAGCCACCGCTCGCAAATCCGAGGGCAGCCGCTAGCATGAGTGTTTTCCGGTATATCATTTCGATCATCGTTGCAAAAAGTTGATGTGACAAAGGCGGGATTGTCGGTTTCGGCCACCCGGTCAACGCTCCACCTTGCCTGAGCTCGCATTGTGACACGTTTGGCGCGAAGCCCCTAACCGCCGAAACGTCGCTGTAACAGTTCGCCAGAGACGATCTGGAGGATCCCGAGGTAGGGACCGATCGCGGTTCGACAGGCTCACCGCCCTGAGCAAAGCCGAAGGGCCGAGCGGTCCGCGATGCAGGATCCATTCTCCACGGACCGCTCGGCGATCGGTCCCTACCAAAGTCGAAGCAAGCTTCGACGCACTGAAATCAACGCGAGCAAAAGGAAAATCGAGGCTCGTCTCCATTCTCGTCATCCTAGCTGCCAGAGAACTCGCGATAGAGAGAAGCGTAGTAGCCATCCTCTTCTAGAAGCGCCGTATGAACGCCGCGCTCCACGATCCGCCCGTCCTTTAGAACCAGGATCAGATCGGCATCCGTTATGGAGCTCAGCCGATGGGCGACCACAATGCAGGTACGGCCCGCCGCAAGCCGCCTCATGGCCTTTTGCAGCCTTGCTTCGGTGATAACGTCGACAGCACTGGTAGCCTCGTCCAAGATGAGCACCGCTGGGTCCCGCAGCAAAGCCCGGGCAAAGCAGACGATCTGACGCTGCCCATTGGAGAGGCTCTTGCCGTTCTCGCCTACCTGCGTCCGCAAACCTTGCGGCAAGGCCTCCAGCAAGTCTCGGCACCCCAGGGCATCCACTGCGGCGATCGCCTCTTCCTCGCTCGCGTCCGGACGTCCGATCAGGACGTTCTCCAGGACGGTTCCCTCAAACAGGAAAGCCTGCTGCGTCACGATCCCGTAACGGCAGCGCAACGACGGCCCGTGGATCCCCTCCACCGCTTTGCCGTCGATCAGCAGCTCACCCGCTCTCGGGAGATAGTGCTTGCTGATCAGATTCGCCAGAGTGGTCTTGCCGGAACCGGTGTGCCCCACCAAAGCGACGGTCTCTCCCGCTTCCACCCGAAAGTCCAAGTCTTGCAAGACGGGCTTTCCCTCCACGTAGCTGAACTGCAAGCCCTTCGCCTCGATCTCTCCCCGCAAAGAATCAGGCCTTTCAAGATCGTCGCTCTCCTCCCAATCCGGTTCCGTATCCAAAAGCTCGAACACGCGTTCCGCTCCCGCCGCCGAGGCCAAAGCCTGGGTATAGATCCTTCCGATATTCTGTATCGGCATGAAAAAGTAGTTCGCCAAAAAGAAAAACGCTATGAAGTCGCCCACATCCGACTGGAAGCTTCCCGACAAAGCCCCATAGGAGCCGATGGCCAACAGGATGGCCAAAAACGCCTGGGTATTGAATTCCAGCAACGGCAGGTAGATCGCCGTGTTTCGAGCGAGATTCTGATTGTTGTCCGCGTGGCGCAGCGTCAGCTCCTCGTATTCCTCCGCCGAACGCTCTTCGCGAGCGAAGCTCTGGATTATCTTCATCCCGTTGACCGCTTCCGCAATCTTGCTCGTGAGGCGGCTTTGGCTGAGCTGCGTCTCTCTCGACCAGTGGGATAGCCGCCCTCTGAAGTATATATTTATTCCATAGATAGCCGGAGCGACCACTAGCACGGCGCAAAACAGGGCAGGATTGTTCGCCACCATGAAAACGCTCGCTACAAGCATCTGTCCGACGAGCATCAAACCGAAAAAGAAAACGGTATGCACGCCGCGCCGCATGTTCTCGATATCCGAAATATACCGGCTGAGAACGCTGCCCACCTTCGTCTTCGTATAGTAGCCGAGAGAAAATTCCTGCAGTTTCTCGAACAGACCGTTTCTCAAGCCTTGAGTGACCCTCTCCCCCAATTCCAAAGACGCTCTCATCCGAAAGTGAAAGACGATTTCCGCCAGAATCGACAGCCCCAGAAACCCCAAAGCTCCCCAAATGACGCCGCCAAAATTGCCGGAAACGATCGGTCCGTTGATGACGTAGCCGATCGACACGCCCTGCATCGGGCGCAGGATCGCCCTCACCGCGGAAAGGGCCAGGCATCGATTTCGCAAGCCGGCAAAAGGATCCATGTATCGGAAGATCCGCCAGATGATCTTCACATCCAAGCGCTGGGGCCTTTGAGCTCCCGCGCCGATTCCATCGTGCATGCCGACCGCTTGCGCCAGACTCATACCGTTATTGCCTCCCCTTGGCGTTTAGCGCCGAATTGAGCTTCGATCATCGTCGCGTAGGCCCCACGGGCCCTTCCCAGCTCCTCGTGCGTACCCACCTGGATGATACGCCCCTTTTCCAGGACGATCACTCGATCGGCTCTAGCGAGCGTCGAAGCCCGATGGGCCACGATAAAGGTCGTTCGATCTTCCATTTCCTCTCGCAAACCATCGAGGATTCGCTTCTCGGTCGAAGGATCGATAGCCGAAGTCGGATCGTCCAACAGCAGAATCTTAGGATCAGGAAGGAGAGCCCGGGCAATGCTAAGGCGCTGCCGCTGCCCTCCGGAGAGATCGACTCCCATCTCGCCTATAACCGTGTCGTAGCCCTTCTCCAGCTTCCGTATAAACTCCTCGGCGCACGCCACTCGAGCCGCCTTCTCGACCTGCTTCATCGAGGCATTCGGATTGCCGAATCGAATATTGTCGGCGATCGACTGGCTGAATATAAACGCGTCCTGAAAGACGACTCCTACATTGCGACGCAAAACCTGGAGATCCAATCTCCTGGCATCCACTCCACTGACCAAAACGCGACCCGAGTCCGGGTCGTACAGCCGAGGGATCAGGCTGAGAAGCGAGCTTTTCCCAGATCCGGTTTCGCCTGCCAAGGCGACAATCTCGCCGGGGCGAACGTCCAAGTCTATATCCGAAAGCGCATTGCGGCGCGGCGTGTAGGATACGCCAGCTCGCTCGAAGCGTACGCTGCCGACAAAGGGTCGCGGAACAACAGCATCGCTCGGCAGGCGAACCGATGCTTCGGAAACCAGCAACTCATGCAAGCGACGCGCTCCCGTCAGGCTTTCCTGCATCGCATTGGCGATTTGAGCGACATTGGAGATTCGATTCGCGAACTGCTGCAACAGACCGGCAAACACCACGAAACCCGCTCCAAGCGGCAAAGCTCCCTCTATCACGAGATACCCGCCGTATACCAAAAGGGCAAATAGGCTGGCATGAGAGAGCGCGTTTATGCAAGGAGCGTAGAGGCTGATGCTGCGAAAGATCCGCTTCTGCCTTTCCCAGATCTCCGTATTCATCTTACGCATACGTCCGATCGCTTGCGATTCCACGGAGAAGCCCCGAATCACCTCCGCCCCTCGGATCGCTTCTGAGAGATAGAGGATCATCCGGTCGAAGGCCTCGCGATAGGCCATAAAAAGGGGACGCGAAACGCGGGAGAAGACAACGGACCCCCAAGCCATGAGAGGAACGAAGACCAAACATGCGAACGCCAGGCTAGCATGGATCCGAAACATGAAGATGGCGTAGATCGTCACCATGATGGACAAGGTTATCGCTTCGATCAAAGCCAGGTCCACGAACGAACGAACTGCTTGTATATCTCCGGTGGCGCGATTGATCATCGCCCCGCTCGGATGCTTCGAGTAGAATCGCATGCATCCTTCCTGCAGCTTGGCGAAGACCCTCCGCTGCAACTGTGGAGCCAATCTCCCATGCACCAAGGTAGCGGTCGAATTGGCCGCTCCAAAATAGAGCAAACCGCTGAAAGAGGCGCTGGCCAAAGCCCCCGCCGCTATCGCCAGAATGGTCTGCATCGCGGACCAGTCCTCAGGAGGCTTCAAGCCAAAAGGCCAAACCGGCGCCTTATCGCCAACCCCCGAGACAACCCCGAGGTAGTCCACGCCCAAGCCAACCAGATTCAAGCTCAGTACCGCGAAGACCGTCAACGCCACCTGCATGACCACCGCGCACGCAAAGAGGCGTCGATGCTCCCAACAAAGGCCAAGCATCCAACGCGTCAGAAAAAGGTTGCTAGCGTTTTTCTCCTCAGTTTTTCGAATAGGTCTCAAGCCTCCTTAGTTAAATCGATATGTAGGGCCGGCGCTTGTCGCCGCGCCGCTGCGGTTTGATCTGTTCTTTGCGGCGCGGCGACAAGCGCCGGCCCTACGTCTATAAAGCAACCTCCTCTACGAAACAAGCGACCGCTGGCGAGAGCCCAGCGAGAACCTGGATACGCCATCAACCCAAGTTTCCGTCACTCGACCGTAGCCCGTTTTCGGCTCGAATAAAGTCAAGTCCGCCCGTTTTCCGACCTCCAGACTGCCCAGCTCCGCTGCCTTTCCGATAATGCGAGCCGGGTTCAAAGTGACAAGATTGACCGCGAAGCTTGGATCGATGCCATTCGCGATCATCTTGACCACGCAACCCAACATAGACGGGAAATGGTAGTCGCTGCAAAGAGCGTCGACCAAATCCTCCTGCAGCGCATCCAGGCAAGAGAGATTGCCGCAATGAGATCCGCCACGATAGTAGTTTGGAGCCCCCATACAGACGCTCATTCCGAGCTCCTTGGCTCGTCGAGCGGCCTCTATCGTAGTAGGCATCTCGGCAAGCGTTACTCCCATTTCGAAGGCTTCGTCCACATGTTCCACCGTAGTGTCGTCGTGACTGCCGATGCACACCTTTCCGGCAAACGTATCGCGTACCTTGCCGCGATTGTTTATCAATCGATTCCTCTCGATGCTCTCCCGCAAGCCGTCCATCGCTTCCTCGAAGGTCACCCCATTAGAAGCCGCCCGCTTTCTTGCTATATCCTCCAAGCTGCGAAACTGACGTTCGCCTGGAATGTTCTCGTTGTAGACAATATTGCCGATCGATTCGTAATCCGCCAGCTTCGCCAATATCGAGTCAACTGGCTCGAAGTTCGTGTCCCAGCGAATATGCATATAGTGGCGAGCCGACGACAACTTGGACAGCCGCTCGTACTCGTCAGCCAAGGCCATCCCATTGTTCGCCCTAAGCGGATGGGTCTTGCCCTTGTGGTCATCCGAAATCCGAACCGCTCCCAAGATCGTAGTAAGTCCAGAGGCGAGAGCTCGCGTATCCATCATATGGAAAGCCAGTTCCGCAGGAAAAGCCGCGCTCGGTCGGGGGTGCAGCTCGCGCTCGAAATAGTCCGTATGAATGTCGATCACTCCAGGAATGAGCCATTGTCCCTGGGCATCGTATCCTTCGCTGTAGCTTCGATGCTCCTCTATCGAGGCGATAATGCCGTCCTCCACTACGAGCGTACCGACGAAGCTCTCGGCAGGCGTTACAATACGGGCGTTTGTTATTATTGTTCTATTCATGGTTGTTCACTCAGAGTGTTGGATAAGTCCAGTTTTCCAACGTAGCGGGGTTTGTGGGAACGCGGGCCTCCCATACGAGATTCCGCGTCCTCACGAACCCGGCTACACAATCGCGGGACTTGATCGGCTTATTCAACACGCTCTCAGGTAGGGACGGACCGCTCCCGACTTGTCGGGAGCGGTCCGTCCCTACCTCGGAAATTCTTTCGAAGTTCGTCATCTCAAGTGCGTATCGACGTTCAATATTCGTTTTCTGACGAAGTCCGACACTCTCTCCATGAGGAGAACAAGCGCGATGATGCAAATCGTGTAGGCGAGCATGTCCTTGTATTGCAGCATGCCTTTCGAGCGTTCCAATTCGAAGCCGAGACCGCCTCCACCGAAATAGCCCAGCACGATAGCCCGACGCAGATTCACGTCGAAGATGTAGAAAAGCGTAGAGACGAAGCTAGGAGCGACTTGCGGCAAAATCGCATAGCGAATCGTCTGCCACCGACTGGAGCCGAGGACCTCAAGCCCCTCTACCGGCTTAGTATCCACATTCTCGATAGCATCCGCGCAAAGCCGACCGCAAAAGCCGATGCTCGCTACCGTGAGCGCCAAGGTCGAAGTGAAAGGCCCTACACCCACAATCGCGATGAGTATGAGAAGCGTCGCAAACTCGGGAATCGCCCGCTCCACCGAGAAGAGGGTGCGCATCAGGCTGCGAATCTTCCTCGAAGGCGCCGTGTTTTGGGCAGCGAAAAAGGATAGTCCCGTCGCTAACGTTCCTCCAAACAGAGTACCGAGAAACGCCGCGGAAATAGTTTCGCCAATCGAGTCGTAGAGCCCCTTCGACTGGAAGAGCAATCCAAGCTTGGGCGGCACCATGTCTTTGACCAGATTGGAGACATGGTCGAATTCGGTGATGAAAACGAAGGGATTGACCTCCAAAGCGAAAAAGAGCCCGCCAATGCAAACCAGGCACGAGACCGCGATCGCCGTGCGCTCCCAAAACTGACGCGAAGGGCGCTTGTACGGACCAGCCAGTTCTTTTTTCGATAGAGCAGCATCCATATCAGACTAGCGCGCTGCCGCGAGCGGTTACCTTCTTGCGTAAAACATCCGAGATGCGTTCGGAAACGAGCACTAGGACTACGATCATCAGGATAGCGGTCGTCGCTTGATTGTAGTCGCTCAAATCCATCGCCTTCCCAAGTTCGTAGCCGATGCCACCCGCCCCGACCGCGCCCAAAACAACCGAAGCTCGAATATTGATCTCGAAACGAAATATGAGATTCGAAATAAACACGGGCAGCACTTCCGGAAGAATTGCGTATCGAATAATCTGAGACCGAGTCGCCCCGACGATCTCGACTGACTCCAGGACCTTGCTGTCCACCTCTTCGATCGCATCCCCGAGCAGCCGCCCAAGCATGCCGATGCAGCCGATCGCCAAAGCCACGATGCCAGCGAAATAGCCGATACCGAAAACCACGATCAGAAAAAGCAAGGTCACGATCTCCGGCAGCGCTCGCTCGACGGAGATCAATCCGCGAGCCGTCGAACGAAGCGGACCAGGCGATATGTTCTTGGCAGCCGCCAAACCGAAGACCAAAGACGCCAGACCGCCCAGCGGCGTCGCGAGCAGCGCCATCGCCACGGTGATCAAGGACTCGCGAGCCATCACGCCGAGAACCGAGAGATCCGGAGGCAAATGCTTGCCGAACTGGGAGATCCCCTTGTCCACGTTGGCGAAGAGCAACGCAAGATCCACGTCCGCCTGCCAAGCGGCCAGCCATACGACAAGGGCTAGGAAAAACAGAAAGGATGCAGGCCGACGATAGCGCCTGAAGTCGTATTCATTTCTCGGCGACATAGCAGCTTTCCCATAAATTAAGGCCACGAATCCTGCTTTCTCTGGAGCCGATGCCATTGAAAGGGCATCTTGGAGAGTTTCCAAAAAGTTGAAAACACTGCTTAATAGGTAGGGACCGATCGCCGAGCGGTCCGCATTGCAGGATAATGATTTTGCCATCAATGATTTTGCTTCTTTCCCCACTTTCGGCAGTGAAATCAGCTTTTTGCAAAATCATTGATGGCAAAATCATTTTTTCGAGAAACAACGGGAATAGAAGAGCATGCTTTGATTTGCTCCTTCGGAACGCAATCCTGACTGAAGAATGAATATTCTGTTTTTATATAACTTTCTACAAGAGCAGTTTTATGATGTCGCGACATTGGGTCGCAGCTTGGTTTCGTACGTCGTCGGCGCCGCTACCGTTCGCGCGGCCGGCCTATCCTGAGCGACGCCCTCGATTTCTTCGCCCTCGTAGATCGAGGCCAATGTCGCGGCGCTGAGCTTCGGGTCTCCATCGTAGACAATGCATCCATCTTTGATCGCGATCACTCGGGAGCAAAACTCCGCAGTCAAATGCGGCTGATGAAAGACGCCTACCACTGGCTTGTCCTTGGAAAGCGGCTTAAGCAGCTCCATGACCTTGCGGGCGTTTTTCGGGTCCAAACTAGAAACCGGCTCGTCAGCCAGATACACCGATGGCTTCTGATAGATAGCTCTGGCAATCGCCACTCGTTGCTGCTCTCCTCCGCTCAGATTGCCCACGCGACGACTGGCATAGTCCTCCATGCGCAAGGACTTCATCACTTCGTAGGCCTCCTTCGCTTCGGTATCCGTAAATCCATACAACCAGCTCCTGAGCGGCGATATCGTCCCAAGACGACCCATCATGACGTTCTCCAGCGCGGTGAGGCGCTTCACGAGATTGCCTCCCTGAAAAATCACTCCCATCTCCTTGCGCATCTCACGCAACTGCCGATCTTTCAGTCGGGCGATATCGAGTTCGTGTCCCTCGCCCGACGAACTCCGAAACGAAAATCTAATCTCTCCCTCGCTCGGCTGCACCAGCCCAAGCATGCAGCGCAAGGTGAGCGACTTGCCCGCGCCACTAGCGCCGAGAATGCCGACGAATTCTCCCGGCTCCACCTTGAAACTTATATCCGACAAGAGGCTGCGCCCATTGGGCAGTTTCTTGCAAAGTCCTTTTACGTGTATCATTATTCGATTACTGTAGATCCTCGTAGCCGAGTTCGTAAGAACGCGGTCTCTATTTCGTTTTCGCAGCGCGTTCTCGCGGACGCAGCTACATTCTTTTCAAATCCCTCATATACAGAAGCTATTTCAGCATCTCCATGCCCTTGATTCTGGAACTGAGCTCCCGCATAGGCTGGAACACGGAGTCATCCATAGCGATGTAGTCGCCAACCGGATCGCGCCGAAATTTATTGCTTTCCTCCTGGAGAAGCTGGTTCAGCTCCGGGTCGAGCCTCGCCATGTCCAAATGCGCCTGACGAATGGCGGCTTTCAGATCGGAAGGAAGGGATCGACGAACGGATAACGCTCCACTGGGAATAGGGTCCGATTTCCAGATGATCTTCAGATCCGACTCCTTCACCTTATCGTAGAGCTGAAGCTTGATCAACACGCCACTCGAGATAGCAGCGGCATCCACCTTGCCTGAAATTACCGAAAGAGTCGTCGCGTTGTGCTTGCCGGGAAACACGAGTTCCTTGAAGTCGCTTTCCGGATTGATATCCATCTGCTCCAGGAAATAGCGAGGAATCAGATGGCCGGAGGTCGAGGCCGGGTTTACAAATGCGAAGCTCAAATCTCCAGCTTGCTCCTTCAGCTCGTCGATCGAATCGATATCGCTGTCGCCCCGAACCACGATATAGGAATAGGAAACTCGAACGCCGCCATTTTGATCTCCTCTACCAACCAAGGCTTCGGCGCCCGCCTTTTTCGAGGCGATAAGATAAGGGAAGGTACTGTAGTTCGCTATATCGATCTTGTCCGCCCGCATGGCCTCGATAACCGGTCCGTACTGAGTAGTCTTGACGACATCGATCTCTATACCGAGCTGGCTCTCGAGATATTTCGCTCGCTTCATATAGATCATCTCCCGGCGGCCAGGCTCCTCCTCGTCTGGCGTGTAGGCGAAACGCAACTTGGTCGGCCAGCCACGCTCATCCACTTGCACGTCCTCGGTGCCTACGCAACCGCATAGCACGATGGAGAACAGTATCCAGATTCCAATACGCATCTTAGTTGAGCATATCGATGTTAGCGACTCTCGAGGCCACTTCCCGGATAGGATCGTAGTGACTATCGTCTGCCAGCATGTAGCGACTCTCGGGATTCGCCGAATACGTGTATATTCGCTTAACCTCCTGCCAGACTTCCGGATACTCGCTCGGCAGCTCGACCAGAGCGCTTTGAATCGCCAGCTTCAGACTATCCGGCAGGCCTTCTCTCACCGCGATGCAACCATCCGGGATAGCAGGCGAAGTCCAGACGACTTTAAGCTCGTCCGGGTCGATCCGGCCGAGGCTCACCAGCTTGCGATAAGTGTTCTGGCTGACGCAACCTACATCGACCTTTCCAGAGAGCACCGAAAGCAAAGTCGCATTGTGCTTGCCGGGGAATACCAGCTCCTTGAAGTCTCGCTCGGGATAGATGCCCTGCAATTCCAAGTAGGCCCGCGGAATCAGATGCCCGGAAGTCGAGGCCGGGTTCGCAAAGGCGAAGCTAAGCTCGCTTCCATGCCGCTTGAGGTCCTCAAGCGAATCGATGGGGCTGTCTGCCCCCGTCAGGATCAACGAATGGTAGCCATTAGGCCCTGCTTCCGTACCCCGAATCACGATACACTCCGCTCCAGCCTTCGCCGAAGCGAGAATGTATGCAAAGGTTCCATACATGCTAATGTCCACCTTGTTGGCCCGCATGGCCTCGATCACCGGCCCGTACTGAGTCGACCTCTTCAAATCCACTTCCAATCCAAGTCGCTCGCCCAGATAGGCGGACAAACTGTCGATAGCGTCGAAACGCAGCCCCGGGACTTCCTCATCCACCCAATAGGCGAATACCAAACTGCGAGGCCAGCCGCGCTCGTCGAGCCTGCCTTGCCCATCCGAGCATCCCGCTAGCAAACAGGCGGCGACCAGGCCCAGAAAGATAAACAGCTGTCTTGCGCGAGCGAGCATCTACTCTCCTATGCGGTCGCCGCCTCTGCCTCGCAGATGCGCCCACCGACTAGTTTCAGCTCGCGATCGGCAAGCTTGGTCAACGTATACTCGTCGTGGGTGATGAGTATCACGGAGGTACCCGAACGCTTCATTTCCAGAATAGCCTCTATCACCACGTCCTTGGTTTTCTGGTCCAAGGAAGCGGTCGGCTCGTCGATCAGCAGAAAACGCGGCTGCGATATAATGGAACGGGCCACGTTGATCCGCTGCTGCTCTCCGCCAGAAAAAGTCGAGGGATAGGCATCCCAAAGTTCGGCTGGCAAACCAAGCCGTTCGAGGAACTCTCTCGACCGGCGGAACGCTTCGTTTTCAGCAACCCCCTTGACAAGCAAGCTCTCCGCCACGATTTCGACCGCCGGGACTCGAGGAATCACATTGAGAAACTGCGAGCAGTAGGTCATCTCCTCCTTGCGAATGCGGAGTATCTGGTGCTCGGTGGCCTCGATAAGGTCGATAGGCCCGAAGGTCGAGGAATCGTACACCATGCTCTCGCCACTTGCCAGATAGGTCCGATACACGCACTTCATCAGGCTGGATTTGCCGGAACCGGACTTGCCAGTCAGGCCGATAATCTCGCCTTGGTCCATGCTGAAGGAAATATCCTCCAGAGCAGGTATATGCTTGTCGTTGAGGATATGCAGCAGAAAATTTTTGGATAGATTTCTGACTTCTAGAAAATGTTTCATGGCAAGGTAGGGCTCGATCGCCGAGCGAGCCGCGTCGGTTTGGTTTCTGCAAGGCTTCGCGGACCGCTCGGCGATCGGTCCCTACCTTCTCTAAACAGTATTCTCAATTTATCTGACATGCTCCTGTCTGTTTCTATAGCAAGCTGCTTACCAACAGCTGAGTATAGGCATGCTGTGGGTCCTGCAATATCTGGTCGGTCAATCCGGACTCCACGATACGACCGTTCTTCAGTACCATAGTGCGATCCGTCAGCATCCGAATCACGCTCAGGTCGTGGGAGACCACGATCATGGAAATGCCGAGATCCTGCTGCAGTCCGCGAATCAGATCCAGGACCTTCGCCTGTACGGAGACATCCAATCCGGTCGTCACTTCGTCCAGGAATATGAGAGGCGGATTGTTCGCGATCGCCTTGGAGATCTGTACGCGCTGCTGCATGCCGCCACTGAAGGTCGCAGGCGCGTTGTCCATGCGTTCGACCGGCACCTCGGTCTGCGTCAGCAAGGAACTAGCCCGATTTCGGATGCGGCCGACATTGAATTCGTTGGCCATGAGAAGCTTCTCGGCGATGTTGCCGCCCGCCGAGAACTTGAAATTCAGTCCGTCTCGAGGATTCTGATACACCATCCCCATCAGGTGGTTTCTCAGATAGCGCTTCTTTTGGTTGGTGACGCGAAGGATGTTCGTGTCGCCATCTTCAAACGAGCGAAAATAGACTTCGCCACCGGTAGCCTCGCCATCGAAGTAGAGAAGCTGCACCAGCGTACTCTTGCCCGATCCGCTTTCCCCGACCACGCCAAGCACTTCGCCTGGATAAAGATCGAAATCGATCTCCGCGCAAGCCACGATCGCGTCTGTCTCCGGACAAATATTGCTGCCGAACTTGGGTCCCGTGTACGCGATCGAATTGGAAATCGGATCGCCGTAGATCTTCGTCAAGCCACGAACTCTCAGCAGCCAGTTATCTGTGTTGTCTTGTACCATCTGCGTCTACCTACCTTAGCTCGGGTTGACGAAAAGCCGCTGATTCGGGCGTCCGCCTAGTTTGAGTTTGTCTAGAAAGTTACTGTCGTTGATCACGTGCTTACGGCCGCCGTCGGCTTCGTAGATCTCGTCCATGAACGCGTCTCCCTCGCCCGTAACCGAACATCGGATACCTTCGAATTTCTCGACCATGAACTTGACGTCTTCAAACTCGAGCGGCTCGACCAATGTGTGGGGCGGCACGCAGTGTATTCTCTTTTCCCGCCCAGCAGCGAAGACGTGCAAGGTATCGCTATGGCTTAGATTCGGCACGTCCCAACGGGGTATCGGCGAAGGCGTCATGATATACCGGCCATTCACTTTGACCGGATAGCCCGCCCCTCTCATTATCGCTCCGAATTTGACGTAGGACTCGTAGAGCGAAACCCACATCTTGGCGTAGTCCGCTTCCGCGTGCATCTGACGAGTCTTGAATTCAAAGCGTTCCACGCCACGCAGTATCTCGGGCTGCGGCACCTGGAAGACGATGATCTGCTTGTCCGTCAACACCTCCTCCGGGATTCGGTGGCGAGTCTGCACGATCGTCGCATCGGCCGTGTCGAAGGTCGTCTTGCAACCCGTCATGCGCTTCACGAAGTTCCGCAGGTTGCAGGCATTGACGCTCGCATCGCTGCCTTGGTCGATGATCTTGAAAGTGTCATCCGGGCCGATCAGCGAAAGCGTGGCATGGAGCCCGCCCGTTCCCCAACCTCGGGAAATCGGCATCTCGGGCGAGGAGTACGGCACCTGGTATCCAGGAATCGCCACCGCCTTGAGCATCTTGCGACGAATCTCCTTTTTGGTCGACTCGTCTATGAAGCCGTAGTTGTAGGCCTGTTGGAATTTTTTCGCCTCGATCATAGCAATTCTGGCGAAGCGTCCGCCAACTCTTGGGATTGGGTATTCAACATTGTCTTAGGCTTTTTCGCGCCCGCATTCCTATCTTCCTCGTCGCGACGCTTCATCGCGTTGCGCAGGTTGTCCAAACCGGACTGGAAGGTCACGTAGTGCGGCAGCTTCAAGTGGTTCGTAAATCCGTAGGACTCTATCCCTTCAGTATGATATAGCACGAACTCCTGGCTATTGGCCGGATGCTCATCGGCTACTCGCATAGAGCGGTCCAATATCCCCATGCCAATCGCCTTCGTCTCGTTGTGGCCAAAGCACAGTCCGTATCCAAGAGACATATACGGAACGGAGCTTTTGCCTTTCTGCTTCAGTTTGGAAACGATTTCGCATTCCGTCACTCGGATTCGACCGATATAACGAGAACGACCACGACGATCTCTCACCGATACGCCAACATGCCCGACCCGAAGCTCCCCGATTGTGGGATGGGCCGATCCAAAACCGCGCATCGAAGAATATGCCAGGGCCGCAATGCCACCCGTTTCAGCCCGGGCCAGCATCTGCAACGCGGCGGAACGTGGAGCGGGGAACTTTATCGCCTCGCGGGTGACATCGACAACCCTCCGCTTTTCCTCTTCTTCATCCTCGTCGACAGGCCGGAGAATGCCCTGCTCCTTGAGCATATCCACCACCTTGCAAAAGGAGCGAGGCGCCTCTTCATCCGAGAGTTGCAATTCCGAGTCGATATCTTCCAGAAACGACTTAACGGACCCGAACGTCTCGCTAGCCAAATCCGTATTGAGAAGACGCACCGTGTAGTCGCGCGTCGGGCCGAGAATCTGACCGCCCGGAATCTCGCGAAAGGCGGAGGAAATTCTTCTCTCCACCCTCATCGATCTAGTATCGAGAATGGTGGAATAATAGGAGCGCTTCAATGTCGCTCGATAGGCGCGAAGCATGAACGCCCCTTCCAGAGTACATCCCTCGACCTGCTTCAAAGCGAGTGCGGCATGCTCCGGCGCGTAGAGCGATCCCTCTCCCATGATACGGTCGATGCCCGCGCGAAACTGCGTCTTGACTTGCTCGATAGTCAAGGGAGGCGACTCGCTCTTCAGTCGCTCGTATTCGACAAGCCGCGAAGCATTATCGATAGCATCCTCTCCCCCTTTTATAGCGACGTATCCCATAGCGAAAAACTCCTATACTATTTCAATCTTAGTAGACCGCGGCAGACAGCAAATGCAGGGCTCATCCGTTTCGTCGCTAAACGAGAGATAGGTATCTACGCCGAGAGGAAACTCCGAATTCTTCTCCATTAGGGCGTCGATCCAGGAAGCCTCTAGGCCCTTCACCCAAATCATCCGTTCGTTTCGAACTCCTGGGCCGGTAAGGCGGATTTGGAGCGCGTCATCGGCAAGGCTGTCGTCAACCAGTTCAACCTCGACAATGATGGAAGACCCGGTTTCGGGGTAAGTCAGAATCCCCTCCTTGACGAACCTAACGAAATCGGGATCGTCCGAACCCTGCGCTAGAACGAAATCGGCCTCGCCTAGCTCGCTGGGCAAGCAGCCTGTATTCACGCTAAGATACTCCTCGATCCTATTGGAACCTTTCGTCAGAAAGTAGCTCGTATCGCCATTGAGCAAAGCAAGACAGGCATACGCGGTAGCGCGATTCATACCTGTCGGCACCGCTATATCGATTGCTTGTAGAGTCACTATCTTCCCCGGCCGCGCCATTGCGTCCAACAGGGATCTGAAGTGCATCTGCGCATCGAAGACTTCCTTATAGTTAGCTTCTCTGACCAGACCCATCTTAGTCTTCCTCCATTAGTTTGAAATCGACCCGAGTGCTGAGCGTCCTGGAAAAGTCCAAGGTCTCGCGCTCTCGAATGGCTTCCGCCTGCTCGCGCAGGAAGCGATCGATCCGCTCGTCCGAGACGCCTCCGATCACCAAGGCATCGATAAATGCAATACAGTACCCGCGCGTCGGATCTTCGCCCAGGCAGAGGCCGTAGCCACTCATTCCGTCCACGCTAAGCTCGCATTCCGTGGTCAGCGCCTCGCCAAGAAAGAACTCTTGTTTTTCAAGGGAATCCTCCGCTCTCACCATGGTGAGGCAGACGGAAGGTTCCTTGGCGATTTTGACTTCATGGACCTTTTCCAAGTCCTCCACGAGGGCCTTGAGCGGTTCGAGCGGACATTCGCATAGAATGTAGTCAGTATCGTATTCCATCTTCTGAAAGCAGTCTCCCACCTCTTTGTTAAGAAAGGATGAAGCACGCATAAAAATGGAATCGACTGCACAGAAGAGGGAGCGAAGCTATCTCGCGCGTGGGTTAGAAGCCTCCCCAGAAAGTAGCCGAAGTCGACAGACTTTGGTTCTCTGCCTAGCATCCAAATGGCTTCGCTGTCGCCCTTTGGGCTTCGGTACTTGCGAGTTCCGCTACCAAGCGACGCTCTTGTCCTCAACTAGTGTCGTGTCATGCATGAGAGTAGCGCGGAGCTTTAGCCCGCGTCCGCATTGCAGGCTCCATTCTCCGCGGACGCGGGCTAAAGCTCCGCGCTACTCTCATGCGACATTGTACTTTATATAGTTATCAACTCGATCCGAAAAACGGACAAGCCTATCTGGAGGAGGGTTCATTTTCAGAGATGCCCGACATTTTCGATTTGAATTGCTATGACAAATGGCTGTGCGGTACGTCGCAAGCGACGACCCTACAAAAATCGCCTGTAGGGCCTTCGCTTGCGAAGAGCCGCGTTTGTCTAACATATGGCAAGCTTGATATGTGAAAGAAATTCATTTTGAAAACGATAAAGATATCGCGCCAAGAGAGAAGCAGGGGAGCAGAATGTAGGGTCGTCGCTTCGCGAGTCCTCCATAGCTCGAAAGAGCGACGGCCCTACAGATGACAATCTAACAAAATGCCGAACTCGAAAGTACCGAGACCCAAAGGGCGACAGCGAAGCCATTTGGTTCTGTCCCCTGTGATCCAAACTCTTTCGAGTTCGGCTACCTGGCGCAAACGGCCTCCGACGTCCCATTTGCCCCATCGCTTTCAGTCAACGCCCCAGACGAGCTTAAGTCGACGCCAACGTGCAAAGCGGGACCACATCCGCAACAATCCCGCATCGGTTTCCCATCCTCATCTTTATCATGGGATGAGGATAAGGATGAAGAGGGCGATGAGGAGGAATCGGACGGCCGCGGTCCCGTTTAGCGGGATCCGCGCTACTGGAGGCACTCGCCGGCAAGCGAGGCTATCGAAAGCGAAGCGGCACCCGAACTTGGCTTCTTACCAGAAACCCATCTTCAAGCCGGGGTAGAAAAAGCCATTCCTGCAACGACGCCGAACATGCCTTCAAGAGCGACTCCTCCAGATTGTCTTCGGGCACGATCTTCGCCACCTTCCCCAGCTCGTCTATCTCGAGCATGAAGTAGAGCGTGTCGCCGCTCGCCGAGCGGATTAGACTATCATCCACCTCCACCGGGAAGCGATGGGCCAGAGAGACAGGAACAGTCTCTGAGGGTCGGCTTGCTTGGTAGGACATTACCAGATCCGAATAGAAATCATCGAACATTCGATTGAGAAAAGGCGTCATCGGCTCTCGCCCACCCGTCACGATCTCTCCCTGCGAACTGAAAAACAGCAATGCGTACCTGATCGCTTCACGCCGGTCGTCATAGGCGAAGGGCAACTCGAATTCCTCGTTGAGGACGACTCCAGCTTGCAAATCTCCCAATCCCTGGATGTGCAGGGCACGCTGCCCAAAGTCGTTGAAGAACAGGATGCCAAGCGTCGCCTCCTGAAAATCGGCGCTCGGCCGAAATTCCACCGAGACGCGTGTTCCCGCGATCGAGCCGCGACTCCGCTGATAGGCTCCGCCCAAAGCCAGTAAACGAGGCTTGCTCCTCGTCGGCTCTACCCGACTGGCCAGAACTTCGACCACGCCATCCGCGAAAGCCTCGCCTTTGACGAGATGCACCACGGAGTCCTCCGGCAGGAGCGTATCTTGCCCGTCCCTATCTATCACTGCTCGTCCGCCGGTCCCATCCACGACACTATATAGTTTGTCGTCGAGAAAAGCCGCAGGAGCCAAGGGGTATGCCGACAAGTCGAGCAGCTCGTGGTCCAGCCCACCACGAAACTGCAAGCTTCCACTTGCCACCCCAGCGAACGGCAAAAGGAGAAACGAAATCGAAAAAAGAAACAAACGCGTCATTCTATGCTACATCCTCCAATGGGTTTCGTACAGCCAACCTGGCTGCAAAGGGGCTCAGTTCGCCCTAACTCTAAATGTTACAAATAAGTCACAAAGAAGTTACAGTCAAGTTTCGGAAGGCGTTATATCGAATTTTTGATAAGCGAATTTTCTGCGGACTCGCGAATTCTAGATAGATTAAGATTAGATAAAGATAGTATTAATTTTCGATAACCAGACCTCATTTAACGCTGCTAATCTTAACGGGAGTGGAGACCTACATTAACAGGATCCAAACACTCGCTCGCTATAGTTATCGGCAAACGACGTGGAAGCCGAAGCAGCAAAGAACTACGCCCTCCGGATTCGCGGCACGGGCAAGACATTCAACCAACACAAAGCCCTCGACTCGATTGATCTCGACGTAGTCAAAGGCGAAATGGTCGCCCTTATCGGTCCCTCCGGCTCGGGAAAGTCCACCCTGCTTCGCCTTTGCAACGGCCTGCTCGTCGCCGATCCAGACCGGAATTCGTCCATCTGGGTAAACGGTTCGCAAATCCAGGAGGCGGGACGGCTCTCCAGCGGCATCCGAAAGGCCCGTTCCCGCATCGGCTTCGTCTTCCAAAGCTTCAACCTCGTAGGACGGCTCTCGCTCCACAAGAACGTGCTCGTCGGACGCAGCGCCCACACCCCGCTATGGCGGAGTCTTCTACTCCTTCATCACGACCGCGATCGACGGAAAGCCATGGAAGTGCTCGCATCCGTCGGCCTAAGGGGCAACGCAGAGCAAAGGGCCAGCACTCTTTCCGGCGGACAGAAGCAGCGCGGAGCCATCGCTCGGGCCATCGCCCAAGGAGCTGAGCTCATACTGGCAGACGAGCCCATCGCTTCGCTCGACCCGAGTTCCGCCCAAAGCGTAATGGCCATCCTCAAGGAGCTGAACCGAAGTCTCGGCATCACCGTGCTCGTGTCGCTCCACCAAGTCGATGTCGCCCGACGCTACTGCGATCGCGCCATCGCCCTGAGCAAAGGGAGCATCCACTTCGACGGGCCGATGGAAGATCTCGACGACGCCCTTCGCTCGCTTTACGGCGACCAAATCGAGCTTGGCGCCCCTCTCCAACTAGAACCGCAATCGAACTCGGAAAAAGTATCCATCGCATGACTACAGCATCACTGTGGCGCTTCGCGCTCGGCGCCCTCGCGACCGCAACAGCCGCCCTCTTTCCTTTCTTCCAAGCCGCGAGCCAGTCGACGCCTGCTCCGCAGAAGCTCTCTCTGGGCATCATCTCGACAGAGTCCTCATCCGAACTTCGCAAGGGATTCGACCCCTTCATCGACAGGCTTTCCCAGAGGCTGGATATGCCAGTCAAAGCGTATTTCGCCACCGACTACGCCGGAGTCATCGAAGCCATGCGCTTCAACAAAATCCAACTCGCCTGGATGGGCAACAAATCGGCCATCGAAGCGGTCGATCGAGCAGGAGCGGAAGTATTCGCCCAAACTACCAAGGCCAACGGAGATCAAGGCTACCACTCGGTCATAATCGTCAGACGCGACAGTCCTTTCCAAACGATCGACGACCTCCTGGCCAAGCGTGAAGAACTCGCATTCGGAAACGGCGACCCCAACAGCACCTCGGGCTATCTCATCCCATTCCACTACCTCTGGACTCCGCGCGGCATCAACCCGCAGTCCGATTTTAAACACACCCGCAACGCCAACCATGAGGTCAACTGCATTGCCGTCGCCATGGGCCAGATCGACTTCGCCACCGCCAACGACGAGGCCCTCTACCGTCTTGGAATCGTGCGCCCGAAGCTCGCCCAGCGACTGCGCGTCGTCTGGCAAAGCCCTACCATTCCCAACGATCCACTCGTCTGGCGCAAAGACCTGCCCGAGGAAACCAAACGCCAAATCAAACGCGCCATCATGCATTTCGGACGCAAAGGCCCCGATGCCGCGAAAGAGCGAGAGATCCTCGCTGGGATAAGAGACGGCTGGGGACCTTTTCTCGACTCCGACGACAGCCAGCTCCTGCCCATCCGCGAAATCGCTCTGGAAAAGGAACGCCAGTCCATCCTGAGCAACAAGCGTCTCGATTCGGACGAAAAAGCGACCCGTATCCAAGCATTGGAGGCGCGACATCTCGAGCTTCTCGCCGCCCACGGAGGCTCTGAATGAGAGTCGGCACCGTTCCTCAGAACCTGGTAGCGAGCGAACTCGCGCCCCCTCGGCTCTCTCTCCGACAGAAGCTGATTCGTCTAGGCTGCGCGATCGCCCTTCTCGTCCTTTTCGCCTGGGCCTATAAAGGGGCGGAAATCCGTATCCACGATCTCTGGACATATCGGGAAAACATGGTCGAGTACGCCATGGGCTTCACCCGACCCGATTTCCTGCAGTGGCCCCAGTACATCGCGGACATGACCACCACCCTGCAAGTCGCCCTCTGGGGCACCGCCCTCTCCATTGCTTTCGCCGTACCCTTCAGCCTGCTCTGCTCCTCGAACCTCAGCCCATTCTGGATACGCCAGGCCACCCGTCGCCTCATGGACGCCCTGCGCTCCATCAACGAACTCGTATTCGCCATGCTGTTCGTCTCCGCCATCGGCCTCGGCCCGTTCGCCGGAGTTCTCGCCCTCTTCGCCCACAATCTCGGCACCCTCTCGAAGCTCTTTTCCGAAGCCGTCGAAGCGATAGACGAAGGCCCGCTGGACGGAGTGCGAGCCACCGGAGCAAGCCGACTGGTCGAGATCGTGTACGGAGTCCTGCCCCAAGTTCTCCCGCTGTGGACTTCCTACTCGCTCTACCGATTCGAGTCGAACGTGCGCTCCGCCACCGTGCTCGGCATCATCGGAGCCGGCGGCATCGGCACCCCCCTTTTCGAATCCATCCGCAGCTTCGCCTACTCCCAGACCGCCGCCATCCTCATAATCATCATAGTCGCCGTCAGCCTGATCGACCTCGCCTCCGCCCGCATCCGCAAAGCGCTTATCTAGTCTCCAAATTCCAAATCCTAACTCCTAATCTGGCAAAGCCAGAGCCAAATAGACTGAGGGCTGAAGGCCGAAGGCCGCTAAATCCCCCTTCAGTCTTCAGTCCAAATCCCTTCAGCCTCCATTCTTCACTCTTAACTCTTAATTCTTAACTCAAAAAATGCCCACCCTAGGAGCCGCACTACGTCTCGAACGTCTAGACGAACTCAAAAACTGGATACAGGAAAGCGACAGAGATGTCGAAATCCAGGATCCCAGCTACGACTTTCCCCTTGGCAAGTGGAAGGAGAAGGCCGACTACTGGAACAAGTCCATGCCAGACTACCGCGGTCGCCTCGGCGTGCACGGACCCTACGACGGCATTCCCCTGGCTAGCCGAGATCCAGACGCCCAAGCCTTCGCCCAGAAAAAGCTGCTAGACTGCCTGGACTTCTGCGAGGCCATCGCCGCCACCCACTGCGTCATCCACAGCCCCTTCCACTTTCTCGGCAGCAGCGCCGCCTGCCACACGCCGGCTTTCGGTCAAGAGCATCTCATTGGAAACACGCTCGCCACACTCGAACCCGTCATCGAGCGAGCCGCCCAGATCGGCTGCATCCTCGTCGTGGAGAACATATTCGACCGCCACACCGCCGCCCTCCGAGCCCTGGTCGACGCCATCGAGAGCCCCTACCTCATGCGCAGCGTCGATACCGGCCACTCCCAAATCTCCTACAAGACGGCCAGCGGCCCCAGTCCCGAATTCTGCATCCTCGAAGCCGACGAAACCCTAGAGCATATCCATCTTCAGGATACGAACGGAGAAAACGACTATCACTGGACTCCCGGCCTAGGAGACATCAACTGGCAAGGAGTCTTCCGAGCCATCGACCAGATCAAAGCCGCCCCCCGCCTCATCATCGAAGTAAGAGACATCATGGGCGCCTACGAATACTTCAAGAAAAACGAGCTAGCCGATTAGCAATCTGGCACTAGCCTTCTCCCCAAACCACTGACCACACCGATTTCGCCGATAGCAAAAAGCCAATCGCTATTTAAAAATCATCAGAGCCAATCTGGGCGGTCATGGTTAAGAAGATGAGCACGAAAACCATCAGAGTCAGAGCTGCCGCGGTCATTCTTATGGATAACCGCATTCTGGCCCATGTCGTGCAAAACAGCGACGATGGCAAGACTTGGTTCATCCCGCCAGGCGGAGGACTCCAATACGGCGAATCGAGTACAATCGCCTTAAGAAGAGAAATAAAGGAAGAGCTAGAGTGGGACATTTCGATTGAACGCCTATTCGGTTGCTTTGAAAGTTGTCACACAATCAATGGAGTCGACGAACATGAGATCTCCTTCGTATACGAGGCCAAGCCTTGCAAAGGCTCGACGCTATCTTTTGCCAAACGCGAGATCGTCGAAGACAACGGGACGAAAAAGACCTTCCAATGGATAGAACTCAAAGACCTCGCGCAACCCCAACACCTGCTCTATCCAGAGGGACTGCTAGAGAAGATCAAAGCGAGAAGAGCTGGGCAATACGTGGTCACGCTTTAATATGGGAACTTGCTTCGAGGTAGGGCCCGATCGCCGAGCGGGCCGCAATGCAGTATCATCCATTCTATGCGACCCGCTCGGCGAACGGGTCCTGCCTTGGCAAACCGACGAACAAGCAGATTCAGGATACCCATCACTTTCAATCGCGCCCAGAAAAACAGGATCGGACTCATTGC
This sequence comes from Pelagicoccus sp., assembly GCA_028284635.1. GTDB lineage: Bacteria > Verrucomicrobiota > Verrucomicrobiia > Opitutales > Opitutaceae > Pelagicoccus. The sequence continues at coordinate 55,631 of JANQRJ010000073.1, forward strand.
CTTGCTTTTGGAAAGACTAATACAATGCCAACCTGGAATCCAGATCAGTACCTGAAGTTCGAAGGCGAACGCACTCAGCCTGCGATCGACTTGGCCTCCCGCATCGCTCTCGAGAATCCGAATCGCATCATCGACCTCGGTTGCGGGTCCGGCAATAGCACTGCCGTACTGCGGAGCCGATGGCCATCGGCCCAAATAGCCGGCCTCGACAGCTCTCCCCAGATGATCGAAGCCTGCAAACAGCAGCAGTCGGGCGAGGAATGGCTACTGGAAAGCATCGAATCCTGGTATCCGCCCTACGAATACGATATCATCTTTTCGAATGCCGCCTTCCAATGGATCAGCGACCTAGAGCCCACGCTTCATAGACTAATGGACTCGCTCGCCCCAGAAGGGGCGCTTGCATTCCAAGTGCCCAACAATCAGTCCTCCCCCTATCATCAGAGCATTATAGAGGTAGCAGAGAGCCCGCGATGGGAGGCTTCGACGCGGACAGCAAAGAATCCGCTCACCTACAAGCCATCCACCTACTACTACGACCTTCTAAGCGATCGGTGCCGCAAGATCGCGATCTGGGAAACGAAGTACTATCAAGTCATGCAGGACCATCAAGCGATCCTCGAGTGGGTTACAGGAACCGGCCTGAGACCCTATCTTGAAGCCCTGCCGAATCAGACCGATCGAGAAGCCTTCAAAGCCGATATCCTGGAAAAGTACAAGCAATCCTACCCGCAGAGCTCGGATAGGAAAGTTCTATTCCCCTTCAATCGGCAGTTTGTCGTCGCGTATAGGCACTAGCCCATGTCCAAGCAAGAGCTCCCAAGCCTAGTCATCGTCGCCGGTCGTCCCGGGGCAGGCAAAACCACCCTCGCCAAGAAGCTCGCGCGGGATATCCATTGTCCACTCGTCAGCCGAGACGCCATCAAAGAGGGGGTTGTAAACACTATTGGCGACAAGGGAGAACCTGGAGGTCCCCTTACCTGGCGCGTCTACGAGACCTTTTTCGCCAATATCGAGCTGCTGCTGCGAAATCAGGTCACCCTCGTAGCCGAAGCCGCTTTCCAACATAAGAACTGGGCTCCAAAATTAGAGCCACTAGCGAAAGTCGCCCATCTGAGAATCGTCCTTTGCCAAATCGACCCTGTCCTCGCCAATACCAGAGTACAGCAGCGACGCGAAAACGACAAAAGCTGGGACCGCTTCCACAACAAGACGCTCGACCAAGTCAAACAAGCTCCCAAGGCCTACGATCCACCCAGACTAAACCATCCAACCCTAGCAGTGGACAGCTCCGATCAATATAACCCCAATTTCAAAGAGATCCTCGCCTTCGCCCAAAGCAAAACCTAGAAATTAGTTTTCCCACAGATTGCACAGATCTTCACAGATATCCAATTGATAGAAGCTCAGTGAATATTATATGGAACTAGAACCTATCCCGAAACCTATCATGAATGCCGTTATGTCTGAAATTGCCTGCAGCAAGGCGGATTTGGCGAGCGAATACGCGGGCGTATTTGTCGC
>JANQRJ010000088.1 GCA_028284635.1 Pelagicoccus sp.
CGCTCCGTCGTTGCCGCGCCGGTTATTCCCTCTGTAGGCTCTGCGGCAATGACGGAGCATTGCCCTCCAGCCCACCGCCTTTCGGCTTAAGTTGACGCCTATGCGCAAAGCGGGACCGCGACCGTCGGTTCGCACTTCTCATCTTCATCCCAGGATAAAGATGAGGATAAGGAAGATGATAAGGATGACAAACAACGCGAACGCTGTCCCGCCCTACGGGATCCGCGCTACCAGAAAACACCGGTAAATTAATCATGCAACTTTGCATGCTTAATTAGCAGCCATCTAGTTTTCCGTTTCCTAGGCGTTCGCCTGCGGCTTCCCCACTGCCATCAGCCAAGCCATCGCATCAGCCTCCCTGGAAAACTGCCGCATGCATGAATTCTCCGCGTCGAAAAACTCGCTGAAATAGTCGATATAGGCCGCTGGCACCGGATTGATCCCATAAAAAGCGGTGGTGACCGACTCGTAGTCGCGCAAGGCGTCCAGACGCCATTGCCGAAACACGGTCATGTTCTCCTGCGTCAGAGCAAAGGCCAGCTCCTCTACATCGCTTGAAGTGATGATCTTCAGATTTCGGGCGTAGTTCTTGTTCGCCGCCAGCATATCGTAGTGGCGACGAAGCGAAGTCGCGTCGATCGTCGGGCCCCAAGCGACCCGCAACAGACCTTTGTCCGAATAATATACGTGCAACTCCATCAGCTAGCCAGTCTCCGCAAACGCCACACACAAGCAATTCAAACAAGCCTAGGCAGTCAAATACACAGAGCCCGACGCATAACTTTCCAACGTTAGAGAATTAAATGTCCGGGCGAATTCCATTTGGAGAGTTCAGTCTTCGTCGTAGTCGGCCATCTGGTAGATGGCTTCGCAGCAGGAGGCGGTTTCGTCCTCCAGCAGGTAGTGACCTGCCTCAGGATAGCGAAAGACCGTGGCGTCGGGGAGAAAGCGCTGCCAACGCTCTAGGAAGTGGTCGTTGAAGCAGAAGTCCTTGCCGCCCCAGAGGATCGTCACTTCGCGCTCCCGCAACTTAAGCAGCTGGTTTTCCACTTCGACCAGCTGGGAAAAACTGGGGTGAGACACGTGCATGGGAATGTCCTGCACGAACTCGTAAATCGCCCGCCGAGCCGACCAGCTGCGATAGGGATGCAGAAAGCCCGCTTTCACCTCTGCGGAAAGCGGCTTCTTGGAGACCGACATCTTGACCGCCGGCCCGGCAAAACCATTCAAGCCCTGCACAAGCAGTTTGCCGAGAATCGGAGCTCGGCAGAGAGCGATTCTCGCCGGAATGCGGGAATCCACGAACGCTGCCGTATTCAAAATCGTGACACGCCGTAGACGATCAAACCTCTCCAGAGCGGCGCCCAATCCGATAAGGCCTCCCCAATCGTGCACGACCAAGTCGAAACGCTCCAACTCCAGACTGTCGATCAGCTCCCCAAGGTCCGCGATTCGCTGACTCAACCGATAGCTGTAGGCGTCTCCTGGGCGATCGCTCAAGCCGCAGCCGATATGGTCCGGCGCGATGCAGCGAAACTTCTCGCGGAGCTTCACGACCACATTGCGGTAGAAAAACGACCAGGTCGGATTGCCGTGAATCATGAGAACCGGGAAGCCCGAACCCTCGTCCAAGTAGCTCATCTCGTGGCCGCTTTGCAGTCGAAGCTTCTTCGGCTCGAAGGGGTAGAGCTTCCTAATCGAATCCGGCAGAGATCCCATCACCACCGAGCCCCCATCATCATGCAGTTCAAACCGCTGCCAATGCCCAGCATCGCCACCTTGTCGCCCTTGCGAATGGCTTCCTCTTCAGCAGCGAGGGCCAAAGTGATCGGAAGCGCCGCCGAGCCCGTGTTTCCAAAAGTCTGATACGAGGAAAAATCGCGCTCATGCGGCAATCCAAGCGTGTCGAAAAGCAGACGCTGGTGAGCGGCTCCTACCTGATGGCAGACGATCCGGTCCGCCGAATCTTCGTCCCAAGCAAGTTCTTGCTTGAACGACTGCCAGGTACGCTCCGCCAGGCTCACCCCAGCGTGCAGCATCTCTTCGGAATCCGTCTGCATCTCAAGTCCGAGACCGCTGCCGCTCGCATCGCCTTGGCAAAGATCATTGTTAGCCGTATCCGCCATTGTGATACCTCCAATCAAACGGTGGCCCTCCGGCGAAAGCGACTCGTGGCAGACGATCGCGGCCACCGCGCCGGCTCCGATCGTGAGGTTCGCGAAATAGGGCTTGATGGTCTTCCGATTGAGGTCGCGCTCCAAAAGCAGCTGGATCGTGCGCTCCAGCAGCGGCTTGCCGTTCTCGCCGGAGACGACGATGCCCGACTTCACCTGGCCCGCGTCAATCATAGCGGCAAGCAGCGATAGAGAGTTGAGAAAGCCCAGGCAGGCGTTCGAGACATCGAAGACCTGCACGTTTGGACTCAAACCCATCAGTCGATGGGCGAAGGAGGCAGTAGCCGGTTCCAGCATATCGCGACAAACCGAAGAGTGGATACAGACTTCGATCCGCTCCACGTCCAAGCCCGACTTTTCGATGGCCTTGATACCGGCCTGGGCCGCCGCTTCGGAAGGGAGAATCGGCTCCTGCCAAAAGCGGCGCTCGCGGATGCCGGTCATCAGCTCGAGACGACCTTCCGGCAAACGCAGGCGCTCGTAGAGCGGAGCCAGCTTTTCCTCGATAAAGGCGCTGGTCCAGACGGACGGCGGCGAAATGTAGGCCAGCGAATCGATTACGGTCGAGCGAAACTTCATGATCCGGGAACGCGGGCGGCCCGCCCGCACCCTCCTCCAACGATGCGGGCGACCCCCCCCCGTTCCCGGATTTCAATAGCGGCCATCACGACTCTTCTCATTTTTCCGGACGCATGCTCAGGCGCACCACTTCCTCGTCGAAGTAGTTTATGCCCATGCCAGCGTCAAGGGTCATGCTCGCGCCGTTCATTCCACTAGAGCGGTCGCTGATCAGAAAGGCAACTGCATTGGCAACTTCCTGCGTATCCAAAGCGCGCTTACGGAAGGTGAGCTTTTCGCTGTAGAGGTAGCTTTCCAGGTAGCCTGGGATTCCTGCCGAAGCGCTCGTCTTGAGGGTGCCGGGGTTTACCGTATTGAAACGCACCTGAGTATCCTTGCTGAAGGACTTCGCCAGAAAGCGAACCGACGAATCCAGCGCCGCCTTGATCGGAGACATGTATCCATAGTTCTCCGCCGTGATGGTGAGCGAGGAGATGCTGATCGCCACCACCGACGCTCGAGGATCTAGGTGAGGCTTGAAGGCGTTCGCCAGCTCGACGAGCGAGAAGCTGGAAATCGCCGTAGCCTGCAGATAGTCTTCGCGCTTGGTTTGGTGGAAGGGCTTGAAGCCATCGCTGTAGTTCGCGAAGGCGACGGAATGCACGAGGCCATGCAGCGAACCGAAATCGCGACCGACATCCTCCGCCAATCTCGCGATCTCCTCCGGCCGTTCCACATCGCAAACATACACGGGACGGTCCTTAAGCAGCTTGGCGGTCGTCTCCTGCCTTTCGGGCGAACGCACGCTGTAGATGACCTTGGCCCCTTCCTCTTCGAGAGTCTTGCCGACATGCCAGGCCACGCTCTTGCGATTGGCCACGCCAAGCACCAGCACGTTCTTCCCTTCAAGATTGAGAAAACCCATCGCGCCCTAGTCCTTGGAAGCCTTGGCCATAGCCACGCAGAAAGAGATGTTCATCACCCGACGGCCGTCCTCCGTCTTGATATCGCCATCCATGAATACGAAGCGGCCCATCTTTTCCTTGTAGCGCACGGCAATCCGCACCGTGTCGTTAGGCCGCACGATGCTTTTGAACTTCGCGTCGGTTATCTTGGTCAACACGGGCAGCAAACCTGGCTCGAGCGAAAGCTCTTCGGAAAGAACGCGAGCCATGAAGAGCGCCCCTGTCTGGAAAACGGCTTCGGAAAGCACCACGCCCGGCACGATCGGATCGCCCGGATAGTGTCCCGCGAAAAAGCTCTCCGTTTCGGGAAAGCGACGGCGAGTCGTCATCGACTCCTTGTCCTGTTCGACGATCTCGTCGACGAAGAGGAAAGGCGGACGATGAGGAATCGCGGAGAGAATTTCTTCGGTAGCCATGTATCGTATCCAGTTCTAGGTGACAACTGCCGGGGAAGAGGCGGCGACGCGCTCCGCGATGAGCTGCTTGTCCACCTTGTTCGAGATGATCACCCCGTAGTTCATGGAGCCAAGCCAACCCGACATGATGATGCCGACCGAACCAGCATGGTACAGGCCGGCAATCTGCTCAGGCAACTCCATCGAACACTTGAGCCCCTCGAACTTGGTGCCAAAGGAAGTGCCCTCCGGATGCCGAGTGTAGCGGTTGATCGTGCGCGGCGTCGCTGCCTCCAAGTGATCGATCTTGGCCCTCACACCTGGGATGTACTTCTCCAGGGAGACCAGCGACTCCTCGATAAGTCTCTCCTTTTCCGCCTCGTACTGCTCTTCGGTGAGGTCCTGCCAGTCGGCGAAGCGGCCGTTTAGAGAAGCGACGATCGTGTAGCGGTTCGAGCCAGGACGCGTTTCCGGGTAGTAGACGGAGAAAGTGCGACTGGTCGTGTGCAGATCCGTCAGCTCTTCGCTAGAAAAAGTCGGGGCGTCTGAAGTGAAAACGAGGTCCCCGATATTCGGAATGCTCTCGCCCTTGCGAATGCCCATGTAGACTTGGCAGGAGCTGCTGTTGATGCGCACGGCGTCGAGCTCCTCCAAATAGGCTTTGGAAAAATGCTGTCGGCCGACCAATCGCTTCACTGTGGCCACGACGTTGGCATTCGAGACGACCGCCTTGCAGCGAACCGATATACGGTTTTCCGGCTCGGACTCGCGAGTGCGGCCTTGGATATCGACGCCGACGACGCGCTTGGCTCCATCCACTTCTTCAATCCGTATCCGGTTCACCAGGACATTCTTGCAGAGCGTCGCTCCATTGCGTTCGAGCTCCTCGACCATCTTGCCGATCAGCACGTCCGTGCCGCCCTGGAACGTGTAGACGCCCTTGCTCATGAAATTGGAAAAGACGATGCCGTAAGTGATGGCCGGGTCCTGCAAGGTGGAGCCGTTAGCGTAGGCTATCGGCTCCATCAGAAGGCGATGCACGTCGGCCCGACCAGGAAAGAACTCCTCGAAAAGCTCGCCCGTAGTCCGCTGGTCGTCGTCGTAGAAATTCATCTGCCGCAGGTGAGCGTAGAATCCTTCGACGCGATCGCGCTCCAGCTTGAAATCTTCGACGAGGATGCGCGTGAAGTCCTGACGGTCGAAGGTCGTCCAGACATCGAACTGCGGATTGATGAAGCGCACGTCCTCGAGCTGCACGATGGAGTCGGCGATCTCCTTGCTCCAGTACTTGCGGCAGGACTTCACCATACCGTAGGGGAAGCCGTGCAGCGAAATGTCGAAGATGTGCTTGCCCGGGCGCTTGAACCAAGTGGCAAGGCCGCCGTACTGGTAGTGGTGCTCGAGCAGGAGGACGGAATGGCCGCATTTCGCTAGCACATTGGCGCTGGTAAGTCCGCCAAGACCACTGCCGATCACCACGACGTCATACTCTTCGCCAATGCCTTCTAGCCAGTTCTTGCCCATAGAAGGGGCCAACGAATAGACCCCGCCCGACGAAATACAACCGATAAATCCCCGCCTGCAAAGCGCCAGACGAAGCAGTTCGAACGCGGTCGCTCCCCTATCGATCTTCGACAGCGTTTCGAATTGGAGCGCGCCAGAGAAGGCAGGGCTTTTCTGCTTGCCCCACGCAGCTCAGGCGCAATGCATACCGCGATGGCAAAGACCAAGATCAGACTCGAAACGAACCAAGGCTCCATTGAGCTGAAACTCTTCCCGGAAGCCGCGCCGAAGGCCTGCGAAAACTTCGCTACCCACGTGGAAAACGGCTACTACGACGGCATCGTCTTTCATCGCGTCATCCCCGACTTCATGGTGCAATGCGGCGATCCCACAGGCACAGGTCGAGGAGGCGAATCCATATGGGGCAAGAGCTTCGAGGACGAGTGCACGCCCGATCTGAAATTCGACAAGACAGGGCTTCTAGCCATGGCGAACGCCGGACCAAGCACCAATGGCAGCCAGTTCTTCATCACTACCGCCAAGACTCCTTGGCTGAACAATCGCCACACCATATTCGGCGAAGTGATCGAAGGCTACGAGATTGTGCAAGCCATCGAAAGCGTGGACAGAGACAGTATGGACAAGCCGCTAGAGGAGCAGAAGATCATTAAGGCCACCGTGTTGGACTAGAGCGCTTTCCCTTCGCTTTGTCGCATCCGTAACGCGGATCCCGCATGGCAAGACTGCGACCGCGTTGTTTCCTAGCCTCATCATCTTCTTCATCCTCATCTTTATCTTGGGATGAGGAGGGAGAATTGGGGTCGCGGTCCCGCCCTGCGCATTGGCGTCAACTTAAGCCGAAAGGCGGTGGGCTGGAGGGCAATGCTCCGTCATTGCCGCAGAGCCTACAGAGGGAACAACCGGTGCGGCAACGACGGAGCG
>JANQRJ010000090.1 GCA_028284635.1 Pelagicoccus sp.
CGCTCCGTCGTTGCCGCGCCGGTTATTCCCTCTGTAGGCTCTGCGGCAATGACGGAGCATTGCCCTCCAGCCCACCGCCTTTCGGCTTAAGTTGACGCCAATGCGCATTTGCGGGACGAGCGGGCCCTACCTCGAACCGCCTGGCGTTCCGCATAAAAGCCGATCAAGGTCGCTTTCTTGCCAACAGCGCCTTCACCTCCGGGAGCGAAAACGTATTCACCACGCTACTACGCTCCAGCCAACCTTTGCGAGCGGTGTGCACGCCAGCGGCCACGAAATCGAAATGCTCCACGCGATGAGCATCGGGATTGATGCTAGTAAGAAGCCCCCGATCCGACGCCTTCCTCCAAAAACGCCAGTCCATGTCTAGACGATACGGATTCGCGTTGATCTCGATGATCACTTCATTGGCGATGGCGGCGTCCACGACCCTGGATACATCCACTTTGCAGCCCTCTCGGCGGAGAAGCAGTCGACCAGTTAAGTGCCCAAGCATCGTCGTTGCTGGATGCTCGATCGCTTTGATGATGCGAGCGGTCATCTCCTCTTGGCTCTGCGTCATCGAGATGTGCACCGATGCCACCACGTAGTCGAGTCGCATGAGAACGGACTCCTCCAGGTCGAGACTGCCGTCGCCAAGAATGTCGCATTCGATGCCGGAAAAGACGTGAGTTTCAAACCGGCCTGAGGCGTTTAGGGCCTCGACTTGCTGCGCAAGCTTGAGCGTCTGTTCCTCGTCCAAGCCGTTCGCTTGGAAGCTGGCCTTCGAATGATCCGCCACTCCCCAGTACTCCCAGCCCAACGCCTGAGCGGCCTCGGTCATCTCTTCCAGCGAATTGCGACCGTCCGAAGCGGTCGTGTGGTTGTGAAACACCCCACGCAAATCGTCAGTCCTCACCAGATCGGGCAGGGAGCCCGATTCCGCAGCTTCGATCTCTCCCAACCCCTCCCTCAGTTCCGGCGGGATGTATTCAAGATCCAACAACGAGAAGATGTCCTCCTCGCTCTCTGCCGTCTTGCCGTTCTCGAAGCTCTCCTCGTCCACTGGCTTGAGGCCCCACTCGCTCAAGCTCATGCCACGAGCCAAAGCCCGTTGCCGCATCGCCACATTATGCTCCTTCGAACCCGTAAAATGGTGAAGAGCAAACGGGAACTGCTTCGGCGGCACCACGCGTATATCGGCTTGCAGCCCAGAGTCGAAGCGGACGCTCGACTTCGTTTCGCCTCGCGCCGTGACCTCCTTCACCCCTTCCTGAGTAACGAACCACTCCATAATCGGAGCTGGATTTTCGGAGCCAACGATGAAATCCAAGTCGCCCACCGTCTCCCGACATCGTCGCAAACTGCCGGCATGCGACGCCATGGCCACAGCGGGAAGCTTCTTCAGGCCAGCCAGAATCGGCTCTGCCACCTCATTGGCTTTCCACCAGAGGTGTCTTTTCCCATAGGCCTCGCGATTGGCGATCCCTTGCAGGATGTTATCGGCCGTCTTTTTGCCGAATCCCTTGAGGGCCGCGACCTCCCCGCTTTCGCAAGCCGCTTTCAAGGCGTCAATCGAAGCAATGCCCAGCGCCTTGTTCATGGCGCTGATCTTCTTCGCTCCCAGTCCCGGTATTTCAAGCATGGATACCAGCCCAGGATCAATGGAGGCCTTCAGCTTCTCGTAGAAAGCCAACGTACCGGTTTGATGCAGCTCGGTGATCTTCTGCACGAGGGCCTCGCCCATGCCGGGCACTTCCTTCAGACGGTCCTCTTCGATCAGCGTCGCCAGGTCCTCTTCCAGAGTCTCCAGCTTTCTAGCTCCATTCTGATAGGCTCGAACCTTGAAAGGGTTCTCGCCCTTGAGCTCCAGCAAGGTTCCGATTTCGCTCAGAGTGTCCGCAATGTCGTTTCTATCCATCTAGCTAATAATCAAGTTCGTGTCTTTAGCCCACAGATTGCGCAGATCTTCACAGATGAATCGATCAGTATCTGCGCTCATTTGCCCAATCCGTGGACAGAGCTCTTCGCCGCCTCGCGCAGTTCCGAAATTCTGGGCTTGCCTGCTTCGTTGCGAGGAATTTCGGATTTTCGTATCCATATTTTAGGCACCTTGAAGTCCGACAAGACGTTTTTGAAGGCTTCACGCAGAGCCGCTTCCGACACGAGGCTCTCCTTGGGCACATAGGCCAGCGCAAGCTTTTCGCCCCATTCCGTATCGGGCAGCCCAAATGCCAAGACATCCCTGGTAAGACCGCTGTCCGCAGCAGCCAGCTCCACTTCGCCTAGATCGATCTTTTCGCCACCTGAAATGACGACTCGATCGGCCCTGCCATGCACCGTCAAATTGCCGTTGGCGTCAAAGCTTCCCAAGTCCGAAGTCAGCAAAGCCCGCAAGCCTGCACGAGGCTCTTCGCCCACGTATCCGAAAAAAACCGACGAACCCGCAATCCGAATCAGCCCGACCTCTCCTTGCATCACCGTCGAACTCAAATCCTCTCGGGCAAGCAGATCGATCGTCACATGAGGCAACAACGCCCCTACACCCCCCATTCCCGCTAGAAACTGCTCGGGCAGCAGAGTCGCTACCTGGGCGGCAGTCTCCGTCATTCCGTAGGTCGGGGCCAAAGGAAGTCCGCGTTCTCGACCATCCTCCAGCAGTCCGGTCGCCGTCGGGCCACCCCCGACGAAGACAGCTCGGTAGTCGTGCAGCAGTTCCCACCGGGAATCCGAACGCAGGAGACGTTCCAGCTGCGTCGGAACCAGCGACAGGAAACGCTCTTCTAAAATGATGTCATCGAGCATCCCTTTCGTTTGCTCAAACGTATCCAACTTTCCGAACACGACTCGCCCCATCGTAAGCAAGGCGCGCACCAGTTGCATAAATCCACTCACGTGATAAAGCGGAAGCAGACAGTGCGACACAATGCGATCGACCTCCAGATGCTGTTGCAAGCCATACGTCGCCGCCGCCAGCGTGCTCCAGTCATGAATAGCGAACCGCACCTCGCCCCCCGTCCCGCCAGTGGGAATCATCACTCGCAACAGTCTAGCCGGAGATTCCGCCAGATCCTCATTGAACTTCTCGTATTCAAATTTTCCTGACTTCAAACCGCTGAAGACGAAATGCGGTTTGGCCTGGACCATCGCCAAATCCAGCTCGCGGCGACTCCAAGCGTGGCTGAAAAGAAACAGATCCACGTCTCGACGCCCCAGAGCCACCAGCGAAGCGCAGACAGACAGAGCGTCCTCCGAATGGAGAACGACGCGCCGACGCATGCCATCGCTCGGACAGTGCTCTTCGAGCAAACGAACAACCGACGAAAAAGCGGTCGACCAGCTCCGGACGAACTGGGGGAAAACCGCTCCCCGTGCGGCATAGTCGAGCAGTCTGTCTAGATCCGGTTCCACAGCTCCTCCAGTTCTCCACAGTCAGGCAATGCATCTCTCTGCAAAAACGGCCCGAGCGTCAGGCCAAACGCGCGATCGGCAAACAAGCCATCTACCCCAAAGCCCAAAGCCCGTCGCCGAAACGGGTGCCGCAAGGCCAGGCCAATCGCGTTCGCCGAGCCGACCATGGTCTCCAAAGACGACGAGAAAACGCAGTCGCATTCGCCATCCTCCAATTCAGCCAACAGCTCCCGATAGCTCCCGACAAGCGAAGGCTTGAGGACGAACACCCCGGGCCATTGGGCATCGCGCCAACGCTTCAGGTCGTCCACCGAACACACCGATTCATCCAAGGCTATCGGTGTAGGAAAGTCTCCCGCCAACCGCTGCATCTCATCCTCCCGTCCCTTTGCCAAAGGCTGCTCCAGAAACTCGACAGGCAGCTCTGCAACGCTTTCCAGCCATCGAACGGCAGCCGGCGTTTCTAAGGAGGCGTTTGCATCGAGGCGCAAAGCGACAGCCCCCTCGCTGAGAGAAACCACCTCGTCCAAAGCTCGTCGCTCTTCCAGAAACGATCCCTTGCCGATCTTGAACTTCAGGCAACGAAAACCCATCCGCAACAGCTCCGCAGTCTGCGTCGCATCCACCAGGTCCGCAACCAGACCGCATACCGGCCAAGGTTTCTCAAGCGCAGGCCAAACCCCTTCGACGCCGATCATTTCTATCGCCGATTCGATTCCGAAGCTCAGGGCTGGATAGTCGCTCAGATCCGCCGCGAGCCTATCGAACTCAAGCCGTTCGCCAATAGCCCCAGCCGCAGCCAAAGCGCTAACAAAGCTCTCCGAGCCAAAGGATTCGATCGGCGCTGCCTCGCCAAAGCCCACGCGGCCATCTCCATCCTCCAGCCGCAGCAGCAAACCCTCGCGCTTGGCGAAATCCTCTCGAGCATTGGAAAAGGCCCGAGCGAAGGAACGGCGATACGCCTTGAACGCGAAACGATACATGCGTGGAAGCTAATCCCAAAACGCTCAATTTGAACCCCGAAAACGAGAAAGTCGCGAAATCGCCGCAAACCGGCCCATGTCGTTTTTTCGTGAGTGAAGCGCGTTAGCATTGCGCTCCAATCTACGAAGGGGGTCGAAAGAAAGAATTTCGCGCCAGGCGCAGCAAATTTCTTGATTCGTCGCCACCCGCTCTCTAACCCACATCATGGCTCACTCGACAACTGCCCACTTCGACGAGAACGACTACTACCTGGACGCCGACGCGTTTTTCGCCGCCCAGAAAAACACTGCACTGACATACGACGACGTCTCCCTAGCGACCAACTACACGGAGATCCTTCCGCGCAACGCCTCCCTTGGGACCAGCCTTTCCGACCGGCTGAAGCTCAACCTCCCCATCCTGTCTTCGGATATGGATACAGTCACCGAGTCGGAGATGGCGATCCGCATGGCGCTCAGCGGCGGCATGGGCCTCATACACTACAATATGCCGCCGAGAGAGCAGGTCTCCCAAGTCACCCGCGTCAAATACCACATCAACGGCTTGCTGCCCAATCCGATCACCGTTCCCGATCACTTCAAGATCGGCGACGTGCTCGATCTCATCGAGGAAAAGGGCTACAAGTTCCGCACCTTCCCGGTAGTCAACAGCCAGGGACAACTGGCCGGCCTCCTCAGCAGCCGCGTGGTCAAGGAACGCTATCGGCATCTCAGCCTTGCCGAGGCGATGGATCCAGCCGAACAGGTCCACTCGATCAACCAGCGAGAGATCATGCACGATCCGATCTCCGTCGCAGACAAGTTCTTCAGCCAACACCTCGGCATCAACAAGCTTCTGGTGGTCGACGACGACATGCGCCTGAAAGGCCTCGTCTCCCTCTCCGACATCGAGCGCATAATGTCCGACTCGCAGTCCGTGCTCAAGCCGGCCAGAGACTCGGACTTCCGCCTGCTGGTCGGGGCCGCCATCTCCACCCTGCGCAAGGCCGACGGATCGCTGGATCGCGACGCCATCGCGGAACACGTCGGCAACCTTGTGCAGGAAAAGGTAGATGCCATCGCCGTATCCACAGCCCATGGACACAGCCACGGCGTCGGCGAATCCGTCAAGTTTCTCCGCCAGCAGTTCAAGGAACTCACTATCATCGCCGGCAACGTCACCTCCGCCAGCGGAGTCGAGTACCTCGCCGACTGCGGAGCGGACGCCATCAAGATCGGCCAAGGCCCCGGTTCCATCTGCACTACCCGCATCGTAGCCGGTGTCGGCATCCCCCAGCTCACCGCTCTACATGTCGCAGCTCAAGGGGCTCGCAAGAAGGGAGTGCGCGTCATCGCTGACGGCGGCATCACCAAGTCGGGAGACATGGTCAAAGCCCTGACCCTCTCGGATGCGGTCATCCTCGGCGGCCTGCTCGCCGGCTGTCGCGAGGCCCCGGGTGAAATCATCGAAATCAACGGCAAGCTCTACAAGCAGTACCGAGGCATGGGCAGCTTGAGCGCCATGAAAAAAGGCTCCGCCTCCCGCTACGGCCACACAAAGGAAGACAACACGCGCAAGCTCACTGCGGAAGGCATCGAGGGACTAAAGGAAATCCAAGGCTCGGCAGCCAAAACCCTGGCCGGGCTGGCCGGCGGCATCCAATCCGGCATGGGCTACCTTGGGGCCGCCAATCTGGACGAGCTCAAGAGCAAGGCCCGCTACGTGCGCATCTCCGCCGCCGGAATCAAGGAGTCCGCCCCTCACGACGTGGTGGAAGTATCGAAGCGAGGGTAAGGCGGCAATGCTACCGAGATCGGCCAGCAGAAAGATACGCTAGGATTAGAGCAGATCTGCAGCGAGTTCGGCGAGCAGGGAGCGTTCGCCTTTGGTGAGCTGCACGTGGGCGGCGATGGCTTGGCCTCGCATGCGGTTAGAGCAGTAGACGAGACCGTTGCTGCGCGAGTCGACGTAGGGATTGTCGATCTGGGCGGGATCGCCGATGAGCACTATCTTCGAGCCTTCGGAAATGCGGGTGATGACCGTCTTCACCTCGTGTGGCGTGAGTTGCTGGGCCTCGTCGAGGATGAAGAAGCGGCGAGCTATGGAGCGGCCTCGGATGAAACAGAGGGCCTCTATCTCCACGAGACCGCTTTCGAGCAGCTTTTCGTAGGGCTTGTGAGCAGGTTTTCCAGGAGCGGCCTGCTCATCCTTTTCCTTGCCGTTGCGGCGCTGCCGCTTGTTTTCGAACTGGGGTTCCTTGGGAGCGTTCGCGGGAATGAGCACATCGAGGGCATCGTAGTAGGGCTGCAGCCAGGGATTCATCTTTTCTTCCAGCGTTCCGGGCAGGAAGCCGATCTCGTTGCCCACGCTGATCACGGGGCGGGAAATGGAGACGCCGTCGTACTTGCGGTCGGTAGAAGAGGCGGCCTGGTAGATGGCGCAAACGGTCGAGAGCAGGGTCTTGCCCGTCCCAGCCTTGCCGTAGCAGGTGATGAGGGAAACGGAATCGTCGAGCAGGGCGTCCATGAAAAAGCGCTGCTCGAGATTGCGCGGCCGAATGGGCACGCCGCCCGGCGCCTTGACGTATTCCGGGAGTATCAGCTTCCTCAATACGCCATCTCCATAGTGTCGAGCCGGTATGGTCTTGCCCTCGTCCGAGGCGAGCAGCACGTATTCGTTGACGAAGAGCTGGGAGCCGATCTCATCGTCCAGAGCGAATTCCCCTTCAGAGGCGAACCGCTGTAGTTCGTAGATCGATACAGTGATGCGGCGGTAGGATTGGTAGTCGGGTTCCTCGGGGGCCTTGTCGTTGAGATAGTCTTCGGACTCCAGGCCGACGGCGCGAGCCTTGAGCTGCACGTTGACGTCCTTGGTCACGAGGATGGTGGGCGGCGGCAGGTTCTCCTGCACGAAAAGGGCGGCAGCGATGATCCGGTTGTCCTTCTTCTGAAAGTCGAGGGTCGATCGCAGGGCCTTGAGGCGGGCGGGCATATCGACATCCCCGCCTTGCTGGTACTTGTTGATCACTACCGAGAGAGTGCCGCCCGTATCGAGGTCCACGCCCTCGGCCATGGATCGGGAATCCGGCAGAAGCTGCCTGAGGAGCCTGTGGACGACGCGAGCGTTACGCCCTCGTTCCGAGGATTGCTCCATCTTGATGGAATCCAGCTCCTCCAATACCTCGATGGGGATGACCAGATTGTTGTCGTCGAATTTGAAGAGACAATGAGGGTCGTGCAACAGGACGTTCGTATCCAAAACGTACGTCTTTATCCTGTTGGAAACCGACCCGCCTGCCTTTTCGGTGGAAGAAGCGGAACGAATCTCCATGTACTTAAGATGCTAATACAAAAGCCGGACTTGTCTACTAATTTGTTGAATTAGATTTCGACAAAAGCAGGTCAAGGCGACTTCTGCTAAGAGTGTTCGACACGGCCTGACTGCGTCGGTTTCGTCGACGGCGAGGAAGAGCGAACAGGCGGCGCGCAATCGTCACCCCACCAGCAATTCGCGCGCCTTAGAAGCTACGAGCGCAGACAAAAAAAAGCCGCCATCCGCAAATGGGAGGCGTTTCAAAGTTTCGCCTAGGCCTACCAAACTCTCTCGAGTTCGGCTACCTCGACTGTGCAAAGCTTGCTTCAGAGAAGCCGACCCACCTTTTGCGACCTACTAGACGAATTTTGCTCTAGTGAATGTCGACCCAGACCGAGGAGGCATAGGCGTTGCGAGCGATGGGGTTCGACTTGTCTTTGACGTCGATCAGCAGCACTCGCTCTTCAGTAACGCCATCCTCGGTTACCAAGAGCACAAACTCGTGAAAGCCGGCTCGCTCCGGCATCCCTCGCAAAGAGAGCGTTTCGCGATCGAAGCTGATACCCTTTGGGAGCGAGTAACGTTCCCCCTCGGCATTGAGGGCTTCGCGAACGCGAGCTTCTGCCCCATCCTGCTCATTGGCGAGCTGGTATTCGAAGGTCTCGCCTACCTGGGCGAAAACGATGATGCAGTTTTCTCCTAGATCGGCTCCAGGGCATGGTCCTTCCAAATGGGTTTCCGCCGCAACTGAAACCGGAAGGAAAGCAACCGCCGCGAGGGAAGCTACGGCAAGGTTCTTGAGTAGACGAGCGGAGGAGACTGATTTCAGGTTCATTTCGGAAGGGATAGCTTCGATTCACTCGCGTTGGGGAGAAACAACCCGACGCTTAACTTTCCATTCGACGTATCCAGGCAAAAGCGCAGCGGTTCGGGAGCTTTAGCCTGCTTTGGCGGCAGAGACCGATTGGCCTAGACGGCCACACCCAAGCGACGACTGAGTGAATTTCGCAAATCCCCTATCTCAGCCTACCCAAGAGCCCCGCATAAAGAAGGAATCCGAAAAGCGCCCCTGGCACGGTTTCAACCATCGAACCCGTATCGATCCAGCATCTCTTGGACGACTTCCGCCAAAGACGCAGCCGAGTCGGCGTTGGCCGCCGCCTCGCTGCAGGAAACGTAGCCCAATACAGTGATTGGATCGACAAACCTGTTCTCCTTGAGGGTGAGCGTCCAAACCGCTTCAGCGGCACGCCACCAGGCTGGGGCGGCGAATTGGGAATCGTCCACCTCGGTGGCGAAGGCTGCGAGAAAGTCGTCAAGCCTCGCTCCAACTCGCCGCGCGCTCTCGACCAGGTGGTCGAGAAAACGGGCGGAGGAGAGCGAACGGGCAAGCTCCAAAGTAGCCTCTTGCGAGACGCCACTGTTGATCGCCCGCTCGGCAGCCTGTCGCCAGACCATGCTCTGAGATAGTTGGCCACCGGTCTTCTCAGCGATTTCCGCGAGAATGGAATCTGTAAGCGTTGGCTGACTCATGTCGTTTGACGTGAAGACTCGCTCGCAAAAAGAAGAAAGGGCAAGCGCCAATCCTCCGGACAGGACGAGCTCGGGGTCTTCGACCAGCGCGGAACGAAGCTCAACGCCGCAGGGAAGCGCTGGGCGCTCGCGAGCCTGATCCCTACATGCTACGAGTCATGCGCAGGGAAATGTCGGAAAGGTCCCCTTCGAGTCGGAAGCCGTCGGTCTTGAGGCGGATACGAGAGACGGTGTTGGCGTCGAAGAAAGGGTTCGAATCTTCGTAGGCCAACGGATTGTCTAAGGAGACGGTGGTGACGTTCAGCACGCCGCGTTCGGCTCCGCTCAAGCTTTTCTCAAAACCGACGGTGCCAACAAAGTGCTTGGATCGTTCGGTCTGCTCGCCATCGACCTGGAAGACCCCTTTCACGAGCGAACCGCCGTCTCTGATCTCGGTGATAACCATGGTGACTTCACGAGCCGCTTCCCCATCTTCTCCGAGGATAGCCATGCCTTTGAAAAAAGCTCCTTGGGCAAGCGACATCATAACGCGCTCGCGGCGTTCGCGGTTCTGCCTAGCGAGCAGGGCCGCGGATTCGTCGCGGCTTTTGCGCAGGAGGTCTATATTCGCCACATATTCCTCGGCTCGCGCCGCGTGTTCCGCGTAGAGGTCGTCGAAGGCGCTGGAGGCGATATCATACGCCCGCTCTCCGAACTCGTCGGCAGGCTTTCCTACCGGCCAGACCAGCTTCCCCCGATAGCCATCCACTTTCACATTGGAGAGTTTCCAATCGCTGTGAGCGTTCTCGCGGGTCAGGCTGTAGACTACTCGCAAAGGAACGGTTTCCTCTCCTGTGGCAGTCATTCGATAGAGCGTCTCCCAGGGGCGAGTAGGAAAGTCTCGCATCATTTCGGGAAAGTGTTCTTGGGCGTAGGAGAGCGCCTCGATCAATGAGGTTTCGTCGTATCCGAAAACCTCCTCGAGCTCCGTATCCGGGACCTGCTTGTAAAGAGACTCCGTGAGTTGGGCGCCGACAAGGGCATGCAAGCGGATCTCGTTTTCGGCGACGCGACGCACTTCGCTGTCAACCCATTCCAAACGGTAGAGCCCGCTCTCATTGAAGCCTCCGAGAGCTTGGGCGCCAATGGCTTGGATCTCGGATATCAGCGAGGATCCATCCAGGTCCTGGTCGGCGAAGTATTCGACAATCTCCTGCTTCCACAAAGTGAAGACCCAACCGGCGCCAAGCAGAGCGAAACCGGCGGCGATCGACATGGAGTGCGTGACGCGCCACCAGAGGCTTGGTTTGGGCATCTCGACGACTTCAGCTTTCCCCTCGGCAGCTGAGACCACGGCTTCTTCCTCGGCGTCGGAGTCTGGCTGAGCATCCTCGCTCAACAACGAATTCTCGAACGAATCGGCGTCGGCAAGCCCCTCGTTGAAATCCTCCAAAGAGATCTCGGCATCGAAGGGATCCATCACCTCCATCTCCTCTTGCGATGCCTCAGATTCGTCAGATTCCGGGGTCTCCTCCACTTCCTCGTCATCGTCGATAACGGTCATGCCTGGCAAGGCATCTGGAGCATCAGCAGAAGCGGAGGCATCGTTGTCTTCTTCGAGGAAATCCTCGTCGATGATTTCGACTGGGGCCGGAGGTGGCGGTGGCAAGTCGCCAGCGCGATCAGCTACGTTTCCGCTGCTAGCCTCCACAGGACCTTCCCCTGAGGCTGCCTCGGCAATCAAGCTCTGAGGATCGGGCATTGCTTCGACCTCTTCTTCCTCTTCCTCGAATACAGGGACTTCCTCTGAATCGGCCTCCGCGATCAAGGAGGCAGGATCCGGCATCGATATCGTTTCTCCTTCCTCTGCATCGTCGAGGAGCGAGGACGCGTTTTCGGCAGGGGCCGCATCCTTGCTGAGCAGACTTCCGGCTTGCCTAAGCAGATCGTCTGCCGACGGGACACTAACGGTCTCTCCTTCCTCGTCAGCATCGGCTTCCTGCGGCTGGGAGTCAGCTTCGGCTACCTCATCCGGCGCTTCCGAAACGGCCTTTTCTTTCTCTTGCGACTCGGCAGCAGCTACAGGCTCTTCCTCTTCGACTGGAGCGACCGAGAGCTCGTCGATGTTTTCCAGCAGGTCGCCGAGATCCTCCTCGCCCAGGTCATCCTCCAGCTCGGGCAGTGGTGGCGGGGACACATCCTCATCGTCCTCTTCGAGGATTTCCTCCAAAATGGAAACGCTGTCAGCTTCTTGTTCGGCTTCGGAAGCGGACTCAAGCTGCGCTCCCTCCTGATCCAACTCGACTGCCGCGGAAGCATCCGACGCTGCGGAGACCGTTTCGTCTTCCGCCTCGGATTCAGCGGCGACTGGAGCCTCGCTTTCAGTGGAATCAGCTTGTTCGGCCTCGTCTCGCGGTTCGTCGATGGATTCAAGTAGATCGCTAAGGTCTTCCTCTTCCTCGGGAACATCTTCCTGTTCCTGATGAGGGAGGGCCGCAACGGAATCTTCCGTCGAGGGATCTTCCTCGATAGCAGGACTTGAATCTGCTTCCGCCTCCGGTTCAGCGATTGGATCTTCCTGAGCCGCGAACAACACCTTCTCGTGTCCATCTATCTCTGGTTGCTCCGCTTTCGCTTCGACCTCAGGCTCTGCCACAGCAGGTTCAGGCTCTTCAGCTTGAGCTTGATCCGACGGCGCATCGGTCGGCGCGGTGACTGTGGGCGAAGTCTCGGTTGCTGGTGCTGGAGGAGGAGAAGCAGAAACCGCTTCGCTCGCTGGCACAGGCGCGACTTCGTCCGGCGGCGACGTCCCGGCTGTAGACTGCTCCGCTTGCGGGGCCGGTGATGGAGCTGGAGCAGGGTCTTCCGCAACCGGAACAGTCGCCGGCGCTTCCTGCGCGGGCTGCTGGGATTTCGCCTCAACAGGAGCTGAGGGATCAATGGCGTTGATCAGAGAATCATCTGGATCCTCCATTCTGAAAATGTCTGGGGATTCTCCCGACATGGAACCATCGGAGACGGATTCCTCATCGGAATCGACGTAGCCGCCAGCCTCGAACGTTTCCACCTCGTCCATCAGGTCTTCCAAGACGTCGTCGAGACTTACCTCAGCAGTATCGTCGATCTCGGAAAATACGTCCGCCCCAAGATCGTCTTCGCCAAGCTCACGGCTTCTAAGCGGCTGATTCGCGGGAGGAATCTTTCGGACTTCCCCAACTTCGGAATCAGACGTTTCCGACTCTGCATTCGCGGTCGCCGGCGAAGAGCTTTCGGCGCCCTGCGCGGACGCATCTCCTCCAGGCTCGGAAGTCGAGGGAGCATCGCCCTCGACATCCAAGTTCGAAATGTCGAACTCGAAGTCTGGAGAATCCGATTGAGTCATCTAAGGTGTTTCCGGAAAAAAGGCGGCTTGCGAGACGCGAGAAAACCGCAATTCAGTATCGACCGAGCCTCTTGGACGTTTAACTGAATTGTGGGATTCCGAAGGCTCTCAATCGTAATTTAAACACTGTAAATGAGCGACTTAACAGACCACGAGCTGCAGATAAAACTCGCATTCCTCGAGCGGCACATCGAGGAGCAGGACAAGGTCATGCACGCCATGCGCCGCGAGATCGCTGCCCTGCGAGAGGAAATCCGCCGCATCGGCGAACGCCTAGACGCAGCGGCGACCACGTCGAGCAAGCACGACGTCGACGAGCGTCCGCCTCACTACTAGGCTCATCCCTGCCACTTTTTAGCGGTGAAGGTTTCCTTTGTCATCCCCGTCTTCAACGAGCTCGAGCTCACCAAGGAATGCCTCCGCACGCTACGCAGTACCATAGGCCAGCTCGACTGCGAAATCATCGTCGTCGACGACGGCAGCGACGCCTCTACCAAGGACGGCTTGCGAAACTGCGCGGACGAGCGAACCTCCATACTAGAGCTGCCCGAAAACAGAGGCTACGGCCACGCCAACAACCAAGGAGCCATGAATGCAAACGGCCAGCTCCTGTTTTTCCTGAACAACGATCTCGAACTCCAATCCGGCTGGCTGGAGCCCATGCTCGCCGCATTCGATCGAATTCCCGATCTCGGATTGCTGGGCAACATCCAGCTCAACGCGAAAACCGGAGCCATCGACCATTCCGGCTGCTACGCCGATCACAAAACGGTTCTGCAGCACAAACGCATCCCCAACCGCAGGCTCCTGAGAAGTCCAGCCTACAGCCGATTCCAATTCGTGACCGCCGCCTGCTGCGCCATCCGACGCGATCTATTTCTCCGAGCAGGTGGATTCGACGAAACCTTCGTCAACGGCTGCGAAGACTACGATCTTTGCTTTCGTCTCCAGAGACTCGGCAAACACGCCTACGTCGCGAACCAGAGCATCGTCCGACACCACGTCAGCGCGACCCGAGGCCGCGCCAGCGAAAGCCAGGAACGAAACTTCCGAATCCTGCAGCGTCGCTGGCAGCGTCACATCGTCGCGATCTCCGCCCCACGCTGGACTGACCACTACGTCGGACAACTCGCTCAAACCTTCCACGCCTACAAAGGGTCGCTCGCCCGCCAAGCCATTCCTCGCTGGCTCGGCCTAAAGAAAGGCGCCCCATCCGCTGGCCTCTCCATAGCCCACAGCGCCCTCCAACGAAAGGAACGTCACTGGGCCAAGCTTCTCGACCGCCAGACAGACGAGCAGATAAAACAGGCCGAAAGCGCCCGCCATCCAGCGTGGCTGAAAAATCGCTTTCAAACCGAAGGGCTCCATCTCAATGGCAACTCCGGCAAAGGCGTTTGGATCAAGGAAAAAGCGATCCTCAACATTCCAGCAGGCATAACGATCGCCGATTTCGAAATCGCCGGATACCTCTCGAAGGCCAATCGAACCCGACCAGAGGAAAGCGGCAAACTAGGGCTCAAGATCACCGTCAACGACCTTGAAATCCGGTTCCACTACCCGATCCAGGAGGGTGGATTTCGCATGCGCTTCGAAGACCCGCCGATGCCAATCGAGCAAAATCACAAGATCGTTCTGGAGCTGGCAGGAACAAGACAGGGCAATGCCTACGCCTATCTCGGCCGCATCCTGCGCAAATTTCCCATCATCCCCAAATTCCTTTCAGCCCCCCTGCAGCCCTACCGAAACCAAGCGCTCAACCAACGACTCAGCCTGCTCGAATTTCGTCTCAACGACGAAACCGTACTCGACTTCGAAAAAACGCCCGCCGCGCCTCTAAACTTCGACTACCTTCGACTCCACGGCAACATCGGCATCAACCTCATCGGCTGGTTCAAAGCCGAGCTCGGTATCGGCGAGTCGGTCCGCCTCGCCGCCAAGGCCCTCAAAGCCAGCGAAATCGACCACAGCCTCGTTCCGCTGCGCGTCAACTGCAAAGCGCCCCACGGGGACCAGACCTTCGCCAATCAGCTCACCGGCAAGGCTGACTACGCCGTCAATGTGTTTCACATCGACGCTCCTCAAGCCGCCGACATCGACCACCACCACGGCCCCAAGCTGCGCTCCGACAAGCGCAACATCGGCTATTGGGCCTGGGAACTTCCAGAGTTTCCCGACGAATGGATCCCGTACTTCGACTACTTCGACGAGATTTGGACCCCCTCCGACTTCGTACGCGAAGCCATCGCCATGAAGTCGCCCCATCCCGTAATTAAGATACCCCACTGCATTGAATTCCCAATACCCTCCGGAGACCATCGAAGGGCTTTTGGCCTGCCCAAAGACAAATTCCTCGTCTGCTTTGCCTACGACCTCAACAGCTACCAGGAACGCAAGAACCCCAAAGCCGTCATCGAAGCCTTTCGCCAGGCCTTCCTCGGCGCCGATCGCGAAAACGACGCAGCCCTCGTCATCAAGACCCACTCCACTCGCGACAACCCGCAAGCCTATCGAGAACTCCAAGATGCCCTCGTCGGTATCGAAAACTACCACCTCATCGACCAGACCCTCAGCCGAGGCCAAGTCTACGGACTCATGCAAGCCTGCGACACCTACGCCTCGCTACACCGCTCCGAAGGCTTCGGCCTAACCGTCGCCGAAAGCATGTTTCTCGGAAAGCCCGTCATTTCCACCGACTGGTCCGCCACTGCCGAATTTCTCAATGCCAGAAACGGCTGCCCAATCCGTTGCAAGCTACAACAGCTCGAGCGCACCTACGGCCCTTATGCCAAAGGTCAGATCTGGGCTGACCCGGACCCCGCCCACGCAGCGGAACAAATGTATCGACTCGCCAACGACAGCCAATGGGCCGCCAAACTCGGACGCGAAGCCCGTGCCACCATTCAAGACAAGTTCTCCCCCAAACGCATTGGCGAGCTCTATCAAGCCCGCCTGCGCTCCATAGCCCTCTGGTAGAACTCCAGGATCGCGAACGAAATCGTGGTAACCTTGCCTAACCGCCCGCCCGCACCTCAAGAAGCGCAACATTTAACTTTCCAACGTTGGAAAGTTAAATGCATCCCCTCGCGAGCGAACTCCGAACACAACGACCTAGCGGAGCCCCAGTAAACCTCCTTCCTAGACAGCGAAGGACCTCTTCGACCATCGAGCCCAAGACAGTTTAGTTTCCAACGTTGGAAACTAAACTGTCGTTATCTGCTGAACTTTGATTTAAGACCGCACTCCGTCACACCTAATCCGCTATCGTCCTATCCGGACACGAAGGCGTATTTGGCGATCACATACAAAGCCCGAAAACCATCCTTCGCCCCGATTTTCTTACCCTGGTCAAACGTCCTCCGATTGTAGGAAATCGGCACCTCCAAAAACCGAGCCCCCAAGGCTGCCGCTTTCGCGGTGATCTCCGGCTCCACCCCGAAACGATCCTCCGTGAGCTCGATCCGCTTTAGCAGCTCCCTCGGAAACATCTTGTAGCACGTCTCCATGTCGGTGAGCCGCAGCCCAGTGAAGAAATTCGAAACCCGCGTCAGCAAGCCGTTCACCGTCCGATGCCAAAACGGACTGATCTCCTTGATCTTCGGATGCAGAAATCGCGAACCGAACACCACGTCAGCCTCGCCGCGACGCAGTGCCTCCAACATCCCGCCCAGCTCTCGCGGATCGTACTCCAAATCCGCGTCCTGGAAAACCACATACTCACCCGTGGCCGCCGCAATCCCCGAGCGCAACGCGGCACCCTTCCCACGATTCTCCTCATGCAGCGAAACCACATCGATACTCCCCCGGAGCGGCCCATGCAACAGATCTCGCGTTCCATCCGAAGAAAAGTCGTCCACGACAACCAACTGAACGTCGTCAATCCCGCTGGCACGCACGGCATCAACAACGTCCTCCAGAGTCTCAACCTCGTTATAGACAGGAATAATGATAGACAGCAAAGCCATGGAAACTCGCAGCAGTCAAAGCCACCAAATCCAAAAGTCCATCAAGATATGCCAACCCGCCGGCTTCATAGCTTTTGCAACGTTACAAAAGCTATGAAGCAAACAGCCAATGAATTGGCCGACACTCTAGCAATCCTACCCGAATGCCGCAGCATAGCGACCGTCCCGCAGAAAAATTCGAATAGACAAACCGCCACATTGGCCTAGCCAAAAGCCAATCACACCCGCCCGTGAACATTCTCTTCATAGCCTACGGCGACCTCACATCTAACAGCATGACCCATATAGGGCCATACGCCGAAGAGCTCGGCAAGCGCGGTCACCACTGCGCGCTCGCCATTCCCGACGACAGCACACTCTCCCCCTCGCCATCTCCCACCCTACCCGTCGTCCACCACGCAGATCTCCCTCAAAGAGCCGACCTCTTTCCCAACTCCCAGCCCGCTCACGTCCTTCACGCTTGGACCCCTCGCGAGAACGTCCGCCAGGCCACCCAAGCCTACCGCGCTCTCCACCCGACCGCCAAACTCGTCATCCACCTCGAGGACAACGAAGACGCCATCCTAGAAAGCTACTACCAAACACCCCTGGAACGCCTCCGCCACCCCCACCCCAACGACGCTCCCATAAGATGGCAGACCCGCCTGTCGCATCCCACCAAGTACAAGGATTTTCTAGCGACCGCCGACGGCATCACCCTCCTCAACCCCCGCCTGGCAAAGCTCCTCCCCATCGAAAAGCAAAGCAGCCAACTCCGCCCAATACTGCAGCCCGCAGCCAACTCAGCCCCCCAAAACCCAGCGGAGGTCAAGGCCACGTACCTCATCCCAACACAGCCCCGAATCGTCGTCTACCCCGGCGGCATCACCAGCAACAACCGCGAAGACATCCGCAACCTCTACAAAGCCGTCAAGATCCTCAACGACCAAGCCCAACCCACACTCATAGTCAAAACCGGGCCCAGCTGCCAAGTCTTCGAAAACAGCTTCGACTTTCCTATCCAAGACGTGTCCTTGGATCTCGGATACGTTCAGGAAAATGACATCCAGGCTCTCCTTTCCATCGCCGACGCCCTCGTACAGCCAGGCACCGACAACCCTTTCAATCGCGACCGTTTCCCCTGCAAAATTCCCCAGTTCCTAGCCAGCGGACGCCCCTGCATCCTCCCCGCATTCTATACCGGGCCCGACTCCATAGATCCAGACAGCTGCCTCACCCTCGATAGCAACGCCCCCGAGGAAATAGCCAGCCAGCTCCAGCGTGTCTTCTCCGATCCGCAGCTCGCCGCGAAACTAGGCCAAGCCGCTAAAGCTCACGCCGCCAAAACCTACGCGCCCGACAACAATGTCTCCCGGATCCTCGACTTCTACCAACGCGTCCTCCACATCGACCGTTCCGGTTCCGGATTCCCTCAGGTTCAAAGCCGCTCCCCAAAGCGCTACCCGCTAGCCAGCCTCTTCGAGCGACTGAAACTTGCCCTACCACGTCGCAGCTCCACCACCCCCCAAACCGAACCCCCTCCCAACCACCCAGTCCACCATCGCGACTACTTTCGCTACCTCAAGACTACCGACCGCCAAGCCGCCCAATACGCAACCGACTTCCAAGCTCGACTTGAAAGCCTCCCAAGCCAACCCAAGATCTCCATTCTCCTCCCCGTCTACAACGTACCCGAAAAATGGTTACGCCGCTGTATCGACTCCGTACTCAGCCAAATCTACCCCCATTGGGAACTCTGCATCGCTGACGACTTCTCCTCAGCCAAACACATCCGGCCTACTATAGAACGCTATGCAAAACGCGACCCACGCATAAAGGCCGTCTTCCGTCCCCAAAACGGCCACATCTCCCTCGCCACAAACGCCGCCTACACCCTAGCCACCGGCGATTATATAGCTCTACTCGATCACGACGACGAACTCCCTCCCCACGCCCTCGCCAAGCTCGCCGAAACCATCATCGCCAACCCTCAGGCTAAAATAATATATTCCGACGAGGACAAGATCGACGAAGACGGGATCCGACACGGACCCCACTTCAAAAGCGATTGGAACTACGACCTATTCCTCGGCTGCAATATGATAAGCCACCTCGGAGCCTACCGCAAAGACGCCTTCGAATCCGTCCAAGGATTCCGCCAAGGCTACGAGGGCGCTCAAGACTGGGACCTCGCCCTGCGCATCGCCGAGACCAGTGCCCCAAGCGAAATCGTCCACATCCCAGAAGCCCTTTACCACTGGCGCTCCATAGCCAGCTCTACAGCCGACAATCTCGACGCCAAAGACTACGCCTACCAAGCCCAACGGAAAGCCATCCAATCCCACCTCGACCGAATCGGAGTCCAGGCCCCCATCGAAAGCGTCGCCGGCCTGCACTGGCGCCTCCGCTACCCCCTTCCTACCCCCCAGCCCCGAGTGTCTATCGTCATACCCACCAAGGACCGACTCGATCTCCTCAAGCCCTGCGTGGAAAGCGTTCTGCAAAAGACCGCCTACCGAAACTACGAAATCCTGGTCGTCGACAACGCCTCCCAAGACCCCGAAACCATCCAATATCTCCAGGCCCTCTCCAACAACCGCCGCATAAGCGTTACCCGCGATCCCGGCCCCTTCAACTACTCCGCCCTAAACAACCACGCCATTAGGACCACAGGCGCCCAAGTCATCTGCCTCCTCAACAATGACACCGAAGTAATCGCCCCCCAATGGCTCGACGAGCTTGTCAGCCACGCCATCCGCCCCGGCATCGGCGCCGTCGGAGCCAAGCTTCTCTTCCCCCACCAACACGTGCAGCACTGCGGCGTTGTTATGGGCATTGGCGGCGTCGCCGCCCACGCCTTCAAGTTCCTGCACCGCGACGACGACGGCTATATACACCGAGCCCAGCTCGTCAGCGGCTACTCCGCCGTCACAGGAGCCTGTATGGCCTTCGAAAAGCGACTTTGGGAAGAGCTGGAAGGTCTAGACGAGGTAAACCTGCCCATCTCCTACAACGACGTCGATTTCTGCCTTCGCGCCGCCCAGCGCGGCTACCGAAACCTAGTCACCCCTTTCGCCCTTCTCTACCACAAGGAATCCGAAACCAGAGGCGACAGCCAATCCCCCATCGCACAGTCGCAGTTCCAAAAGGAAAGCGACTACATGCAAAAGAAATGGGCCTCCATCATAGCCAGAGACCCCTACTACAACCCAAACCTAAGCAAGGAGAAGGAAGATTTCAGCTACCGTTGTTGAGACGCCCTAGCAGCTCCATCCATTTTTATCTGCCTAGCCTGTCTATCTCGTTCTTTCTTCTCGGATTCCCTTTTCCTTTCAAGTCGGATCTGCCGAGACACGAGCATTCCAAACGCAAGTTCTTCCCTTACCTTCGCTTGAAGTTCGTCCTCTACTAGGTCACCCGAAATTCTAAGAGGAGTTATCGTGGGTCTCTTCAAAGGCACACCACGAACCTTCCCGTCCAATGCCAATGTCACCACCTGCTTGTCTTTAGCATAGTCCAGTACTGACAAGCCTCGAAATCCTTCATTCTGCGAAAGCCAATAGTTACTCTCAAGCACAGGATCGAAAAAACTCAGCATAACGGAACCGTCTACCACCATCACGCCATTGAAATCCAAGCTATCCAGTCGATCCGCAGCTGAAGTCAAGTTCAGCAACATCAAAAATAAAGCGACTGCAAAACTTGATAGCGAAAATCGAGTCAGCCAAGCGGCCATAGCTTAATCCTGAATGAAACTACAAACCAGCTCTCCTAAATGGAGAGCTGGCCCCGTAATCACAAAGCCATTTCGGCCGTGAAATTAAAAAGGGAATAGCATTAGAGATCGGTCAGATACATTTCGATCTGACCAGCCCCTCCCAATTCGTCTTCATCCTCGAATTTAATTACATAGGTTCCAGGATTGAGGCTGATAAGGAGAACCGCCGCTTCATCATCGAGAGTCGGACGAGGATTTGGCGTCGCTCCAGGGTCTGAATTCAGAGTAGCAAGACCGACATACGAGGACAGAGCCTCTATAGGATCTTCACGATCAAGCCACTGTGTTTCTACAGCTATGTCCTCTTTCGTCTGAAAATTGCGAACAGTGATCTGAGGCTTCGCGATCACATCAGCTTCGAGGAAGCCGGAATCTATCAACTTCTTGGCAAGGCCACGAATGATAAACATGCGGGGAAGGTCTCCCGCAATATCGATACCGAAATTGGAAAACTGTCCTGCCCCTTCGGGAACACGGGTGACCGTTGATATCGCCACAGGTGCTGTCGCCACCACTGGCGAAGACTCAGCAAGATATCCATCGGTAGCCAATTTCGTCCAACCCAGCATCCAGTTGTTGCTGCCAAAAGCGCCTTGGAACTCGGCATCGATGTACCAACCATCATTGGGGACCTCCTGCAGAACGTTAGAAAACGCAGGGCTAGCTGCTGCGGGACGAGGATCCAGTCCGCCATCGTCAGTCCGGCTGACTCCGCGAAGCATCGGATCTTCAATCGTATTACTCTTAACAGCTTCAGTCAAAAAGGTCACGACATCTGCCGCGGTCGCGAGATCGGAAACCGAACCATCGCCGTTATCAAACCAAATATTGTTTCTGAAATCGATTCTGGTAACGTTATCCTCAAGTTCGGTAAGGCCAAAGCGACCATCGGGGTCAACAACATCAACAGCTGGACCACCCCACTGCGTGAAGATGCTGTTATAGTATCGTACGCCAGCATCGTCGTTGATTTCGAAAGCGCCTTCACCAGTTCCAGAAGACGAGCCTGGTCCGATGTACGTCGCGTTGAAAATCGTACCCATACCCCTGGAAAGGCCTGTCTGAGTAAAATCAACCGTTCCATCGTGTTCTCCGGCATGATCCTGCTCTTCCCCTGTAATCTGAGTCCCAATGGAGAACCAAAACTGTCCTCTTCCCGTCCAACCTTGGTCGTAGTCAAAAGCATCATCGTTACCGAACGCTGCGACAAGAAACCGAGCATCTACAGTTCCACCGAACCACTCGAAAGAGTCATCCTTGTTAGCGAAAACTTCGACAAACTCGATTATCGTGCCACTGCCGACACCAGCCATCGTCAGTCCATTGATTTCGTTATTGGTGCTCAAAAGCGATCCGCCATGGCGAATAGAAACATAGCGAAAAATGCCTGAACTGTCCTCGGAATTAAGACCGCCAAACTCAGTGAAGGTGTTCGACGTGCTATTGTCCAGTCCTTCAATGTTGTCCGTAAAAGGAACCTGAGGGTTAGCCGTAAAATCTCCTTCAGTACCGCGACTTTCGGAATTCAAAGGAGCATCGCCCAAAATGATAACGCCACCCCAAAGATTGGTTTGGTTTATGCCGTAGGAACCGTCGAGAGGATCAGCCTCAGCAGTGAAAATGATAGGATCAGTAGGAGTGCCGAGAGCGTAAATTTTGCTTCCTCGGGTGATGATCAGCGCCGAAGCCCCAGAAGTCAGAGCCGCGCCCTTTACCACCGTACCAGGTTCGATCGTTAGAGACGCTCCATCTATGACATAAACCTGTGCGTCTAGGATATAAGTGTTTTCGCTTGTCCACACAGTATCTTCGCTTATATTCGCGTCTACACGAATGTCAGCCGCATATACCGAAGCGCATGCAGCGATCGATGTTACGAATGTTGATATATATTTCATGATATTATTTCTAGGCATTATAAGGAAATAAGCTACACTATTCGAAGCGCTTTGAAAAACTTATAGATACGGATCTTCCACTTGAAGACTGAGAATAGATAAGATCTTCGGAAAAATCCCTCCAGACACGCGTCTTTTCCGAATCGAGAAGATTCTTCAAAGCCAATTTCATAGAGAAACCGTTTTTCAGTTTCTGACTATACACGAAATCCAGACTGTCAGACGGCTCCTCGTAGATATCCGGCAAAGCGGAATCCGAAACCGAATAGAGTCGATCTCCAGTGTGGTTGTAGACCAGACTGAAAGAACTTCCGAGGTCGTAGTGACTGAAAAGAACGTCAAAGTTGCCAACAACGGCAGACTGCCCCTGCATTTCCCGAACAGTCGACACATCGGGATTCCTTCTTTGCTTGTCGGATAGTTCGTTTTCGGAACGCGCAACTTCAGACTCGACCAACGAAAGATTACCTCCAAGTGATACTTCGTGACGCTCGCCACTTAAAAACGGCAACTGTTTCCTGGCCTCAAGCTCCAGTCCGTAGACTTCTCCAGACGGCACATTCGCGTAAGTGAGCTGACCTTCCGTGTAAGTAAGCTCAATAGGATCTTCGAGATTCTTCTGGAAAACGCTCACTGCAACCAAATCCGAATCCCCAAGAAACCATTCATAACGAATGTCGATATTTTCGATTTTTGTTCTACGCAGATCAGGATTTCCAATGAATACTTCCCCGCCTACATTATCAAAAGAGCCAAAAGGCGACAATTCTCTGAAATTCGGGCGGGCAAGCGTCTTTGAATACGCAAGCCTTATATTCTGGTTCTCTCCGATTTCCCGAACCACCTGGAAGGCTGGCAACCAATCGGCATTATCCAAATCCCCGTCGTTTTCGAATGGAGAACCATCGGACTGAAAACTCTGAACCTTGACAATAGCGTCTTCAAACCTAGCTCCCAGAACGAATCTCAATTTCTCAGCAGGCTTAAGATCCGCCATGAGATAAAAAGCATCGACTTCCATCAAACCACTATACTCTGGTACGAAACCAACGAACTCCCGAATGTAACGCTGGATGACGCCATCCTCCGAAAGGCCGATTCTGCCAGAATCCAAAAATGCTTCAGCATTTCCATCATACGGTTCGCCCGAAAAATCGCGGTAGATAAAAGACCGCTCTGAAAATTCACGCTGAGTTTCAATTGATCTAAATCCGAATTTCAATTCGCTCGCCTTCTCGCCGAGGGGAACAACGACATCAAAGCTGTAGTCGTCAGTCGTCTCTTCAAGATCACGCCAATAACGACGTGGAGGTGGAAAATTTCCCGTGTAAGAGGGTCTGCCATTCGAAGAAACAGGTGTAGAGTCGTAAAAGAATCGATAGTCTGGCTCCTCTTGCGTGCTTTTCGACGTAGCAATCTCCCAGCTCAATCTCGTCCCATTTAGACTTTCGAACTGATGTTCTCCATATAGCTGATAGGAAGACAGAGCTCTTTCTGTGTAGTGCAAATTTCTTACCGTGAAAATGTCCTGAGCGACAGCTTCGGGAAATTCTCCCACCCGAAGAATCGCCTCATCTTCACCCGATTGATTGTACATCGTTTTCAAGCCGATTTCATTGTTCTCGTTCAAGACCAACGCAGCGTTGAGAACCGATCCCCATTGAGCGGAATCCACTCCCCTAGTTTCGTCGAAGAGCTGAGACGCGCCAAGGGAAAGATCACGGCCAACTATCTCATACCGACCAACAAGGCCGTCGTCGTAAGCGGAATAATCTCGCTTGTAATTAAGACTGCCAATGATTCCCAAAACCAATCCATCCGCATCATTTCCAATAAAATATCTCTCGCCGAAAGCCAGGGACACGGATTGGTTCAAAGGCGCCTCGAAAACCTGAGGCACCATTTCCGGGGAAAACGAACGCACTATGGCATCCATAAACTCAAGTCCTTCTTGTGTCTGACCAGAAGGAGAAGTAGGTATACTCTCCGCCTCGACGACCAAGTCCGGAATTGCTCTGGTACCGTCGTCGCTGGCTAGCCAATCCTTTCCTCCTCCAGAACTGGAAAGATAGTCGCTAAAAGAAGTTTTTTCGTTAAAGCCAAAACCAAGACTGACTGTCATGAACCCCGCGTCAGGAACTGATTTAGTGACCACATTAACAGACCCTCCAGTAAAGCTTCCACTTTTATCGGGAGTGAAAGATTTGGTCGTAACAATAGATTCTATTATCCCCGAAGGAAACTGATCAAGCTGTACCGCTCGCTTGTCGGGATCGGCGCTGGGAACAGTAGAGCCATTAAGAGTGGTATTATTGTAGCGATCGGAAAGACCACGAATAACGACATACTTCCCATCTACTATGGAAGTTCCTGTCGTTTTCGACAGCGCGTCAGCCGCATCCCCTACACCAAGCCTCCCAAAATCCTCTGATCCGATCGCATCGCTAATTGAAGAGGACTTTCTTCTCTGAGAAAGCAGAGCCATACTAGAACCCTGTAAGACCTGCGCCGTTACAGTAAACGAATCAAGTTCCACTACATCTGAATTATCCTCATAAAGAGGAATATCAATTTGAGTTACTTCATTAGAACTTACCATCACCTCTTCAACACGAGAAGATCTGTAGAAATCCGCCGAGACAATTAAAACGCATTCTCCTTCAGGCACATCAGACATGAAGAATCTTCCGTTCATGTTGGATCGAACCTCCTGCCCAGAGGTCGAATTCAAAATAGTTGCCCCTGAGACCACTCCACCATAGTCAGCATCGACTATTGTTCCTGCTATGGTACCAGCAGCACTCAAATGCATTGGAAAAGCGGCAAAAGCGACGAGAACAGCAACAAGCCAGATCGGTCTGAAAAAGAATTTTCGGATTAGATTGATAAATAACATAGTGATTACGGTTGAAAGGTCGACAATGAGTCCCAAGCACCTGTCAAACCTCAACTTGAAAAGCGGGCCGTAACCAATTTGTCACTTCCGCGTAACAAACGAAAACTCGTTGTAACGCTTTCGGCGCAAATCGTGGCAAGCACGTAGATTCCCGAGATTTTTCAGAGCCTTCGAAACTTCAAGCGGTCCAATGAATACCGGTTGAAGGCAGTCCGAGATAAGAAATCTAAAAGGCCATGTTTTAGGAGGATCTCTTTCGCGAAAAGACCAAAGACTCAGAATTCTCTTCCATTGAAACACAATTGTAACATTGACTCCTCAAACCGCTCCTTCTCAGACTGCAAGACCTTGAAAACCAACGAACTAGTCTCTAAAATAGCACCAAAACTAGCCTCTCTGGCATTTTTGTGCTTCGCGAACGCTGCTCTGGCGAAAACGGTTTACGTGGCCCCCCTCGCTCAAATAAATGGGAAAGGGACTGAATCACAACCTTACACACTAGAAACAGCCTTCGCCGTAGCGAAGGTCGAGGCGATCCATGAGATCATCCTATACGATGGCACATACGAACCCTTGGCAACACTGAATCTCGAAATTCAAAGAAAGGACGAAAGTCCTATTACGATCCGAGCTAAGAATCCCGGCAAAGCTGTCGTCAGTGGAGGATATCGCCTGCCTCACAAAAAAGATATGACAAGGGTCCTCTCATGGGATATTTCGCACAATGAGAACCTCAAGGACTCCAGAGACCTATACATAGGAAAAGAGCGGGCGATACGCGCCAGATCAATTTCCTACTCCAGCTCTCATACAAATTTTTCCGCTATACCAAATTTAGTCAAAGAGAACAGAGACCAGCCCAATAGTTCTGTAAAAATCGACTCCAACTTCCAAATTAAGGACCATACCGGAATTTTGCCACCTATACACTCGTGGCAGGAACCAAGCGACATCGAGTTCGTCTTCAGGTGCGCATGGTGGGAAAAGCGATGCGGCGTCAAACTCATAGATCGAAATAAAATCGAGTTCGCAGAACCAGCCTGGACCATCATTAATACCCCGTGGGGCAACGAGAACGCAAGCCGGTTAAACGCGGCCATGCCAAAGAGGACGCATATCGAAGGTGCCATCGAACTAATGAACAGTCCAGGAGAATGGCACAGCGATGGAGACACTCTTAGGCTCATCCCTCCTTCTAACGGAAATATATTAGAGAATGAAATACGACTAGGAAAACTGCAAACGATTCTGCAGGTCCGGAAATCGTCCGGAATTCGACTAGAGGGCCTGGTCTTCGCCCACACCACATGGAGATTACCAATTAAAACAAGCGGTTTCAATGAAGGACAGGCAAACTTTGAACAATACGGAACAACTGGAAGACCTACGGAATCACTAGGTATCTACAATTCATATAACATCTCCTTCAAGAACTGCGAATTTAGAAATATGGGCGGAATAGGGATTGGGGTATTTGAACAATCCTCCAAGGTCGAGATCGACACCTGCAGATTCCTAGACATAGCAGGCAATGCAGTCGTCATTGGATCAACCAGAGATGCCGACGCGTTTTCAGCGGATCAGCAGGTTAGTGAGGTGAAAGTAACGAATTGCTGGGTTCACAACCCAGCTTCTGTTTACTCAGGGGGTGTAGGAATATTCGTCGGCTTTGCAAATAATGTTATAATCAGAAGGAACGAGATATGCCATGCACCATATACAGGAATATCTGTAGGATGGGGATGGAACGAATTCGACGATGTTGAACTGGACGTTCACGGCCATTCAATAGAAGAAAACTACGTGCACCATTATCTTTACGAAATGTATGATGGAGGCGGAATCTACACTCTAGGGGCGCAGAGTAGCGAGAAAATGGGCTTAGATCACGGATTGAGAATCACTAAAAACATTATCCACAACCAAGGGGGATTGGGAAATATTATTTATACAGATGGAGGAAGTCGATGGATTAGAATAACGGAAAACACTACTTTCAATAACTTAAAGGAACTTGACAAGTACTACGAAGGGGCAAGCCGATATAACTCGGATTGGGGTGGCTGCTCGCCTTACGGGGACATTCTATTCGAAAACAATACCCTCGGAAATGCGAAAAACAAATTTCCGAATTTCAGATGCTCGCCAAAAGATCCAGCACCTTGGAGCGGAGAATTCAAGTTGCCACCTCGAACCATAGAGAGAAATAATGCGTTTTTAGAAACAGCTGACGCCCCCATAAAGTGGAAAGAAAAAGCGAACAATCGACATCAAGGTCAAAGTCAGACAGGACTAAAAAGTCTCCTTCTAAGGGATATAGCTCAATCCGAAAAAAACGAAGGCATCCTGGAGTTCAGCGTTGCGCAAACCTCCGTCGTTTCTGTTAAACACGAAGCAAGCCTAGACACGACTCTAAAACTGAAAAGCAAGCACGGCACTATCGCCGCATGGAACTCCATCGAAAGAACCTTTAAATTACCAGAAGGCAAATATTTTTTAGATACTAAGGATCCGAAAAGGATAAACTTTATTATCGTAAGCAACCTGGATTCGATTTTCTCAAAGATAAGCACAAATTCTTTGCATATAGATTTTGAAATCACAGGCAATATCCACAACTCACTCTTAATCTATGACAATGGAGAAAGCGAGAACTCCATATTGGCGCTTAAGGCAAAGGACGGAACCAGCATAGCTCAAAACTCCAACTGGATCGAGGCCCCTTACAATTGGCAAATTCTTAGAAGTTTCATAGACAGTCACCAACCACTCCCAACCCGAAAGACACCTGCGATCAAAACATCAGTTCCATCAGGAACCTATACTGTAAAAATCAGCAATAAAACTGATTCGAAGGCTACTACGATCATCCCGCTTCAATTTTAATAAAATCCGAAGAACTGTCATGCATCATCAGATTCTGCTTCTCGCAAAAGAGATCAATCTGATAATGCTAACCATACTAGAAGAATTGATTCGATCCAACCAGTCTAATACCAGAACAAAAGGAAAATACTCAATACTTTAAATGCATTCTTTCAGAAAACAGCCTACAATGAATGATCAAGAATCTAGACTAGAAAAGATTGGAGATCTCTTGAACAACCCCGAAGAAGCCCGTTTTTACAGCTCTCATATCGATTGTTTCACCGAATCGACTTCAGACCCTTCCGACGAAAGAACAAAAAAACGCACGTCGGGCCACAACTACCCACCAGAACTTGTAGAGATAATTAAAGAGCATTCCAACGAATGGGTTCTGGACTGCGGATCAGGAGAACGCGAAAGAGAATTTCCGCACATCGTAAACTTCGAAATACAACCTTACGCAGGTGTCGACGTCGTTGGATCAGCAGAGGAATTGCCATTCAAAGACGAGTCTTTCTCCGTCGTGATTTCTCTATCAGTTCTTGAGCACGTGCGGAACCCATTTAAAGTTGCTAACGAGATCGAGCGAGTGCTTAAACCTGATGGAACCTTATGGCTAGATACCGCATTCATGCAACCTTATCATGGCTATCCCTCTCACTACTACAACATGACGCATCAAGGACTGGCCAATCTCTTCTCAGAAAATATCCATATCAGGAGAGATAAAGTTCCACGATACGGAACTCCAATATGGTCACTTCATTGGTTTATCTCGAAATACGCAAATAGCCTTCCAGAACCGGAACGAGAAGAATTTCTGAATACACCAATCTCAGAGCTACTACAATCGCCCGAACTATTATCCCAAAAGAGCTATTCAAAAAAACTACCGGAAGACGCACGAAGGGAAATGGCGGCAACAGTTTCGATACTCGCGAAAAAAGCACGCTTCCCGCAAGTAGTTTGAACGGCACAACACAATCCTCATCAATGCAATCTAGCAGAGAATACCAGAATTGGATTGAATTAGGCACCCCAACTACATCCTCAAAACGGACGATAGTCATAGTTGGTTGCGGACGCAGCGGCACATCCATGTACTCAGCATCGTTAAACGCAATAGGGGTTTTTCTTGGCGATCGTGCAAAAGAGCCCCAGTTCGAAGACTCGCGACTTAGCTACGCTATAGAGTCCCATAAGTTCGAGGAGGCAAGAAGAATCATCTCGGAATACAACAACCGGTATGACGTATGGGCCTTTAAAAGGCCATCCACGAAAGAGCATCTTGACTTTCTCCACGAGAGTCTACGAAATCCCGTTTATATTTTTTTGTTTCGCGATCTAGCCGCAATCGCGACAAGGAGCGTATCCGATGCAGAACCTCTGATAAAGAAGATTGACCAAAATCTGCGCGATTATCAAAGAATATTAAGTTTCATCAAAAGAAGTAATTTGCACGGATTTATTTGCTCTTTTGAAAAAGAAAAAGAAGACAAGCTTGAGCTTATAAAAAAACTAGAGCTATTGGCTCTTAAAAGAAATGAAGCTCCTCGTTCCAGGTCTAAAGCCATCGATTCGATCAGCACCTGTAAACGGAAGTATCTTGAAGATTACTCGAATGCTCTGCTGTTCGGCTACCTAGACTCAGCAAGCATCAATGGAATCTCGGGATGGGCCGCAAAAAGAGGATCTTCACAACCTGTTCAAATACTAATAGACATAAATGGCAGGACTGTCGGAACCTCTGAAGCGAATCTGCCTCGAGACGACGTGCTTAAGAGTGGAGTTCATTCTTCTGCACTATGTGGATTCGAATTCAAGTTTGATATCGAAACCCAACCACGTCCGGGTGATACAGTATCAGTTAAAATTGCGGATCAGTCGAACCAAGTTTCAAACAGTCCAATAAAGATCCATTAGTTGTGAATACCGATGAAATATCGAGCATGGAAAACTAACTCTCGTAGGTGTAACCAGAGAAAACGGGGCATGAATTTATACAACGCTGTATCTTCTTCAACTGATCTTCGGTATATTCTATCTTAAATCTAGCTCGATGCACTGTCTTAAAAGTACTTTCAGCCACGACAGACAGGTGGGACTCTAGAACGGGAACATCCAAAAATCGAAGCAAAGCGGAGGTCAAGTTTCGAGGATTCGCAATGAATTCCTCGTGTTTCATAACAAAAATCCTTTCGACATAAGAATCCTTTATGCGCTGCACGGTCTCAAAAACCTTCTCATCCATTAAGCCGGCATCGAAAGGATTGCGCAGAACGGCAACGAGTTTAACGCAGACTTCGTTCCCCAGGAACGACTCGAAGCGTTGCAATCGGCGATCAAACAGTTCTTTGTCGGCACCAGTTTCAATACTTCCATTCTTGTTCCCCAAAACCCTTAGTGCTTTAGGGTCGTTTTTGACCTGACCTTTCAAAGCTTGTTTATAGGGATCGCCCCAGCGGTTATTCGTAAGGCGACCTTTAGAGACTATTTCCTGATTGTGCTGATACATCGCCCGGAAAAGCTCATCTCTGTCCTGAAATTCGGATTCGCTTCGCCGCATGGCATCAGCCTCATGAGCGACGCACACATTCGGATGAGCATCCAGTATTGAGCCGATAAAACTGTGACCTGACCTGCCATAACCAACAAAGG
Source organism: Pelagicoccus sp. (assembly GCA_028284635.1). Taxonomy (GTDB): domain Bacteria; phylum Verrucomicrobiota; class Verrucomicrobiia; order Opitutales; family Opitutaceae; genus Pelagicoccus. The sequence goes on from JANQRJ010000090.1 coordinate 30,599, forward strand.
TAAGCCAAGTCTTCACGTTTGAAAATGATCCATTCGAAAGCTTCTGAGCCATAAAAAAGAAAGGCTTCCGCATTTCTGCGGAAGCTCAGAAAATAAAGCTAAGATCGACTATTATTCCATTTCGAACTCGCTAAGGGCTATCAAAACGGAGCCATCCTGCTTCGTACCATCTTTCGCAACAACTCTGAAAATATAGCTTCCAGGAGCAAGAGTTACGAGAAGAACGCTGTCTTTCGAAAAGTCAGCGGGATCGAGATTGTTATCAAACAAAGCAGATCGAATCCTATCTAGATCAGTTTCGACTTTGATAAGCCCCTTAGCTATGTCGACGGCCGCAGTTTGTTGATCCCAATCATCGTTTTGAGTGATCAGACCACCGCTTTGCAAGCGAAGGATTGGGTCTTCAAGAACAGCAGCGCTGCCGCCATCCGCAGCGTTGATCGAAGGTCCTTGAGCAATCGCCAATACCTCTTTTGGTACGTCACCTTCGATTGTGACACTTGCATTTGAAACGCTAGTGTTACCCGGGTACCAGCTACGGCTTGAAATACTGAAAATTCGATTATCACTAATTCCGGGGCCTCCTTGAGCAACATCGTACTCAGCATCATAGACTTCAATAGCTGCAAAACCCGCGTCCGCTCCTACTGATCTGACCTTGAATATGTTGTTCACATTCGTAGAGCCTGTAGAAACGCTGAGATCTTCCAAAATGACGCCATCTTTCGCCACCGCTGGGGACTCATCCAAAGACGAAACATTCGTCTTGTTCGCCATCGTGTCTTTCATTGCTTGCAGATCTGGATCTGGGCTGCCGGGATTGTCGAAATCAGCGATCCAATCGTCACTCGTCGCAATTACCGGAGATCCCAAAAGGTTAAGAGTGATGAAAGGATCTTCGAGCCACTGCCCCACCTGGCTGAACTTGATGGCGTTGTGAGGACCTAGACCACTAGCAATGATCTTCTTAGTGCTATCATTTCCTTTCAGAATGATGCCTCCGTTGAGCAAGGTGTATGGCGCCGAGTTGTCCACAAAACCTCTCGCGGCGATTCCCGTAAAAATCGATCTTTCAGAGAAAAGCTGCTCCGCTGATGCGGATGCAAGCGCACTCAAGCCATTCTCCGCGACCACTCGATACTCATAGGTTAAACCAGGTGTCAGCCCATCATCGACGTAGGAGTCGACGCTGGAACCGACAAGAGCTATGATTCTCCAATCTCCACCAACCACTCTACGCTGGACCGAATAGGCCTGAGCACCTGAAGAAACTGTCCAGGCAATTGTGTTTTCTGTCGGACTGGTTTTCTCCGGAACTGGCATCACATCTGCCAAATCCTCGAGGGTCAGACCTTCTTCCAAATCCGCCGAAGCTACGTATTGAGAGGCAAATACGGCTGATTGATTGCCTACAAGGGCGGAGCCTTCGGCGAAGAACTGGAGGCTGTGGCCGTGGGTGCCGTCGGCGGGCATGAACCACATGTCGCCAGAGGCGGCCATTTGGGGGTCGGCGAATACGCCGAAGTTGGCTCCGTCACCTGGGGCAGCGGCAGTCTTGTCTAGAGTCGGGTACCAGAAAAGCGCCAAGGAATCGTCTTCGGACCAAGCCGCGTTATACTCTGCAATCGAGGCAAAAGCTAGAAACTCGCCGGGCACGTTGCCGCCTTCGGAGAAATTCCAGCGATAGACCTCCAAGTCTCCAGCGCCTGGGGCGAAATCCGTCTCGCTAGGTATCTCGAAGCCGTTGTCGTCGGTATCGATCACCAAGATAATCAAGCCGCTGGTCAGAGCCGTTCCGCTCGCGTCGCGTAGCTGGCCGGCGGCGACGTTGAATGAAATACTGGCAGCCGCCGATCCTGTCAGGGCGAGGGCGGCGGTTAGAAATCCTGCTTTTTTGAGGTCTAGCATGCTATTGAATCTCCTGGTTAAAATTAGCTCTCGCTGGGCAACGTCCAATCGTTCGTCCAGTAGACAACGCTATCGACTGTCGAGGCAGCCTTGCGGAGGACGAGGGCAGCAGTGGCGGGTATTTCGACGTTGTCTCGGGAGGCCAGATCACCGTCGCCAACTAGCCTCCAGGCATTGTTGAAAAAGAAATAAGTCGCGTCCGGAGCTACATTCTTGCCCGTGCCATCATTGAGATAAACGAGTAGAGTGTCCGTCGGGCTAGCAGAGTCTGTCGTCGCATCAAAAACCCCGCCTGCGCCAGTCAAACCAAGTTCACCTAGAGGAATCGGCAGCGGACGCGGTACGCCGAGAAGATTGTCGTTGGTCTTGTCCTTCTTCGAGACCACGGGAATCTGGAACTTGGAAGTGAGCACCTCGCCGAAAACGTAGAAGCGGACGTCTTCCGCAGAATTGTTGCGGACGACAATACCTTGGCCGAGAGGCAGAGGCTCGTCGTCGAAGCTGGTGCCCAGCGGCTGGCCCACTTTTCTCCAGGCGGCTACGTCTTCGAAGATTCCGTAGTAGTAAAACGCCTTCGGGAAAAATCCTTCAACACCCTGCGAATTATCGTTGGGGAAAAGGATGACGTCCGGATTTCCGATGCTGGCTTCCTCCACTCCGCCGAGACCCTCCGGGAAAAGCGTTCCCAGGGTCAGATCCGGAACGATTGCCACTCGCTCTCCGTTCGCCGCCGCGAGCTCGCTATCAGGGTCGGCAAGCGTCAGTACGGTGGCCGTATTGGCAGTTATGGCGAACACGCGGCCTTCGAGCGTGCCGCTTTCGATTATGATGCTATGTCCTTCGCTGTAGTCACCAAGGCTGGAACCGGTGAAGGTGACTGAACCTGCCGCTGCTGCAGTCGCTTCGCCTCGAAAGACGGCGGAGGTCGCAAAAGTTGGGGTCACGTAAATGTCCGAAGAGGCCGGAACCGTAAGGGCCATGGCGCCGACGATTCGAGAAGTGACGGACTGGGCCGATAACGAGTTGAGCGCCGAGAGGCCCAGGACGGCCAAGAGTGCCGAGGTAGTTTTAAGTGGTTTAACGAGAATCATTTTCCAAAAGACAGGTCAGTGAATTAGAAGGTTGGAAGTGCTTACGTCGAAAATCTCGCTTTGGATGCGGCTAGCCGAGGATACGTGTTGAGACTAGGAAATGACTAAATTTCTTCGATTTGTTAAATCCTACGGCAAGCCGGGTCGAGACATTTATGGCATATGGACCTAGTAGTTCGACAGGAGTTCAGGTCTATTGAGGCGTTTTGCCAAAAACGCTTCACCCACACGCCGCCCTTGAGGTCGAATCGAGAAGAGCTGGATGACTTTCTCCAAATTCGCCTGGGGTGATGGGCTCAAGAGGCAGGACGCCTACGCCGTCCCTAACGCCCGCAGCACTGCTTGAACTTCTTTCCGCTGCCGCAGGGGCAGGGCTCGTTGCGGCCGACTTTGGGAAGGTTGCGCTTGATGGTGACCTTGGGCAGCTCGACAGGCTTCTTCGCCGGACCGCCTGGCCCTCCCGATGGACCGGCAGCCGGGCTCGCAGTCGCGACGGGTCCCCCACGCTGGGCGACGGCCTGTCGGGCAAGCATCATCTTGACGTTTTCGATAGCCACGGAGTTGGTCGCGGTGCGGAAGAGACGGGAACAGACCTGGGAACGGACCGAGCCCATCATTTCCTCGAAATAGGTGAAGGCCTCGTTCTTGTACTCGTTGAGCGGGTCCTTTTGGCCGTAGCTGCGCAGGCCGACATTGCGGCGCAGATCTTCCATCTCGGTGAGGTGCTCCTGCCAGCGGCCATCGATGGCGCTGAGCAGAGTGAAGCGTTCGAGGTGGGCGAGAGCCGCCTCGTTTTCGGCGGTCTTCTTAATGCGGTAGGCTTCGCGGATCTTGTCCTGCACGGTCTTGAGCTGGTCTTCGAAGTCCTTGCCCTCGAGTTCTTCCTCCTTGAGCCCAATGGGAAACTGGGCGTTGGCCCAGGTGACGAAGCCGCCGAGTTCGGGACCCGCGTCTTCGAGACGATCGCCGATCTCCTCTTCCATTAGATCGAAAATGGTTTCGAAGGGCTGTTCGCCGTGCAGCGCTTCGTTGCGCAAGCCGTAAATGATCTCGCGCTGCTTGTTGAGCACGTCGTCGTACTGGAGCAAGCGCTTGCGCACGGAGTAGTTGCTTTGCTCGACCTTCTTCTGGGCAGTCTCGATGGAGCGGTTCAGCAGAGAATGCTCCAGGGGTTCGCCTTCTTCCATGGAGCCGTGTAGAATCTTGGCCATGAAGCCGGAGTTGGCGAAAAGGCGCATGAGATCGTCCTCGAGCGAGATGAAGAACTTGGAACGACCGGGATCGCCTTGGCGGGAGCAACGGCCGCGAAGCTGGCGATCGATACGGCGAGACTCGTGACGCTCGGTGCCGACGACGAGCAGGCCGCCGAGCTCCTTGACGCCTTCGCCTAGCTTGATGTCCGTGCCGCGGCCGGCCATATTGGTCGCGATCGTGACAGCGCCCTTGAGTCCAGCGCGGGAAACGATCTCGGCCTCCTGCTGGTGGAACTTGGCATTGAGGACATTGTGGACGATGTTCTTCCGCTTGAGCATGCGGCCGACGAGCTCGGAGGCTTCGACCGAGACGGTGCCGACCAGCACAGGCTGACCGATCTTGTGGGCGGCTTCGACTTCGTCGACGACCGCGTTGTACTTCTCGCGGCGGGACTTGAAGATGACGTCGTTTTCGTCGACGCGGATACAGGGCTTGTTGGTGGGGATGACCGCTACGCCGAGCTTGTAGATGTCGTGGAATTCGGTCGCTTCGGTTTCGGCGGTGCCCGTCATGCCGGCGAGCTTCTCGTACATGCGGAAGTAGTTCTGCACGGTGACGGTGGCATAGGTGCGGGTCTCGCGCTCGATAGTAACGCCTTCGCGGGCCTCGACAGCTTGATGGAGCCCGTCTCCCCAACGACGACCGGGCATGATACGGCCGGTGTTTTCGTCCACGATGACGACCTTGCCGTCCTGGACGACGTATTCGACGTCCTTCTCGTAGAGGGCGTAGGCCCGGAGAAGCTGGCTGATGGCGTGGATGTCTTCGCCAACCGCCTCGAGCTTCTCCTGCTCCTTGAGCTTGATGGCGTCCTTATCCTCCGAGGAGAGAGAGGTGTCCTTGTCGAGCTCGCTGAAGCGGGTAGCGAGATCGGGCAGCATAAAGGCGTCGGGATCGTCGGGTCGGAGCTCGGTGCGGCCCTTTTCCGTAAGATCGGCCTGACGCTGCTTTTCATCGATGACGAAGAAGAGCTCTTCCTTGAGATTGTAGAGCTTCACCTTATTCATGTCGCTGTGCATCTCGAGGTCGGTCTTGTCGAGGAGCTTGCGGTGCTCGCCGTTTTCGATGATGCGGAGAAGCTGCTTGTTCTTGGGAGCGCCGAGCTTGACTTGGAGCATCTTGAGGCCGGTTTCCCAGGGGTCGGCCTCCTCGCTTTCGAGCTCCTGCTTCACCTCGGCGATGAGCTGGTTGCAGAGCTTGGACTGCTTGTTGACGAGGCGCTCGATGCCGGGCTTCATCTTGGTGTAGGGCTGTTCGCGCTGAATTTGGGCGGGGCCGGAGATGATTAGCGGAGTGCGGGCCTCGTCGACGAGGATGGAGTCGACTTCGTCGATAATGACGAAGAAGTGGTCGCGCTGGACCTGCTCCTCCTTGCTGTGGGCCATGCCGTTGTCGCGCAGGTAATCGAAGCCGAATTCGGAAGCGGTGCCGTAGGTGATGTCCTTGCCGTACATGGCACGCTTGTCGGGAGGAGGCATCTGGTTCTTTATGCAGCCAACGGTGAGACCGAGATAGGTGAAGAGGTGTCCCATCCACTCGGAGTCGCGCTGGGCGAGATACTCGTTTACGGTGACGAGCTGCACGTTGCGCGAAGCCATGGCATTCAGGTAAAGCGGCAGCGTGGAGACGAGGGTCTTGCCTTCCCCGGTAGCCATTTCGGCGATCTTGCCCTGGTGCAAGGCCATGCCGCCAACAAGCTGGACGTCGTAGTGGATCATATCCCAGGCCTGCTCGCGGCCACAGACCATAGCGGTGGTGTCCATGAGGCGGCGAGCTGCGTTCTTGACCGTGGCAAAGGCTTCGGGAAGAAGGTCGTCGAGGGTCTCTCCGGCCTTGAAGCGCTCGCGGAACTTAGCGGTGTGGGACTTGAGCTCCTCATCGCTGAGCGACTGATAGGAGGCTTCGAGCTCGTTGATTTTGGCGACGATAGGATCGCAGGACTTGAGCCACTTCTTATTGGAGCGGCCGGCAAAGCGTTTGAAAAAGGACGTTAGCATTTGAGCTCGGGTAAAATAAAAGACAGTCCGGCTAGTGCAAAGGCTGCGTCCTGGCAATGAAAAGCTGGGAGCGGATTGCAGGGACGCCATTTCGCATGGTAGCCGGACTCGGTAGTACCAAGTCCCGCTCGCGGGACGAAAGCGAAGCCATTTGGTTTTCCGCCGACCGTCCAAACTCTCGCGAGTTCGGCTACTTGACTGCAGCAACGGCCTCTAGAGCCCTAGCTGCACCTTGAAGTAGGCTATGGTCTCCTTCAGGCCTTCCTGCAGCGGAACCTTGGGCTCCCAGTCAAGTTTTTCGCGGGCTACGGAGATGTCCGGGCGGCGTTGCTTGGGATCGTCGGAGGGAAGCGGGAGGTGGACGACCTTCGAAGCGCCGCCTACGAGCTTGAGAACCTCTTCGGCGAGCTCGAGCATGGTGAACTCGCCAGGATTGCCAATGTTTACCGGACCAGTGAGCTCGTCCTGATTCATCAGGCGAACGAAGCCTTCGATGAGGTCGCTGTAATAACAGAAAGAACGCGTCTGCGTGCCATCGCCGTAGATGGTGATGTCCTCTCCACGCAAGGCCTGCACGATGAAGTTGGAAACCACACGGCCGTCGTCCGCCAACATGCGAGGGCCATAGGTGTTGAAGATGCGAACGATGCGGATATCGACCCCGTTTTGGCGATGATAGTCGAAAAACAGCGTTTCGGCGCAGCGCTTGCCTTCGTCATAGCAGGAACGCACGCCGATGGGGTTGACATGGCCCCAGTAGTCCTCGGCCTGGGGGTGCACAAGCGGATCGCCGTAGACCTCCGAAGTGGAGGCCTGGAAGACGCGAGCGTTGAGCCGCTTGGCGAGTCCGAGGCAGTTGATGGCGCCCATGACGGAGGTCTTGATCGTCTTGATCGCGTTGTACTGGTAGTGCGGCGGCGAAGCGGGACAGGCGAGGTTGTAGATCTGATCGACCTCGAACTTGAAGGGGTCGATCACGTCGTGCCGCACGAATTCGAAGTACGGGTTGCTCAGCAGATGGGCTATGTTGCTCTTTCGCCCGGTAAACAGGTTGTCGAGGCAAATGACCTCGTGCCCTTCGTTCAAAAGGCGTTCGCACAAGTGGCTTCCCAGAAAGCCGGCTCCTCCGGTAATCAGAATTCTCATACGGTCATTGGATCTACTAGACGTTTCAATGCCCCAGGCCGGCCAGCGTGTCAATCGATGCCTTGAGGCTCATTACTAGACGACTTCTTTCGGCCTGGCTTTCGGAAAAAACTGTAGTTGCCGAGAAAAGACAGGCCGAGGGCAGCTCCGATGTGACGCATAGGGCGCATGGCGCCGATCACTTGCGTGAGGGTTGCGGCCTTCGGTTCAGCCACTCCAAGGAGAATGAATCCGGTCGCCAGCACTAGTGTGGTGTGAGCCACCGAAAGCGCGTGAAACGCCGTCAGCAGATCGCCGAAGTTCGTCTCCACCCAGTCGAAAAGAAAGCCGCCAAGAATGGGAGCCACCGCCGCGGCCAGCGAACTCGCGGCCAGGTTGAAGCTGATAGCGGCCGTCTTAGCCTTCGCGGGGATCAGTTTCAAGGTCATGTTGAACGTGCCGAACAGGAAACCCGCAGCGGCCGCTCCCCCGACGCCCCAAATCGGAAAGAGCACCCACGTCCGATCCGGACTCGCCAGAAGATAGAAATAGCCCACGCCAATCCACACCGCCAGCGACATCAGGATCGTCGGGCGACAGCCATAGCGATCGCAAATCCGTCCCCAGAAAGGCAAGGCCAACGCCCCAGTAGTCGTCGAGACGATCGCCAGCCGCGCCACCTCGTCGACGCTCATGCCAAGAGCCTTGAAAAAGAAGACCGGAAAGAACGGCCCCACGACATTCGCCATGAAGCCGAACGTCGCTCCGAACCACACGAAACGCAAGAATGGCCGGTTGCGGACGATCGAGGCCATCTGGGCCCAAGGCGACTCCCCTCTCTCGTCCGGCACCGCCTTGACCGGCAGTATCCGCAATTGCAATACGATCGACACCGCACGCATCCCGACGCTGAAGAAGATTATCAGCTGAAAGCCATACACTATCGACTCGCGCCAACTAGCCAGAAAAGCCGAGGCGAAAAGAAGGAACAGCACCGTGACGATCTGCAAAAGGCGGTTGCGACGACCCAGGTATTTGCCCCGCGAATACTTCGGCAGCCACTCCTGCACCCACGAAGTCCAGCTCACGTTGACCAAAGCGAAAGCCAGGGAGCCAGCCGCAAACAGCCCGAGGATCAACGCATTCGAGTGCCAAGGGCCACCCGCAACCAGCTTCGGCAGGGCATAGCCCACCACCACCCAGCACGCCATGTGTATCCACGAAAATAGCAGGCAGATCACTTTCGGCGAAAGCTTCCGGGCAAGCCACGGCAGGGCAAAAAGCTGTCCAACGTTCGCCCACGCAGGCAGCGAAGCGATCACCCCATAAACCCTCTCGTTGAGCGAAAGCGCCTCGGTCGCCAGGCTCGCCATGAGAAAGTTGCCCGGCATCGCGAAGAAAACCAGCGGCATGGCAAACAAGCCCTCCACTACCGAAAGCCGCATGTTCATGCGCAGCTTCGAGCCCACCTTTTCGCTCTCGCTCACTACTCGCCCTCCCCACTCTCGTAACGCTCGATCCACGCAGCGCTCCAACTCGCGAAATCCCCCTCTTCCAAGCGAGCCCGCGCCTGCGCCATCAGATCCAGATAGAAATGAAGATTGTGCATCGTCAGCAAAGTGCAGCCCAGCATCTCTTTCGCCATGATCAGATGCCGCAGATACGCCCGCGTGAAATTCCGGCAAGCGTAGTTGTCCAGGCCATCCACCAGCGGCGAGAGATCCTTGGCGAAACGAGCGTTGCGTATGCTCAACATGCCGCCAGGCGTGAAAAACGCCCCGTTGCGCGCCACGCGACTCGGCAGCACGCAGTCAAACATATCCACGCCCAAGCCGATCATCTTCAGCATCTGAGGCGGTGTACCCAAACCCATCGTGTAACGCGGCTTGTCCTCCGGCAAAAACGGAGTCGTCGCCGCCACCTGCTCCAGCATCTCGGGCTCCGGCTCTCCCACGCTCACCCCGCCCACCGCGTATCCAGGAAAGTCAAGCGCGGCCAGCTCCTCCGCCGATCGCCGACGCAGACGCTCGTACGAGGAACCTTGAGCAATCGCAAAAACGTGATGGCCAGTATCCAGAAAACCACTATCGCTCGCTATTTCCCTGCAAACCCGTGCCCAGCGTGTCGTGCGCTCCACCGCCCGTTCGCAAGCCGCCTCTTCGCAAGGCCAAGGCGGACACTCGTCGATCACCATCGCGATATCCGAACCCAGATTCGCCTGAATGCCCATCACTTCCCTCGGCCCCAGAAAGACCTTCGCTCCATCAAGATGCGACTGAAACGCCACGCCCTCGTCCGTCAGCGTGCTCAGCTTGGCCAGTGAAAACGCCTGGAACCCACCGCTGTCCGTCAAGATAGGGCCCTTCCAGCCCATGAAAGAATGCAGTCCCCCCGCCTCCCGAATCAGCTCCGAGCCCGGGCGCAGGTTCAAGTGGTAGGTGTTGCCCAGAATCACCTGGGCCCCGATCTCCTCGACCTGCGCCGGTGTCAGGCCCTTTACGGTGCCCTGCGTCCCCACCGGCATGAAAATCGGCGTCTCGATCTCTCCATGCAAGGTCTTCAGTCGCCCCCGCCGGGCCTCCGTCGCGCCGTCCTTCGCCAGCAAAGTGAAATGTCCGCTCATAGAAATCTTCGCCCGCAACGTAGGTCCGCCCCGCCAACAGGCAAGAGCGAAGCCCCATCAGGACCAGAGCAGCCAAACCTGCAAAAGACCCTATCCGAGTTTACTCGTCCACCTTCGCAAATAAACTCGGCAAGAGACGCAAGACTCGCCTCCCAGTTAAGACGATTGACCGCCAAGCCAGCCCCTGTTTAACCCTGCAGAAAACCACGCCCCGCATGCTGCTCGTCATAGACAACTACGACTCCTTCACCTACAACCTCGTCCAGTACTTCGGCACTCTCGGCGTCGAGCAGCAGGTCCACCGCAACGACCAGATAACTATCGACCAAGCCATCGCCCTCAACCCCGAACGCCTCCTCGTTTCCCCCGGACCCTGCTCTCCCAACGAAGCAGGCATCTCCATTCCCATCATCGAAGCCTTCGCAGGCAGGATACCCATCTTCGGGGTCTGCCTCGGGCACCAGTCCATCGGCCAGCATTTCGGCGGAAAAGTCGTCCGGGCCGACCGGCTCATGCACGGCAAGACCTCCCCCATCACGCACCACGGCCAAGACCTCTTCAAAGGCCTCCCCCAGGGCATGGAAACCACTCGCTACCACTCCCTCCTCGTCGAACGCGCCACTCTCCCCAATTGCCTCGAAATCACAGCCGAGACCGCCGAAGGCGAGATCATGGGCCTACGCCACCGCGAACTCCCCATCTGGGGCGTGCAGTTCCACCCCGAGTCCATTGCCACCGAAAACGGGATGGATATCCTCGAAAACTTCCTTACGCTGTAAGCCCACCATGAGATGCCCAAAGTGCGCCTCGACACTCGACAAAGTCATCGATTCCCGCGTCAGCAAGGACGGTTCCGCCATCCGACGACGCCGCGAGTGCCTCGACTGCTCTCACCGCTTCTCCACCAGCGAGCAAATACTGCGCGAATGCCTCTACGTCACCAAGCGTGACGGACGCCGCGAAGACTTCGACAAGGCCAAGATCATCTACTCCCTCCGCCGGGCCTGCCAGAAGCGCCCCGTCGACGCCGAGCAGGTCAACATGCTCGTCGAGGACATGATCGACTCCCTCGAAGCCGAATACGGCCTCGAAATCCCCTCAACCGCCATAGGCGACAAGGTCATGCAAAACCTCAAAGGCATCGACCCCATCGCCTACATCCGCTTCGCCTCCGTCTACAAGGACTTCAAGAACCTAGACGAATTCCTCGACGAAATCTCCGACCTCAACGCCCCCAAGCTCCTGTGAAGCGCAAAGCCCGCAGCTCAGAGTACTCCAAGCTCCAAGTCATCTGCGCCCTGTTCGCCGACCGCATCGGCGACGACCTCTACTACGCTCGCCAAATCAAGGAATCCATCGAGGCAAGCCTGCCCGACGAACAAGCCGGACGCCCGGAAGCCTTCCTCGAGGCCGCCCAACAACTCGCCTCCACCGACCCCAGCGACATAGGCATCATCCCTGCCGCGCTTCAGCCCAGCTTCTCCCTCCTCGACCTCCGGGTTCGTCTCCTAGACGCCCTCAAGACCACCTGCCTCTCCCCAAGCCCCCTCCTCGTCCTCACTGGACTCAAGGAAGCCATCTGCCCGCAAGGTTCCCGCTGGACGGTCCGCCGCAAACGCGAATACCAAGACGCCATCGCCTACGCCCGCTCCTTCTGCCAATCCCGCTCCCGCCCTTCCAGCAAGCTCTCCCTAGTGATTTTCTGAGCGCGCAGCGCTCCAAGAAATTGAAGATTGAAAATTGAGAATTGAAGATTCCGGAGCCCGGAACCCTTCGCCAAACCACCACAGCCCAACTTTCAATCTTCAATCTCCAATCTTCAATCTATGAAAACCGTCTTCCAGAAGATCATCGACCGCGAAATCCCTGCCACTATCGAGCACGAAGACGATCTCTGCATCGCCTTCCGCGACATCGAACCCCAAGCGCCAGTCCACATCCTAGTCGTACCCAAAAAACTGATACCCCGCATCGGAGAAGCCCAGTCCGAAGACCAGGACCTGCTTGGCCACCTCCTTCTCGTCGTCGGCCGAATCGCCGAAAAGCTCGACCTCTCTCCCGGCTTCCGCGTTGTCGTCAACAACGGCCCCCAAGGCGGCGAAGCCGTCCCTCACCTTCACATCCACCTCCTAGCCGGCCGCCAAATGAATTGGCCACCGGGTTAAGTTAAGAGTGAAAAGCGAAGAGCTAAGAATGCAGAAGCCTGGGAACGCGGGCGACATGGTGGTGAGCTTGCCGAACCCCTCGCCCGCAAAGAAAAGTCATCCTCTCTCAACTCTTAACTCTTCGCTCTTAATTCTTCACTTCTCCCTCATGGCTACGGTATCCGCTTCGCCTCTCATCGTCGCTCACCGCGGAGCCTCGGCCGAGGCCCCCGAAAATACCCTGCAAGCCTTCCGGCTCGCCTGGCAACAGGGAGCCGACGCCATCGAAGGCGACTTCCACCTCACCCGCGACAGGCAGATCGTCTGTATCCACGATCCGACCACGGCGAAGCTCGGTGGTAAACCCCTCATGATCCGCAAAACCCGCCTCGCCGAACTCCAGTCGCTAGACGCAGGCAGTTGGAAAGGAGCCAAGTGGGCAGACGCCAGAATCCCCACCCTCGAGCAGATCCTCGCCACCCTCCCGCCCGACAAGAAACTCTACATCGAAATCAAGAGCAGCCCCAAAATCCTCCGCCACCTCTACAAAACCATCGACGCTGCCAGCATCTCTCCCCACCAGCTCGTCATCATCGCCTTCAGCCCCCGCATCGTCCAGCGACTAAAACGCCAGCGTCCAACACTCAAAGCCATACTCCTAGTCCGCCACCGCAACCCCTCCCCCAAAACCAAGAACCTAGAGCCCGACACCCAAAACTTAATCTCCACTCTGCGTCGCATCCACGCCGACGGACTCAGCGTCTACGCCCATCCCCATCTAGACCAAACCTTCGCGAACTCCATCCGTTCCGCCGGATATGAGCTACACGTCTGGACAGTCGATTCCCCCGAAGACGCCCAACGCTGGACCACCCTAGGCGTCACCTCCATCACCACCAATCGCCCCGCCCTAATCCTTGAAACCCTCTCTCCATAAACGTCTTGCCACTTAAAAAGACAACCTTGAACTTTTAAATGTCAGAGCTTGGTCTCGTCGCCAAATCGAGAGGCGCCTGGCAAATCCGATCGGGTCGGCAGTCTACGCCTCGCCAGAGATCCGAGTCCTCCAAGCCGAATAGGCCTCTTTCCGCAGGCACCAGGCTTCCTTGCCCCGATAGCCTGAAGGCGTCAGCGCGTCAGGCAGAAACGGATCCAGCTCAAACGCGGCCCGCCACAGGACCGACTCTCTGGTAAACCAGGCAACCGGGTCACTAGCGTCTTGCACCCGATTGCTTCGAAGGAAACCAAGATGCTCCAAGTAGAGAGCGTTGATCTTCTCAAAAGGCCACGCCTTCGCGACATACTCGTTGTTCGTAAGGCGGCCCGCAGGCACGGACTCCTGAAACAGCACAGCCCGAGGATCGATCTTCCGGCCCTCGATCTCAGCCGTCCAGTCCGCATACGCTCGATGCGAAATCCAAAGGCTGCCCTGGAGATGGCCAAACCTCCGCTTTCTCAACCAAGCGTTCAATTGCCGCCTCTCCCTGCTCGCCTCCTGAGGCAAGTCGAAGGCGATCGTCCTCCACTTTCCATCCCACGAACCGGACCAACTGCTCTCAGGATCAATATTCTCGAAAACCAGATCTCGCCCTTTCTCCGTAATCTCGGCGACCCACGAACCCGTCACCCTCTCTTCGCTTAGCGAGATCAGGCCCCGCTTTCGCAAGGCGTCCAAATTCCGTTCCGCGCTGCGGTCCGAATCCCACCCCACCGAGCCGTACAACACGGCTCGCGCGTTGGTAGCCACCAGAAGCGCATCGAATCCCGACATCAACAACAGCTCCAAAAACCGTCTCGATTTTTTACTGAGTCGCACAAGCATGATAAACCAACAACAAGTTTCTCAACAACAACAGCTTGCCCATTAAAAAGTCAACCTTGACTTCTTATGTGGCAAAAGCGGAGACGATTTTCGCGGAGGCTTCTTATCCCGATATTGGAGTTGCGACTGGATAAAACCCCGTATTGCAATGTCCTCTTTCGTAACCCGCTGGAATCCCGCCCACATTGGATAGCCCTAACCACGCCATAGAAGTTGAAAAACTCCACAAGCGCTTCGGCAAGATCGAGGCGGTCGACGGTATCAGCTTCCAGGTGGCCCAGGGACAGATCGTAGGCTTCCTCGGCCCCAACGGAGCCGGCAAGAGCACCACCATGCGCATCCTCACCGGCTACAATCGAGCCAGTTCCGGTCGCGTCCGCATCTGCGGCATTCCCGTGGCCGCCGATCCCCACTCCATCAAGCGCAAGATCGGCTATATGCCGGAAAACAATCCGCTCCCAGGCGATCTCCGCGTCATCGAGTACCTCAAGTGGCGAGCCAAGATGAAGGAGATCCCACGCTCCGAGCGACGCCGCTGCATCGAGACAGCTCTCGAAGCCTGCGACCTAGTCCGAGCCCAGGATCGCATCATCGGCAAGCTCTCCAAAGGGTTCCGCCAGCGTGTCGGCATCGCGGACGCTATCCTCGCCGAGCCCGAGATAATAATCATGGACGAGCCGACGATCGGTCTCGATCCACATCAAGTGATCCTCATCCGCGACCTCATCGCCAGCCTGCGCGGACGCATGACCGTCATTATCTCCAGCCACATCCTGCCCGAGATCGAAATGACCTGCGATCAGATCATCATCATCAACGGCGGCAAGATCGTCGGCCAAGGCTCCCCCACCGAGCTGCGCGAAACCTTCATCGACTACACCACCTACCAGCTGGAGCTAAACGGCTGCCCTGAAGAGCTGCAAAGCTCTCTATCGGGCATCACTCCAGAGCTGCTTGTCGACAAGATCGCCGAGCCCGACGCCGCCGGCTTTTCCACCGTCGAGATCCAGATAAAAGGAAACCAGGACTACGGCGAACGCCTATTCCAAACCCTCGCCCAAAGCCCGGAGCTCCGCGTGCGCTCCCTCCGCCGCAAGATCGAGCCCCTCGAAAACGTCTTCATCGCCGCCACACGCCGCAGCTGGGAAACGGTCGACCGCAGGCTCGCGCCCGCGGAAGGGGAATAGGCTGTAGGTTTTTAGATCTATAGGTCCGTAAAATCAGCTCGAAGCCCTGCCAGCCCGCTACCTATCCGAAGAAAACTTAACGCCTAGCCACCTACCACCTAATCAACCTATTCCAAAGGAATGCGCCACTACTTCACTCTACTGCGAAACGAGATCTGGCGACTTCTGATCAGCCCAGGCACCTACATTGCTGCCTTTCTCTTTCTGCTCGTCATGGGCTTCATGTTCCAGTGGCTGCTTCAGCTCTATACATCCGATCCACAGGACGAGACGCCCAGCTCGCTTTTCTTCCGCCTCTTTTTCGTGCCCGTCTTCTTCATGGTCCCCCTGCTCACCATGCGCAGTATCGCCGACGAACGCAGCTCCGGCACCATCGAGACCCTGCTTACCACCCCCGTCACCGCCACCGAAGTCGTGCTCTCCAAATTCAGCGCCAGCTATCTCTACTACTGCACGCTTTGGTTCATCACCAGCTCCTTTCACATCATCTTCTTCACCTTCGCCCAAAGCGATACGTTCATCGATCCGTATCCACTTATTGGAGGCTACAGCTACATCTTTCTCAGCGGCAGTCTCTTCCTCG
The DNA here is from genome assembly GCA_028284635.1 of Pelagicoccus sp. Lineage (GTDB taxonomy): Bacteria > Verrucomicrobiota > Verrucomicrobiia > Opitutales > Opitutaceae > Pelagicoccus. The sequence goes on from JANQRJ010000090.1 coordinate 46,333, forward strand.
CCCTCGGCATCTTCGCCAGTTCCATCACCCGCAGCCAACTGGTAGCCGGCATCCTCGGCTTCACGCTCGTGTTCGGCTTCATCGTCGTCGGCAGCAATGTAGAGGATCTCTCTGTGCTCGCCGCCGGCCAGGCCCACTGGATACGCCAGTTTTCCGACCACGTCGACGCCCTGCAGCACATGGGTGACTTCTCCACCGGCATCATAGACACCAGAGCCATCGTTCTCTACCTCAGCTGCGCCGCCACCTTCCTGTTCCTCAGCATCCTCATGGTCGAGTATCGCGACGGCGCCTCCTGAGAACCCGACCAACCTTTTCGATGGAACCCCTCGAATCCTTTCAACGCAACCGCGTCGCAGACCGCTTCCAAGCCGGTCTTCAGATCGTACTCGTTTTGTTGATACTCGCAGCCGTCAACTACATCGGCATGCGATCCTACACGCGCACCGACCTCACCACGGGAAACATCTACTCCCTTTCGCCCGAGACCCGAGCCTACCTCGCCCAGCTCGACCAGCCAGTCGAAGCCATCGTCACCATCTCGGAAAACGCGGACGAACCCGGGCTCGCCGACATACTCAAGGACGTCAAGCTCCTGCTTCGCGAGTACGAGTACGCTACCCGCGATCAAGGCGAGAACCGCGTCACCGTCGAATACCTCAACATCTACAGCCAGACCAGCCGAGCTCGAGCCCTTGAAATCAAGGAGCCAAACGTCATCGTCTTCAAGTCGGGCACAAGCAAACGCCAGGTCAGCATCGACGAGCTCTACAGGATCCAAGGCTCCGAGCTGCGCGAATTTCTAGGCGAAAACGTATTCACCCGCTCGATACTTGCGATCCTGGAGACCAGCGAGCCCGTTATCTACTTCACCGTCGGTCACGGCGAACTCGATGCCAGCGACGTCGACGCGGCAAACGGCGCATCCCGCCTCTTCAACGAACTCAAGTCCCGCAACTTCGCTACCCAATCGATCGACCTCAGTACTGTGGAAGCCGTCCCCGAGGATGCCTCCCTCGTTATCGCCGTCGCGCCGCAGACCCGGTTTCTCCCCCAAGAGCAGCTGCTCCTCGAGACCTACCTCGGCAAGCGGGCCGGGCGCCTCATCGTCTTCCTCGAGCCCGGCCGCCCCCACGGTTTGGAAGACCTGTTCTACAACTGGGGCATCCTCGCGGAAAACGTCCTAGTTGTGGAGCGCGACCCAAACTACATCATCAACGGTGGCGACCTCATGATTCGTCGCTACGCAGACCACCCCATCACGGCATCGCTCTTCGAGCAAAGCATCCCCCTGGTCACCGATCGCGCCTCAGCGGTGCGACAGGACCCCGGACGCCCTATCGACGACTCCTTGGTCGTCACCGAATTGCTCGCCACCTCCGACCGCAGCTGGGGAGAACGCCGCCACGAGCCAGACGCTACACCGGCTTTCGAACCCGACATCGATCTACCCGCTCCTGTCAAGATAGGCGCCATCGCCGAACGCCAAGTCGATTCCTCCCTCGGAATCACTCTCCCCGGCGGCAAGCTCACCGTCATCGGCACTTCGAACTTCGTATCTAACAATCGGATACGGGAAGCCGGCAACCTCTACCTTCTCCTAAACGCCGTCAACTACTCCGTCGACAGGGCCGCTCGCCTCAACATCCCGCCCCGCCCCATCCGCAAGGTGAAGCTCGACCTCAGCCTGGAACAACTCCATCTGGCCCGCTATCTCATCTGGTTCGGCCCACCCGCCGTCGTCGGCCTCTTCGGCCTGCTCGTCTATCTAGCCCGGAGAAACTGAAGTAAAAACGCAGAAGGAGGAACGAAGAAGTTCCATCACGCCTTCGAACACTTCTGCATTCTGCCTTCCCACTTCTTACTTTAAACCAATGCGTCTCAAAATCACCTTCACGCTGCTAGCCATTCTCCTCGGCCTTCTCGTCTACATATTCTATATCGACACGCAATTCGACCGCGACGACTTCCAGGAAAGGCGCAAGTCCGTTCTCGGCGAGCTCGCCGTAGGCATCGACCACTTTAGCGCCCTCAACAACGGCAGCGGCGAACGCATCTCTTTCGAACTCCGCAACAAGCGCTGGATGCTCACCGAACCCTACGAGTGGCCCGCCAACGAATTCGCCGTCGAACGCATCCTCACCGAACTGCGCTTCCTCGAGCGCGTCTCCAGTTTCGACACCAGCATCGTCAGCAGCACCGGCGTATCCCTTCGCGACTACGGACTTCTACCCCCTCGGATTTCCCTCCAATTCGGCCGCGGCAACCAAAGCCACACCCTCCCTATCGGAGCTCCCACCGAAATCGGCAACAATCTCTACATCCTATCCACCGACCAAGCTCAAGTCCACGTCGTCGACCGCGGTCTGCTCGAAGCCCTCACCGTCGGGCTCGACAACCTACGCGACCCCAGGCTATTCCAGACAGCCATCTTCGAAGTTAACTCCTGGAACATCCAGGTGCGAGAAAACAACCGCAACCTGCGCGCCTGGTTCGCCCGCAAGGACGACCGCTGGGAGTTCGAGACCCCCATCCGAGCCCGAGCCGATACCCCCGCCGTCAACACCCTGCTGAACCGCTGCCTCCAGCTCGAAGCCGACGCAGTCGTCGCCAACAACCCAGGCGACCTCTCCCAATACGGACTGCAGACCTCCCGCTACCGCATCGCCATTGAGTCAAGCCAGCAGCGCGAGGTTCTGGAGATCGGCAACAAGGTCTCGGCCGACTCCCCCTTCCGCTACGCCAAGCGCGAAGACCGCCAAGCTGTCTTCCAGATCCGTATCGACTTTCTGGATCTCCTAGCCAACGCCCAGACCAAGCTCCGGCAGCGCCGCATCTTCGAGCTAGACGTCCAAGCAGCCACCGCTATCTCCGTCGAACGCCGCGACGAGCCGCCCCTCACGCTGCAAAAACTCGAAAACGGAAGCTGGGAAATCATCGCCCGCGACCAGAGCCAAGGCATCCAAACGCTCAAGGGAGACACCGCCACCATCGAGCAGATCCTCCTCTGGCTCGACGAGCTGAAGGCCGTGCCGGATACCGGCTTCGTCAATGACGCCCCCTCTGCCCAAGCCCTCGAATCCTATGGTCTCGAAGTGCCCGAATACTCCATCACCATCACCTCAGACCGTCGCTTCGGCAGCGAAGAGATTCTAGAGCGACCCATATCCGAAACGCTCCACATCGGAGACCGCTCGCCCCAAGAGCCCCTGGAAAGCTTCGTGAAGATCCAACGCAAGGATTTCGTGTATTCGGTCTACAACGACATATTCGAACGCATCGACAACACCCCAAGCCGTTACAAGGATCGAACCGTAACCACCCTGACGCCCGGCTCCCGCATTTCCACGCTCTCCATCATCCGCTTGTCCGACAAGGCTACGCTCGCCCGCTACGACTATGCCGAACAAGCCGACTTGCCAGAGCAAGCCGCCACTATGGCTGATCGCCTAGCCAAACTCCAAGTCGAAAGCTTCCGTCCCGAAGGCTTCACCCGAACCGTGGAAATCGCCGGCCGAGAGAAGCCTTGGACCTACCAGATCGTGGCGGAAATCGCCCGCGAAGACAGCCAAGAGCAAAGCGAGCCTCCCCTCGAAATCTACGTCTCCGAACTCACCGGAGGGCCGCTGCTCTACGGCGGCATCGCCCAACAAGAGATAAGCTTCCGCTTCGGTATCGATTTTATAGATACATTTTCCAGCATCGTCTTCGATCGAATCCCCCAACCCGTCCCGCAAGACCCCTTCAGCGACGAGCCCCTGCCCGAGACGGAAACCGCGCCGACCGAGGAGACGGCGGCGGAAAGCCCCTAGCCCAGCGACGTCGAAGCCGCATGAGCTCGCGACGCAAAAGCCCTCTTCATCTCCTTTGGCGCAGCGTCTGGACCACCTGCCACGGCGCCTTTCACTGCGTCTACTCCGCTCTGGTCCTCCTCCTCGCCCTCGTTACCGCCTTCGCCACCTACGTCGCCACTCTCGACTATATTCCTGTACCCAAATTTCTGGTACACGAGCTACGCGAACGACTGCAAGCCGAAGGACTCGCTCTGGAAATGCGCGGCATCCTCTTCCAGCCTAACGGCCGCATCGCCATCGAACAGCCCCTGCTACGCTCTACAGACCTAGGCAGTCCCATCCTCTCCGCTGACCAAGCGACCGTCAGAATCAGGCTCTCCCATCTCCTGCTTCGGCGCCTCACCTTCGACGAGCTCAGCATATCCGCCGGCGAGTTCATCATCCCAGCCATGCTCACGCCATCCGGCCTGGACCAAACCGCCATAAGCTCCATCCACCTAGAAGCCAGACTGCGAGGCGAACGCTGGAACTTGCACTACGCCAACCTCTCCATCGACCAACTGCGCGTCGCGGCCAGCGGCAACATCAAATCCGAATACCTCAGGCCCAAACCCAAACCCGACGAACCGGAAGGCAAGACAGCCACCCAACTGATCCTGGAAATAGCCCCGAAGATCGCTCGTCTGCAAAAGGAGCTCACGCGCCTTTCAGATCCCAACTGTATCCTGGAACTGGATATCGGACCGGAGCGAGTTCAGCAGGCCACTGTCCGCTTCTCGGCAAAGAAGGCCACCCTCTCTCCGGAAATCCAGATCGAAAGGCCACGCCTCGCCGTCCAGCTGCAAGCCGCTGGCCAGCAGGTCCTCGGACTGCAGGCCGAAAGCCTCGCTCTGCCCAAAGCCATCTCCACCCGTCGGGCCGAACTTCGGGCCACTTGGGAGAAGCTGCCCAGTCAAGGCAACTGGATGCCAATCCGTATCGAATCTTCACTTACAGACCTTGCCCACTCCGGTCTCGTCCTGCCCAATCTCTTCGCCAAAGCGCTCAACCTTCCGAATCGGCAAAGCGTCGAAGCCCAGTTCATGCTGGCAGGCGCGCCCTGGCAGCTCCAGCTCGGCCGCCAAGACGACGCCAGCCCCATCGACGTAGACCTGATCGCCCAACTCGGGCCCGGCCTCCCCGCGGAACTAAACCCCATCGCCTCGGACTTCGCCCAGCTTGAGCTCTCCGAGCTAGCCCAGCTCGGACAGACCGTCGACCTCCACCTCAGCGGCAAGCTTAGCCCCGACCTCCAGCCCCAGCAAAGCCAAGCCATCGTCCAGGCCGGAGCAGCCAACATAAAGGGAGCCAAGCTCGACCGAGCTACCATTCTCGCTCGTTATCAGGATCGTCAGATTGACGTAGAAGAAATCTGGATACGCAGCGGTCTGCAGTCGGCCAAAATCGGTATCGGCTACAACCTGGACACGCGGCTTCGACGCATCCTGTTGGAAGGCAATGTCGATCCCACCATGATCAACGGCTGGTTCAAGCCCTGGTGGGCCGGCATGTGGGAAGGCATGGTCTTCTCGCCAAGCGGCATGTACGCCGCGCTCGATTCGCAAGCCATCTTCAAACGCCCCGAAACCGTCCGGGTAACCGGCATCGGACTAGCAAGAGACATGGACCTGCGCGGCCTGCAGACCGAAGAGCTGCGCACCCGTTTCTTCTCCCTCTTTCACTACGTCGATCTCTACGACATCGAACTCGACGCCATCGGCGACCAGACCGCCCGAGGCGAAGTCCAGTTCTCCCTCGGTCATGACATCCGAGATGCCAAGGACAAGCTCACCGGGCTATGGATCGACGTCGACTCCACCCTCGACATCAAGATCGGGCCCAGCGCCATCTGGGAGATCGGCGAAGACATCGCCGAGATTATCGAACCCTACGACTACGAGACGCCGCCACGCCTGATCGCCAAATCCTACACCATAAGGCAGCAGGACGAGTACGACTACGCCGTCGATCTCGATATCCTCACCAACGATACACTCACCTTCTACGGCTTCCCTTTCGAAAGCGTCGAGGCCTTCGCCCACATCCGACCCGATATCGTCGAAATCCCCGGCGCCCGCGGCACCGTCGGCGGCGGACGGGTCGAAGTCGACACCTTCATCCTCGGCGACGGCATCGACCTCGACCTCCAACTGACCGACGCCAACTTCGGCCAGACTCTCGTCGCCGCCAACGCCTATTTCGCCGCCGACGGCAGCGAAACCGCCCAGGAAATGGATCTTGACAAGCTCCTAAGCTACGGCGGCAACCTCCGGCTCCAGTTTTCCGGCCAAGGCATCGTCGGCGAATCCACTTCCTATACCGGCAAAGGAAACTTTGACATAAAGGACGCCGCTTTCGGCAAACTACGCCTCTTCGGCCTACTCTCGGCAGCCCTCGAAGCCACCCCTCTACGCGTCACTACCTTGAAATTCGCCGACGCCCAAGGCGACTTCGAGGTAGACAAGGAACTCGTACGCGTGCCCGATGGCACCATCGACGGCCCCGTAGCCGGCATCAAGACCAACGGCGCTTACAACCTCGAGACCGATCAGCTCGACTTTCGCGCCAAGCTCTTTCCCTTCCGCAATAGCCGCGTCCCCCTGATTTCCCCCCTCATAAACCTTCCCCTCAACGTCATGTCCCACGCCTTAGAAGTCACCGTAACCGGCGCCTTCAGCGACCCCAAGCTAAGCCTCTTCACCGGCTCCCCCCAGGAGTCGACCCCCGCGATCAGCACCCCCAAGAACCGCTAGGAGACCTGTCCAACATTGCGCGGTTCATCTTCAGGACGGCTCCCAACCAATGCCGGCGCCACCCCGTAACGCCACTCATCGGGACGACACGAAAGCTCGAACAATTCACTCCTCACCACTCCACATTCACCATTCCTCCCCGAAGTCCCTGCCCATGAAATTCTTACCTCGAAAGGAGCCCACGGCAGGCTCAGCAGCTAGGAAAATCAAGTTTCAAAAAAACCTAAAAGCTCGTTGACGAGCGTAAAAGGCTTCCCATATCTTGTGCTCTTCCTAAAAGGGACCACATCATGTTGTGGTCAATACAGGGTGGATAACTCGGAACAACTCTCGCTCGCCAGAGCCCGGAGCCTGTGTTCCCGTTCCCATCCCCCACGCTTCAGGGACGCCCACGCAACCGCCTTACATTAACCCAAACCGTCTCCAGACCTTAGTACTCAGACTATGCAAAAAACGTTCACTGTCGGATCCAAGACCTTCACCCTCGATCAGGACAAGGCAGAGGCCGCCTTCAAGGCCAAGAAGATCATCAACGGTCGCGAGACCATGACCTTCAATCTCCTGCCCCTGAAGTACAACTGGGCCTACGAGATCTACAAGACCATGAAGGCCAACCACTGGGAGCCCGAAGATATCATCATGAACAAGGATATCGAGCAGTGGAAGGACGACAGCCAGGTCTCCGACATCGAACGCTGGATCATCATGATGGGCGTCGGCTACTTCTCCGCCGCCGAAGGCATCGTCGGCGACAATATCCTGCACGTCATCCGCGAGCTCGTCACCGCCCCCGAGCTCAAGCTCGTGCTCGGCCGCCACGCCCACGAGGAAAACGTGCACGCCGACTCCCTCCTCTACATGATCTCGTCGCTCGGCATCAACCCCCACGAGTGCGAAGCCATGTTCGAGGACATCCCCTCCATCGTGGCCAAGAACGAGTTCGTCACCATCAACTCCCACATCCTGCGCCGCGACATCGACCTCACCGTCACCGAAAACAAGCAGAAGTTCGCCAAGAACCTCTTCCTCTTCGGCCAGTGCATGGAAGGCACCCAGTTCTACGGCATGTTCGGCATGGTCCTCTCCCTCTACCGCCAGAACAAGTTCCGCGGCATCGGCGAGATGTTCCGCTACACCCTGCGCGACGAGTCCAACCACATCGAGCTCCTGCGCAACCTCTTCATGGATCTCGTCGAGGAAAACCCGGACATCTGGACCGACGCATTCAAGCAGGAGCTCCGCCAGACCATGAAGGAAGCCATCGCCCTCGAAAAGCAGTTCATCGAAGACTGCCTGCCCGTCGACTCCATCGGCCTGCGCAAGGAAGATTTCCTCCAGTACATCGACTACATCGGCGACCGCCGCCTCGACGGCGTCGGCCTGCCCGCCCTCTCCCCCGGCGTCTCCAACCCCCTCCCCTGGCTCGCCGAGATGATGGACATCAAGAAGGAGCAGAACTTCTTCGAAGGCCGCGTCACCGAGTACCAGAAAGCCTCCTCCCTCGAAATCGAATCCGACGACGACCTCTAGCTAAGTTAAGAACGAAGAGTTAAGAGTGAAAAGCGGGAGATCCGTCTAGCGCGCTTTCATCACCTTTAACGCTTCGCCCTTATCTAAACCCGCATCACCCACTTTTAACTCTTCACTCTTAACTTTTCACTAATGATCAATCCCAATCTCCAAGAAGACCTCGCCCTAAAACGCCTCGTAACCGCCTCCCGCGAAAAGCGGCCCAGCTTCGACTGGCACGCCGGCCTGGAGCCCCAAGACGCAAACGCCACCAAGATCAACGTCGTCACCCACCAAGGCGAATCCACCTTCGACATCTCCGAAGTCATCGACACCATCGGCAACGCCCTCGCCAACGTCCTGCTCTCCAAGAACGAAAAGGACGTCTTCACCGAAACCAACCGCGACTGGGTCCGCGACGTCGCCCGCCAAGTCTTCGGCACCCTCCAAGCCCGCTCCGCCGCAACCCGCGAATCCCGCTTCGGTCTCAACGAACTCTACGACGTCATCGAAAACACCCTCGTCGAGAACAACGCCTACGACGTCGCCAAGTCCATGCTCATGAACCGCCAACGCAAACTCGCGAGCGACCACAACCAAGGCCTCAAGCATCTCCGCCTCATCCGCCGCGACCGCCAAGTCGTGCCCTGGAAGCAAGAGAAGATCGAGATCGCCGTGCGCCGCGCCTTCCTCTCCCTCGAGCTCAACTCCGACCCCGCCACCGAAGTCGCCGCCGCCGTCACCGAACGCGCCCTGAGCTCCGGCCAAGCCTTCATCGCCATCGAGGAAGTCCAGGACATGGTCCAGGAGGAACTCATGCGCCAAGGCCACTTCAAGGTCGCCGAGCACTACATCCTCTACCGCGCCGAGCGCCGCGCCCTCCGCGAGCAGGAAGCCCTGCAAAGCGCCAGCGCCCCCGAAGAGCAGGACTCAATGGTCGTCGTCAAGAAGCCCGATGGCGACACCTACTTCTGGGACGGAATCGACCTCAAGAAGCGCATCGAGTTCGCCTCCATCGGCCTGGACCTCTGTCTCGGCCCCGACGAGATCGAGACCGAGCTCCGGCGCTCCGTCTTCGACGAGATCTCCGAGGCCGACCTCGAGAAGACCATCACCCTCAACGCCCGCACCCTCATCGAGCGCGACGCCGACTTCGCCAAGTTCGCCGCCCGCATCAAGCTCTCCTACATGTACCAGGAGACCCTCGGCTGGGACATCGTGCGCGACGGCATCGGCCAGCTCAAGGCCGCCCACCAGAGGAAGTTCAAGGAATACATCCGCTACGGCATCAAGATCGGCCGCCTCAACCCCAAGCTCAAGGAGTACCAGGTCGACAAGCTCGCCCGCGCCCTCGACCCCATGGCCGACCTCGAGTTCGACTACCTCGGCATCCAGACCCTCTACGACCGCTACCTCATCATCGACAAGACCCAAGGCCTCGCCAAGCAGCGCCGCATCGAGACCCCCCAGTTCTTCTGGATGCGCGTCGCCATGGGCCTCTTCCATGCCGAAGAAGACCGCGAGACCAAGGCCAAGACCCTCTACAAGCTCTACAAAGGCCGCCGCTTCTGCAGCTCCACCCCCACCCTTTTCAACGCCGGCACCTGCCACTCCCAGCTCTCCAGCTGCTACCTCTACTTCGTCGACGACTCCATCGAAGGCATCATGCAGCGCGGCATCGCCGACAACGCCTACCTCTCCAAGTGGGCCGGCGGCCTCGGCGGCTCCTGGACCTCCGTGCGCGGCACCGGCTCCTACATCAACGGCACCAACGGCGAATCCCAAGGCATCGTCCCCTTCCTCAAGCTGCACAACGACCTCCTCATCGCCGTCAACCAAGGCGGCAAGCGCCGCGGCTCCGGCTGCGCCTATCTCGAAACCTGGCACAACGACCTCTACGACTTCCTCGAGCTGCGCAAGAACACCGGCGACGACCGCCGGCGCTGCCACGACATGAACACCGCCAACTGGGTGCCCGACCTCTTCATGAAGCGCATGGAAGCCCGCCAAGGCTGGACCTTCTTCCGCACCTCCGAAGTCCCCGACCTGCACGACTCCTACGGCGCCGACTTCGAAAAGAAGTACCTCGAATACGAAGCCAAGGCCGCCAAGGGCGAGATCTGGGGCAAGGAAGTCCCCGCCATCGAAGTCTGGAAGCGCATGCTCTCCATGATCTTCGAGACCGGCCACCCCTGGATCACCTTCAAGGACCCCTGCAACGTGCGCTCCCCCCAGGACCACGTCGGCGTCATCCACTCCTCCAACCTCTGCACCGAGATCACCCTCAACACCTCCAAGGAGGAAACCGCCGTCTGCAACCTCGGCTCCGTCGTGCTCGACCAGCACCTCGACAAGGACGGCCAGATCGACCACGAGAAGCTCCGCGAGACCGTGCGCACCGCCATCCGGGCGCTCGACAACGTCATCGACATCAACTTCTACCCCACCGAAGCCGCTCGCCTCGCCAACTCCCGCCACCGCCCGATCGGCCTCGGCATCATGGGCCTGCAGAACTGCCTCTACCAGCGCGGCGTCCCCTTCGCCTCCCAGGAAGCCGTCGAATTCAACGACGAGATCATGGAAGCCGTCGCCTACTACGCCATCGAAGCCTCCTCCGACCTCGCCGCCGAACGCGGCGCCTACCAGACCTACGAAGGCTCCAAGTGGAACCGCGGCCTCCTCCCCCAAGACACCCTCGACCTCCTCGAAAAGGAGCGCGGCGAGGAAGTCGACGTCCCTCGAGGCGGCAAGATGGACTGGACCCCCATCCGCGAGAAGATCGCCAAGCAAGGCATGCGCAACTCCAACGTCATGGCCATAGCCCCCACCGCCACCATCTCCAACATTACCGGCACCAGCCCCTGCATCGAGCCCGCCTACAAGAACCTCTTCGTCAAGAGCAACCTCTCCGGCGAGTTCATCATCCTCAACCAGCACCTCGTGCGCGACCTCAAGGACCGCGGCCTCTGGAGCCAGCAGATGCTCGACGACCTCAAGTACTTCGACGGCGAGCTCGACGAGATCGACGCCATCCCCGACGACCTCAAGCAGAAGTACAAGACCGCCTTCGCCGTCGACCACAGCTGGCTCGTCCTAGCAGCCGCCCGCCGCCAGAAGTGGATCGACCAATCCCAGTCCGTAAACCTCTTCCTAGCCAGCCCCGACATGAAGACCCTCTCCCACATGTACCGAGCCGCCTGGCGCCACGGCCTCAAGACAACCTACTACCTCCGCACCTTGGGCGCCTCCAACATCGAAAAGGCGACGGTAGGCGCAAAGAAAGAGTTGAGAGGCGTCGTCGCCGGCAAAGGTGCTAGCTCTAACGAGCCAGAAATTTGCGAGTCTTGTCAGTAGACAAGCTTCGCAAATAAGCCCGCTGAGCCTGTACCAAGGAACGCAGTGACGACACTCGAGCAAAGCGAGACAATATGCGAGTCGTGTCAATGATTCACGTGCGTACCAAAGAGTCTGGTAACGACACTCGAGACAATCTGCCAATAAGATAGCGGCCGCTGTCCCCAGCGGCCAAAATACAACCAATTCAAACGAGCCCCGCTTTCCACAAAGCGGGGCTTTTTTTTGTAGCGCGTGCTCGTCACACGATCATCCCTGCTCCGACTCTTCCCTATCACCCATGCCCAACGTCCTCCGCATCGGCCCCTATCATCAGCCACTAGCGACTTCCACTTCTACTCCAACGAAGGCAACGAACTACCCCACATCCACGCCAGCAGCGGCGACTGAGAATCCAGGTTCTGGCTGTCACCCATCGGCTTCGCTAGCAATCGAGGGATTCCAGCCAACAAGCTCAACGAAATCGAGAGACTTGTCTTCAAGCACCAAATCCTCCTCTAATACAAACTACATGCAGTCGTCTAAAGGCCACTTCAGAAGTGGCAGCTCAAGACAGTCAAAATCGAAGTGAGCGGCTACGCCTTTCGGTGGGAAAACCTCACCGGCCCCTCCAAGCTGGAATTTGCACCACAAGCATAAAATCAAGCACTCAGCAACCTGAACGATACATCAATAAGAATAGAGGAAATGAAAAGAAATTTTTCACGCATCTATCGGCTCCTTTCTACGCTCTTCATTCTCTGTGCATCTTATGCTCAATCAGAAACTGATTACTCGAAGATCGTCGAAGTGCCATTCGCCTCTCAAATGGAAATTGAGTACATTAAATCCGATGAAATCGACGATTATGCCTACATATACGACCAACTCCACAACCGCTTCTTAATTTTTGATACCAACAAGGGATACTTCATAAGATCGACTGTACTAAAAGACTCAGGTCGTCCACCTAGCGACTCACCAGTAATTCCAATAGCGGACAAAGGGCACACAATCCACTCATTTGCCATATCTCGAGATCGCAAGTATTTATACTCTTCCCTATTTGAATCTCAGAAGATTGAAATATACAGTTTCCCAGGACTGGAGTACATTTCCAAATGGGATTACAATCGTAGGATTTCTATAATTGGAATCGACAACAGTAGCCACTTGCTTGCTCGCGCCGACTCAAGCAGGGTCGTACCACATTCTGAAAGTACGTCAACCCACATAAGGATCGATACTAACGATGGGACTATTTTCTACGAAGACAATCAAGGTTACATCCCTTTTCACGCGAGGATCTCCACAGACGGAAAAGTCCTTTTAACAAGCAAAGCCGAAGATCACCACCCCAAACTTTGGGATTTAACAAAAACAATTCCCAGCAAGTTAAACTACAATATATTCTATCCCCATGGTGCAGTACGCCCCGAATTCGACTGGAATAGCAAAACCTTATTCGAGACCGTCTCAGCTAGAAACTATCCCTTCGCATATGACATCGAAAACTTAACGTTCTTGGAAAATTTTGCAGTCCCTGCCCCTGACCAACGATCTACATATAGGCGACCCGAAGCGATTACCTTCAACTCTTCTGCTAATCTTGTGTGCACATCCTTTGGTGTATTCAGGGATAACGGAGACCTCAGGTTGTTTAATATCAAGACCGGTGAGTTAATTGCAACGACTCACGGGATCGAACCTCTCTTGCCCGTGAGACAGTTCGCAATCACTCCGAATGGTAAAGTGCTTTATAAAAGCACAATCAATATCAATAGCAACCTATACCACAGCTTCGCAATATGGGGCGGAGATAAACTGCTAACAGAAATCCCGACAAAAGACAACTTAGCCGTTTCAGACATTCGCTTAATCGAAACCGGAGGCAGTCAGGAAAACATAGACGGATTCCCCAGCCCCGGAGAAACACTACACATCTCCGGCACAATAAAGAATCTAGGCATTCAAAACGTAGAAAATCTTTCTGTCAAATTGGAGGTCTCTTCAGGCCCCGCTCAAATCAACGGAACAGGCATAGTCAATCTTGGAAGGTTTCAGGAAGCAGCAGCAATTGTGTTCGATAGACTAGGATTGATCGTAGACGAAACAGCCCAACCACAAGAAGACATAAAGATCAACCTCCATTTCTTCGCTCAAGACGATTTCTTGGGAACGAGAAGCAATATATTTAAAGTAACCAAAGCGAACGAAATCGCCAATATTTCATCCGAACTTTCGCCTGCGTGCGCAATAGCCGACCACTCTAAAGAAATCGTATATATTAGCGACTTACGTGATTCGAGAATAATCTCTCTGAATATCGAGACAGGTCGGATCGTAAACCAAAGCCCAATAATACCGAGAAATCCAACTGAATCAGGGATGAGAAATAGCAGAAAGATGCGCATAAGCCCTGACGGAAAAAAGCTATACCATTTAGCTCGCCTGAATAACTACATTCAAATATACGACCTTCCCGATCTTAAACCATCAGGGGTCATCAAACTACCGTATCGCCCACTAGATGTAGCAGTAACTAGCGACAACAGCTTAATTGTGTCACAATATCATTATAAAGACTGGATCGATGAAACACCAGGAGACGGTTTATATAATAAACTCAGAATAATAGACCCACACAACGGATATACCACAAACACATCAGAGACTTTCGACCAGCCTGACCGCGATTTCTGGCATTACATCGGCCAACCAGATCTGTTTCAAGACAAGACCGGCACTACCATCGCCTCATTTGACCGGCTCAATAGTGGCCAAATTAGTGCCTTCAGATTCGGCTACGACGAGGAGGCAAAAAACTTATCTCTCAAAGAGGTGTGGAACAGAGATTCGAGTGCAATTGTAGCAGGACTCGAGTGGACCTCATTGCTCAATACGGTTTATCATTATGGAGAATATTACGATTATGACACCAAAATCTTGATTGACCATGTTAACGCACTTTACGCCGACTCCAAATTAAGGGTTTTTGATATGAACTACAACGCCGTTGTTGCTGAATATGATCTTGATAAGCAACCACGCTTGGACCCAAAGGAACTGGGGTGGAGAAGCGAACTCCCCTGTTCAGTAGGAGTTCCCTTTATCTTAAGCAATAGAGGAAGAATTGTAGGGTTCGGTGGCTGCAACGACATATGGATTCAGAACGGTGCAAAGAGCATAGAATGGAACCCCGAGCATCCGCCCGGAATTGCCGTAGAGATCCAAGGCGTACCCGCATGCTTAACCGGGCAATCCATCGAGCTTTCGTCCATACTCCACTTTACAAAAAGCTTCGACGAAAGTGCGACGAAAGTTGACTATGAATGGGAGCTAATTAGCGGACCAGAAAACGATATTTTCCCCAAAGAGAAGGACAGCGACATATGCCGTATAAATATTTCAATCCCCGGTGAGTACGTCATTCGTCTCAAGGTGAGATACGATGAAAGAGAGGCAGGTTATTGCGATTGGCGTGTTAAAGCATACGACTCTTGGCCCATAATATCGCTTCAGGCATTAGAAAACACCTCAGATTTTAGCGGAGAACATCCGATTAAGTTTAGAATAGAAACAAACAAGGAGCTACCCTATTTGACACGCTTGAACTACAAGTCCACTAGAAGCCAAAACGAATATGACTATGACAGTAAAACGTTCTACGACAATGAAGGGGTGGCGAGGACCTTACTTAATGGATATACGTTTTTCGAACCTGACAAGCATTCCAAAGTAGTAGAATTCGCACGCAATACTTCTATTTTTAACACGAGGGACGAGACAGCAGAAACTCTTAGCATTTTGGACGGTTCTTTCTACAAAGCAGATGAATCGGCTAAAATGGATTTCATTATAGCAGGGTCTAACTTTATGACTTTCCAGGATTGGTCGAAAAAACACATCCCCTCAACCGACGATAGGGAGTACTTACAAGATCCTGATTCTGATGGATTCAACAATTACGAAGAATACCTTTACGGACTTAATCCGGCACTTCCAGATTGGTGTAATCCGATCAAAATAGGCAGTATCAGAATAGATGATGTTAATTATGACAAAATTGAAATAGAGTTGAGCGGCAATGTTTATGCTCTCAGGTTGCAACAGCTGCGCATCTCCGGAAACACCCTAATAGAGGAAAATTCAATTGGCTGGTCTGAGTACATCGATACAACTGCAGGTCACAGAATTTACATCTTTCTATCTCCGAGCTCAGAGAACAACGACTCACCTGCTCTTTACAGAGCCATCGTACAAATACCTCCAAGCAACCTAGTCTGGTAAAATAAACGCAACCGAACGAAACGGGTACAGCAAAAGGCAAAAAGGTGTCAGACCTAAAGGGGATGGAGAAAAGGTGTCAGACCGTGCTTATTGACATAGGGTAAAGCTAAAAACTACTCGCCCCGAGCAAAAGAAAAGAAAGGAGAAGGAACAAGAAGATGACATGGGAGCAGTTGTTAGTCATGAGCGATCAAGCTAACGGTTCCCGTGTATGCAGAAGCTACCTTCCACTACTTGGGGGTCAGGGCGAGTCGGATAAACGTGGGTTCTTCTGCCAATAATTGCAATTCGTCGATTTCGATAATCGATTGCTGGTCGAGGCCAGCAGTGATGAGCGTTTCTCTCCGGGACCAATTAGACAAATCCGTCGAGGTTTCGATAGCCACCGAATACGGAGATTCGCTGTCGATTTCCGGAGTATAATATTGGATACGATAGTTGTCGCTTCGTTCGTCGCGAGCGATCTTGAACTCGATTGAGTAAGTGTTTCTAACATATGGATCGTATCCGAAAAGCAGTTCGAACCCGTTGGACAGAAGATCGCCGTCCGGGTCTCCGTTTGGAACGTCCTGAATGGAGAACGCTCGATTCTCGTAAAAAGTGGATACTAGAGCATCGCTCGTAACGACTGTGAATGGGTCGGAAGTCGTAACTGTCTGCGCCAGCTCTACCGGCGTTTCCGAATTTTCATATGGTTCGAGGGCTGTCGATAGGTCAGCTACAGACAATTCGACCTGATTCGTTTCGAGCCAGGTTCGCGACAGGATTACTTCCTTCGTATCCAAATTATAGAGCTTCCAGCTGTACTTTAGAGGGTGTCCTTCCGGATCGGCCGAAGGCGTCCACGCGAAGCTGACCGTAGAGTTCGGATCGGCATCGAGATCGAATTCCGAGGTTTCGAGAACGGGTTTCGATGGGGGAGCGTCGGGATCGACGTCAAAATAGGTCTTAAGAACGTGAGCGCCCTGGTCTCGGATGGATTGACCGTAGCTTTGATCGTAAACGAGAATGAGAGGATCCCAGATCTGGAATTTGAGCTGATTTTCGTGAACCTCGAGCTTCTCCTCGCGAAAGGCTCGCAGCTCTTCGTTTGTTCGCGGAGCGATATCCATGTAGTTCAGGATTCGCTCAAGGGCACCAGGGAGCGGCGGGTAGGATGCGAGTTGTTCGGCGGCTGTTTCGGACGGCTGAGTTCCCCAGAAATGGAAGAGCGAGGCAAGATTGTACCCAAGAGCTTCCGAGCCGGTTAGCAGGAAATCGTCGGACGTGACCCGAAATTGGACATCGTACTCGACTGGAACGCCTTTGGCTTTGTCTTGTTCATAGTAGGCTTTGTAGATGTCTCCCACCGCATTCCACCCTCCATGAATAGCGGCCAGGTCGACATACTTCGCGTGGGCACGAGTCTGATACGAGGTTTCGATTGGCTGGTAGTCGGTCGTTGGGTCCCATCCCATTTCATTGCCGCTGCGGAAATTGTGCGTGACCATCCAGTCGATAGCGGCGTCGTCACGAGTGAACTCCTGGTAGCCGGAGTAAGCCAAGGCCTCATCGTAGCTAAGGCCGTGAATATCCTGGAGGATGGCTGCCATGGGCAGGTTGACGTAGACTTCTTGGCCGCCGTCTTCGACGAAACGCCCGAGATGATGGTGCGTCATTTCGTGAATGAGGGCCGAAAAACCGCCGTCCTCTTCCCAATGGCCGTCTCGGAGAATGGCGAATGGGGAAAAGTAGCCGTGCTCGATGTCGTCGTTTCGTCGCGACCAACTGCCCGGCGTCACCGGATACCCTCCTGGGAAGGAGCCTTCGGTCGCAGTCGCCGAATCGTAGAGGAAGCCCTCTGCCCGAGAGCGTTCGAGCGGGCGACCGTGGAGGATTTGCAAAAGGTCCATGGCCCGATCCCAGCGTTCCAGAAGCAGGGTAGGCTCATCGAAGTCGCGTAGATCTTCGGCCAATACGGTTACGACGTATTTGTCCGATTCCAGTTCGGCAAAGACGCCAGGATACTGTCGAATCGTTTCCCAGTCTTCGACAGGCGTTTCGCGCCCGGAACGGGTTGAAAAATAAGGGGAGCGTATCGCTCCGTCCAATTCTACGTCGATCCAGCCTAGGTCCACCCCTTGCGGGACCAAGACATGGATAGGGCCTCCAATAGGATTGACGATCTGGAAGGTGGATGCCTCGACGCGATAGTTGACGCTTATAAGAGGAAACCGATTCGTGGACGCGAGGAGAATGTGGTTTTCGCGGTGGGCGCCTACGCGAACGTGAACGCCTGTGTCGACTACCGCAGGGTCTACGGTTACCGTGATCAGTTCGCCTGCCGGAGCGTAGTATCCGGTCGGTCGATACACGAAAGACGCCAGTTCGTTGTTCGGGTTCACTTTCATGTCGCCCATGCGATAATAAGGATCCGTTACGTATTGGGCTCGTACATTCGCGACTGCGTTCGAAACGCGTTCAGCGCCTTCCGGAACAGTTCCTGGAAAGGACTCCCGCTCCTTGATTTTCAATCCTTCGACGAGATTCGCATTCTCGCTAGCCAATCCCGTTTGCATAAGCCAAATGCCCAAGTCCACGTAGGCTTTGGCACTGGGAGCAAACTCCGAATAGCGACTGTAGAAGTTCGGGTCGCCGTCGTAGAGCGGGCCCGCCTGAAGGGCATGCAGATTCAAGTAGGCGATCAATTCGGGAGCGATGTCGGCTAGATCCGTCCCAATCAAGTTGTCGCGCAATTGCCGCAGGACCGTTACTGCGGTGTCGTCGTCCAGCGTTTCGACCGAGTTCAAGTGATCGGAAAACCTCGCCAGGGCGTCGATGACCTTGTGCGAATCGCCAGGAGGGCGAGGCGAGGATATCGCCAAATTGTCGATACGCATGGCTGCAGTGTGCAGCGAGATATTGTTGTTGTCGTTTTCGACCCCCCAAGTGTGGACCCAAGGAAAATCTTGTCCGTGATGAGGGCCGTGGACCCCGATTCGGATTTGCTTCGTATTGAGCGTATCGATAAACGGCGACGGATCGATCGGCGTATCGACTATATTCTCGTAGAGCGACTGTTCAAAGAGGCGACCGTCAAGGCCAAAGGAGACCAAGCCGTTTTCGAAATCCACGTAGATCGAGGCATTCTTCCACTCGCCCATATTATTGCCGTAGTAGCGCTTGTAGATCTCCGTATCTCCGATACCGATGTTGAAATCGACGAAATAGGTGCCTTCGGGCTGCCACTCGGTCTTCTCATTGTAAGCTATGATTCTGAATCCGGGCTCATCCCAGTTCCAACCCTTGTTGGCGGCGATCACTCGGTAGCTCTCGTCGACCCCTTCTTCGGGCAGCATGAAATCGACGCTCAAGTAAAAGGACTTCGAGGTGTCAATGTTTTGGCTCGTTTGGATTGGAAAGGCGAGATAGGTGTTGCCCACCATGTTGAGGACTTGGCTGTCGTTGTCTGCAACGTAGGTCGCATCGCCTCCGACCGAAGGGGCATAAACCCCGGAATCGTCATCGAGCGAGTCCTCGAATCGGTAGATCGAGGAAAAGTCGGCTAGCGCCGAGATTGGGCTTATCGCGACGAAAATCCACAAGGAGAGCAAGCCTGCCGATTTTGACTTCATTCGAGGGAGAATGGGGAATGAATCGACTGCACAGAGTTCCCCTGTAGCTCATTGAGGAAAACTTAAGATTGAGCGGGAAGGGCAAGACAAGAAGTCAGACTGCGCTTATTGACACAAGCAACCGGAGGAGAGTCGAGGACTAGGCTACTTCAGCTTCGAGAAAGACTCCATCAGCTCGAACGCGCGGTCCTTCGCCGCTTCACCGCACGCATCGCATATCCAATAGAACTCGGAGAGATCCACCCTTCTCTGCCCTTGCTCGCAGTTCGAGATAAAGGAGTGCCCTTTGCCTAGCCGACGAGAGAGCTCCCGGCTTGTGACACCCGCACGCTCCCTCATTTTCTTGATCGCCTCCGCAACGAGCTCGTTCTGCTTGCTGTAAATAGTCTTGCGCATGTCCCAGATATAGGGACATTTACCTCTGTCCTAAAATTTGGGACACTTGAGGCAATCAAGAGCATCGAAACCACCACCTCTAGCTATGTCGGAAAACGCACTACCTCCTCTC
This sequence comes from Pelagicoccus sp., assembly GCA_028284635.1. GTDB lineage: Bacteria > Verrucomicrobiota > Verrucomicrobiia > Opitutales > Opitutaceae > Pelagicoccus. The sequence continues at coordinate 66,173 of JANQRJ010000090.1, forward strand.
GGAAACGGAGCCTTCCCAGAACCTGATGCCAAAGATCCTGTGACCCTAGAAGTCCGCATCGCCAAACTCGAAGCCAAGCTAGAGGATACCAACGAGCTCCTGCATCTCTGGCAGAATGAGGCCTACTCGTACCGGGCCCTCGCCACCGCAGTGGTAAACCAGGAAATCCCCCACAGCAAAGCCAAAGCAATGCTACGCCCCAACAGCGATCTCCAACCACTGCTCGATCTCCAATCCAAGCTGGCTAGCGAAGTCCCCCTAACTGACAGGTGGCAAAGGCGGTCAGACCGCGTTTATTGACGTGTAGCAAACCAAAGAGCCACTCGACCCGAGCAAGCCACCCGCCACCACCCTCGCCCGCCAGCGGCTAGTCACGTCGCCATGTCCGACGTAGCTTTAGCGAAGGAGGTATCGCCAAGCTCGAGGAAAAGCTGGAACACCACACACCTCCTACACCTCAGAACCAACGACTCTTCACGCCTTACAGCCAAAGTGGAGGTTAATGCACCGCCTAACTGCACCTAAGGAAAGAGGAACAAAAAGCTCTCACTACCATAGCCTACCTTCGCAGGTCTAGAGCCACAAGAGTTCCTCTGACTCTGCCTAGATGCCTATCATGACCCACGCCGAAGACGACGAAGTGCGAGAGCACGCAGATGGTGACGCCAAAGGCCGTCGCCCTCGCATAGCGAAGGCTGAAAAAGCGAGTACCCTCCGAACCGTGACAAAGCAAGATCTCCTAGTCGGTTGCGCCCAAGCTGCCCACAAACGCTTCACGAAAGCCCAATTCCCCATCCAGGGACGCTAGATGAAACTTGCATTAATTTCCGAAAATGAACCAAAGCCCACAACGACCCACCGCATTGCAACCTAAGCCCCAAACCTCAAATAATCTACCCTCACGCGAAAGCTCTTCATGGAGGGAGAATAAGAGAACTCTATCAATAGAACCTATCTTATGGAGCGCTTATCTATCCAGTCAAAATAAAATCAGTCTAAATCGGCAATCCCCAACATCCCAATATCAGATTAAATACTTAGCTAATTCACCATTAATCTCACATCGTCCTGAGCCGTTTTCTGAATATTCTGAAGATCAATAGAATTACTGATGCGAAGTAATGCAGAAATAAGGGCAACAGTTTCATGCGTAAATATATCATTATGCCCACCGATTATCTGATTGGGAACCAACATCGCCCAATACCGAGGATGATCTACTAAAGAACTTAGAGCAGATAACTGAAACACTCCCTCAGATGTAACTATGGCATTTCCCATTTCACCCAATCCAATACTTCTCAAATAATCGTCCAAATATCCGTCTGTGTTACTATTTAATCGTAGCACTTCCTCTAATTCATCGGCTACCCCGTCGCCCACATCTATATCGATATCCAATACTGCATAGTTTCTGAACTCTTTGTTGTGTGGAGCTGGTCTAACAAAATATGAAAATTGATTTCTACCCTCTTGCCTATACTCGCGAGTCGACCACCGCAATCGAGCTCCCAACCCATAGATTATCGAGGTGGCCTTATCTGCTCTACTTGAAATCGAAACAATCCAAGGGTTAGTATCAACGACGTCATTATCTGCATCCAAATCTGGATCCGAAAGAGCCTCTGCAATCTGTCGAGAGAGAATCGACTCAGATGCGGGATTGAGCAACACAATCAGATCCGCCGGCCTCACCGATTGACGCTTGCCTTCGATCAGAGGATTCATCGCTAAGCTCCCCACTATAAACTGAGCAACGGTCCTCTCAACGATTCTGCCTCCAAAAGAGTGCCCTATAATCAAGACCTTCCCTGACGGGCCATACGATTGCTCGGACTTCACCTCAGCCGCTAGAGACATCATCACATAAGTGGCAGATGCTCTTGCAACACGATTAGCCGCGTCCAGTCTATTCCAAAACGTAAGCGTAAGAGGCACCATATTCAAAAGGCGGATCGGATTCTTTTTCGACACGCCACGCATGGTTGTCCATGGCGTACCCCGCCAAGCAAAAAACACACCTACATATACCGTATTCGATCCACGCTTTTGCTCCAAGCTGTTTAAAAGACCGATGTAATTAGAAAATTCGTGAAGATTAGAAGGCTCCCGTTCTTCAATCTTATCAGAATTCCTCTTGGCATTGTGCTTCCACCCGTGGAAATACTCGATCAAAATAACTTCATACCCTAGCATTCTCGCTTTCCGTATAGCATCTCGCGTGACCTCAAACTGGCTCAACTTGCCATCTCCCTCAACCCAAGAAGGAATATCCCATAATTCGCCTTGATCATCAAATTCAATAACAAAAGGATCCGAAAATCGCTCGTACACCTTATCTTTAACCTCTCCACTAACAGGCAAAGAAAAAGGCTTTGTATCATAATATTGCTTACCGCCAACACAACCCGAAAGACCAAAAACGGCGAAAAGCAGTAAATTAGATATAAGCAATCGACCAAACATATCAATTAACACTTCACTAATTTGTATTCAATAGGAATTCGACTATTCTAAATTCAAAAATTTGCGGAAAATAGAACAGCGACTCCGCTCTCCGACCGCTCTTGAAAGCGAATCACATCTCCCTCGGGTAGTAGCATATCCCTACTCAGACCACTTGCCAATTGCCTTACATCAGATTCAACAAACGCCATAATAGCCAAGTTAAACGCATTTCCTTTAGGAGTAAGGTTTCCATTAGTATCCATATCAAACCTACGAAAAGATATCATGGGACCTATACCCGCAGAACGAATGAAGTCATCGCCTAGCTCTACTCCGATGCTTATTCCTAAGGCGGTATCGTTCACAACACTTTTCACTTTAGTATTCAATTTCCTCTCTAGAGATTTCTTTAGTCCACATTTCTTCCCATTGAACCTCGCGTCTCCCCACATGTAATGAACCTCCATCATTCCCCCAATACGGACGTCGCTTTGCTCCTCAACTCTCAGAATTCCCTCAGTATCTACCCAGGCATTTTCGATATAACCATCTCCACCCATAAACAAAGCTCCTAGACCTGCTGAGAATCCAAAACCAGTAAGCTCTGTCTTTAGATCCGCCTTAGCTTGATCAACCTTTTGCTTAAGTTCCTTTGCCTCACACTCCTCAATTTGCTTTTCGGGCTCCTCTGGTTCAGGGTCTACCTTAGGCAAAACGATCGTTGCATCCTCACAAAAGGCGCACACAGATATAAATGTAGTCAGTAATATTGTCAAAATTCTCAATTTCATACAGAAACGAACATATAGAGTCGCTTCTCCTTTACCCACCCCACGAATTACGTATTTCACGAATTTATTCATTGAATTAGACGAGCTCATCACCCATCTTAAGCGGCGAATCCTCCTCTTGCTGTTTCAATGTCTTACGAGATCCGTGACTCTGATTTCGTGGTATTACGTACCTTCACCCATCACTTGTCTGTCCTTACCGAATGGGACGAGCTTATCGAGTGCAGTCTTCGCTACTTGGGTAAGCTCGTGACCAACGAATGCCTCTGCTGGAACGAGTGGAACCCTGGCTTCGGGGAACCCAAGCATATCCAAGTCGTGGAAGACTATCACGATACCGCAGTGCTGGTTCTTCCTTCGCTATCAGAAACCATCGACTACCATCCCGTTCTATCCAGTATTGGCTGGAAAGGACTACGTGACATACCGCATCGACTCTCGGATTACGAGAGCATTTCCAAGTTCAGAGAAAACCCACTGTTCAAAGAAGTATACATCTATCTGGATGCCCATTACCAGCTAGCATACCACTTCGCCACCACATCATCGGCAGAGCTGCTAATATCCATGAATCGCCGACTTCGCGACTTCGACAAGAGAGAGAGCCAACTACTCAAACTTGCTGGAGACACGATTGCTCCCTTCGCTCAGAAAATCCACCAGAGGCAACAGGCGCAAAAACAAACCCGGATCATCAGCTCACTCATGGAGAGCGCTTACGGTCTGACGAAGATAGAAACCTTGAGTCCTGGTGAAATCCTCCTGCTCAAACACCTCGCATCCGGCCAAAGCGTAAGCTCCATTGCCAACACTCGCAACATTCGTCGAGACACCGTCAGCCGCCAACTTTCACGAGCCCGAGAAAAACTCCGCCTCACTAGCAACAAAGAGCTTCTGAGTGTACTTCGCGCTCCTGATACCTTCATGCGGTACGAGAGCACCGAGCAAGTTATACGCGCCACAAAGCAACAACTCCCCTAAAACCCATCCCGAGGCCTGACAGCTGCAACTATCCGTGAAAAAAGAAGACAACAACACCGCCCAGAAACTCTCCGGCGAATTTTTCTCCGACGAAAAGCTATCCATTCCCCTGCACAAGCTGAACGCCCTTTTCGACCTTCTCGGCCATCTTGGCTGGTCCATCGCATCCCAAGACGACAGGAATCACGAAACCTACCACGTATATGGCCCGAGCAGAGCAATCTTGAAGGGGAAAACAATATCCAACTTTCAATTACGAGATCAATTACAACAGATCCAACGAATTCACTACCTGCACCAAAGCGAGGACCTTCTGATCTGGCGAATCCCTATCCCAACTATCGAAAACAAGGAAAACTCCTTCTCTAGACGCGAAAGGGAAGTCTACAACCTGCTTATTAGCGGACAAACGCTCAATGCCATGGCAAAAGAGCTCGGCATTAGCAAACGCACGATCGAGAAACACGTCGAAAACATCTACAAAAAGAAAGCCGTCCGCTCCTACAACGAACTGCTTTTCAAAAAATAGCTTTCGAGAAAGGGACAAAAAAAGAGGGCCAAACGCCAAAAGTAAAACATCCGAGCGAAGTCCGAAGCGCAGTCTGACTCTGCTTCGCGTCTAGCTCCCTGCGGTCAGCGTTATGAGGGCGAGTTCCGCTGGCGTGCCGAATCGGAGAGGGACGCCCCAAAATCCGGTGCCAGGGTGTATGTAGAGTGTGGATGCTCCCGTTTGGTGGAGCCCCATGGCATACTCCAGGAATGGCGAAGCTAGGCTCCAGCGCAAGGCGGGTATCGCAAACTGACCATAGTGCGTGTGGCCGCTGAGCGTGAGGTCGACTCCGCGCTTGGCGAGCTCGGGCCAGAGGGCGGGATTGTGGGCTAGCGCGACAACTGGCTCATCGACGGGAACCTCGCGCAGCGTCAAAGGAATGTCTGGAGCTGCTGACGCTTGGGAGGCGATTTGCCTGTTGGCTGCTGGATCGCCGGTTCCTGCGATCCACAGGCGTTGGCCGTCTTTTTCGATAGCTCGCGATTCGTTGACGAGCACATCGATGCCTGCCTGCTCGAGCCCTCGTTTGACGGGAATCCAATCGGCATAGATGTCGTGGTTTCCGATGATGGCAAATACGCCATAGGGGGGGGGCAAGAAAAGGTGTCAGACCGTGCTTATTGACATAGGGCAAAGCCAAGAGCCACTCGACCCGAAGCAAGCAACCCGCTACCACCCTAGCCCACCAGCGACTCGTCACGCCGCCACGTCCGCCGCAGTTCCAGCCAAGAAGAATAGATAACCGCATGGGCTACAATCCGCTCATTGACTCCTTCGGCTGTTGCCCAAACAGTCGTGTCTCGCCCTCGAGAGAGCGAGACACGGGAGTGCGATAATAAAGGATCCCCGCCTCAAGGAGTGTGTTGAAAAAGTCCGTTTTCAGGCGTAGCCGCGTTCGTGAGAACGCGGAACGTAGTCCGATAGACCCGCGTTCTCACGAACGCGGCTACAAAATCGCAGCTGTCGGAATCCCTACCTCAAACACCCTCAAAGGGCAGGGTATTTATACCCAATTCGAATAAAGACGAGAGCGCCTGCAAACCCAGTTGTGCTCCAATTGGCTGCAAATCACTCGTTTCTCGTTTCGACACCCACCAACGGAAACTTATTCGGACCGAAATTTAAAAGCGCCGTTCCCCGACTTCCAATTCTCGTTTCGCCATCTATAGAGATCGGATAGAGTCGCTCGCCATTCGCCAAAATTCCGACGATATCTTGCTCATCAACAATTCGAAGTATCCCAGTCTCCTTTGTAAATGTTACCAAAGCAAATCGTTCACCAACATCATTGCTAAGGAAACGCCGATAGGACACCTGAAATTCACTCAGTCTTGGACGTAGATCCTTCGAGTTCCGCTCGTAAACAATCTGGTCCTCGGCTATCAGAACCTCGTCGAAGGAAACGACATGATCGGCCGGAAAACCAGGTTTGGAAAACGCAAACAAGGGCGACATGCCCATTAGAAACAGTATCAGTTTTTTCATAACAACGCGTACTAGGCAAATATTAGCTGTCTCAATAAGACGACGCAAGCGTGATTTTATTCAAATTGGGTATGAATACCCAAATTGAATAAATCGAGAAACTATATTGCTCCAGCCGTGGGAGCGTGCTTCTGACCTGCATAGCTCGAAGAGCGAAGAGGGTTGCACGCGAAAACAGAGCCTTGATCCTGCATGGCTATCGCGTGACAAGCACGCTCCCACAATTATTGGACACTTTCTGAGGGACCCGTCATCCCGTCATGTCGTGCCGTAGCGCCAAAACGAAGGTGGAAGCCAAACTCGATCCAGCTGCACTATGGCGAGGGTATTGCAAGCTGGAGATATAGCTCACCTAAATCCATAGGGACCTCTTTGGTGATGATGTCGTAGTCGACATTGAAGCTGCTGATATCGAGAACATTGAGAGTCGTATCCGTCCAACTTTCGTCTGAAAGACTTTCACTGGCCTTAATCCGATAGCTCAGGTTGGCGCTGTTCTTCCGTTTGAGATGGCGAAATTTCATTTTGCCGTTCTCGAGGAAAATTTCAGGGGCGATCGCCCTGACTCGCGAGTCTATAGGGTTCCCGGAGAGAGCGAATTCCCTTAAGTTGGTATCGCCATCATTATCGTCGTCGAGGTTGGCTGCCCCGATACCCCACTTTTCCGCCCAGGTGAGGTAATCATCCATCGACGAGCCTTGCTGAGCATCCGTGTCATCGGAATCCACCCGGAAGTTCACCCCGTCCTGATCGAAGTCACTGCCATAGTATAACTCCAGAATGTAGTCGATCTGGGACAGGATTTCATCCCGGGTTCCCTCCCAATCGGCGTAGGCATTCTGGTAGTCGGCTGCGTCCGGCCAATCGTCATAGTAAGGCTGGTATTCTTCCAGCGAACGCGGAATCTTATCACGGATTTCACGCAAGCGATTATATACTTTAACGCTACGAGGGTAGCTGTTGAGTTGGTCGACAATGTCCGGATCGGGCTGTTCGCCCCAGAAATGGTATAGGGGCGCGAGGTTGACGCCGAGAGCTTGGTTCGAGGCGAGGAGCAGTTCGCTGTCGGTAATGATGAACCCATCCGGATCGGCGGCCTGGCCGCCCGGCACGGCGGCCCATTCGTCGTAGAAAACCTTATTGATCCCGCCCAAGCCTTCGAAGCCCCAGCCGAAAAGGACCCCGATATCGACGTACTTCGACCAGCCGCGCTGCTGGTATTGACGTTCCTGTTGAGTCATTTCCTGGTTGTTGCGGAAATTCTCGGCAATGACCCAGTGGATCATCGCTTCATCCCGGTCCCGCCTGGCCCTTTCGGAGTAGGCCATGGCTTCGTCGATGTCCATGCCGTAGCCGACATGAAAGGCCACCACATACGCGAGCCCGACAATGCATTCGCGCTCGGTACGCAGAGTGGGCAGACTGGTGTGATGCGACATCTCGTGCCAGTAGGTCACCTTGTGATCGTCGTGGGCCAACAGTCGGGACGATAAATAGTAGTCGAAAATGTTCATCATGTTGTAGCCATAGACATACCAGAAATCACCTTCGTGCGGCACTTGGCTGAACTGTAGAACCATGGGGTAACCTCCGGCCAAAGTCTTCCACTTGGACATGCGGTCATAGACAGCGTGCTCCGGCTTGCTCAGCGGAAAGGGACGCCCATTGTACGCCTGATAGGCTTCCCACATCGCATCCCAAGTTTCCAAGACCTCGACGATTCGATCCGTCAGGAAAGCCGTCCGCGTGGCGGTAAACATAAAGCTATCCGTCTCGACCTCGCCCCAAAGCACCTCCTGGCTGGCGATGCGGGCATGGAAATCGGCCAGATCGTCGGCATCCCCATTGTTGACGGAATTCATGGGGAAGTAGGCAAACTGGACGGCTCCTGAAATGCCGACCTGCACCGGACCAAGGGCGCTGCCCTCGGGGATGGTGATATAGATCGCTCCGCCCAACGGATTGATCGCTTCGATCGTATTCGCAGCAATATCGAATTCCGCAAAAACGCGGGGAAAGCGCGACAGTCCATACATCTTGTGGCGAACATCATCCATATGGCTTCCAAGCACGACCTGGGCGCCGATGCCGACCAGCTCGTCGGGAACCGCGATCGTCACCTTCTCTCCAGGAGCGGCCCAGTACCCCGTTCCGCGGCGGGCAAAACCGCCGTAGTCCTCGTCGAGAATCTTGTGGTTATAGCCCGGGTCGGCGACGTAAGTGCCATTGATAAGGAAAGTATGGTCGTTCACCCGCGTCGCCGTATCGGCGACCGGGCCGGGAAAAGAGACATGGGTTTCAAACTCCAGGCCATCGACTAGGTCGATATGGTCTGCAGCCACGTAGTTATCCATGATATCGAGCTGCAAGTTCAGGATAACCCAACCGAACTCATCGTGATTGCCGTAGAAGTTTCGATAACTCTGATCCGTAAAGAGCGGCTCGTAGCTAGCTTCGTAGGCTTGGAAATACGCGTCCACCGTCGCCTTAGCCGATGGATAATTTCCGCGATAGTTCGTCAATGCATCAGTCGCGTAGCCGGATATTTCCTCTGCAGTCAGAGTGTGCGCTCCATCGAGATGATCCGTCAGCTGCCGCAGCGCATTTTCGAACGTCGCCAGATCGGAGGGCAGCTCGGCGTTACGGATCTTCAACTCATCGATAACAAGTTCGCCGGTCAGCTTCTTTCCCGTCATATCATCCGGATTATTGCCGTGATGATGGTGTATATCATTGTAATATCCAAAGTAGAAGGGTTGCGCTGCTACACCTCCAGATACCACGCGGAAGTTATCGAAATTGAAATTTTCAAATACGTTGGTCTGGAAAAAATCGTCCGTGTAGAACGTTGAGCTGCCTCGCCCGAAATCGATGACGAAGGTCATATCGATCCATTCGTCGAGATCCGCTTGATTGAAGCTCTGGCGAATGATAGTGCCATCACCGTCATCCATGAGGAGTTCCATCTGCACCCTGGTTTGATTCAGCACATTCGCTCTCAACTCGAAGAAAGGCGGAGCCCCCGTGCCCGGACGATTGAGACTTATGAGCCGCCTGCTCCCTCGACCACCGTTCTCGATATTCCAGGTCGTGATTTTGAACCGCATCTGGAAGACCCAGACATTGCTCGCCATCAACTCATCCGTGATTCCCAAGGGCATGAGGATTCCATGGGTGTAATCGAGGTGCAGCGCCTGATCGCTGTCACCGGCAACGTAAGTGGCCTCGGAGGGGTCGCTTGAAACGTTCAGGATCTGAAAGTCAGCATCGTAGCTATTCGCAGCCGAATCATTGGTCGACCCATCGAAAGCGAAGAATGCGACCTCGCTCGCGACCAGAGGGGTTGCGCTGGCCATTACCGCTGCGAGTACAGCAAGGAAGCGGTTTACTGGATGATGACAGCCAACCATGGCTGGACGATGATTATTCAGTTCGGACGTGTAAGGCTGTGGGCAATGATCGGTTCACATTCGCAGGGGTGAAAGAGAACCAATGGGCCAGACCATAAACCTACGATCTTTACCTTTTTTTAAGATGGGCTCGAAAGTTGGCTTCAAAGGTCCAGCAGCTCACGTAGTCACCCTAGCGAGAAACTTCGATTCCACAGAGCGACGGAGAAACGAACCAGTTGCGTGCTAAACCCAAAATAGCCACAACTAGGCAGGCAAAAAAGCATGACTGTCGACGACGTAATCAGGCAATTCGGATTGAAAGAACTCGCCCAAGAAGGCGGCTGGTTTCGCAGAATTTACACCGGAGACACGGCAACCTCCAGCGAACCCGATCGTTCCTCCCGGCCAGACTGCACCACGATATACGCCCTCTTTTCGCCCGAAGCGTTTTCCGCGTTGCACCGGCTGGACGCCATCGAGCAGTTCTTCTTCATCGACGGCGATCCCTTCGAGGTATTCTGCATCGGAGCCGACGGAAACGGGCGGGACCTCGCACTCGGCCGCAATCTGGAAGCGGGAGAGTCGCCCCACCTCGTTTTCGAAAAAGGCAGCTGGTTTGGCGGCAAGCCACGCCCAGGAGGTCCCTTCGGCTGGAGTCTCCTAACCTGCGTGGTGACGCCTGGGTTCCACTGGGAAGGATTCGAGCTGGCGGACCGAGCGAAGCTGAGCAAGCAGTACCCCTCCTTCGCCGACAGGATCGCGGCGCTCACCCGATAGCCTGGCAGCAAAACCCTGCTCCGACCCCTTGATCGGCAAGCAACCGAAGCCGGGAGACGGTCTCCTTTTCTTCGGTCCCCTCGAACCGTCGCTCGTTTTAGTGTCGTGTCACGGATGCAATGTCGCAAAGGGGAGCGCACGCGGCTCGCGTGTTGGCTTGAGGCGACGCTTTGAAATGCCACGGCATTCATGATAGTTTGGGATAGGTTCCAGCCCTGCAACCACTGCGAGCCGCCCATTCGTTTCCCATGCACTAACACTCTGCTACCTATGGTCTTGCTAATCGTATACGTGCTGATCGCCCTCTGCTTTTCCTTCATCTGCTCGCTGCTGGAGGCGACCCTGCTCACTGTCACGCCTGCCCAGGTCGAATCCGCCAAGGCCGCCCGGCGTCCCTGGGGAAAGCGAATGCAGCTCCTCAAGGAAGACATCGACCGACCGCTTTCCGCCATTCTCACGCTCAATACTTTCGCCCACACCATGGGCGCCGCCGGAGCAGGAGCTCAATACGCGAGGGTGTACGGCGACATAGGAGAGGCCATTTTCGCCGCCGCCCTGACCCTGGCGATTCTGATCTTCACCGAGATCATCCCAAAGACGCTGGGCGCTCGCTATGCCCTCTTCTTCGCCCCCTCAGTGTCCTCCTTCCTGCCGTGGCTCATTCGTTTTCTCGCTCCGCTGGTATGGCTCTGCCAGCGCATTACGCGGCTGATTGCTCGCAGCTCAGGCCATGGCCAAAACTACGACAGAGAGGAACTCGCAGCCATGGCGGCCGCCAGTCAAAAGCAAGGCGTGATCGACGAAAGAGAAGGAGCCGTATTCAAGAATATGTTACGCCTTCAGCTCATCAGAATCTCCGACCTCATGACGCCGCGCACCGTCGTCTTTATGCGACCCGAAGACGAAACGGGCTCCGAGTTCATCAAGTCGATCGCCACCTTCCCCTACTCTCGCATCCCCGTATACGGCGAAAGTCCCGAACAGATAACCGGTTTCGTGATGCGCTCGGAGGTACTCTACAAGCAACTGACCGAAGGCGAGGACTTCCAGTTGCGCGATCTGCGACGCCCTCTCGCCATAACCCCCGAAGTCGCCCGGCTCGACACCGTCTTCGAACGCATGGTAAGGGAGCGCATACACATCATGCTGGTGGTCGACGAGTTTGGATCCACCACCGGATTGGTTACCCTGGAGGACGTCGTCGAGACCGTTTTCGGCTTCGAAATCGTCGACGAGAGCGACCGCTACGAAGACATGCAAGCGCTCGCTCGAAAGCGCTGGGAGGAGAAGAACTCCCAGTAGACAAGAAAACTCAAGCCCCCCCAGCGCCGACCGAATTGCGGGGCGAGGCGAGATCCGCAATCGGGGCGCATGAGCAAAGCGGGCCAAAGAGCCTGAGTAGGTTCAGCCACTCTTTGCCCCTATTTCGCTCATAGGGGGTTTTCTTCTAAATACTCGCTCAGCAGACCCGTAGCCATGCGCCATGGGTTCCCTCCACAGCTCGATCGCAAGAAAACGCTCTGCTCGAGGCGACCGCCTGGCGTCGACGTGCAGTCTCCGATCTGCTGTCCTCATATCGCTTACGCTCGCGCTTGGCGGATGCGCGACAGTGCCCGCCTACAAGCAGGGGCTCCTGTCGAAAAGCAACATGGCCATCGGATCCGAAGCGGATGACCCGCTGGCGATCAGCTCTCTATCTCAAATCGAAACCGGCTCGGACGCTTCCGCCAGCGGCCCATCAGCCGGCTGTATCGCTTGCAAATGAGGAGTCGTACGCTTTCAGGGCTGGTATGCCGCTTCAGCATCGCGGCGTTTCTGCTTTCCAAAGTCGCGAGCCTGGCAAGCCTGGCTTCCAGCGAACCGAACCTCGTCGCAGCCTTCGAAAAGCTGCAGAGCGACGACATCTCCTTCCAGAGCGCTTGGGCTACATGGGAAACCAAAGGAGCATCGTGGACTGGCAGCGCCACTCTCTCCGGCACCCGTTCCAGTATCCAGTACACTCCCTCCGACTCCGACCTTATCGGCGTACCGCAGCTCCGAAGCGAAAATTCGAATTCGCTAAGCGCCTTCTTCCAGCAGGAGCTCAACCCGAAGTTCCAATCCGAGTATTCAGTCAGCTACTACACGGGCTATACGAACTACAGATCCATCTGGTTGGACGAATTCTATCGCCAGCAGTTCGAACCTGTCACCGGCTACCGGAAGGCGGACCCCCACGGATACGGCGCTTCCATCGGATCCCGCATCGAATACATCCCGGCAAACGCCATCCTGTCTATCAAACTCGGATATCAATTCGATGAGATCGCCCCGGCCTACGAGGCGGCTCCGTTCGAAGACTTGAAGCGGGGTCTTTCAAAAGTGGATACATACTTCGCGAACGTCGCCTCCGAAAACGTCGTCTCCGAGCGCCTGAAGATAAAGCAGCAGCTAAGCCTAACCGATTCCACCAGCCGCTCGCTTCGCGCGAGCTACTCGATCAGGGCCCATTTCGCGCCTGTGGCAAGCTGGGTGATCAAGGGGGAACTGGGACGCGTAGAGGAAGCATCCACCTTCGACTCCAATCATATCGGAGTCGCCATAGAGAGAGACTTGGGAGAGCGCTTCACGGTGGGCATCGTGGGGCGACGCTACCAAGACAGCGGCGAGATTTCAGATCCAAGCATACTCTCCACCGCAGCCCCGAATCTGGACAGCAGACTGGTCGCCCTAACCGGCAGCTGGAGAGGCGAACGCTTTGCCGCCCATTTCCTGATCGGAGACTTCCAAAGCGACTACGGCCCCGTACCGGAAATCTCCTTTCAATTCGAAAACCTGTACAAAGACCGGAGCTGGGACCTTATCCGGTGCTCCGGAAGCATAACGTTCTAAGGCAAACAGCATGAAAACAACCGTATCCATATCTTTGTTGCTCTTCGGAATAACCTCTTCCGTCTTTGGCGAACTTAAGACTGGGGACACCGTCGCGAATTTCACGATGCAGAAGCACGGCAGCGACGATACCATCTCGCTCTACGACTACGAGGGACACGTGATCGTCCTGGACTTCTTCGCTTATTGGTGCGGCCCCTGCCAAACGTCGTCGCCCAAAATAGAGACGGAAATCGCCGACTTCTACGAAGCCGCCCAAGGGAATCGCAACGGTATCCCCGTGACCGTCCTTGCCATCAGCATAGACAACGGCAACCCGAGCGCCGTAGACAGTTTCGTCAAAAACGCGGGACTCAAGCTCGTCGGTCTCGACACCAATCGAGCGGGCTGGCGCCAGTTCAGCCAGGGCTCCATACCTCATTTCGCGGTCGTCAACGGCGTCGCTAACTCCAACGTAGCCCAATGGGAAGTGATGCATACCGCCCCCGGTTTCAAGGGGTCCGCATTCTACAAGAACTTCGTCGATTCAGTAGAGATGCAGCAAGGCAGCTACGATCAATGGGCCCAAGCGAATATCGCGCTCGAGGAGGATCGAGGCGCCCTGCAGGACAGCGACAAGGACGGCCTGTCCAATCTTCTTGAATACGCCTGCGGGCTGGATCCCGAATCGCGTGACAGCGATCCAGGGATAAATGGGGAATTCGACGAAGAAGGAAATGCCCTGCTCCGTTTCGAAAAGTCCAAAGCTGCGCAGGGAATAGAGGATCTCATCCAGTTTTCCGAGGACCTCAAAACCTGGGAAACCCTTGCAGACGGAAGCGGCGAAAAAAACGAGACCGAATCCGGAGAGCGGATCGTCGTTGAAGTAAGGATACCCAAAGAAAACCAGACGGGACCTTTCTGGAGACGACTCGTTCGCCAAGCAAACTAGGCTCAAGCGCTTCGAAAAACCGCGTACAAGGAACCGCCGAATAGACCCAACCCACGCGGTACGTCGTCATTCCGCTGAGCTTCATGGCCCTGAGCCTATCGAACAGGCAAACGCAAGATTCGTTCACGCCAAGGCAATCGAATACGCGGGATTCGACTCCACTAGGAAAACGGCATCGGTTCTCCCAGACTCGCCGTTTCCGCGCGAAAAAGTGTCGCCCTCTTCCGTTTTCGAGACTTGATCGTGTAAGCCGCAAGGGCAGTCGCCGAAGCTGCCCACCGCTGCCTCTAGTCGCCAAAGCCTGCAGTGAAATACTTGGATCCGAAATACATCGTCGTCGGGAACTCTTCCGACGACCCCTTTGCAATCGATGTCGCCTACGGAATGGGGCAAATCGAGGACGTCGCCGACAAGATCAGCATGAAGCGATTCGCCAATACGGAATTCTGCCCGCGCTTCATCTCAGACGAGTCCGACTTCGAGAAGATCGGTCACAAAATGGACGGCAAATCCATAGTCATCGTCAGTACCAGCAACCTCGGGATGAGCCGCCAAAGCCTCGCCATGCGCACTTTCATGATCGCCCGAGCAGCCAAGGAAAACGGGGCTGCAGAGGTCGTCCTCGTCGAGCCGGACCTCTTCTACAGCGCCCAGGATCGAGGGCCTCGCCCCGAACTCGGCGACCCGAACCTCAACCGCGAAAAGAAGGACCTCAAGAAATTCGACGGACAGCCCTTCACCGCCAAACTCTACGCCGAGCTCCTCAAGCTGTCCGGCGTCGATGCGGTCCTCACCGTGCACAACCATTCGAAATCGGTTCGCGACAGGTTCACCAGTATCTTTGGAGGACGCTTCTACGATCTCATTCCCTACGAGATCTACGTCGACTATTTCCTCAACTCCAACATAGTCGACTACAGCGCCGAAGGCGAAGGTCTTGCCCTCTGCGCGCCCGACAAAGGGGCCCGAGAATTCGTGCTCGAAATGTTCAAGCGCCTCGGCCTTTCGAAAGCGAAATTCGTCCTCCTGGACAAGGAACGCGCCGGCGAACGCGAGGTGCAAATCAAGCTGCACGCCGAAAGCGAAACCAGGTTCGAAGACATCCGCGGGCACAACATCATCCTCTTCGACGATATGGTCCGCACAGGCTCGACAGTCGTGAAATCCTGCCAGTTTCTCAAGCAGATCGATCCCGGAAAAACCGTTTTCGCAGTCAGCCACTTCTACGCTAGCGAAGAGGGTCGGGTAAAGATGGCCAACACCGCCATCGACGAGATCCTCACCCTCAATACCATTCCCACCATATTGAATCGCGACGTACAAGGCCGTCTGCGCAAGAAGCTTGTCGTGCTCAAGATCGAGAAATGGCTGGCCCTCAACCTTTGCCGCATCCTCCAGATCGACGAACCCGAAGGCGACAACCACAGTCTCTATCAAATCGACATGTCTTCCAAAAACGCTCGCTGGAAACGCAAGATCTGGCTCAGCGAGCAGCTTCGCGCCCTGCACAAATAGAAAAGGACAATGCGCAGATATTCGGCATCCTAATCCTGTAAGGACGGGCTGCCGCTTCGCAACTGCCGCGACAAACAGGTTGAGCGCTACAAACCAGCCGCTTCGCCTTCCTTTCAAGCTACTTGGAAAAAGGAAGTCCAATATACAACCGGAGCTCAAGTCCATCGATTGAAAAGTCGCGACCGCAACCTGTGCCAAACAAAAGTCTCTTTGATTTTCGAAACCTTCCGAAATACCTTTGCCGCCCTAAGCCAACGAACTTTCCCATTGGCAATCTACGCGCAATCCGCCACAGTTCCAATCAGTATCGCCAACCTCTAGCTCAACAAAACCCTACTAAGACCAACTCGCTCCACAGCGATCGCGTTTGGAACTCCAGGCGCGGAATTCCTCCTTTCTTACCTGTGTTTCGTCGTTCGCTCCCAGCGCCAACAAACCTATGCCAATGAATGCAATGAAAGACGGTCGGGCAAAACGTATCCTCGGAATTCTTGCCACACTAGGTTTTGCCAGCTTGTTCCTGTATCTAGCCTCGAGAAGCAAAGGGGTTTTTCAGGGAGCATCGCTCGCCATTTTCGGAGCTATCATGTCCCTTCTCATTGCCACTGTCGTCAACGCGACGAAAGGCCTAAACGCAAACAGATTACTAGCGATAGCCGCCATATTAATTCCCAGCGCCCTCGCAGTATCCTATGCAATTCTATACTATAGAAAGACTCCTGAAGATTCAACCCCACTTCAAATTCCAACTCCCATCATAGCCGACTTTGGAGGACCTAAAGGAATGCCAGCTCTCACTGACTTAGGGATGCCGTTTTCCTTGATGTCGGATAGCAGCCAAAACATGGCCTCCAAAGTTTGGTACGAGAGACGCCAAGGAGAAAGCCGATCGGATGGCTTTCTCCGGATTTACTACCAGATCCTGCCTCAAGACGACAAAGAAGGATATGTTGGCATATTCGCAAACTTCACTCTCCCGCCAGCGAAGCCGATGGACCTATCTAAGTACAACGGCATAAGCTTCAGAATGAGGATCAGCCAGGAAAACGGAAGCGAGCCCAACATTCGAATCGTCCTCTACTCGGATAATATACAAGCGATGGATCATGTTTACCCCTCGGCTCACGTAAACGCCACGAAAAAGTGGATGACTTACAACAAGCCTTTCAGCGAATTCGCGCACACTTTAGACCGAAGCCGCTATCTAGAATTCCGCAAGGACAGAGCCTTTCGCTTCGCCTTCATGATCGTCAGCGATAGCGAAATCCACGGACACGTCGATATCGACGACATAAGGCTATTCTAGGGAAGTCTCTCGAAATGCCGGAATCAACGCTCGAGAAATCTCCCGCATCCGAACTGCAACCAAGCGTTTCCAAACTAGCAGAGGCAGAAAAGCAATCCGTCGAAGCCGTAACCGGCAGAGCCAAATATGCAGGGCTCGTACATGCTTTTTCCTTGGGCCTAGCCGCCTGCATGTTCGGCTACCTGGTCTACGAACTTCAGCCGCTCTTTGCTACACTGTCGAACAAAGGAAACTGGGGAGCGTTCGCCTTCCTATGCATAGCCTGCATTGTCATTCCTTCCTATTGGCCAGGAGTCACTTATAGAATGATGTTGCTTTCCATCTTTCCGTTTTCATCGAGACTCGGAAAAAGAACGTTCCGAAACCTGGCTACTCAAGACCTGCCAGCAGTCTCCATTATAGTAGCCACTAGAAACGAGCCTGCATTCATAGTCATTCCCCTACTGAGATCACTCGTGAATCTCAACTACCCCGATTTCGAAGTCGTGGTGACCGACAATAGCGACCAAATCTGCAAGCAAGGCAAAACGAACCAGGATCTTGTCGAAATCGCCAAGTTTTCCGAAGAGAATGGGATACGATTCGAGAGGCGATCTCATGGAAGAAAACCGGATCCGCGAGACGACTTGCCGCTAGCATTGGCGATAGGAGGAATCTCGGGAGACGTTCGGGGGAACAAAGCCGCCAACCTAAACGCCGCGTTACAGACTGCTGACGACAAGTTCCAGTGGTTCTGCATCTTGGATGCGGATTCTACCCTGTCAGACGAAACCCTGCGGCAAATGCTCGCTGTCGGCTGCCGAGGAAACAAACATGGGAAGCCAGTAGGTTTTGTGCAAAGCTCTCTCGCCTCTAGCAATCCCAAGGAATCGTTGCTTAGCAATGCCCAGAGCGTAATCGACGACATTTACTATAAATACTATTTTCCCGTAAAAGCAGCCGTCGGGGTTGTTTCAAACATGGGACATGGGATACTCGTATCTCGTGCTGCCTGGAGGGAAACAGGAGGAGTGCCGCTCGAGTTGAGCGAAGACTTGGCTTGGGCCAACGAGCTTCTGCTGCACGGGAGCTTTCAAAACTACTACGCCCTCTGCTCGACCACTGAAACCAAACCGGCCAGCTGGAGAGCATTGAAAATACAGCGTTTTCGTTGGGCCAAGGGAACCACAATCCAGCTTCGAAAGCAGCTTCCTAGGCTCTGGAAATCCCCCCATCTCCGTTGGTATGAAAAGATGGATCTCACCTACGACATGACAAGCTACCTATTCAACGCCGCAGGGTGCTTGCTTCCAATTCTTTTCATATGCAGCGGCGTACTAGGATCGGAGAATCGATATTTTTTTCAAACCCTGGTACCAGCATTCTATGTCGCGATGGCCATGGATAATCTACTTGTCCCGATCGAAGCGTTTAGACTGACTTGCAAGGGCAATATCCAAAAAGCATTTGAAATGATAAAGGCAATACCCTTCATCTCCATTTATCTTGGAGCAATCGCCTCGCACGTATTTTGGGCTGTCGGATCGGGAATCTGCAGCAAAGCGGCGAGCTTTTCAGTTACACCCAAAGGAACCTACAACAATCGCCACGGACTCCTTCACATCCTTAGCCGCAATAAATTCTGCTACCTGCTTTGCTGCGTAAACGGATGGATAACCTTTAAAGCCTGGCAAGCCAACGCGGCTATCGCCCCTCTGCTCGCTCTATCCCCTATCGCCTACTTTCTAGCTCCGTTGATCGGCAGGAAAAGAAAAAGGCCTTAGACGACGATTCAAGAGCGAAAAGCCAAATAGAGAAAAAGCGAGATAGATCCCAATTTTCGGCATCCTGATCCTGCAAGGACGCGCTGCCGCTTCGTTCCTTCCTCCCAACGGAATGCGAATCAATATTCGCCTTATCAGTCTTCCCATAAGTTAACATAGCAATCGAATGATTGCCGAAAGAGCTATCAATCATTCAATAAGCTATGCATTGCAAAAAACTGCGTGTAAGGAACCGCATCCGTCGAAGACCTGGCACTAGTGTACTGTCATCGAAGTTCGGCCCACAAAGGCGCCAAGCGAGGCGTAGATACTAGGAGATGCACGTATTCTCACCTCGATCGGGCACTATTTGATTGCAGCGATTACTTACAAAAACTTTTTTACGGGAATCTTTTCACCAAAGGCGGAACTCTCGCCTCAATCCAACAACCCTCCCAACCGCAAGCAACGCATGAAAAAGATTCGGACCCTCCTCGCTGGCCTGGCTGGCGCCATCGGCTGCGCTCAAGCCAGCGCTGTCTTCATTGACTTCGACGATCCCGGCCTGAGCCACCTCGACGATATCTCCTCCTTTTACACTGGCCTCGGGGTAGAGTTCTTCGCGATCGCCAATCCCTTCCCCATCGGCCCAGGACCCTTCCCCGCTCCGGCCACCCTACCCGCAACCCTGGGCGCCGTCAGAATCTGGAACCCAGGCCCAACCGCTCCCGGCGAAAGCCCGCCCAACTTCGCAGTTGGCGACGCCGGAACCACCCAGCCAGGCGACGAAGGCATACTCATGTCCTTCGCAAGCGCGATCAGCAGCCTGTCGGTCATTGGCTTGGACTTCGGAAACAATCCGAGCGGCAACGACGGCGAGGAAATGACCCTCACCTCCTACGACGCCGCAGGAAATCGCATCGGCCAGTCGCACTTTACCACGGAATTCGTCAGCGGCGCCATCGCAGGAAGCGTCAACGTGCCCGGCACCCGCTACGTCGCGTTCAACTACACGAATACGACTCCCGGCTTCTACGGCATCGACGACCTGGAATTCACTTTCGCCCCGACCACTCCTCGACGGGTGCCCGACGCCGGAGCCACCGCCCTGCTGCTCGGCTTGGGAATCGCCAGCCTGGCTGGCCTACGCAGAAAGCTCGCAAGCTAAGTTCCGACCAAGGACTTCACAGACTCGAGCGCTTCCCCGCATCCGCGGCGAGAAGCGCTTTTCTTTGCCCAGACGGACATCTGAAGCAGAGAAGAGCCAGAGGGATAAAAAAATGGACATCGACCTATCAGCTAAGGCTGAGTCCGAAAACATAGCGAGGCAGTCACGCCGCCCTCATTAATCTCGTCTGGAAAACGTTCCACCAGATAAATGTCTATCTACGAGCTCGTCATTTCCTGCCGCGATGGCCTGGATGGGCAAGGCAAGATCGGATCACTCCTTTAACCTGAAAAAGCTCGGCCCCTCTCCGGCGGAAATGGAGACCCCCTCCTCGAGCTCCGATCCACTCACCTGCTGCAGATCGCCGAAGCTGCTCAAATCGCCTTCGCTGCGCTGCAGCATCAGAGTAGTGGAATCGGGAACGCCGCTGGCTCGCAAGGTGAAGTCGCCAGACGAGCTGCGCGTCAGGCTGACAGGAAGATTCGCCAGATCCAGCCCCTGAACCACCACAAGCGGCAGCATGGGGGCAACGCTGTTTCCAAGCTCCGATATCTGGCTTGTCGAGCCATCCGCAGTGCTGACCGAGAAAACGGACGACTGCGAGCGCAGCGAAGCGGGGATGAAGCCCGTCCCCGCGTTCACCTGCTGGGAGACGGAAACCACCAGCGCTGTACCATCCGCCGTCCAGGTCAATCCGGTGGGCACGAAACCAGGCTCGAAGGAGGTCAGGAGAGTCGCCCCGCTGCCATCGGAATTGGCGACGACCACTCGGCTCACCCAAGGCTGCGTGCCCGTACTGGCATCGGGTACCAATACACTGAAGTAGGCCAGACCCGCGCCGCTCGGCGAGATCGATGGATAGGTGTGAATCGACGCGGTGCCAATAAAGGTCGACGGGTTTCGACTCCATTGCGGGGACGACAATTCGGCCGCCAGTACCCACTCGCCACTGCCAGGATCTCTATCGAAGCGGACGATCGTCGGCAGTTCGATGGGCAAAGGATCTGATATGCCAATAAACCTATATAGCGGCGTCACAAAAGACTGGCTATTCGGAAAAAACGAAACCCCGCGAAACTCCGCCGCGAACGCATCCGAAGTCGCGCCTCTGGCACCCGTCGGGTTGCTGATAATCACGCCATTGGCCGCGGAAACAATATTCAGTTCATTCGTGTTCGAGCCCGCCGTCCCACCGAGGCCACGAAAGATGGAGACCCCGTAAGCGATGAACTGCCCGTCGGGCGATATCTGACTGGAGAGCACGTCATTCCAAGTCTGGAAACCGCCATCGAAACCAGAGAAGTTATCTACGATGCGACTAGTCTGGCGAGTCGCCCGGTCGTATAGGTAGAGATCGGAACTCGGGTTGATGCCGTTTCCCTGCGGAGGGTCCGGAGCGCTGAAGGTCACGAACTGCCCGTCGCGAGACAGCCCCGGCAGATTGTGCGTCCCCAGGCCAGTGTTGATCGGGACGCTCGCCCCGTTGATCCGCTCGAACAGAGCCTGATTTGTATCCGTGCCGGAGGTGAAAAGCAACTGGCCCCGCACGCCCGTCGAGAAGCCAAGAAGAACGCATATCGCAAACAAGAGGACCCGCATGATCACGTAATTGTCAAAAATTCGTAATGCCTCAAGCTTCAGAAGGTTACGAAAAGGTTACGATCGAAGATCTCCACTGCGAGCAGACAGGGGGTATCTGAGGCAGAGATCGGTCGTGGTTCGACAGGCTCACCACGGTCAGTTCCTGCCAAAACCGAAGCGAGTTTCAACCTCGTCAAATCAGTCACCTAATTCCTAAACAGCTACAGCCTATCTACTCATCTACCCCGTCCGCAAAGATCTGGCTCCCAAGCTTCCGATTGACGCTTCGCGGCTACTCGACTACGGGTCCTCCGAACAGTGTAGAACCCGCTCGCTAGGTCGCGTGGCCATAAACCAATGAATTTAAAAAACCGCATCTTCTATCTCCCGCTCCTTTGCGCCCTTTGCCTTTTCATCGCAGGCTGCGGAGCATCGAACGAGAATTCTCCTAGCGCAGGATCCTCCAGCGGCAGCAATGTCACTGTATTTCGCGAACACAAGGTCACCGACCCCGGCATGAACAACATCGTGGCATCCACCTTCCTAGTGCCCGAAGGCTGGGAGGTCAAAGGAGGATTGAGCCGCCCCAGTCCGCAATATTTCTCAATGGCCTATCTCCTGGATATCGCCTTTGCAGCGCCTGACGGACGACAAATCCGTTTTCTCCCCTCCCTGTCCTTCGAGTTCGGCAACAGCTACAATGCCCAACCCTTTTCTCCCACATCGAACGGAAACATGTACCTGCCCCTTCCCTCCTCTCCAGGCCAATGGGTGCTGGACATGGCGCAACGCAGTCCCGATCCGGAAGTCAGCAATCTTCGGCTCGTCTCCGAAAACGTAGAACCGGATATAACAAAGCTGCTCCAACAGCAGAACCAATATACCTATCAAAGCGTACAGCAGCTCAACGCCATGGGCATGCAGACAGGCATCTCCTCAAATTTCGACACGCAAGCCACGGTAGTCGTTCTTCAATACGACAAAGGAGGCAAAGCGCTGGAAGAAAGCATCCTAATCGCCTGGCAATACTATGTTAACTACATCCAAGACCAAATGTCCGGCGGCTACTGGGGTATCAACTTCATGTACTCTCTCAGCGGACCGGTGGGAACCAATTACCTAAACGATCCTCAACTCGCGGCGATTGCCCAATCCAATCGACCGAATCCCGTATGGGTCAATGAAATGAACAAGCACTACGCCGCCATGGCTCGTATCCGCTCGAAAGGAGCCGCCGACAGGCAACGCCAGAATGCAGCCGCCCAGCAAAAGCTCTCTCAAACGCTCAGCGAAACCAATGACATCATTGCAGGAGGATGGGCGAAGCGAAACGCGATCCAGCAAACTGGACACAGCAGCTATATCGATAGCATTCACGAAGTGACCCCCTACACGATTCCAAGCGGCGAGACCGTCAAGCTGCCAAGTTTCTACGACAATGTATATACAGACAACAACGGCCGCTACATCCTAGCCAACGACGCCTTCTACAATCCAAACCAAGACGCGGCAGTAAATAACCAGGACTGGGTTCGCATCCAATCGCAGCGCTAAAGGCGTCCGCGGCGAGCGGGCTGCGGGCGAGCCGCCCGCGTTCCCAGAAGCAAACATGGTTCTCCCCGACAAAGCGGTACGATTGAAAGTGATGGGATTCTTGGGGAGCGCACGCGTCTCGCGTGCCGACTTGGGCGTCTCGCCCGAGTCTCTGATCCGGCATGCATTGTCCTGGGCGAGACGCCCAGGACTGCCCGCGGGACGCGGGCGCTCCCCGAGGCGAAATTCCCCATCACTTTTAATCGCGCCCCAACAAAGCTCGGAACGACCTTTGAGCTGGTAGTCCGTATGCCACGGCTCTATTCATGCCAAACCCAACCAGCCTTTTCCAGTTCCAGCCTTTTCCCTCATGCCACCGCAGATCCTGCCGCGCCCCTTGCGAGCGCTTGGAGCGCTCTCCGCCCTCTCGCTACTCGCCAGCATCGGCTTCTCCCAAGTGCCACCGCTCTCTCCGATCCACGTCGATACCGACGCCACCGGAGCTAACAACGGCTCCTCCTGGTCCGACGCCTACACCGACCTCCAATCAGCCCTGGCCGCCGCAACCGCCGACACCGAAATCTGGGTAGCCGCAGGCGTCTATAAGCCCACCGCCACCAGCGACCGCTCCATCGCCTTCAAGCTGAAAACCGGCGTCACGATCCTCGGTGGCTTCGCCGGCACCGAAACAGAGGCCAGCCAGCGAAACCCCGACCCGACCACCAACGGCTGCATCCTCTCCGGAGACCTCGCCGGCGACGACCAAGCCGACTTCGTCAACGTCGCCGAAAACAGCTACCACGTCGTCGACGGGCGCGGAGCCACCGGCGCCCTCCTCGACGGCTTCAAGATCCAAGGCGGCTTCGCCGACACCTCTGGCTCCTTCAACGAACGTGGAGCCGGAGCCGTCTTCAGCTCCGGCGACAGCGCCACACTCAAGAACCTCTGGTTCCACCGCAACAAAAGCGCCTTCGGCGGGGCCGTGTACACGAACGTCGGGACCCTCGGCATTGCCGCCTGCATCTTCACCGAAAACGAAGCGAACTACGGCGGAGCCATCTACTTCAACCAAGGCAGCCACGAGATACAAAACACCCGCATCTACGCCAACCACGCCAACATCCAGGGCGGCGCCATCACCGCAGTCAAAGCCGTCGTACCCTGCTTCGGCTCGATCCTCGCTGCCAATACCAGCGAGGGAGGCGGAGGAGCCCTTGACGTGCGCAGCAGCGGACGCGTCGAACTGACCAACTGTAATGTAATCGCCAATACATCCTCGTCCGGCACCACCGCCTTCCTCTTCGCCAGCAGCGGGACCGTATGGCTGCGAAACTCGATCATGCTCGACAACTCCCTCGAAGGCGGAGACCAGTTCGGCAGCAACGCCCCGGCCTTCTCCTCCGACAATGTTCTGTCCGGCTCTGACATATTCGTCTCTCCGCGGGGAGACGACGGCATCGCCGGCACGCTCGACGACGACTATCAGCTCGCCTTCCCAAACCCCGCCATCGGCAAAGCAGACGACAGTCTCGTCCCCCACGACCTTCTCGACCTGGACGCCGACGGCAACGTCTCGGAAGACCTGCCCATTGACATGGTCGGAGCAAGCCGCTTACAGGGCGGACGCCTCGACATCGGCGCCCTCGAGAGCGACCGCGCCTTCACCTGGTTCGTCGATGCCACCCAGAGCGACACGCCCGACGGTCTGACCTGGGCCACCGCTTTCCCCTCGCTCGTCTCGGCTATCGCTAGTGCCGAGGATGGAGACCAGATCTGGGTCGCGACAGGCCTCTATCTTCCCGGCGACACGCGAGAGTCTTCCTTCGTCATCGACAACACGGTTAAGGTCCTCGGCGGCTTCACTCCCGGAGACGAACAGGAAGGCCAGCGCAACCCCAATCCTTTCACCAACGGCTGCATTCTCTCAGGAGACATCGGCGTCCTCGGCGACCACTCCGACAATGCCTACCATGTAGTCACCCTCTCCGGCGCCGACGAGCGAGAACTGAGAGGCTTCGCTATTCGCCACGGCAATGCGGACGGACCGAGTTTCAGCCAGCAAAGAGGCGGAGGCATCAACTCCAGTTTCAGCGAGGGAGCCCTTCTCGACAATCTCCTCATCGAAGACAACCGCGCCTCCAGAGACGGGGGCGGCATCATGGCTCAAGGCTCCTTGAGAATCTTCAACTCCACCCTGAGAAACAACCACGCTGCAAACGACGGCGGAGGCATCTCGCTCGTCAGTTCCAGCGGCACGACAAAGCCCGCTATGCAAAACCTCGTCTTCGCCGCAAACCGCGCCGAAAACCGCGGCGGCGGCCTCCACCTCGAAGGCGACGCCGAACTCCAGCTGAGCCGCCTCGCCTTCTTCCGCAACCAATCTGGATTCATAGCGAGCGCCCTGTACAGTACGCACGGCGCGAGCCTCAATCTAAGCCAAAGCATCTTCGCCGAAAACCTCTGCGACGATCAAGGCTCCGCCATCAGAAAGGAAGGCCTCGGAACCACCGTCCTAGACAGGATCGCCTTCTTCGGCAACGGCGGCCTAAACGGAGGAGTAGTCGTCTCTCTATCCAACGGAGCAAGCAACGACATCTACAACAGCATCTTCGCCGGAAACCGCGTCTTCAGCCTCATAGGCAGCAACTTCACCACCTCCACTATCGCCAACTGCACTCTCGTCCTCTCGCCCAACGACGACGCCATAACCGGGATCGAGGCAAACGTGACCCTCAGCAACAGCATCGTCCTCGGCGAGCAAATCCGCGAAGTCTTCGACGACGTGAGAGACTCCACCTTCGCCTCCCGCTTCAACCTCATCCAGGGCGAAGACGGCTTCGCCGATCCCATGCTCAGACGACTCCCCGACTCCGGCGACGGCGACTGGCTCACGTATTCGGACAACGACTACGGAGACCTCTCCCTCCTGCCCAACTCGCCGGCAATCGACGCCGGCAGCAACCCAGACGCCCAAACCGCAAACGCCGACTACGCCGGCGGAATCCGCCGATTCGACGATCCATCCATAGACGACACAGGCGACCCAGGAGCCGGCGCTCCCATCGTCGACATCGGAGCCTACGAAGGCGCCCTCGAAACGAACTTCTGGCGACTCTACCCCGCTCTCTTCGCAAACGGCGACCTCAACGGGGACGGCCTGACGAACTACCAGTCCTACGCCCACGGCGGCTCCCCCTTCTCCCTCGGCGAAGGAAACGCGACCCTCGAAATAAGCCACGAGGGCGAAGGAGCATTCGCCATATCCCACACCAGAAGGACCGACAGCCCTGCCCTGCGCACCTACTATTCCCTCTCCAGCGACCTCAGAGCCTGGACCCTCCAAGAAGAGTCACCGTCCTACCTAGACAACTACACGACCACCCCCATCGACGAATACCGTGAACGCGTTACCGCCACCATAGCCCGCCAAACACTAGACGAGCCAGACACTTTCCATATCGATCTGGAATTCCGCAACCCCACCGTCGACTAGCCCTCCTCTTAATAATCTTCCTCCTAATCCTAATCTGGCAAAGCCAGCAGGCAAATAGGCGTTTAGTTTTTCCAAGCTAAAGACTAAAAAGCTCTCCTTTGATGTGATTGCGAATACATGCGAAAACGATCATGTTTGAGAGAGTGTTTAATAAGCTAATCAAGGTAGGGCTCGATCGCGGTTCGACAGGCTCACCGCCCTGAGCAGAGTCGAAGGGCCGAGCGAGCCGCGTCGGTTGGATTTCCATCAGGCTTTGCGGATCCCGCAGTCGCGCATAGGCGTCAACTTAAGCCGAAAGGCGGTGGGCAGGAGGGCAATGCTCCGTCATTGCCGCGGAGCCTACAGAGGGAACAACCGGTGCGGCAACGA
>JANQRJ010000097.1 GCA_028284635.1 Pelagicoccus sp.
GAACGCGGAATCGGTTTGGGAGATCCGCGTGTTTTTCGCTGCGCTGTCGGCTAACGCCTCGGTTCTCACGAACGCGGCTACGATATCGCCAGGGCTCGAACGACTTTTTCAACACACTCCAGGCCACGTGGACAAATTGTCGCCTGAGTTTGATACAGTGTCGCAACTCGCCTATTTCGTTCCGCCAGGGAAATCTTTGCCATTTCAGGATTGAGTTCCCGCCGGGCTGGCTGATTTTGTCTGCCCCCATATGAGTTCGCGAAAGCCAGACTGGCTCAGGGCAAAACTTCCCAACGGCAATGCTTACGGGGCCGTACGAAAGCTGGTCGACAGCAACAAGCTGCACACGGTTTGCCAAAGCGCCCAGTGCCCGAACATGGGCGAATGCTGGTCGCGCGGCACGGCTACGGTGATGATCCTCGGCAACGTTTGCACGCGTTCCTGCAACTTTTGCGCGATCCAGACGGGGCGGCCAACCGAGCTCGACCTTGGCGAGCCCGCTCGCGTGGCCGATGCGGTCGCGACCATGGGGCTGAAGCACTGCGTGATCACTTCCGTGACGCGCGACGAGCTCAAGGACGGCGGAGCAAGCGTCTGGGCAGCCACCATCCGAGCGATTCGCCATCGCAACCCCGGTACTGCGATCGAAGTCCTGACGCCCGACTTTCGGGGCAACACGGATCAGCTGGATACGGTGCTCGAGGCGGAGCCCGACATCTTCAACCACAACATAGAGACGGTGCGCCGCCTGCAGAAGCCCGTGCGCGTGCAGGCTCGCTACGATCGTTCGTTTAAGATCCTCGAACATGCGGCCAAGCGTGGCTTCGTCACCAAGTCCGGCATGATGCTTGGCTTGGGCGAAACGAGGGACGAGATCGAGGAAGCCATGCGCGATCTGCGGACCATCGACGTGAAGATCCTGACCCTCGGCCAATATCTGCAGCCGACGGCAAAGCACCTGCCAGTCGATCGCTGGGTAACTCCGGAGGAATTCGCCGAGTGGAAGGAATTCGGCCTATCGGTGGGCTTCACCATGGTCGAGTCCGGTCCGCTGGTCCGTTCGTCCTACCACGCCGACGAGCAGTCCTCTCATTTCACCGGGATCGACTCTCTTCGAGCGGAAGCCAGCTAGGCGATCCGCCAATCCCATCATGCTGCAAACGATTCTCGAAAAGCTGGAAGGCCTCGGCTTGAGCCTGCCAGCCGCTGCCGAGCCCAAAGGCAACTACCTACCCTACTCCATAAGCGGCAATACGCTCTCCCTCTCCGGCACGCTCCCCTTGAATGCCGATGGCCAATTGATTGCCGGCCGCGTCGGAGGCGATCTCAGCATCGAAGACGGCTACGAAGCGGCCCGCTGGTGCGTACTCAATGCCCTGGCTTACACTAGGGTTTCGACAAACGACTTTAAGGGTTTTGACCGAATTCTTCACTTGGACGGCTTTGTCAACGGCGTGGATGGCTTCACTGACGCGCCTAAAGTTATCAACGGGGCCTCCGATTTGTTGGTCTCGCTGTTCGGCGATCAAGGGCGTCACACCCGAGTGGCTCTCTCGTCAAACGGCCTCCCTCTCAACGCAGCCGTCGAAACCCGAATGCTCGTCGTCCTGAAGTAGAATCAATTCACCGTATCCAAGATGTCTTACACCAACCCAAGCCGCTGCTGCCCGCCAGCAAAGGCTTTCGCGAGAGGAAATCGATGGCCTTTCGGATCTTTTCCGGGGCAATCTTGACAAAGGGTTTGATTTCTTACACTTGAAGGACTTAACCCCGCGCTTAAGACTTGCAGTCATCCTAAAGCATCCCCTTTTTCTTCAATTTCCCACCTCCGCAACCAACCCACTCCCACTTGAGAGTACGCCCCACTAAAGCGAGTTTTCCATTTTGCCAGTTTCTCGATCCGGCGCTAGTTCCAGCTCCACGATCGTTCTCGACAGCCCTCGAAACTCGGTTTCGAACCGCGCGGAGAAACACGTCTCTATGACTGTCTCGGAGACTTTTCCGGTGAAGGCTCCACCGTGCCTTCGGATCGGAAAACGACTGCCTGTAGAATCCGATGGAGCTGACCGTTCCCGCAAGTCGACTTTCTAAACAGAACCCTTACGAAAAAAGTACCATGACTAAAAATAGATTAGTAATGTCAATCGCGGCAGGAATCGCTCTTGCTGGCGCCACAGCGCTTAGCGCTGCTCCAGACCTGGATCAGACCCGATCGAATTTCAAGGAATGGGTCGAGCTGAAGAAGCTCATCTCGGAAGAGAAGAACGACTGGGCCGTAGAGAAGGAGACTCTGCAGGAGTCCATCGACCTACTGGAGGCCGAGATCGACAAACTTAAATTGGCTATTGAAAAGCAGGAAGAGGACGCCTCCGCAGCCGATACCGAGCGCGTCGAACTGACAGCCTCCGAGGACGCTCTCAAAGCCGCCTCCGCCATCGTCAAGGATTCCATCGGAGACCTGGAGGCCCAGACCCTCGAGCTCGTCAAGTACCTGCCCGAAGCCCTGAGACAGAAGCTCAACGTCATCACGCAGCAGATTCCTAGAAACAAGCGCGAGATGGACGCCAGCACGCTATCGAAGCGCATAGTGAACGTGGTCGCCATCATCACCGAGATCGAGAAGTTCAACAGCCAGATCACCGTCTTCAACGAAATCCAGGAGATTGGCGGAGAAAGCGTCCGCGTCGACACTCTCTACATCGGCCTCTCGGTGGCCTACTACGTCGATGGCACGGAGTCGGAAGCCGGATACATGATCCCCGCCAAGGATGAATGGACCAAGGTGCAGGACAACTCCCTCGCCAAGCCCATCGCCGACGCGGTGGCCATGCAGAAGCGCGAAATGCCAGTCGAGTTCGTCAATCTGCCCCTTCAGGTCACGGAGATCGAATAGCAGCCCAGCGGTAACCACCTCGAAAGGAAACTCACATGAAAGCTTTTAAGTTAACATCCATCGCCGCCGCTCTCCTCGTATGCGGGTCGGCCCACGCCCAGAAGACGTTCGCTCAGGTTGAAGCCGAATCGAAGGCCGAGCTGCAAGCCGCCGTCGAAGAGCTCAACCAGCTCAGAACCAGGATTGCCGACGAGAAGATCCCGATCTCTCGCACCCTCACCCAACTCGAAACCGAGGTCCAGGCAGTCCGCGCCGAATACGACGAGAAGGTTGCCGTCGTCGAGAACAAGGACGTCAGCCTGCAGGCCCTGCGCGAGAGCGTTAAGGCCAACAGCGACCAGAACGTCTACCTCAAGAACACCATGGGCGCCTACGTCCGCCAGTTTTCCACCCGTATCCACGCCGCTGAGCTTCAGGAATACAAGGAGATGGCCGACACCGCCGAGCAGCTTCTGGAAAACGAGTCGGCTTCCGATTCCGAAAAGTTCGAAGCTCAGCTCGCCGTAGTCCGCGCCTCGCTCTCCCGCATCAAGAATATCATGGGAGGCACTACCATTACTGGAGACGCTCTCGGCAAAGACGGGGTCAAGGTCACCGGCACTTTCGTGCTCGCCGGTCCTTTCGCCTACTTCGGCGACGGAGGCGAAAACGTGGGATTCGCTCAAGGAGACCTGACCAACATTGGCTTCCCTCTGGTTGAAAACCGAGGAGTGCCTGACGAGATCCTAGACGTGATCGCCGACCTCACCATGGATGGACAAGGCGAGCAGCCGGTCGATCCCACCGAAGGCGATGCCATCAAGCTCATCCGGGTCAACGAAAGCCTCATCGAGCACATCCAAAAGGGTGGCGTCACCATGATTCCACTACTGGGCATGGCCTTCTTCGCCTTGCTCATCACCATCATGAAGCTCTTCGAGATCCGCTCGGTGAAGAGCCCGAAGCCAGGAACGCTGCAACGCATCCTCGACAGCCTGAACGCAGGCAACAAGCAGCAGGCCCTCGAAGCGGCCAATTCCGTAGATGGCCCATTCGGCGATCTGCTCGTCGCTGGCGTCGAGCACTCCGAGCAGGAGAAGGAGCTGCTCGAGGAGGTTCTCTACGAACGCCTCCTGGCCGCTCAACCCAAGCTCGAGCGCTTCATCGCCTTCATCGCCCTGACTGCCGCCGCCGCTCCGCTTCTCGGACTGCTCGGAACGGTTACCGGTATGATCGAGACCTTCAAGGCCATCACCGTATTCGGTACCGGCGATCCAGCCACTCTTTCCGACGGCATCTCCGTGGCGCTCATCACCACCGAGTACGGCCTGATCGTCGCCATCCCTTGTCTACTGTCTCAGGCCCTTCTCACTCGCATAGCCAAAGGCAAGCTCGGCGAGATGGAACAAGCAGCGGTCGCCTTCGTGAACGGTCTGCGCAAATAGATCGGCAGAGAGCCACTCAAACAGCCGGTTCGCTCAATCGCTGAACCCGATCCGGCGCGAGGAAACCCAATAGAATGAAGAACAAAAAATCGCCGACCACGAATGAGGCGCCGGGAGATATCAACATCTCCCCGCTCATCGACATGGTGTTCATCCTTCTGATCTTCTTCATCGTGACCACCGTGTTCGTCAAGGAGCCCGGAGTGGAGGTAGACAGACCCTCGGCCGCCAATTCCTTGGATCTCGAAAAGAATGTGATCCTCATCGCGGTCACCGATCAAGGCAACGTCTTCTATGGAGGCAAGGACTACGGAATTAGCGGCATTCGCTCCCAGGTGCGCCGGGTGTTGGCTGGAAACCCCAACTACCCGGTCATCATACAAGCGGATCAGAACGCTAGGGCCGAGACGGTCATCAGGCTCGTAGACGAGGTCAAGCTAGCGAAAGCGAAGTCAATACACCTCTCAACCCTCGCCCGTTAGGCTGGCGTCAAATAAGAGATGAGAAATCGAAGAAATCTAGGATCAGGCGACGATTCCACGGACATCAACATCTCCCCGTTGATCGACATGGTGTTCATCCTCCTGATCTTCTTTATCGTAACCACCGTCTTCGTGGACGAGTCCGGACTCGCCGCAAACACGCCGGAGCCATCCTCCAATCCGCCGGAAGATCCAGATCAGGAGCGCGTCAGCTTTCTCATAAGAAGCACCGGCCAGGTCATGTATCAAGGCAACGAGATCGCTCTCGCCGGCATACGCGGCATCGTCACGCCGGCCATGCAGCAGGAGCAGTACCCGATTACCGTCAGCATCGAACCAGGAGTTCCCATGCACAGAGTCGTCGCCGTCATCGACGAAGCCGAGTCTGGCGGAGCTCCGCAAGTAACCATGAAAGCAGTCAGCGAATAGCGCTCGACCAACCCAAAACACTTTAGAAAGCAGTTAACATGATAAGCAGCAAAATCATCAAAGCTACCGCCGTTGGCCTCGTATGTCTGGCGAGCGGAGCCACCATGTGGGCCCAATTCAGGACCGACCAGGAGTTTTGGAACATGCCTCAATTGAGGAAAACCTTCGAGGATTCCTATCTAGTGAACTCCAAGACGGAGCCCGAACTCTCGCAGGAAGAACGCGAACTGGTTCGAGGAGTTCTAGAGGCCCTGGCCGAAAACAACGACAAGGCCGCCGCCCTAAGACAGATTCAGAACGCCATCACGAGCGAGTCTTCGGCCGCTCTCGACTTCATCGCAGCCAGTCTCAACGCCGAGCAAGGCAACCTCAAGACGGCTATCAGCTACTACGAGACCGCTGTCGAAAAGTTCCCCTCCTTCCTACGCGCCTACAAGAACGGCGGCATAATGAAAGTGCAGGAAGGCCGCTACGAGGCGGCTCTCAAGGACTTGACCAGAGCAGTGGAGCTCGGCGCGGTGGACACCATGACCATGGGACTGCTCGGACTCTGCTACGTCAACACCAGCAGATACTATTCCGCGGAAACCGCTTATCAAGAAGCCATAATGATGGACCCCTCCATCCTGGATTGGCAGGTCGGTCTAGCTCGAGCCCTGCTCCAGCAGCAGAAGTACGACGAAGCGATCGCCGTCATCGACCAAATCCTGCTAGAGGAACCTGAGAACGAAGTCTACTGGTCCAGCCAAGCCAATGCCTATCTCGGCAAGGACGATCCCGAGACTGCCGTAGCCATACAGGAAATCGTCGATCGCCTAGGCAAGGCCACTCCTGAATCGCTCATCTTCATGGGCAACATATACCTTTCCCGCGGCCTGAGCGAACTCGCTCTCACCTACTTCGAGCGAGCCCTCAAAATGGATCCCGACCAGGAAGCTGAAGTATACGTCGAAATCGCCGAAATCATGACGGCTCGCGGTGCCTACCAAGAAGCCTCTTCGGTCATCGGCGATATTCGCGATAGGCTAAGCGGCAGCCTCACCGACGAGGACAAGCTGCGCATCCTTCGCTTGCAGGCTCAGATAGCTCTCGCCACCGATCAAGGCGAAAGGGTTATTCCAATTCTCCAGGAGCTTATCGAGCGAGATCCGCTCGACGGCCAGGCTCTCATGCTGCTGGCCGACTTCTACTCCGCAAAGGAAGACGTAGATGGCTACGCTCGAGCGGATCTGTACTTCGACCGAGCTACCAAAGTTCCCGAATGGGAAGTTCGCGCCCTCATATCTTGGGCCCGTTCCTACGTCTCCCGCGAAAGCTTCAGAAAGGCAATCCCGCTGCTGGAGCGCGCTCAAGTTCTCAACCCGCAAGAGCACATCGGCCGCTATCTCGAGCAGGTACGCAAGGTCGCGCTCGCTCAAGCGGGCGGCTGATTTAGCCCCACGCTCTCGACATATTCCTTTCAAGCGACGTCCCAAAGGGCGTCGCTTTTTTCGAATCCCAACGTAGCGCGGAGCTTCCTATCCTCATCATCTTCCTCATCCTCATCTTTATCCTGGGGATGAGGATGAAGATGAGGAAGGGAGATGAAGAGGCCGAATCGCGGACGCGGGCTGAAGCTCCGCGCTACCGATTTCTACCGCCGACGCTTCCTGCGTCCGCCGTAGCCTGGTTTCGCCTTCTTCGGCTTTAGGTCGCCGGATTTGAGGGTGTCTATCTGGTCGCGCAGCAGGGCCGCTCGTTCGAATTCCAGTTTCGCCGCGGCTTCGTCCATTTCGACGGTTAGCTCGTCGATGACGGCCTGCACGTCGTCGTCTTCCGCCACGGCGAGAGCGTCCGACTCGTCCTGCTCTTTCAGATCGCCCAGGCTTTGCTGGTCGCCACGAACCACGCTGCGCGGCGTGATGCCCCTCTCCTTGTTATAGGCAATCTGCTTGCCGCGACGGTATTCAGTCGTCTCCAGGGTTCGACGTATCGAATCCGTCAATACATCGGCGTAGAAGATGACTCTTCCCTTTTCGTGACGGGCAGCGCGGCCCGCCGTCTGTACGAGGCTTGTCTCGCTGCGCAGAAAGCCTTCCTTGTCCGCATCGAGGATCGCCACCAAAGCGACCTCCGGCAAATCGAGCCCCTCCCGCAACAGATTGATGCCCACCAGCACGTCGAAGCTTCCAGCTCGAAGGCGTCGCAGGATTTCGACCCGCTCGAGAGCGTCGATGTCGGAATGGAGATACTCCACTCTTACGCCCTTCTGCAAAAGGTAGGCGGAAATGTCCTCGCTCAAGCGTTTCGTCAGAGTGGTGACAAGCACTCGTTCGCCCTGCTCCACCGCTGTTGCAATCTCCGCAGTAAGGTCCTCGACCTGCCCTCTGATCGGCCGGATCGATATCTCCGGATCGAGCAACCCAGTCGGTCGAATCACCTGCTCGGCGATCACTTCGCTTTTTTCCCTTTCGAACTTGGCGGGAGTGGCCGAAACGAAAACGGTCTGGCCCGTCACCTCGGAAAACTCCTGGAAATTCATCGGCCGGTTCTCCAGGGCGGAGGGAAGGCGAAAGCCATGCTCGACGAGCGTTGTCTTGCGAGAGCGGTCTCCAGCGTACATCGCTCCGATCTGGGGGATCGAAACGTGGCTCTCGTCCACGAAGAGCAGAAAGTCGTCGGGAAAGAAGTCGATCAGGCAGAAAGGCCGCTCTCCCGCCTTTCGCCCGGAAAGATGCATCGAATAGTTTTCGATGCCGTTGCAAAACCCGACCTCCTGCATCATCTCCAAATCGTAGTTCGTGCGCATGCTGATACGCTGGGCCTCGAGAAGCTTCCCCTGCCCTTCGAATTCCGCTACCCGTTCCTTGAGCTCGGATTTGATATTGCCTACGGCTCGCTCCATCTTGTCGCGGGTCGTGACGAATTGGTTCGCTGGATACAGATCGAACTGCTGAAGCGTTTCGATCGCGTTGCCGGTCAGCGGGTCGAACTCCGAGAGCCTCTCTATCTCGTCTCCCCAGAATTCGACCCGCAGTCCCTTTTCAAGGTACGCCGGCATGATGTCCACGATATCTCCGCGAACCCGAAAACGTCCTCGTTCGAGGTTGATATCGTTGCGCTCGTAGAGAATCTCGACGAGGGCGTTCAAGACTCTGTCGCGCCCTATCTCGTCCCCGACGCGTAGCGGGATCATCAGGTCCTTGAAATCCTCTGGCGAGCCAAGCCCGTATATGCAGGAGACGCTTGCCACGACGATCACATCCCGTCGGCTGATCAAGCTGCTTGTAGTTGAAATTCTGAGACGATCTATCTCGTCGTTGATGGACGAGTCCTTTTCTATAAACGTATCGGTCGAGGGAACATAGGCTTCCGGCTGGTAGTAGTCGTAGTAGCTCACGAAGTACTCGACCGCGTTTTCGGGAAAGAAGCGTTTGAATTCCGAATACAGCTGGGCGGCCAAAGTCTTGTTGTGCGAGATGATCAGGGCTGGTCGATCCAGCTTGGCGATCACATTCGCCATGCTGAAGGTCTTGCCCGAACCTGTGACCCCCAGCAGGGTCTGGTATCGATTCCCCGCCTCCAGAGAATCGATCAAGGCCTCGATCGCTTCCGGCTGGTCGCCTTGCGGCTGGTAGTCTGAGTTGAGCTTGAAAAGCATGGCGAGAAAGTAGCGCGGGTCTTCAGCCCGCGTCCACGGAGAATGGATCCCGTCTGGGCGCGCCGCTTGTCACTCGAAGGCAACCCAAGCTTCCTGCTCTTACTGCTGCTCTGGCGATCAGCCAGCATCCGCGTCGTTGTAGATCTTCTCGTCGAGCTGCTTCTCGCTTTTCGCCACGATGCAAGTCACCGCGCAGTCGCCCGTCACGTTTACCGCGGTACGCACCATGTCGAGAAGCCGATCGATGCCGATGATCAAGCCGATGTGCTCGACCGGCAATCCCACCTGGTTGAGCACGATGACGAGCATGATCAAACCGGCGCTGGGCACCCCAGCCGTTCCGACCGAAGCGATGGTAGCAGTGAAGATCACGGTCAAGATCTGACCTATCCCGAGATCGATTCCTGCAAACTGGGCAATGAAGACCGTCGCTACGCCTTGCATGATCGCCGTACCGTCCATGTTGATCGTGGCTCCCAGCGGTACGGTGAACGAAGCGACCTTGTTGTGAGCCCCCATCCGATTCTCCAGAGTCCGCAAGGTCACTGGAATCGTGGCATTGCTGCTCGCGGTGCTGAAAGCGAATACCTGAGGATCGCGCATCTTGCGGAAGAAGGTTATCGGGTTCAGTCCGCTGAGGACTTTCAGCAGCGTGGGATAGACGATCGTCCCGTGTATCACGAGAGCGACTACGACTAACAGGAAGTACTTGCCCAACGCCAGAATCGTATCGAAGCCTTCGGTCGCGAAGACTTGGGCGATCTTGGCGAAAACGCCGATCGGCGCGTAGAACATGATGATCACGATCAGCTTCATAATGACCTCGTTGAGGTCGCTGAAAAGGTTGAGAATACGCTGTCCCGGCTGTCCAGATACGAGCAAAGCGACTCCAAGCAGCACCGCCGAAAAGATGATCTGCAGCATGTCGGCCTGCAGGAAGGCCGACGCGAGATTGTTGGGCACGATGCCCGAGAGCACTTCCAGAATCGATTCGCCCTCCCTAGGTTCGTAGACTCGCTTGGCCACTTCCGAGAGACCCGAGCCCGGCTTGAACACGAGCGAGAGTCCGATCGCGATGGAAATCGCGATGCCGGTAGTCCCCAAGTACAGGCCCAAGGTCTTCAAGCCAATGGTACCCAGCTTCCGGATATCGTCCAAAGCTGCGGTGCCGCAGACTAGGGATACGAACACCAGCGGGACCACGATCAGCTTGAGGGCCTTGATGAAAATGGCGCCTAGCAACTCCAGCCCTCCGCTGACCACATAGGTCTCGACAAAACCGTCGGAGAGGATCTTGCGACCGTTCTTGTCGGTGAGGAACTTTCCGGCCTCGTCGACCTGGAAGCTGATCATCTGGCTGAGGACAAGCCCGGCGATCACGCCGAGGCCTAGTCCGATGAGGATGTTACGAGTCAGGTTGCTTTTCGCGAGGTCCATAAACTGTGGAATTTTCTGGATGTGATTGAGAGGGCTGGAAATAGGAGATCGACAGCCCGTTCTTCTCAAGGTAGCCGAAGTCGAAAGACTTTGGTCCTTCGCCGATTCTCCAAAGTCTTTCGACTTCGGCTACTAGAAACGGACTCCGCGGCCGGTTCAATAGTGTTTCGCCCCTGGGAACGCGGGCGCTCGCCCGCAATAGTGCAAGAATCATACCTGTTGCGGGCGAGCCGCCCGCGTTCCCAGGGAATCAGATGCCCAACACTTTCAGCAGGCTATTCCAGAAGCCTGACCAGAATCTGCTGGCTCGGCTCGCCTCCTCCTTGGAAATCTCCTGGCAAAGAAAGACGCCGCGGCCTCGGAAGACGTCGTCGAACAAGGGATTGAACTTGCGAAAATAGGACCAGAAGGTCTCTGCCCGAACGACTCCGTAGGCGAGATCAGGGGTGAAACCGAGCGTGGCGATCTGGTTGGAGCGACGGCCATAGTGAGCCTGCGTATCCAGTTTTTCGAAACGCACTCCACGCACTCCAGCGACAATCAGAGCGCAAGGGCCCTGGAAGACAAAATAGCGGAACTGGAACGTCAGCCAGGCCTGAGGGTGAAAAAGGCGCCAGCGTCTGGCGATCGCTACCGGCTCGCCGTCGCGAGAAACGAGTCCCGCAATGCAACTTGGGCGGGCCACTATCTGACCGCCCTCCGGCAATTCGACGACAGCGACTTCCAGCTCAGCGTCGCCTTGAGGCGACACCGTGATAGCCCCGGTCGCTTCTTCGCTCGCAAGTTCAACCATTTCGATCAGGCCAGCGGCAAGACAGGTGGCGGGTATCGACCAGTTCAATACGAAACGCGTCCGGCGCGAAAGGCATTCGTCGGAGGCTTGCAAAAAGGACTCCTTGACCCAGATCCGCTGCCCCTTCTCCAGTGTCAGTTGAGTGGATACGCCACTGGCGGAAAGACTGGGGTTCGGCAGGTCCGCCGACGATATTCGAATCGGTCCGGAACGGGACAAAAGCGGAGCCCAAACATAGAATGCGAAGAGCTTCCAGAGGATGGGCAAAAGGATGGCGCTGGCCAGAGCTACGATCAGGTAGGGTTTGAGCGTATTCCAGGATTCCATCAGGTTGGCGGCGAACTGGGAGGAACTGGCGCTGAGCTCGGAGATGCGGCTTTCCAGGTCTTTGGCCTGCTCGGTAAGACGAACGCGATCTACGCGCAGCCGAGACTGTTCGCTGACCAGGGCGTTCTGCTGGCGCAGCTCCGCCGCCTTGGCAGCTTTCGCCTCCGCCAGTTCCCTTTCAGCCTCCGCCCTCTCTTCCGCAGAGAAGGTGACGAGTCGCTCCAACCGTTTTAGGATGCCATCCAAGAGAGCGATGGTTTGATTGGCGGCGGCCATTTTTCTTCGCGTCTCCTCGATGCCCTCGCCCAGTTCGTTCAGTCGCTCGTGGGTCGCCTCCAACTCTCCATAGAGCCGGGCTGCCTGCCCTTGAAGCTGGTCGAGTTCGGCAAGGCGCAGTTCTTCCGATTCGTAGCCGCGCTTGGCGAATATCCAAAGAGCGAATACGGCTACCGCCAAAGCCGCTACCAATCCGTAGAGAACTCCCTTGCTCAAGAGCCAGCGACCGAGCTTGAGCAAGAAAAGCGGCATAGAGTCTAGGCTCCAGCAACCTGGGGACGGACGAAAGCGAGCAGCTTGGCCAGCGATTCCTCCACGCTTTCAGCTTCGGTATCGATCACGAGATCGGAGTCGGTTGGTTCCTCGAAGCCGGAATCCTTGCCAGTAAAGTTAGCCACCTGCCCCTTTTCCATCTTGGCGTAGAGGCCTTTCACGTCTCGAGCTTTGCAGGTTTCGAAGGAGGCCTTGACGTAGACTTCGATCAGCCGCTCCTTGCCGACAATCTCTCGGGCTAGGCTTCGCAGTTCGGCACTAGGGGTGATGAAGGAGTTGATGGCCACGACGCCGGCGTCGACAAAGAGCTTGGAGACTTCCGCTATGCGACGAATGTTCTCCCGCCGGTCGTCGTCGCTGAAGCCCAATCCTTTGTTCAGCCCTGTACGGATATTGTCTCCATCAAGCACATACACATGCTTGCCTTCGGCGTGAAGCGAGCGCTCGAGAGCGATGGCCAGCGTACTCTTGCCGGAACCGGACAGGCCGCAGAGCCAGATCACCCTGGCCGTCTGTCCGAGAGACTTTTCGCGATCCGCTTGGGATAGGAGTCGATCCGAGATGGGATGAATGTTTTCCGTCATGACTGGGCTCTACTTTCGCGGCGAAACGCAAACCCGCAAGCCTGGAGATCGCTCCCCGTGGGTTCAGGATCCCGCCCAAGCAGCCGGGTATCTGAAGTAGCTACTCCTAGAATTCTTTTTCTTATATGATCTGCCCAACGACGACGAAGTATCAAGTAGCCTCCAGCAATACCCAATGCCGCAAGAAAGTGCCGCCGGTAGCGGCGTCGTACACCCGGTCGAAGATCCCGTCACCGTCCAGGTCCGCCTCGAAGCCCTCCAAGGGCTGCGAGCTGGAGGTGCCGAGAAACATATATAACTGGCCAGTCCCTTTTTCATCTCGGGATATCGAGGGAATTTTTCAAATCACTTTCTACTTTCGTCTTCCCTCTTTAGTTCTCTATTCAGAAACGGGATGTATAAAATCCCCAACCAAACCGCCCACGAAATTATTCCACCTGCGTATACATAGTATACTCCGAACACTTTTTGAAGGTCTACGATCTTGTCGAAGAGATACGCAGGCCAAGCGAATACCAACAACAATTGAGCTCCAGAACCCATCGCTAGTGCACTCACGCCACCGAACACCCCAATGGCGAAGATCAGCAGTGAGATCAAAACCGCCTGAGACAACGATTTCGTTCGCAGCAGTCTCATTCTTTGAACAACTCCTTAAACGCCTATGGCAGCTTTGGCTTCTCCAAGCTAGAGATGCCATGAAACAGATTCTTCTCCATATTGAACTCTAGGCGGCGGTCATTGATTTCTGGATTGAAGTACAGTGCATCAAAGTGCAAGTAGCTTCCGTCTGGATGATAACCGTAGAACCCAATGTCACCATAAATCTTGGCATAGTTGGCGTTCTTCACGCGGCCTTCATCATCCAATTCAGTGCGGATCCTAAGGACATAGTTCGCATCGACTCTCTTCTCCCCGCTAGTGCTCCATATCTCGTCAAGATCATCGTCCACTGTCTTGACCCGTGAGCTGCTCCAGCTCTTCTCTTGCAAGTAGCCTCCCGCAGGCGCCAGCTGTGGCGAACGCAGTAAACTGCCGGAACCATGATCGGCTTGGAACTCCCAAACGCCATCACCCTCATTCGGAAAAGACATGATAAGCAGCGCGCTTCGGTCATCGGATCCTCGATAGTGACCACGCATTTCGAAAAACACATCAACAGACTTTCCGAGACCGTAAGGCGCCACCCAGTCCATCAGCATCAAGTCGAAGCCAACCTGTTCCTCCATCTTGGGTAGAATGACCTCGAAATTGGCTCTCGCACTCATAGCAACTGGATCTTCGATCTTTTTTAGGATCAGCTCGACTACCGGGTCGCTTGGCTGCATCTTCTCATCATCATCAAGCAAATACGCGAGCGCATCTCCTCGGCTTTGGTAGTAGCCTTTCTTTTCCGCAGACAAGAAGATTTGGTAATAGGCTATCCCAGAGAATCTGTATATCCCATCTGCATCGGTAAC
>JANQRJ010000011.1 GCA_028284635.1 Pelagicoccus sp.
AGCGGGCCGTGTTGCAGGATCCAATTCTCCACGGCCCGCTCGGCGATCGGGCCCTACCTCAAATATCCTCCCCTGACTTGTGCAGTATTCTTGGTCAGGTGACCAAGAATACTGCACAAGTCAGGGTGCGGGGCACAGGCACTTCTTCCAAAGATGCAGCGGACTATACAAAAAATGCGCCAGCAACATCCCATCGGCTTACCAAAACACTTCTAACGCTTAGATTCCAAATCCATTGATAAGGGTCAACGCTAGTTCAACATCGCGCCTGCCGAACGAGTTCAGGCTATCGCTCTGAAAGTTCGCCTATAAGTCCCCACCTCACGCGAAACGCGACCCGGCACCAAGATCCAGCCGCGATTCGAGTGTATCATAACACCAACTACAACGCTTAAAATGAACCCCTACATCAAAAGACTCAGACTAGCCTTCGCCACCCCTATGGCGATGCTCTGCGTCGCCCCTGTGGCCTTCGCCCAGGACGACGAGAGCGACGACGGAGAGGTTTTCACCCTTTCTCCCTTCACCGTAAACTCCACCGAGGACACAGGCTACCGAGCCACTAGCACTCTGGCTGGCTCACGCCTCAAGACCAACCTCGGCGATGTGGCGAGCTCCATTTCCGTCGTCACCCAAGAATTCCTGGAAGACACAGGCGCGACCGACGCCGAGGACCTCCTGGTCTACACTGTCGGCACCGAAGTCGTAGGCGCTGGCGGAAACTTCTCGGGAGGCATCGCCGCCAATCTTCGGTCCGTTGGCACCGGCAATCTCGACAACGCGCTCACCCAGACTCGCCTCCG
Organism: Pelagicoccus sp.; assembly: GCA_028284635.1. Taxonomy (GTDB): domain Bacteria; phylum Verrucomicrobiota; class Verrucomicrobiia; order Opitutales; family Opitutaceae; genus Pelagicoccus. The sequence continues at coordinate 804 of JANQRJ010000011.1, forward strand.
AGGCCTCGCCGCCGCCGACCGCACGCGAAACTACTTCGGCACCGTCATCGAATTCGACAGCTACAACACCGATCGCATCGCCATCAACCGCGGCGCCAACGCCGCCCTCTTCGGCCTCGGCAGCCCGGCAGGCATCATCAATAACTCCCTGAAGCAAGCGGCCTTCGAAGACCTCAACGAAGTGCAGCTCCGCATCGGCAGCTTCGACTCCTATAGAGCCTCGGTAGACGTCAATCGAGCGATCATCGAAGACGAGCTGGCAGTGCGCTTCTCGGCCCTCCACCAGGACAAGGGATTCGATCAAGAAGAGGCCTTCAAGGAAGAGTCGCGCATTTACGGCACCGTCAACTACCAGAAGGATTTCTTCCCTGAAAACGACGCCTGGGGCCGGACCATACTCTCGGCCAACTACGAAGGAGGCAGCGTCGACGAGAACCGCCCGCGCATCTTTCCTCTCAACGACGGCATCACCATGTGGTTCGATCCCTTCGACTCTTCGGACTTCGAAGGCGCCCTTTTCGACCCCAGCGCCAGCCAAGGCGCCATCAATGGCGTGAAACCCGAGTGGGACGGCTCCACTATGGGCACCGGTTCGAACACCTCCGAATTCGGCGGGGGACGCCGCAGCCTTCTCTGGGTCAACAACCCCATCTACCGCAGCCCGATCGTCTTCTACGAAAACGAAGCCTCCGCCACGCCCAGCACGCCTATCGATGGCGTCATCGGCACCCAAGGAATCATCAGCGGCCTGCCCTCCGCGCCCGGTAGCGGCATCTTCAGCGCTCCCCAAAACCTGCAGAACGCCATGCGCTTCGTCGGCAACCCGGAGTGGCCCTTCTACGCCAACCCCGTCATCACCGACACCTCCATCTTCGACTACCGCAACCACCTGATCGACGGGCCCACCAAAGGCGAGGAAAGCAGCTTCGACGCCTACAGCGCCTCGCTAGAGCAGCTTTTCTACGAAAACAAGCTCGGCTTCAAGGTGGAGTACGACTTTCAAGCTTCCGACTTTCACGCCCAACGCCGCCTCGACGGCGGATCGGAGAGCAGCGAACTGCACATCGACACCAACCGCATCCTGATGGACGGCACGCCTAACGACAATTTCGGGCGAGCCTTCGTAGCCGACCAAGGCGTCGTCATCCAGCAGGAACGGGAACTCGAATCCTTCCGAGCCCAAGGATTCGCCCGCGTCGACTTCACGGACCTCGCCTCTGAATCATGGGCTAAGATCCTGGGCGACCACACCTTCACCGGGCTCTTCAGCACGCAAAAGAGCTACAGTTTCAACCGCAGGGACATTCCGCTCTCCGTTGACGATCCCTGGGCCGGCATCCACGGCAACACCGACAGCCGCATCGCCTCCAATGGACGCAAGGTCGTCACCGTGCACTACCTCGGCGATTCCCTCGCAGGCGCCAGCAGCGCGGCAGGCGCCAACCTGCCGGCGATTCAAGCCAACCAAACGCCCACCCCCGCCACCATCAACGACAGTCTATTCCGGCTGAACGACTTCCGCGACGGCACTTTCAGCAACGTCGGCTTGAGCGCCGACGGCCAGCTCAGCGACGAAACCGTGATCGATACCGGGACGAGCATCACCGACATCGAATCGAAGGTCCTGATCTGGCAAAGCAATCTCATAGGCGACACCATTGCCGGCACCCTTTCCTGGCGCGAGGACGAGGTCGACTCCTTCCGCAGCGACAACCTCGAGGCCGCCGTCTTCGACGGGACCGTCAAGGACGACAGCGTCAGCTACGGCATCGTAGCTAAGTCGCCAGCTTGGCTTACGGACAAGATCCCCTTCCTCGACCGCATCAGCCTGCGCTACAACACCTCCGAGAACTTCCAGCCCACCGCGCCACGCCGCACGATTCGGGGCGAGTCCATCGACAACCCCAAAGGCGAAACCGAGGACTACGGCTTCTCTCTCGACCTCTTCGAGAACAAGCTGTCCCTGGTCATGACTTGGTTCGAAACCAGCCAGAACAACAACTTCTCAAGCGCCGTCGACAACGGCGAAATCATCGTCTTCGAGCACGGACGCGTCCTCAACTCCACCATCGCTGGAGCCAACGAGAACCTCGACGCCGACATCTTCCCGGAGATCGACACCGATAGCGACGGCACGCCCGACATCGAGTACGTGCCGCCTCCACAGGAGCTACTGGACCTCTTCGGCTTTTCCTTCGATCCCACCACCGGATCTCGGGTCGACGGCAACAGCAGCATCGCCAACACCACCGACAGCATCTCCGAGGGCGTCGAGGTCGAGATTCTCTACAATCCGACCCCCAACTGGACCATCCTCATGAACGTCGCCAAGATCGAAGCCGTCGACGACAACACCGCTCGCAGTATCATCGAGTACCTGCAGGACGATACCATCATGACGCTCGCCGACGGCACGCAGACCTCGATCCTCGACGCCTGGAGCGGCCCTCTCAGCGGATTCTTCAATACCGCCTCGCAATCGTCCAACCTCGCTCAGATCGCCACCGAGATCCAAGCCGACATCAACTTCACCGAGTCGCAGGACGGCAAGCTCAAGCAAGAGATCCGCGAGTGGCGCTTCAACCTCGTCACCGACTACGAGTTCACCGACGGAAGATTCAAGGGCTTCAACGTCGGCGGCGCCCTGCGCTGGCAGGACAAGCCCGCCATCGGCTTCGAGTTGACCACCATAGACGGCGACCCGGCATCCGACGTCGACAAGCCCATCTTCGGAGAAGAGAAGTCCAACCTCGACGCCTGGATCGGCTACCGGACCAAGATAGCCAACGACAAGGTAGACTGGAGCATCCAGCTCAACATCAAGAACCTCCTCAACGACGACGACCTGGTGCCCGTAGTCGCCCAGCCAAACGGAGACTTCGCCGTCTTCGCCATTCCCGAAGGCCTGACCTGGGAGCTGACCTCTACCTTCAAGTTCTAAGCGCAACCCAGCCGAATTTCTCCCAAACAACACATACGATCCGTCCGCCCCACGAAGGCGGACGGACTTTTAGGGGGCGCTTTGAAAATTCTCCCCGAGCAACCGAAGTTTCATTTCCAGATCAAAAGGTGGCTTGCGAGTCGAGGTGAACCAAGAGGTTCATCGAGGCGAGTAAACGCATTTTGAGCGGAAATGAAACGAGATGGCGACTGGGATCGAATTTTTCAAAGCGCCCCTATATCAACTCGACCACCAATATGATCCTTCGTGCTTTCTCCCTACTCGCCGCGTTCGCCTGCAGCTGCGCTGCCCTAAATGCCAACGAATCGCCGCAATACAACCAACTCTTCTGGAGCCCCCTATCCGAAAGCGCCCTGCCCCCCGAGCTCGAAGCGGCCTCTCTCGCCAGTTCGAACGGGCATCTGTTCGCCATCTCTCAAACCGGTATCTACGCCGCGAATACGAAGCGGCAAAGCGACTGGACGCGCATCGCAAGCCATTCGTCCTCCTCGCCCCTTTTCACCGCCACCCAAGACGAGAACATCTATACCGTCGGCATCGACAGCCCCACTTCCGTCTCTCGCCTGACCGCCGAAGCCGCCAGCGGCGAACTCGCTACCGAGCCGCTCGCTTCGCTCCCCATATCCCCCCTAGCCGGTTCCCTGGCCGTATACGCCGAAGCCCTCTATTTCGCGGTGCCCCACAACGGCGTCTGGAAGCTCGCGCTGGAAGACGATGCCTCTGAGTGGATCGATATAAGCCCCGCCGACGCCGCCATCGAACAGCCTGTCCTGATCGCCCAGCGCGTCGACAACAAGGACCGCCTGCTCCTCTTCGATCCCGACTCAAGCGCCTCGTCCACCGAAGTCTGGCTCTACGACTCCCCTAGATCCCGATGGAGCAAAGCCCCGGATCGCGGAAACTCTCCCCCAGGCTCTTCTCTGCGCTACGTCGTCCCCATCGGATTCTCCCATACGCTGGCCCTCTACCAGGATGAATCGCAGGAAGCGGCCAGAATCTATAGCTACAATACGAAGACCAGTTCATGGAAAGAGTTCGACGTCGGCGAAACGCCCCTGGAGAAAGTCTCCAAGCTCTTCGACTCGGGTAGCAAGGACTACGCCCGCGCCCTCCTGGCAGGCGATGACGGCCCCGTCATTGGAGACATCCGTATCCAAACTTCCGGCACAGGCCTCAGCTTCCTGGACGGCACTGTCGTCATTGGCTATCTAGGCCTCATGGCCTGGGTCGGCTACTTTTTCTCCAAGCGCAACAAAGGCATCCACGACTTCTTTCGCGGCGGCCAGCGCCTGCCGTTCTGGGCCTCCGGCATCAGCATCACCGCCACCAGCCTGAGCGCCCTGACCGTGATGGCAGTGCCAGCCAGAGCATACACCGAGAACTGGGAGTTCTACCTTTTCCAGACCAACAACGCCCTCACCGTACTCGTCGCGGGAATGATCCTCGTGCCCATCTTCTATCGACTGAATATCATGTCCATGCCCGAGTACATTGCCCAGAGACTCGGCAACGTGATTCGCATCCTAGGCGTCTCTTTGCAGCTATTCGTTCCCATCCTCACTTCAAGCGTCATAATCCTGCTGCCCTCCATGATGATCTCCGCCGTCACAGGCGTCGATCTCTACATAGCGATCGCCGTCATGGGCGTCGTCGCCACCGTCTATACCATCTGCGGCGGGCTCGAAGCCGTCATCTGGACGGACGTCGCCCAGCTGATCATCTTCGTCGGCGGCACCGCCGTCGCGGTCGCCATAATAGCATTCGGCCTGGATATGGGACTCGGGCAAGGAACCACGCTTCTGTGGAACGACGGCAAGCTGTCGCTCGCCAACTTCGAGTTCAGCCTAAGCGAACTCACCCTCTGGACCATCCTGCTCACTTTGCCCAAAGGCATCATCGCCAACATGGACAACCAGGACATCATCCAGCGCTTCATCAGCAACCCCAATCCCCAGGAAGCCAAACGCGCCGCCCGCTTTCAATTCCTCGTCGCCTGCAGCGTTCTGATCGTCTTCTACTCGTTCGGAAGTTTCCTCTATCTCTTCTATGTAGAGAATCCGGAAAAGATCATCATACCCATGAGCCGGCAGGAAGAGCTGGTTCCCTTCTTCATCGCCCGCGAAATACCCGCTGGGCTGTCCGGGCTCATGCTGGTATCCATCTTCGCCGCCACCATGTCCACCATAGACACGCGTATCCACGGAACCACGACTCTTATCATACGCAATCTCTACCAGCCCTTCTTCAAAGGAGCCACCGAACAGAAGGCCTTCAAGCTAGCTCGCGTCCTCGTCGCTATTTTCGGGGTAATCGTGACGCTCAGCGCGATGGTTTTCGCCAAGCACGCCCAGAGCTCCTTGCTTGACCTCGCATTCGACATCATCGCCATCATGAGCGGCGGAGGAGCGATCGCCTTGCTGGCCATGCTCACGAAGCGATTCAATCAGATCGGAGCCCTTGTCGCCTGGCCCTTCGCGATCGTCGTCAACATACTGTGCAAATTCATCTTCGGATTCCACTTCCTAATCATCGGCCTGATCTCATTCACCACTATATTCGTAATAGGCTACAGCGTAAGCCTGCTATTCCCCGAACGCGCGCCGCGAGCCGTCGAAGGAGGAACCCTCTGGAGGAGAGGCTCCAAACCGGAAGAGAATCCGTAGCGCGAAAGTACGCCCAAGCCTTCGATTCGCGCTTGCGGCTTGGCGCAAGCGCTACCCCTCCTAACACAACGGAGCCCAGCTCGTTTGGGCCGGAGGGTACTTCTCCAGTACGAACTGGAGGCGACGTCGATGCCACGCCACAATATCCTGCATCTCCGATTGGTCCGCCAGATTGCATTGCTCTCCCGGATCCGCCTTCAAGTCGAAGAGCTTCTCGTTCGGAGCATCAGGGTCCTCGTTGTCCAAGATCTTCACGTACTTGTAGTCCTGCGATACAATGCACTGCCAAAGGTCTCCGCACTCCGAGAAGGCATAGTCGCGAATCGTCTCCACGCCATCCTCGACCAGCGGCAATGCCGACCGGCACGGAACGCGATCATTGTAAGCCGGCCAGTCTCGAGACAAAGCGGAGTTTGGATCCAAGCCGGCCACATCGAGAATGGTGGCCGTCAGGTCCGTAATCTCCAGCGGAGCATCGCACAGAGCGCCTCGCAAGTGGCGCGGGTGGCGAATCGCCGTCGGAACGTTTAGCGACTCCTTCCAGTATATCGATTTCTGCACCCGAAAATGATCGCCCATGAGCTCGCCATGGTCCGACGAAAAGAGAATCACTGTATTCTCCAACAGCCCTTTCCTTTCAAGAGCGTCGAAAATGCGCCCAATCTGATCGTCGATCAAACGAATCGTCGCCTTGTACGCGCGACGAAGTCTCCAAAGCGTCTCCTTCAGTTCCTGCGACAGCTCACCAGCCTCGCCTGGCAGAAAATCGTCCACTTTCTCCAAGGGAACCTGGTCAAGGTAGCGCTGCGGCGGGTCGAACGGTTTGTGCGGACTGCAAAACGAGCCCAATATATAAAAGGGCTTCCCGTCAGGGCTGTCCTCGATCGCTCTGAGGATCTGATTGCCCGTCGCCACATCGACATGGTCCTCCTCGTCGAACGGCCAAGCGAAACCGTCTTTCTCCAACTGCTCCTGCTCGGGCGTGAAACCGTTCGTCCCCCTAGAGCCTATCCAATCCCTAGCCTCGTCGAGAATTCCCTTCGACGCCAGCTGCTCGCACCAATCGCAATAGTTCTTGTGGGCCAGCTGCTTGCCCGAGCTTTCCCAAACGCGGTCGTAGCCCAGCTCTTGCATCTTCGGCTTGAGCTTTACCAAATCTACGCCCTCCCCTTTGCCCGCGCCCCACTTCCAGGTCTGCAGATAGTGAAATTTGCCGATTCCCGCAGTCCAATATCCAGCCTGCTGTAGGGCTTGCATGAAGGTCGGATGACGCCAATCGAGATCGCCCGACATCGATAGAGAGCCGACCTGGCGTGGATACTTGCCGGTAATCAGAGCCGTGCGGCAAGGCATGCAGAGAGGATTGACGGACTGGCAATTCGTAAAGCCAACGCCCTCCGCAATGCGATCGATATTCGGCGTATCGACCACCGAACCAGGCACGAACCCAGTACAGTCCATGCGCAGCTGATCCGTCATCAGAAATAGTATGTTCAACTTGTCGTTCATATTCAGCCTTTCCAGCCGTAGCGCGGAGCCTCAGCCCGCGCTACGTCATTCTATCCTCCAGTTTCATAATTCATCGCATCTAATTTTGTAATCATTTCAATATCAGTTACTTGCACGACCAGAGACCAAATCCGATATCCTCATAGTTAGTTAGGATTGGAAAACGGAGAATTTTTAACCGCGAATGGACGCGAATACACACGAATCAAAGCTTCAAATGAGAAATCATTCGTGTTTATTCGCGTCCATTAGCGGTTACTCTTACTCTTGTGAAACATTAGGGTCTAGTAAGTCACCTTCCACATGTCCTGGGAATGCTCGTATTCCTCTGGATAGCGTTGCCTCAAAGCCGCTGCCGATTCCGCCCGCCCGGTGCCTTCCAGACGTTCGCAGAACTCCTTCAGCTTGCCGCGGGAATGAAAGGGACCTCCTTCCTTCATCACTGTCCAGAGCGGATCGTTATCATAGGGCATGACTCGCATCTGTTCTTCCAGCCACTCCATCAAGTAGCGCAAGCCCTGAGCGCATACAGCCGGGTTCTCCTTCGCCATATCGAACTGTTCATGCGGATCCTCCTCTACATTGAAGAGCATCTCCTCAGGAAAGTCGTTGTAGCCGCAGTGAATAGTGCGGATGTACATCCAAGGTCCGAAACGAACCCCCCGCTGGCAAACGTGGGCGCACTGGCTGACCACGAGATACTCCCGCCCATCCGCCTGCCCCTCAAGCGCCTCGGCAAAACTCTCGCCATCCCAAATCTTGGGAGACTCGAGGCCAAGCAATTCGGCCACAGTCGGCGCCATATCGACATTGTACTGCAAGCCCTTGTGTACAGAGCCCTGCCCTTTTCCAGGCCATTTTATAATATAGGGAATACGAGTGGTGACGTTGTCAGCCGTGCCATGCTCGCCATAGATGCCAAGCTCGCCTTGGTTTTCTCCGTGATCCGCCGACACGATGATCGCCATATCGTCGTACAGTCCCCTTTCCTTCAGCATGGCGAACAGTTCGCTAAGCTGGTCGTCGACATAGCGAATCGCCGTATCGTAGCCGTCGAACCAGGCTTTCAGATCGTCAAGATTCTTCAACTCCCCCAGATCACGCGGGTAGAAGCAATTGATGCGATCGCTGAACATCCCCAGCTCGCGCGCCCCGTGAGGTCTGGGCAGGGAGCGGTGCTCAGCGAGTATCTCTTCGCTGATCCAAGGAGCAGCCGCTTCCTCCTCGAACGGGTTGGGATAGTCGGACGGCACGCGATACGGAGTGTGAGCATCCCAGTAGTTGAGATGCAGGAACCAGTTGTCCTTCTCCGCATTGTCTCGTATCCACTTTTTCACTAGCGGCGTGACCTCCTCCGCGCTTTCCTGTCCACCGCGGCCGGTATTGTGGATTTCGTTGAACCCCGCATAGAACTGGCGGGCAGCATGGCGCTGTCCAAACGGACTGATCTGGGCCGTGTGGTAGCCTGCCTTTTGCAGCTGCATGGGCAGGCAGTTCTCCTCGATGCGATCCTTGAAGGAACGCGTCGGGCCCTGAACTCGAATATCCGCTGCCGTGCCCCCATGACCTACCACTCCAGAGTGGATGCCGAACATGCCGGTATACATAGCGGTCCTCGATGGCAGACAAGGAGCATCGGAGCAGTGGAAGTTGTCGAAACGCACCCCTTCCTTCGCCAAGGCGTCGATAGTCGGAGAAGTGTTCCTGTGGTACCCATAGCAACCGAGATGATCGGGGCGAAGAGCGTCGATATCGATATATAGTATTCTCATTTTCGAATCTGATTTAAAGATCTAGCTGCCTCTAACAACAAAGGCTGCCGCTTGTCAGCAAAAGCGTCGGGCTGAAATCGATAGGCCTCCGCAAGGCTGAGCGCCCCGCGGAAACGGGCTTTGAAAAACACCGGAACCGCCATGCGGCGAACCGCGTGAGCGTTGTAGAACTCGTCGACCGCCAATCCATCGATCCTCGCCTCGTTCACAATTCTACGCGCCACGCCCACGGGGATCCGTTCCAGATTGCCATCCACCACGTAGCGACAAATGCCCGGCCTCACCTTGGGAGCGGACTTCCAGAAAGCGTATCCGATGGTCGACACCGCTTCCAACTCCTTCGACATGTCTCGCACGAAGCCCGGCTTGGCCCTCACTTGCAGCTCGCCGCGCCCCACCTGCTGCTTCGCCAGAAAAAGGTTCCCATCCTTCGCCTCGTACCACTCGGCCGTCGCATTCGCCTCAAGAGAAAGGGTCTCAAGCGTTTTCTCCAATCGAAGCATGAAATTCTCGTCCGGGTTTTCCGCAGAAACGAGACGCTTCAAGCTTCGAAAACGCCGATCACCTTGGCGTTCCACGCAGCCCAAAGACTCCAGCTCCTTCAGAAGCCGATGGACCGTAGCCACCGGAATCGCAAGGCGATCCGCCAGAAAGGAAAGCGTACAGGGACCCTCCATATCAAGGCGCTCCAACAGACGTATCCCTCGAGCTAGGGCCGGGGCAAGAGAGGCGGATTCGGTCTCATCGACTGAAGTCGGAAGATCCATATTTAGAAATGTTTCTGAATATGGAAATCCATGAGTTCAAGCCTGAAATCCGATCCATCGCGATCCGATCCCTTGCCGGGCGTCTCGTCATGCGTGAGACGACACTACTTCGCCGGATACAGCAAATAGACGTCCTGGTTGATCTCCACTTTCGCTGACTCGATTTTCTGCCTGACCAGAGCCTCGTAGCGTTCGTCGATGTAGCGCGACTGGAGAATGGTACGCTGCTCCTCGAACGGAAGGAAGTCGCCCTTGACCTTCTCAATCACCTTGCCGACGAGGATGACGTTGGAAAACGAATACACGTCTGAAACCTCTCCTTCCGAAAGCAGAGCGAGATCCACATCCATCGGAGCATCTATCCTGCCCACCTGTTTGCCGCAAGGCGCAAGCGCCAGCCCTACAAAACGTTGCAATGTAGGGTCGCCGCTTGCGGCGTACCGCAGCTGTTCAATTCGTGAACGTTTTGCAGACGCAGTCTCCCCTGAGAAACTATCCAAATAAGTCGCTCAAGGTAGGGACCGATCGCCGAGCGGTCCGCGTCATGCAGATCAATTCTCCGACGGACGCGGTCCCGCTTTGCGGGATCTGCGCTACGGGGGCACAATTCTAGCTCGCCTCGAAAAACCGCCGGACCTTCTCGTTGAAGTGGACCTCGCTATTGTCCTGCGGCTGGTAGCCGATGACCTTTCGCGCATTCGCGATGCTCCAGAAGGCGTGGGAGTTGCCGCTAATGCCATAGAAGACTTGAAACGGTACGCCCTGCTCGTCCTCGATATTCTCCGTCTCTATGCTTCGCGTATAGAGCTGAACAAGATCGCGTTGGCTGATGTACGCTCCCAAGGCGCGCCGCATCCGGCGAAAATCTCCCGGCTTGACCTCATCCAAGTCAGTCTCGCGCGGGGCGCCGATGCGCATCTGCACATTGGAAAGCGGCCTGCCGTTCACCCGCCCCAGAGCGAAGACGAAACCAAGGTGCTCATAGCTGTCCTTCGCCCAGCCGTAGTAGCCGTAGGAACGATTTTGAGTCGTCTGATCGATATAGTCCATCTTCCCATCCAGCAGAAGCTCCTCGTAGTAGTCAGCCGCGTGATTCGAGCTCGTCATGATAACCCGCCGAACCCCCTCTTCCCACGCAGTTTGATAGACGTTGTATGCCATGCGGATATTCCCGTGCTCCGCTTCGAACCCCTCTCCCGCCGTATCCGTGGTTCCACTACCCATGAATCCATTGTGGATGACCGTATCCACTCCTTGGAACAAATGGCGGTACGAATCGCGATCAGGGTCAGCCAGATCCGCAAGACGGAGGTCTTTCAGAGAATCGCTCTCCTTGAAATCCGTCAGTCTCAAGTCGTAGCTCTTGCTCAGCTCGGGAATCAGCAGCGACGAAATAATCCCGCAAGCCCCAGTCATTAAAACGCGTCTCTTCTCGCTCATGATCGAAGCAATCTGAGCCATTCGCCAAAGAGCGGCAACCCTCAACCTCGACCGGAAAGCTCTTTCCCAAGATCCAAACCGGCAGAAACTCCACGTCCGAAGACCGCCCCAATTCGGCATTTCATTCTCTAACGTTAGAAACTAAAATGCATCGGCAGGGCGTTCCAAAAAATCCCTCTCGGAGCTGCGAAAATCCCTCTCGGAGCAGAAAAGACGTCAACGGTTCGCTAAATATCTTGGCCTTCAAACCAAGATGAAACAGACATACGCTTCGAACCAAGACATGGACGCTGCCACCAAGACAGCGCCATTCACGATCACCAAGTGGACAGGCTCTCTCTCCCTCGCCGCTTCACTCCTAGCGAGCTTCTCCTCGGCCCAATCGTCCGTCGAAGAGGATCTCGACTTCGTCGAGCTGGAGCCCTTCGTTGCAGTCGGGCAGTACCTCTATTCGGATCAGATCAACGCCCTGAAAACGCCGACCCCGATCAACGAGGTCCCACAGAGCCTCTCCATTCTCACCGCCGACCAAATCGCTCTGCAAGGCGCCTCCAGCATCGGCCAGCTCATCGATTACACTCCGGGCGTAAATACCTCCCAGGGCGAAGGCCACCGCGATGCGGTCGTGTTCCGCGGCTCCCGCTCGACCGCCGACTTCTACATCGATGGCGTACGAGACGACGTGCAGTACTACCGCCCACTCTACAACCTCGAACAAGTGGAAATCCTGCGCGGCCCCAACGCCCTCTTCTTCGGCCGCGGTGGCACCGGAGGCATCCTCAACCGCGTTACCAAAAAGCCCGTCTTCCACAACGCCTTCAATGCCTACCACAACAGCATCGATAGCGAGGGCGAATACAGCATCGCCATCGACAGCAATATCGCCGTCGACGAAAACTCGGCCTACCGCATCAACGCTTTCTTCGAAAGCCTGAGCAACCACCGCGACTTCTACGACGGTGAGCGCATCGGCATCAACCCGACCGCGAAATTCGCCCTCTCGCCCGACAGCGTGCTCGACCTTTCCTACGAGTACATCGACCACCAGCGCTTCATCGATCGCGGCATCCCCACCGGGGCCGACGGTAGCCCAGTGGAAGCCTTTCAGGACATCGTCTTCGGCGATCCCGAGCTCAACAACAGCGAGCTCGAAGCCCACTTGCTGAGAGCCTCCCTGCAGCAAACCTTCTCAGAAAGCCTCAAGGGCAACTTCAGCGCCTTCTACGGAGACTACGACAAGCTCTACGAAAACTTCTACGCATCCGACTACAACCAAGCCGACACGCCTGACCTTGTCACGCTCGATGGATACATCGACACCACGCGGAGAACGAACCTCGTGCTGTCCGCCAATCTGATCGGAGACTTCCAAAGCGACGCCATCAGCCACACCGTGATCGTCGGAGCCGAGTACATCGACACCTCCTCCGACCAGGACCGCTACAACGCCTTCTGGAACACCACCGAGGACGACAACGAGACCTTCTCCATCGCCCGCCCGCTCAACCTTGTCGGCGGCATCGGCGTCAACGCCGCAGGCGACCCAACGTCAAACGACTACACCGTCGACCTCAACGACGACACCCGCGTAGGCATCGAAGTCCTCTCACTCTACGCCCAGGACGAGATCGCCCTCGCCGAGCAATGGGACCTCATCCTTGGCGCCCGCTTCGACAGCTTCGACATCGAGGTCGAGAGTTACGAGCTGGAAGACCCCAGCGATCCATCAAACCAAACACGTATTCTCGTCGATACCCGCAGCCGCAAGGACGAGGAAGTCTCGCCCCGCCTGGGCCTCGTCTACAAGCCTCAGAATGGCCTCTCCCTCTACGGAAGCTACAGCGAATCCTTCCTGCCCCGCAGCGGAGAGCAATTCGCCAACATCAACGGCAACAACGACGCCCTCGACCCCAACACCTTCTCCAACCTCGAAGCAGGCTTGAAGTGGGAATTCGCTCCCAGCCTCAATCTCACCGCCTCCATCTTCGAGATCGAGCAAAGCTCTCCCCAAGTCGCGGACGACGATCCCTCCAGCCTCGTCGTCATCGACTCCCAAACAACCGGCTTCGAGCTCCAGCTCCAAGGACAAGTCACGGAAAACTGGTTCATCTCCGCCGGCTACAGCTACCTCGACGGCGAGCAAGTCGACCAATCCGGCCCCACCGGCCTACGTCCCCGTGAACTGCCGGAAAACATGCTCTCCGTCTGGAACACCTTCCGAGCCACCGAAAAGCTAGGGCTCGGCCTCGGCATCGCCTATCAGGACGAGAGCTTCATCAACAACGGAAACAGCGCTATCCTGCCGAGCTACACCCGAGTCGATGCCGCTGTCTACTACGACGTATCCGAAAACCTGCGACTCCAGCTCAACGTGGAAAACCTCACCGACAAGCTCTACTTCCCGCACGCCCACAGCACGCACCAAGCCTCCGTCGGCGCCCCCCTCAACGCCCAGTTCAGCGTCAGCGGACGCTTCTAGCCGCCGGAGGGCAATGCTCCGTCATTGCCGTAGAGCCTGCAGGGGAATAACCGACGCGGCAACGACGGAGCGTTGCCCTCCCCCTTTCTCTTTCGTATCCAAAGGTCTTGAACCTCCGGTCGCCAATCGATCGTCTCTTTCCAACCAAGCCTGACATGAAATCCAAAATCGCCTTGCTCATCAGCGCTCTCGCGACCTGCCTGGCAGCGAATGCCGCGGGAGACGCCATCACCCTCTACAGCCACCGCCACTACCAGTCCGACGAGCAGCTCTTCCAACGCTTCGCCGAAAAGACCGGCATCGAAGTCAAAGTCGTCAAGGCCAGCGCCGACGAGCTTATCGAGCGCCTCAAGGCCGAAGGAGAAAACTCCCCCGCCGACATCCTCATCGCCGCCGACGCCGGACGCCTCCAGCGCGCCAAAGCCGCCGGACTCCTTCAGTCCGTCGATTCCGACACCCTCGCCAGCCGCATCCCCGCCACCTACCGCGACCCAGACGACACCTGGTTCGGCTTCACCCTTCGCTCCCGCATCTTCGCCTACGCCAGCGACCGCGTAGACGCCAGCGAACTCGGCTCCTACGAGGACCTCGCCGACGACAAATGGCGAGGCCGCCTCCTCATCCGCTCCTCGGCGAACATCTACAACCAATCCCTGCTCGCCTCTCTCATCGCCCATCACGGCGAGGCCGACGCCCAAAGCTGGGCAGCCGCCGTGCGCAAGAACATGGCCCGCCCCCCGCAAGGCAGCGACCGAGACCAGATGCGCGCCGTTGCCGCCGGACTCGGAGATCTAGCCGTCGTCAACACCTACTACGTCGGTCTCCTCCTGCGCTCCGACAATCCCAAGGACCGCGAAGTCGCCCGCTCCCTCTCCATCCATTTCCCCAACCAAGAAGACCGCGGCGCCCACGTGAACGTGAGCGGAGCAGGCATGACCCGCCATTCCCCGAATCCCGAAGCCGCAATCAAGTTCCTCGAATTCCTCGCCTCCGACGAAGCCCAGGCCACCTTCCCCCAGACCACCTCCGAGTATCCAGTCGTTGAAGACGCTCCCTGGTCCGATCTCCAGCTAATCTGGGGGGAATTCAAGAGAGACTCACTCAACCTCAACACCTTGGGCGATCTCAATACCCAAGCGGTGCAGACCTTCAACAAAGCCGGCTGGGAATAGACTGCATTGATTGGAGCCCTCCGTAAACGCTTCCGGCGAGACGCGGACCCATGGTCCGCATCATCCGCCCTACTTGCTCTCCTCCTGCTAGCCCCACTCGTCACCCTGACGCTGGGGCTGCTTCATGCAGGCCCCCAGTGGGACCATGTCGTCTCGACCGTACTCGCCAAATACGTATCCAATACCCTAATACTCATGGCAAGCGTCACCACGCTTGCCATTCTGCTTGCCGTGCCCGCCGCCTGGTGCGTCAGCGCCTTCGAATTTCCCGGCCGCCGCTTCTTCGACTGGGCGCTTGTATTGCCTTTAGCCATACCGACCTACGTCGCCGCCTTCGTCTACTACCAGGCGAACGAATCCGCGATCCCCCTCCTCATCGAAATCCGCAAAGCCTGCGGAATCGACGCCTTTCTCGCCGCGGAGAGCCTCATACGCTACACCATCCTCTCCCTCGCGCTCGCCGCCGTCCTCTATCCCTACCTCTACCTCAGCGCCCGAGCCTCCTTTTCCCAGCAACGCAGCCAACTCATCGAGGCCGCCCAGTCCCTCGGACGAAATCCTTGGTCCGTCTTTCTCACCATCGCCCTCCCCCTCGCTCGGCCCGCCCTCGCCGCTGGCACCAGCCTAGTCGTTATGGAGGTCATCAACGACTACGGAGCCGTGCACTTCTTCGGCGTGCCGACCCTGACCGAAGGCATCTTCCGCACCTGGTTCGGTCTGGGCGACCGCGATTCGGCCCTGCGCATCGCCAGCTTCGTCATGCTCGCCGTATTCGCCATTCTACTACTGGAGCAATTCCAGCGCGGGCGAGCCCGATTCGCCGACCCCTCCAACCGCTCCCGTCCCATGCAGCCGCGCATCCTCCGTGGCAGACAAGCTGCCGCCGCGGTCCTCGCCTGCGCCCTTCCCCTCGTCCTCGGCTTTCTCTTTCCCCTCGTTCAGCTCTCCATCTGGGCGCTCCAAGCCTGGCAAGACGTCCTGCAGTCCGACTTCCTCTCCCATCTCCTGAACAGCGCCCTGCTCGCCGCCGCGACCGCCGCAGTCCTCACCGCCATCGCTCTCCTCTTCGCCTACACGCGAAAGCTCCACCCAGTCAAATGGCTACGCAGCCTCATGCGCATGACCGCTCTCGGCTACGCCGCCCCCGGAGCCGTGGTGGCCGTCGGCATCCTAGTGACCCTCGGAGCCGCCGACCGTTTTCTAAGCAACCACACCTCGATCGTTCTCAGCGGCAGCCTCATCGCCATCAGCTTCGCCTATCTCGTGCGATTCCTCACCGTCTCCCTGCAGCCTGTCCGAGCAGGCATGAATCAGATCTGCGGTTCGCTCGACGAAGCCTCGCGCATGCTCGGCCACGGCAAGTTCTACACCCTGCGACGCATCAACCTCCCCCTTCTCCACGGCACCCTCTGGGCCGCCTTCACGCTCGTCTTTGTTGACATTCTCAAGGAGCTGCCCCTCACCATCATCCTCCGTCCGGCGGATTTCGAAACCATGGCCACCACCGCGTTCAGTCTCGCCAAAGAGGGCCGCATCCACGAATGCGCCGTCCCCTCTCTAGTCCTGCTTCTCGCCGGCGGCATCGGCCTGGCCATCATTAACCGCCTGCTTCGCCCGATTCGCCAATGAGTGTCTCGCTTCAGTTCAAAGGCGTCAGCAAGCAGTACGCCCGCGCCGACCTTCCCGCTGTATCCGATATCGACCTACGCGTCGAGCAAGGCGAAACCCTCGCCCTCATAGGCGAGAGCGGCAGCGGCAAATCAACCCTCCTGCGCCTCGCCTCCGGACTCGAAGCGCCCGACTCCGGCGAAATCCTTCTCGGCAAGCAAACCGTAGCCAGCAACCAAGCCTGGACTCCTCCCGAGAAACGCAACGTCGGCCTCGTATTCCAGGACGGCGCCCTTTTTCCCCACCTCGACGTGGCAGCCAATCTCGCCTACGGCCTCGCTCGCCTTCCAAAAGCGGAGCAAAGAGCCACCGTAGCCAGCTACTTGGAACGCGCAGGTCTCGCCGGCAAGGAAAAGCGATTCCCCCACGAGCTCTCCGGCGGCGAGCGCCAGCGCCTCTCCGTCGCCCGAGCTCTCGCGCCCCAGCCGAGTCTCCTTCTCATGGACGAACCCTTCGGCAGCCTCGACCCCGCGCTGCGCTGCTCCCTCCGCGACGAAATCCACACCCTCCTTCGCAGTGTCGGCGCCACGGTAGTCCTCGTAACGCACGACCCCGAGGACGCCCTCTCCGTCGCCGACAAGATCGCCATTCTAGGAAACGGCCGCATCGAGCAATTCGGTCCCCCCAGCCAAGTCTACAACGCCCCATCCTGCGCCTACTGCGCCCACATCTTCGGCCCCGCCAACGAAGTTGTCCAAGAAGATGGATCCAGATTGTGGATACGACCTGAACGCCTCGAACTGCGAGAAAGTCCAGAACCGAACGCCATCCAAGCCAAAGTCACCCGCATCAAAGACGTGTGGAAACACCAGGAAGTGCACCTAGAGCCCATCAGCCCCGGAACGGAAGCGGGGCAACCCCACTGGCTCGCCTACACCCAATCCCCGCTCCCCGTCCAGGAAGGCTCCACCGTTTGGGTGAAATTCCGCCAAACCTGAATTGTCCCAAACGTTTCATATGAATAGTTGCAAAAATCAAGGCTGCCAGCTTCCAATCATGGATAGTATTATTCTTCGAAGCAACGATTTTGCTTTCCCCACTTCTGTCCAAGATTAGACCACATAGCCTAGGTGAGATTCCGGCAAAATCATTTTGAGCAAAATCATTATTTTAAAAATTCCATCAGGACCCAGTTCCTCATCGATCCGAAAAAACGTGCGTCTAGCCATATTCTTTCAGGAAAAACGCGATGGATCCACTGCCTTAACTTATGGGAAAATTAATAATTCCTCTCCGGAAACGGTGAAGCGAACATTTCAAAAAAGAATGCTTTGGAACCGCGAATGAACGCGAATAGACGCGAATTTCCTACGACTTGAAGACCATTCGTGTGCATTAGCGTCTATTCGCGGTTCCTAGAACACTTATTTTGAAACGTTTGAGTTGACTCAGCGGATCGAGCGCCATCGTGGGAAAGACGCGCTATTTTTGGCAAAGAGCGTACAACTCTGCAGCGGTCAGGGCGCGACTGTATACGGCCAAGGCAGCTATGGAGCCGCAAAAGAAATTGCCCATCTCTCCCGATCGATCCACACCGCCTACCGTAAAATCGGATCCGGAAGGGCCAGAGTCATGCAGTCCTCCTGCCATGTAATAGGGATTCACTCCAGGACAGGCATCCAGCATGCCATTGAGCCAAGCATAACCTGCTTGGCCATCGTAGCTCATGGCGACCGTCGCCCACTGATCGTAAGGGACTGCCGTCGCTCCCATACAGCCATCAATACAATATTTGTAACCAGGCGTCGGTCCCCCAATATTGGAGAGGTGACCGAATACACGGTCGCTAGCGCCGAACACTTTGATATTCAGGAAGAGACCGTATTGACGCCCTCGATTGGTTTCGTTCCATTGTCCTGCAATGAATTCGCATTGTTCAACCCGAGTCCTTTTTCTCTTGATCCAGGCAATGAGTGTCAAATGACCGTCTTTTCCGTGAATATCCAAGCCAGGACATTCATGCCGCGGTATCGAGAGCCACTGCCCCTCGCTCAATTGCAGAGCCGTTCCGCCGAAGCTGGCGCCGGAATCCTCAACGACCTCTAGGGGCCCAGATCCCGATTGCAGGCAATATGGCTCGCCTCGCTTGGAAGTGAATCTATCCCCTGACTCGTCGAAGGTCCAGAAGCTGACGAGTCCAGGAATGTCGCTCGGATCGAGCGAAATCATAAAGCTTTTTTCCGGTAGCGGTACGTTATCCATTGTTCTGCTTTCCTAAGTCGAGGCCAAGCATGCAACTTGCGCGTGTCCGCTATGGGTGCGTTGCATATAGGTTCATGAGCTTATATATGGAATGAAGAACCAGATCATGGCAACTGCGGAATCCGTGAATGGAGAAAGAAAAAGCAACAAAATTTAAAATGCGTTCCAGTAAGAATAAACCGCAGGGCTAACTGTCGAACCAATCGGTCGCTCCCGATTCAGATCGGGACCGACCCACCTATGTGCGAGTGAACAAACGAAAAATGCTCTGAAAAGCGTACGATAAGTCGAAGATACTGCTTTTGAGGTAGGGACCGATCGCCGAGCGGTCCGTGTTGCAGGATCCATTCTCCGGGGACCGCTCGGCGATCGGTCCCTACCCTTTCCACATATTGGATCTACCTATTTCGATACGCCCGAGCCAATATCGATACCGGGTGATGCACTATCGTATCCGACCCTTCGATACGCAGGCCGGTTTGCAGCTGAAGATGGCAGCCAGGATTCGCCGTGGCCACATTCGGGGCAGCGGTTTGCAGTATATTGGCTACCTTTCGCTTCTGCAGTTTTCCGGCCTGCTCCGGTTGCGTTATGTTGTACACGCCCGCGCTGCCGCAGCACCAACTGGACTCGGCCAACGGCTTAAGGGTCAGATTGGGCACCGCCTTGAGCAGATCGCGAGGCTGGCGACTGACTCCCTGTCCGTGGCAGAGGTGGCAGGAATCGTGGTAGGTCACCGTCATCGGCTCGGGCAGAGCAGGCGGCGGGGCTAGGCCGATTTCGTCGAGCCACTCATGAATATCCTTGAGCTTGCTGTCCCAGATGGCCGCCTTGGCCGCGTAGTCGGGATCATTTTTCAGAAGCCGCCCGTAGTGCTTAAGGTGACTGCCGCAACCGCCGGCATTGCTGATGATCGCATCCACTTCGTCGAGATCGAACTGGTCGATCGCCCGACGAGCCAGCTCCTCGGCGAGAGCCGTTTCTCCATTGTGCCCATGCAGCGACCCGCAGCAGGCCTGGCAACGCGGCGTGACGACCGAACAGCCGTTGGCCAGCAACACGTCGACCGTATCGCGGTTGACGTCGCTAAAGGCCAAGTCCTGCACACAACCGGTAAGCATGCCGACTCTGAAACGCGGCGGCTCGGCTGGGACTTCCTCTCGAGCGATAAGGCCGTCGGAAAAGGAGCGTTGGATACGGGGAGCCATAGGCTCGAGCTCTCGAAGGTTCCTGGGCAACAGACGGAAGGCTCCAATGCGGCGCAAGAGAGCTTGCAGACCTGAGCTTTGGTATAGCCACATGACGCGGCCAATCGCCCGCAACAGACGCGGACGCATGAAGATCGTCTTGACCGCGAGCCATCTCCAGAAGCGCCGCTCCTTCGTATCCAAAATTTGGGCATCCTCGATATCCGCCCGAGCGTTTTCGAAAAGATCCGCGTAGTCGACTCCAGCAGGACAGGCCGTCGTGCAGGCCAGACAGCCGAGACAGTAATACATCTCTTCGCCGAATGCGGGCGTGAGCTCGAGTTGGCCATCCGCGATGGCCCGCATGAGAGAGATGCGGCCGCGCGGGCTGTTGCGTTCCAGGCCCGTCTCGTCGTAGGTAGGACAGGTAGGCAGGCACATGCCGCAGTGCATGCATTGCTGCAGTATCGAGTAGTCGAGAGTTTCGAGGCGCTTGGCTTCAGGCATCGTTTTGCAGTTGTTCATTCGATACAGAGGCAGCTTGGAGATCGAAGATCTTGCCTGGATTGAACAGGTTCTTCGGATCAAGCGCGCCTTTGATCCGCTTGAGCAGCGGGTAGCTCGCATCGCGAAACTGCGCAGGCAAGTGCTTCTTTTTCGCCAGGCCCACGCCATGCTCGCCCGTAATGGTGCCGCCAAGCTCGATGGTGAAGTCGAAGATCTCGTCCATGGCGAGCTCGACGCGATGCATTTCTTCGGGATCCTTTTCGTTGGTCAGGAAGGTAGGATGCAGGTTGCCATCTCCCATATGGCCGAAGTTCGCCACCTTCACCTTGTGGCGGGCGGCAGCGTCCTCCACAAAACGGACCATCTCGGCCAAGCGGCTGCGCGGCACGGTCACGTCTTCCAAAATAGTGGTCGGCCTCACCCTAGCCAAAGCGCTGAAGGCGGAACGTCGGGCCGTGGCCAACTCGGCTGCTTCCAATCCATCGCGAGCGACTCGCACTTCGATAGCCCCGTGGCGGCGAGCGATCGCTTCCATTTTGGCCGCCTCTTCGGCAACCACCGCAGAATGGCCATCCGTTTCCATAAGCAGCAGAGAGGTCGCCTCCGTCGGCAGGCCGATCTTGGCAAACTCCTCCACGCATCGCAGGGTGGTCTGGTCGAGGAACTCCAGCGTGCAGGGAATGATCTTTTCCGCGATGATGGACGAAACAGTCTCGGCCCCAGCCTCCAGAGTGCTGTAGGTCGCGAGCAAGGTCCGACGTGCGGGCGGCAACGGAACGAGCTTGAGCAGGACTTTCGTAATGATGCCCAAAGTGCCTTCGCTACCCACAAACAGGTCCTTCAGCGAATAGCCAGCGACATCCTTGACACACTTGTTGCCCAGCCAGGCGATTTCGCCGTCGGGTAAAACGACCTCCATCCCCATGACATAGTCGCGAGTCACGCCGTATTTGAGGCCGCGCAGGCCGCCAGAGTTGTTGGCCACGTTGCCGCCGATAGTAGAGACCTTCAGCGAGCTGGGATCCGGCGGATAGAAAAGCCCTTCAGCGAGGGCTCCGTCTTCGATGGACTTGGTGATCGTCCCCGTTTCGGCGAGCAAGGTGAGGTTGTCCGTATCGACTTCCAGGATACGGTTCATACGCAGGAGACACAATACGATACAGTCCGAGATCGGCACGCTCCCGCCGCTAAGCCCCGTGCCCGAACCGCGCGTCACGATCGGCACATCATCGGCGTTCGCCAACTCGACGACGGCCGAGACCTCCTGCGTATCGACGGGAAAAACGACGCAGGCGGGAAGCTGCTGCAAAACCGCCGTGCCATCGAAGCCGTAGGGAATCAGATCCTCCTTGCTCGTAAGGACGCGGGCTGGCGCCAACAGGGATCGCAAACGTTCTATAGTTTCGGGTTTCATGGAATTCTTTTTAGGGGGTTCTTTTATTCCTACTTTGTTAGATAATTGAAATGGCCGAAAATGTAGGGCCGGCGCAGACCTTGAGCCTGTCGAAAGGCAGAGAATAGATCAAACCAACGCGGTGCGGCGGCAAGCGCCGACCCTACAAGCATAATCTAACAAAGTGAACTTATACCGCCAATGGCCGCGAATAGCTGCCTGAAGAGGTAGGGACCGATCGCCGAGCGGTCCGCGTTGGTTTGGTTTCTTCAAGGCTCTGCGGACCGCCCGCCGATCGGTCCCTACCTTGAGTGACTTACTAGACACTCTCTTAGGAATTATATAATATTCGCGATCATCGGCGGTCACTAGCGGTGAAGATATATACATTTCGAAATCAAGCGGATCCCGGGGCTTGCAGATGGAGAAGCATCGCCTGGCGAGCGACTTCGGGATCGCCCTGCTCTACCGCTTCGAGGATGGCTTGGTGATGGGCCCGGGCAGCATCGATGCCGACTTTGGCGAGCGTCATGCGGCGGTTCTCTTCCTCCAGATCGCCCACTGAGCGGAGCGTGAGGGCGAGAACCCGGTTGCCCGCCATATCCGCCAGCTGGTGGTGAAACTGCAGATCGAGTCCCACCAGTTCGTCGTAGTCGGCGGCAGCGGCAAAGTCCTCATGGATCACACGCAATTGCCTGAGATCCGACTTGGCCGCCCTGCGCGCGGCCTGGGCCGCCAGGTTCGGCTCCGTCCACAGGCGAAGCTCTTGAAACTGCCGCCTTCGCTCGGCCGCATCGGGCAGCTCGCGCTCCAGCGAGACTCGTATGGGCTGCCAAAGACGCCGTACCACTTTCACTCCCACCCCGTGCCGCACCTCCAACATGCCTTGCATCTCCAGGCGTTTCACCGCTTCGCGCACCACCGTACGGCTCACGCCTAGCTCCTCGGACAACCGGCGCTCTGCAGGCAGCCAATCCACATCTCGGTAGTCGTTGAGCAACGCGTTGCTCGCCTCTTCGACCAACGGAGGGCGCTTCGCTATTTTGGGCATCGATTCTTTTAGGTTCAGTCGGAATGCCGCATTGACTGCCGACCAGTGCTATGAGGTCATACCACTGACAGATTTCAAACAAAAAATGGTCGACAGCGAGGAGTGGCAAGGCCTTAGATTCCCACTCCGACTCGCTAATCGCGAAACGTAGTTCGAACAAGCGGTTGCATGGAAAAAGACGTTTCCCAAGACACCAAGCCCAACTTCCTCGAAGCAATTGGAGAGCTGCTTCCGGCGAGCATTTTCGCCAAGGGAGCGGACGGCAAATACGCCTACTACAATTCCGTCTTCGCCAATTCGGTCGGCATCAACAACCCGTACGAGGGCTTGAACAAAACCGCCAGAGAAGTCCTCGAACCAGAGCGAGCCCACAATGCCGAGAAGGAAGACCACCTCGTCCTGAAGGAAGGCAAGAGCATCATCAACCGGGAGAACTTCGACAAGCGCATCGGCAGGGAAGACCGCTGGTCGCTTGTATCCAAAGTTCCTGTCAAAAACGAAAGCGGCGAAATCGTCGGACTGGTCGGCATGGCGCTCGACATCCATGCCCGCAAGATGGCCGAAGAAAAGCTGCACGCCCTAGCCCACGAGCTGGAACGGCGAAACGAGAAGCTGGAAGCCGACCTGACCCTGGCCCGCACTATCCAAAGAGCGATGCTCCCAAACCAGGAGGAAGGAGATGAAGACGCGTCGGGATTGAGCATCGCTTATCGAGTCAATCACTCGGAGAGACTCGGTGGCGACTTCGTCAACATCACCGAACCTCAACCAGGAACTCGGCTAGTGCTCATCTGCGACGTAATGGGACATGGGATACAAGCCGCCCTCATAGCTTTTCTGCTCAACGGGCTGATCGATAGCCTGAGCCGAGAAGTAGCCGATCCAGGACACTTTCTCACGGCGCTCAACGAGCGATTCTGCGCCATAACCGGCAACACTTCCGAGCTGACTTTCGCGACCGCGCTTTGCGTATCCATAGACGCCCTATCCCAGACCTGTTCCTATGCTAGCGCCGGCCATCCTCTACCCCTGGTCGCCCATCCCGGAGGAGCGTGGCAAGAGCCCGGCAAAGGCTCGGAGGAACAGGGACAATGCGCCCTGGGAATCGTGCAGGACGCAGTCTACGAGACGGATTCCTTCCCATTCGAAAAAGAAGCCACGCTCGCCCTCTTCACAGACGGGATCATCGAAAGCCTTGCCGAATCGGGCGAGGAAATCGGTCAGCGAGGGCTCGTCGAAGCCCTCAGAGGCTCAGCAGGCCGCTCTCCGCAAAGCATACTGGAAACCGTACAGCAGAACATCGCGAAGGCCCACATCGCGTCGCAGGACGACGTAACTCTGCTCATCGCGAAAAACCAGTAGCGCGGCGCGAGAGCATCACAGAAATCCGCTCGAAGGACGAGCTAGGAAAGACTTCCCCCTAGCCGCTTTCCTCCGCAGCCGCCTCTCACAACTCGGCTACCACCGCGTTCGCATCCTCCTTCAAATCGGATGGCGCGATCACGAAAACGCGACGCCCGCTAAACGGATCTACCGTCTGACTTGCCACCGGAAAGCCGTTCAGAGCGAGGGATTTCAAACCCGCTTCACGGCCTTGCGCATTCAGAATCTCGATACGAATCGGCTTGCCCAGATACTCCACGAAGACCTCCGTCCGGTCGAAAGAGCACGGCAGGCAGGGATCGATGACCAAGCCGTTCATGCTAGGCCGGATCCCGAGCATCCATTCGTAAGCCATGCGCAAACCGTAGGCAGTGGAGCCGGTCAGGAACACATCCTTACCGCGATTCTTGAACCGGGGGATGTTCTCCCAGACGTTGACCACTCCGTAAGGCGGCGTACGCGAGTCGCCAACCGGATGCTTCTCCTGGTCGTAGGGAAGCAGGCTCTTGAGCGCGTCGTAAAGCAGATCCCCCTTCCCTGCCACCGACATAGCTCGCCCCAGAAAGCCATGGCTGCCGTGGTTGTAGGGGTTGGCGTGCTCGGAGCGGCCAGAGGGTGAATCCCCTGAGGCCTGGCGGCCCACATTCGGTATCCGCTTTTTGGTGAAGCCTGGCCAGTTCAACTGGTAGCCGGCCTCGCAGCGCAGGAAATCCACCACCTGCAAGCAAGCATCGAGATGCTCGGGAACGGCCACCCCCGAGATGATCGCCCAGTAGCTTGCCGGTCCGTAGACTCGTCGCTCGCCGTCCGGATCCTTCGGAGAGAACAGCCAATGACCGTCGTCGTTGAAGAAGCCGTTGAAATAGCCCTCCTCGTTGAGGGCATGCTTGAGTAACGAATCCTTGAATACGGACTTCGCTTCCGCGTAGCGGTTTAGCAAGCCCTCAGCCACGGCTGGCTCAACGCGGTTCAGCGCCTTCAGCTTGCGGACGATTTCCGAAACGAGTTCCAGAGCGTAGACGACTTGGCAAGTAACCATCACGCCTTCGCCGCGACCTTTCACGCCTGCTTGATTCAAGGAGTCGAGCCAGCCGCCCTCGCGGATTTTGACCAGCCCATGCTCGCCGATATTCTCGGGATCGAGATAGAAGTCCAAGATGCGCGTAAGGTGGACGACAAACGGCTCCTGCCGCTCGGCAGGCTCGTCGAGCCAAGGAAGCCATTCGTCGAATAGCGAAAAATCCTGAGTGTATCCAAGATACGAATGCACCATCTCGACGACAACCGCTCCAGCGTCGATTGGATACCGACGATCCCTCTCTGGCCCAGCGTGGCCTTGGGCCGAAAAATGGCGCGGCACGAATCCGTCGTCGCGCTGGCAGGAAAGCTCGGTCAGGATCAGCTCCCTGGTAAACGCTGGATCGTAGGGAGCCAAAGCGGCAAAGTCGTTGGCCGCATCCCGGCCTCCACGCATGCCAGTCGGCCATCCTCGGTCCAAGGAGCATACCCAGTCGAGCTGCAAGGGCAGCCACTCGTTGACGTACTGGTTTAGAGCCGTATCGGGAGTTTCGATACTGCGCGCTTCCGTATAGCAGTCGAACTTCGCGGCAAGCTTTTCCAGCTCGGCATCCATCGCCTCGTGCTCCAGCAAGCGGGCTTCCACTCGAGCGCGATCCAGGTCCGGCAGCAGACCTTCCTCGCTGTTCGGAATCCAGGAAAAGCTCTGTCGGAAGCTTTTGGTTTCGCCAGGAACCAGGCGGTACGCGTACTGCAAGGCGCAGATCTGCGGGTAGGCGAAGAGGTGGTTCTTCGGGCCATACTCGCCCCACTCCCCCGCATCTTCGAGCGGAACTTCCAGTTGGCCGGAAAATACCGCCGCCGGGTTCTCGAAGGAGCCGTCGCCTACGAACTTGTCGTAGCTGAACTCCGCGCCCACCACATCTTCCGGACTCGACCAAAAAACCGCAGAACGGCGTTTCGAGATATCGCAAGTGGGGCTGGTGACCAAGGTCGAGAATCCGAGCGGCCCTGCGGGATCCCGGAAAAAAGCGGTCTTGGTATACCACTCCGGCTTGTCCCAGGCCGCCGCGCTGCCCCAGCGGCACGCATGCCGCAACACTGGCGTAGCGGACAGCTCGAGCGGGTCGTCCCTCAAATTGGTAAGCGTGACCCTTTGGCAAACCGAGGGACCTTCCGCCGGCACGAATATCTCCGTCACGCAGCGCAAGCCCTCGTACTCGATCTCGTAGGTCGCCTTCGAAGGAGCATAGGTGATGCGGACTCGGTCGGGCTCCGCAGAGGGATCGATCACGCCCATGGCGGGCCGAAAAAAAATTCGTGAACGGACCACTCTCGAACTGGGGAGAGTTCAGCCAAGTCATCCATGAAGCGCTCTGCTGGTAGCGATCCCGAGCGAACATCACGATATCCTTCGGCGGATAGGCTTGCGCGTAGGAGATGCCGCGTTGGTCGACCCGCAAAAGCATCTCACGGTTCTGATATATATAGTCCCAGACCGCCGGAAGGTTCAGCGTGCCGATAACGAAGGTCGCCTTGCGGCCCGCGTCGAAGCGCCCCAGGCCATTGAGGTCGATTTCAGAGAGTTTCATAGGGCGAAAGAAAAACGGCAGGCTGTAGACAGCTAGGTCTCGCCACAATCGCTTCGCAGCGCATATCCTTGCGTAATGAGGAAGCAACGGGCGGTGAAAATGAGCGACATCGCCGAACGAGCCAGCGTCTCGCAGTCAACCGTATCGCGAGCGCTGAGGAACGATCCCACAATCAGCTCGCAGACCCGACGGCGCGTTCAACGAATAGCGGCCGAGCAAGGCTATCGACCCAATCCCCTAGTCGCTACGCTCATGGCTCAGCTGCGCTCCGACCGAGTCGAGGAGGGCAGCGCGGCGATCGCCTTCGTCACCTCTCGTCCGATTAGCGAGGAAATCGCGACCCTGCGAGGCTACTACCAAGGAGCCGCCGAACGGGCCCGCCTTCTTGGCTACTCGCCAGTCGAGTTCTGCCTGAACGCAGAAGGAATGACCGACCAGAGGCTCGACCGCATCCTGCGGGCTCGCGCCATTTCAGGAGTCCTGCTCATGCCTCGCTCCGAAAACGACAAAGCCTCCCTCGAACTGGACTGGGATCGCTACGCTCTCTCGACGATCGGCTTCAGCCGAGAACAGCCAAAGGTTCACCGAGCCAGCGTCAACCACTACGCGGATATGGAACTAGTGATGCGAAAGCTGCGCGATCAAATCGAGGTTCGTCGAGTCGGGCTGGCCCTGCCTAGATCTTTGAGCGAACGCATCCGTCACATCTGGCTGGCCGCCTTTCTCGCCTGTCAGGCTACGGATCCTTGCCTCACCCCTGACGTACCAATCTGCCTGTTCCCAGACGGAAGCGCCAAGGAGATCAAAGCCTGGCTGCTAACCCACCAGCCCGACATTCTCATCACCTGCCACAACGAAGCGCGGAGAGCCCTCGCCGAGCTGGAAACCAAGATTCCACTCGTCCACCTAGACTGCGGCACGCAAAAGGACTCTCCGCCAGGCATCCGGCAAAACTGGGAGATGGTGGGAGCGGCGGCGATCGATCAGATCGTCGGGCAAATCCACCGCAACGAGAGAGGGCTGCCCAGCCATCCGCAAACCACCTCTATCGCCAGCGATTGGATCGAAGGCTCGAGCGACAGACGAGAAGCGCTCTCCAGCTAACGACCGGAGCCCGCGGATTGCGGACGGCGCTCAGCCAAAGCCAGATCTTTGCTAGAGCGATCTACTCAGCCAAGGAATCGGATTTCCACAAAAGTCGCGAAAAAGGAGCTCCGTGCCGCTTCGGCGCTTTTGCCCAAATCGATTAGGCCGATTCATACGTGCCAAGCCTAATTTCATGCGGATCCCACACCACCGCGTGATGAGTAGAAAAGACCCTCCGCCACACTGCGGATCAACCGAAGACAAAATCAAAACCATGACCTCGAAAGCGCCACCTCCCACAGAGAAGACTACCTCGAACTTCAACGTCCTTCTCATCGACGACGACATCCAGCACTTCCGCCTCCTATCCGTCCTCATAAACACTCAGGCGACCAACAAGTACGAGCTCAGCTGGGCACGCAATCAGAGCGATGCGCTCGGCCATCTGCAAAAAGGCGACATCGATATCGTGGCCGTGGACTACAACCTCGGACTGGAGTTCGGCTCCGACGTGATCTCCCACCTCTCCCGCCAATACCCCAACCAAGCCTTTCTCCTAGTCACCGGCAATCAAGACCCTGAAGTCTACCGCAAAGGCATCGACGCCGGAGCCATCGGCTTCGTGCAGAAAGGCAAGAACTGCGGAAAGATCTTCGACCAAGCCGCCCAGTACGCCCTGGAACGCAAACGCCTGGAAAACGGGCTCGCCATCGCAAACGCCTCCAAGGACTGGCTGATGTCGCTCCTAGCCAAAGACCTCGGCAATCCGCTCTTCGCCCTCAACAAGATGCTCGCCGAAACCGCCCAAGAGGCCGAAAACATGCCCCGCGAGATGCTCGTCGAGCTCATCGAGACCGCTTACCAGAGCTCTTGCGCCGCACTCAAGGCCACCGCCGAAATGATAGAGTGGGGACAAAGCGTGCGCGGCCCCATGCAGCCGACCATGGAGATGGTCGAAGTCGAGGAATGCTTGCAGGCGGCAATCCGCCTCTTCACCGCAAACGCCGACGAGAAGGCCATCTACATAGCCAAGAACGGCAAGTTCGATACCCACGCCTACTGCGATCGCCACATGCTCAACACCGTCGCCCGCAACCTTCTCGGCGGCCTCATCCAATTCTGCGACGAAGGCAAATCCATCCTCATCAATGGACGCGTTGACAGGCACGCTCTCCATATCTCTTTGAAAGCGAGGCGCAGCGAAGGCCAAACCAGCCTTTCCAGTCTGATAAACGAAGAGAACCCCGAGAAAAAAGTCTCCCGGTCTCAAAAGGAACGCGAGGCGGTCTCGTCCATCACGGTCGGCAGCCACCTGCTCGACGCCATGGGCAGCAATCTGCATATCGAAGACGGACAAGGCGAAGAAATCGTCCTCGCCTTCAAGCTGCCGCTTTCCGCGCCGGAATACACATTCCTAGAGCCACCGTTGAACCGGAGGCGCACGATAGCCACCCACCTGTCCGAGCCCGAGAAGATCGACCTCTCGCCCGAGCAAAACGGTTGTCGCAGAACGAGATGAAGAACTGGGACTAGAAGGAAAAGTGGACGAAGAGCAGCGGCAGAATCAGAAGCAGTTCTACTTGCCGCTCCAAAGAGCCCAACCCGCTTGCAGGCTTGCGAGACCCAGACCATGGTCAATATCTGGAATCATTCGTAAAATGCCGGACAGCAGTTTGAGCAAGTTCAAGCAGGGCTTTAGTTAACCTTCCACGACATGAAGAACCTTCGTCCCGTAAAGCTCCTTCTAATTGAAGACGCCCGGCCCCATGCCGTCTTCTTCAGGGCAGCTTTAAACCGGGCGCTGAAGATCGAGTTTCACATAGACGTCGTCGACAACCTCACCGACGGCTTCGACATACTGAAGGAGAGCAGCTACGATCTCATAGCCCTCGACCTCGGGCTTCCCGAAAGCAGAGGCATCGATACCCTTCATACCTTCATCGAAGAGGTGGGCGATCAACACCCGCTGATAGTGCTCACCTCGATGGAGGACCCTGAAGTCGGCGAGGAAGCCCTCCGCCTCGGCGCCCTCGACTTCCTCACGAAGGACGAATTCGGACCCGATCAGCTAGCCCGCACCGTACGCTATGCCCTGGAGCGATCGCGACAGCGCAAAGAGCTGGCTACCGCCGAAACCTACCTGAAAAGCTTCGCCCACAGCGCCGCCCACGATATCAAGTCGCCCATCACCTCCATCATATCCTACGCCAAGGTCGTAAACGAAATCCTGAGCGACGAGGTAGAGGACACCGAGGCCGGAGCCTACCTCGAACTTATCGTCGATTTCGCCGAACAAGCCGAGCATCTCGTCGATGGACTGCTGAAGTTCAGCGTACTCGGCCAAAAGTCCGTCAAACTCGAAACCGTCGATCTCTCCAGAGTAGCTCAGCAAGCCGTCAAGAATCTCACTGCGGTCATAAAGCAGTCCGATGCTCGAGTCACAATTTCCCGCCTCCCCAAAGGCAAGGCCGATCCCGACCTGCTCGTGCACGTCTTTCAGAACCTCATCGCCAACGGAGTGAAGTACCAGAACGGATCCACTCCAGAGATTCTCGTCTCCGGCACCCAGGAAGGATCCGAAGTCACCATCTCCGTGCGTGACAACGGCTGCGGAATAGACGAAGAGCACACCGCTCGAATCTTCGAACCCTTCAAGCGAATCACCGACGACAAGGAATCCGAAGGCTGCGGCCTCGGACTCGCTATCAGCAAGAGCCTGGTCAACGCCCACGAAGGCAAAATCTGGGTCGAATCGACCAAAGGCGACGGATCGAATTTCAGGTTCACCCTGCCTGCCGCAAGCTAGCTGCCAAGCTGCCTCCGCGACCGTACCGGTCTGTAGCCGAAGTCGAGAGACTTCGGTCCCCCTTCAACCAAAGTCTTTCGACTTCGGCCACAATCCTGCATTGCGGACCCGGGCTAAGGCTCTGCGTCACGAAAGAGATTTCCGGGCAAGCAATAGCGCCCAAGGGAAAATACTCGAAGCCCACTCCCCTAGTAGAAAACCACCCCAACTCCATTATTTTCGTATCAGTTTTTCCCCTACAAATACATAATATCGAATATTATATCATACGAAATCGACGTTTTTTACGTCACCAATCTTTCAATACCATGTTAAAACGAGTACGATATATAAAAAGGAATACCGCCCGAAACTCGTCGGCGCTATATTGCTTCTCGAAAACAGGATGTCTCCCAAACGACAGACTTCAAAAAGACTCTCTGCCACGCTTCTCTGCTGCGTCTTGCTCGCCGCAGCCTGGCCCGGCTTGGCCAAGCCGGAGCAAAAAGGCTTGGAATCGCAACTGCTCGCCTGGCTTCCCGACAGCCAGGCTCGACTCAACCTCGCCTTCGCCTACAGGCCCGGTAACGCAGAGGAAAGCAAGAGCTCCAAGGACCTCCGCAAAGCGACGGACCGCCTGCGAGCCACTCTGACCCTGCTAACCATCCGTACCAGCCCCGGAGCCGAGCCGCGCGTCATCGGCGGCTACAACCCCCTCCCCTGGAAGTCGCGTTTCGGTCGCTACCAACGCAACCCCGGACTCTACATATTCGACCTCACCAGCGAAGAACGCTGGTACCGGCAGACCAAGCCCGCTGGATTTACCTTCAAGCGACCCAGCGAATTCGCCCTCTCGTTTGGCCGAGGCGATCTAGCGATTCTCTCCGATCTCAAGACCGGCGCAGCCCGCGACTTCGACTTCGCCCCGCCTTCCGACAAGTCCATCCTGCTCGGCAAGGCCGGAACCTTCACCATCGAGGCCATAGAGGTCTACGAAGTCATTCGCCACGAGCCGCCGCCCCTTTCCAATACGCTCTTCGCCGCCCAAAACTCCAGGATATCGCCCTCTGGCGGTTCGCCCCATTCCGTACCCGACAGCGGAAGCCTCCCACTCGAACTGCTAGCGATCGCCGCTCTCGCGGCAGCCGCCAGACGTATCGTCCGCAAAAAAGCCAGCTAGTGTAGTTTCTAGTCATTGATGCAATGCGGCGAGGAGTAGCGCGGAGCTTTAGCCCGCGACCACAGAGAATAGAGTCTGCAATGCGGACGCGGTCCCGCAGGGCGCATATGCATCAACTTAAGCCTAAAAGCGTTGCGCTGGAGGGCAATGCTCCGTCATTGCCGCGGAGCCTACAGGAGGAATAACCGGTGCGGCAACGACAAGCGTTGTCCTCCTAAATGAGGCTTCTTCCGTTAAGGTGACGCCTATGCGCAGAGCGGGACCGCGTCCCCGTCGTTTCTTATCCTCATCGTCTTCTTTATCCTCATCTTCATCCTGGCTGGGATGAGGATGAAGATGACGAGGGGGATGATGGGGGCTAATTGCGGACGCGGTCCCGCTCTGCGCATAGGCGTCAACTTAAGCCGAAAGGCGGTGGGCTGGAGGGCAATGCTCCATCATTGCCGCGGAGCCTACAGAGGGAACAACCGGTGCGGCAACGACGGAGCGTTGCCCTCCAAAGGATGCTTCTCACGTTAAGTTGACGCATATGCGCAGGGCGGGACCGCGTCCGCGTTGCGGGCTCTATTCTCTGCGGATGCGGTCCCGCCCTGCGGGATCCGCGCTACGTCTCATGCATGACAGTACGCTAGCCATGATGGGAGGTTGGCTACCTTAACTCTTTCACAGCACATGCTTTAGTGAGCTTTAGTCGAGAGTTGAAAGCCAGATCTTGTAGAAGGGGTTTTCTATCGTCCAGTTCCTGTTTCGCTTTCTGATTATATCCATTTTCACGAGCTGATTGGCTGCTCTAGTTATAGTGCCGGTGACTTTGAGTCCTGTTCTTTCCTGAAAATCGATACCGTAGATTGAAGCTCCTCCGAGGGTGGCAATGCCTCGAGCTAACTTGAGTTGTGTTGGCGAAAGGGATTCGGAAATCTTCTCGAAGGATCCTTTTTCGGTCTTTATTATATCTTCGATTGCCGCGATTGCTTGACGATCGTCGACTTTCCGTTCGCCGACGGCACGCGTTGCGTTCCAGGCGTAGTTACATATCTGCTGAATGTCGCCTGGTGTCGTTATTCCCATGTCGGAGGCAGTCTTGCTAAAGCTGTCCAGCATTTGGAGCCTTCCTCGTTTGAAGAGTGAGGCCATGAAGCGCCAGAAATCCTTTTGGTCAATGGGGTCTACGGATATCGCTTGGGCTGACTTGTAGAAAGGGGACTCTGGAGAGGTGAATATTTCTATCATATCGCGCCGATCGCTTCCTGAAAAGATATAGGGAATTTCGGAGTGGAACTGAATGGCGCTCCTCATGGCGGCGATCGTCTTTGCGGAAGGGGCGGCCTTCTTCACCGCTTGGAATTCGTCGAATAGAACGACGATCTTTCGTTTTTTGGATAGTTGTTCTATGCCTTCGAGAGCTATTTCTATGCTGGTACAGTCTCTGCTTTTCGCAGAATCCAGGGAGAGCGAGAAGGTGGGATTCCCCGTGGCTGGGTCATAGGACATGGTGGGTCTGAGTCGGGATAGAGCCTTTAGCGCGGAATCTATAAAAGCTCCCTTGCTCGCTGCTTTGAGGGTAGCCTTTCCAATAGCGTTTGCGATCTCGGCGGAATCCGAGCAGAGCAGGAAGTCCGCGAAAATGAGGTGGCGACCTTTGAGATTGGAACAGACGTTGTAAACGAGCGATGTCTTTCCTACTCGTCGCTCTCCTTGTATAGCAGTGTTTTGGCCCGATCTTATGTTGTCCGACAGCTTCGACTCCAGGTCTTGCCTGGGAAGGTAGCTCTCGCCGGAAACCACTTGCCCGTATACGAATGGGTTCTTTTTTCCCATCCGGAAATATTCAGAATGACGCTAAATAGCGTCAAGCTAAATAGCGTCATGCCTTCTGGCGGGTGTGTTGGGATTCTTGGGGGGTACTCGTTGAAGAGCCTGAGCTTGCCGGAAGGGCGTCTCGCAGATCGTCTTGGGCAGCCTGTCCCGCATGAGCCAGGCGAATCGGGATCACGCCTACGACATTTCGCTTGTAGATCAATGATCTTGGATATCCCGTCACTATGCGTTCCGGGCGAGCTCGTCTGAGCGTTTGAGGGCGTCCTGGGTAGCTGTATCCAAAATTTGGGGAAGAGCGTTGCGGTCTAGACTTGCGAGCAGAGCGTGGGTGACGCCGTTGGGGGACACGACTTCGTCAATGAGGTCTTGGGGATCGCGTTGGCTTTGCCGAAGGAGCTGGAGGGAGCCGATACCGGTCTGGGTAGCGAGCTTGATGGCGAGTTCGGAGTCGAGGTCATATTTGGCGGCGATCTGGCCGAGGAGTTGGATGATGCGGAAGTAGAAGGCGGGTCCGCAGCCGTTGATGACGGTGGCGATGGGGAGCTGATCCTCGCGCACTTGGTAGGCGGCGCCGAGAGAGCCGAGGATGTCGGCTACGATCTGGGACTGGCTTTCGCTGGGCGCATTGAGAAAGCAGTAGGTGGAGACGCCTTGGCCGATTTGGGCCGGCGTGTTGGGCATGACCCGCACGTGGTTGGCGGCTTGGGGGATAGCTTGGCTGAGCGAGTCGAGGTCACGGCCGGCGAGCACGGAGATGACGAGCTTTCCGGTGGCGGCTTGGGCTTCGGCCAGAGTGATGGTTTCGAGGTGCTGGGGCTTGAAGGCGAGGACGAGGATGTCGCTTTCGGCGATTAGCTGCTGCTTGCTTGTGGCGATGCGGGCTCCGGTCTTCTGAGCCATGAGCTTGGCGCCTTGGCCGGTGGCGCTGATACAAGTGAGGTCTTCGCCACGGACTTGGCCTTTGGAGACGAGGCCGCTGGCGATGGCCCGGGCCATGTTGCCGGCTCCGATGAAGCCGATCTTCATTCGGAGTGGACGGCTTCCTCCCGGTTGATGGGATGGGAGAATTCTACGGTGACGCCGGGTCCGTCTTCGTTGTTTAGGATCTGTATTTCGCCGCCGAGGGTGCGGATGGCGTGGCGGGCTACGGTGAGCCCCATGCCGACGCCGACGGTGTTCTTGGTACTGATGAAGGGTTCGAACATGTTCTCCTCGATCTCGGGATCGAGGCCGCGGCCTTGGTCGACGAGCTTGAAGACGAGCTCCTCGCTGCGCTGGAGGATGGAGAGTTGGATGGGCCGGTTGCCGTTGTGGTCCGGTCCGTAGCTTTCCCAGGCGTTGATGATGAGTTTGGAGAGAGCGTCTTCGAAGGCTTCGATATTGGTCTTGATAGCGGTCGCGTCGACGGCCTTCTCGATGTCGACTTGGTAGTCGCGTCGACTGTCTTCGCTGGCTCGTCGGAGGCTGCCGGAGATGAGACGGTCGAGGCTCATTTCGTGAAGGGGCAGGCGGGTGGTGAAGGCGACGGTACTGAGCTGCTTGATGATGCCGACGATGCGATTGGCGGCGGACTCTACGCGGGCGATGTTCTTGAGGACCTTGTCGGGGTCCTTGTAGTTGACCTTGGCCAGCTCGAGGTAGCCCATGACGACGCCGAGGAGGTTGTTGAGGTTGTGGGCGATGCCTTGGGTGAGGGCGCCGATGGCGGCGGAGCGCCGGGATTCGCCGAGGCGGCGGGTGAGCTCGATGTTAGCCTTGTTGATCTCGAGGTAGTTGAGCTGGGTGCGCACGCGGGCGATGGTCTCGTCGAGGTCGATAGGCTTGGTTATGTAGTCGACGGCTCCGGCTTCGAGGCCCTCGAGCTTGCCTTTCTTGGAATTGTGGGCGGTGACGAAGATGACGGGTATGGCTTTGGTGCGCTTGTCTTCGCGAAGCTTCTGGCAAACGGCGAAGCCGTCCATGCCGGGCATCATGACGTCCAGGAGGATGAGGTCCGGTTTGCGCTCCTTGGCGACTTCGAGGCACTCCTCGCCGTTGTCGGCGGTGAGTACGTCTATACCGTCCCATTCCAGCTTTCGCTGCAGGAGCTGGATGTTGATCGGTTCGTCGTCTACGACGAGAACGGTTCTGGTGAGCTCAGGGATCTCGGGCATCGGGTTGGATCGGGATGGCTTGCCTACGGAGTGGCTAGGACGTTGCCTGAAGTTTATAGGCTTTGAAAGTGTTTTTCATGAGCATGGCAACGGTCATGGGACCGACTCCGCCGGGTACTGGAGTGATGCGGGAGGCTAGGGGGGCGACGGCTTGAAAGTCGACGTCGCCGACGATGCGGTAGCCTCTTTTGGCGCTGGGGTTCTCGACTCGGTTGATGCCGACGTCGATGACCACGGCTCCTTCGCGGACCATGTCGGGGGTAACGAAGCCGGGGCGGCCGATGGCGGCGACGATGACGTCGGCAGTGCGAGCGATTTCGGGGAGATTGCGGGTGCGGGAGTGGCAGACGGTGACCGTGGCGTTCGCTTGGGGCCCTTTCTGCATGGCGAGCAGGGCGAAGGTCTTGCCTACGATAAGGCTGCGGCCGATGACGACGACGTGCTTGCCTTCGAGGGAGATGCCCTCGCGGTGGCAGATCTCGAGAATGCCGGCAGGGGTGCAGGATACGAAGCCGTCGGGGTCTTCCTGGACAAGGCGTCCGGCGTTGCTGGTGTGAAAGCCGTCGACGTCCTTTTCGACTGAGATGCGGTTGAAAGCGGTCTGCTCGTCGAGGTGCGAGGGTAGGGGGGATTGTATCAGGATTCCGTTTACGGCTGGGTCGGCGTTGAGCTTGTCGACTTGGGCAAAGAGTTCCTCTTGGGTTACGGTGTCGGGCAGTTCGATGAGCAGAGGGGTGATGCCGATGGTCTCGGCTGTACGGTTCTTGCTGCGTACGTACGAAACGGATGCGGGGTCTTCTCCCACGCGGATGAAGGCGATACTCGGCTTGGGCCCCTCTAGGCGGGCGATCTCGGAGGCGAGCTCGGCGACGACGTCCTGGGCGATGCGTTTTCCGTCAATCAGATTCATCAGGGCCTTGTATGAACGCTATCGTGACGGAGGAAAACAAATTGTGTCGAGATCGGTCACTTTACGTAAGGCGAGAGTGGATTGCGTGGAGGGCAACCGAAGTCGTCAAGCCCGATCGCTTCTGGCCACTGAGGGGCTTGGAGCGTGGCTTGTGAAGTGTGGGACAGATGGGACTTCGGAGGTTGCTTGTGCCTGGTAGCCGAACTCGCGAGAGTTTGGTCCTGTGCCCGTCATCCAAACTCTTGTGCCTCGCGATGTCGCTTCGCTCGATACGAGTTCGGCTACTGAGAGCTGCAATCCCATCATTTTCGACCGCGCCTTGCGGCGAGGAGGCGAGTGGAGTGCTTTTGGTGGCCTTCTAGTTGGCCTTTCGCAGGCTCTTGGCATGCAGGACGAGGGTTCCGGTTTCGTCTTGCTGGAGCGTTCCGGAGATCTGGACTGGCTGGCCGAGGTATTCGCCGATCCGGATACGCTCTGGGAGGGCGCTGTGGTCGAGGAGGGCTAGCTGCTTGCCTGCCCGGTCGGTGAGTTTGTAGCTCATGCCGGTGCGGGTCTTGGCTATGGGGCCGGTCTTTTGCAGCAGGCCTTCGAGTTCTCGGGCGATCGGCTGCGTAGTGGCGACAGGAGCTTGGGTGGGCTGGCTTGGGAGATTGGCGTCAAGGTCGGGAGCGGAGCTGGCTGTGGCGTTTCTAGGGATGTAGCCGACTATGATGGTTTCGAGCTGCATCTTGCAGAACCAGGTATCCACTTTCAGGATATCGGCTTTGTCTTTCGCTGTGGCGACGGCGAGCTTGGGGGCGTCTGAGGCCGGCTCGAGGTAGTAGATGCTGCCGGGCTTGGGGGAAAGGTCCTTGGTGATGTCGTTGTTGTCTAGATACACCTCGAAAACCCCTCGGTAGTAGATAGGGCTCCACTCGTCGCTTGGTTCGACTTGGTCTGGCCATTCGGCCTGCACGGCTAGCGAAAGGGCTTCGAGCTCGCCAATCTTGGGGGAGTCTGCAGCGGGGCTGAGGTGGACGGGTATGCCTGCGTAGGCGAGGGCGCAGCAGGCTAGGGCGAGGGTGGCGGCGAGTATCTTCATGTTCGTGAGCGGTTGGCTAGCTGTTTGTCGAGGAGCTGGCGTCTTTTTTGAAAAGCAGTTCGATGTCCTTGGGGGTCAGGGCGAGACCGGATCCCTTGGGCACCCCTTTGATGCTGTACTTGCCGATCTGATACCGTTTGAGTTTCTTCACGTCGTAGCGGAGCGCCTGAAAGAGGCGGCGGATCTCGCGCTTCTTGCCATGGTGCAGGACCACGTCGATCTCTGTGGATGCCGACTTTCCCTTGTCTCCGATGAAGACAGCTTTCTCGACCTTGAGTTTCTCGCCTTCGACGCTGACGCCGCGGATGAGGCGCGGCATCTTTTCCTTGGGGAAGGGTTGCTTGAGGGAAACGTGGTAGCGTTTGGTGACGAGGCTGGAGGGGTGCATGATCCGGTTGGCCAGATCGCCGTCGTTGGTGAGGATGAGCAGGCCCTCGCTGTCCTTGTCGAGCCGGCCGGCGCAGAAGAGACGTTGGTCGGCGAATTCGCGGGGGAGAAGCTCGAAGACGGTGCGCTCGTTGTGCGGGTCGTCGTTGCTGCAGATAAAGCCTTTGGGTTTGTTGAGGGCGATGACGAGCTGGCGATGTTTGACTGCTCGAACGCGGCGGCCATTGAGCCGCACGTCGTCCAGCTTGGGATCCACCTTGGCGCCCAGCTCTGCGGTTTTGCCGTTGATGGTGACCTCTCCGTTTTTGATGTACTCCTCGGCTACGCGACGAGAGCAGAGTCCGGCGTCGGCGAGGAGCTTTTGGGTGCGAATCAGCGTGGAGTCGGTCATTTCGAAAACCGCAGCATGGTGCAGGCAAGCGCGTGTCTGGCAACGGTTTCTTTGCGAGGGGCAACCTTCCCGTCCTTGCTTAGCTGCAGTTGCTCTGGGCCGGGCGCTTAACTTTCCAACGCTGGAAACTAAAGCGCGCGAGGAAGGAAGAATGGGCGAAAACGAGCGTTGCCATGTTGCTGCCTGCCTGTACTGCTTTCTCCCCTCTTGGTCCGGCCGGGTATCGGACCGGCTGAAAAATCGAACATCTCCATCCTATGAATCTCACTTTCGAAAACCGAGTCGCCCTCGTTACAGGCGCTGGTCGCGGCATTGGCCGAGCTATTGCGGAGTCCCTTGCCAAGGAAGGGGTCACTGTCATTTGCGTTTCGCGCAGCGCGTCTTCCTGTGGAGAGGCTGCGGATGCGATATGCGCGGCTGGCGGCAAGGCGGTCGCCAAGGCGGTCGATGTGGCTAACGGTCCCGAAGTCGCCAAAGCCTGCGAGGAACTGCTCGCGGAATACGGCAATATCGATATCCTGGTGAACAACGCTGGCATCACCAAGGATAACCTGCTCTTTCGCATGACGGAGGACGACTGGCAAAGCGTCATCGATACCAATCTCAACAGCGTCTTCCATTGGGTCAAAGGCTTGGCCCGTCCCATGACTCGCAAGCGCAGGGGTCGCGTCATCAATATCACTTCGGTTTCCGGCATCATGGGCAACGCTGGGCAGACCAACTACTCTTCCGCGAAGGCCGGCATGATCGGCTTCACCAAGAGCCTGGCTCGCGAGCTCGCCTCTCGCAGCATCACCGTCAACGCCGTTGCCCCGGGATTCATCAAAACGGATATGACTTCCGCTCTTGCCGATAACGCCCTGGACATGATTCTCCCCCAGATCCCCCTCAAACGCATGGGAGAAGCGAGCGACATCGCCAACATGGTTACCTACCTCGCGTCCGACCAAGCCAATTATATCACGGGCCAGGTTTTTACCGTTGACGGCGGCATGGCGATGTGATCCCTCGACTCTTTATTCCACACTATCATAGACCTAAAATGGCTGACGAAAAAACAATCGAACAACGAGTCTCTGAGATCATCGTAAACCAGCTCAATGTGAACGAGGAGCAGATCACCCCCGGTGCATCCTTCCTCGACGATTTGGGCGCGGATTCCCTCGACACCGTCGAGCTCATCATGGCCTTCGAGGAGGAGTTCAAGGATGAGATTGACGGAGAGATTCCCGAGTCGGATGCCGAGAAGCTTCAGACCGTTGGCGACGTCATCAACTACATCAAGGGCAAGGCCGGCGCCTAACGCAGCGCAAGCCCACAGATTTTCGACTGAAGTCGCTTGGAAGGTAAGCCCTCAAGCGGCTTTTTCGTACGAGGAGAACAAGAGCAAATGAGCGAACTTCCGGACAAGCAACGCGTCGTCGTCACCGGCCTCGGCGCCGTCACCCCAATAGGCCTGGATACCGAATCCTTTTTCGAAGGACTCCTGGCCGGCCGAAGCGGCATCAGCCTCGTAGACGCCTTCGACACCGAAAAATTCACCTGCAAGATCGGCGGCCAGATCCGCGACTTCGATCCCGCCTCTGTGATGGATCCCAAGGAGGCTCGTCGCAACGACCGCTTCGTGCAGTTCGCCTTCGCCGCCGCCAAGGAGGCTGTGGCTCAGTCTGGCCTGGACATGAGCCAGGAAGATCCCGAGCGGGTCGGCATCTTCGTGGGATCCGGTATCGGAGGCATGGATACCATGGAGCAAAACTGCCGCAAGCTCATCGCAGGCGGCCCGCGCAAGGTATCCCCCTTTCTCATCCCCGCCCTTATCTCCAACATGGCCTCCGGCGCGCTCGGCATCGAGCTCGGCGCCATGGGTCCCAACTTCTCCATCGTCAGCGCCTGCGCCACCGGCAACCACTCCATCGGCGAGTCCATGAAGACGCTCCGCCTCGGCGAAGCGGACGTCATGATCGCCGGCGGCAGCGAAGCCACCATCACCCAGCTCAGCTACGCCGGCTTCTGTTCGATGAAGGCCATGTCCACCCGCAACGACGATCCCGCCACCGCATCCCGTCCGTTCGACGCGGACCGCGACGGCTTCGTCATGGGCGAAGGATCCGGTATCCTCGTCTTGGAGACGCTCGAGCACGCCAAGAAGCGCGGCGCGGACATCATCTGCGAACTCGTAGGCTACGGAGCCTCCTGCGACGCTCACCACATCACCATGCCGCATCCCGAAGGCAAGGGCCTCATCTCCGCTATGAAGCGTTCGCTCGCCATGGCCGGACTCAATCCCGAGGACGTCGACTATATCAACGCCCACGGCACTTCGACCCCCTACAACGACCGTTTCGAGACGATGGCCGTCAAGTCGCTCTTCGGCGACCACGCCCGCAAGCTCTGCATGAGCTCCACCAAGTCCATGACTGGACACCTGCTCGGTGCCGCGGGCGGCATAGAGTCCGTCGCCAGCATCAAGATGCTGCAGGAAGGCAAGCTCGCCCCCACCATCAACATCCAGACGCCGGACCCCGACTGCGATCTCGACTACGTGGCCAACGAGGCCCGCGATGCGCAGCTCTCCACCGTCATGAGCAACGGACTCGGCTTCGGCGGTCAGAACGCCACGCTGGTCTTCCGCAAGCTGTAAGCGAAGGTCGGATACAAGATTCCCTCTTTTTTAGAACTAGATACGAAAATGGAAAAGACGTTCATCATCCTCAAGCCCGACTGCATGGAGAAGGGCCTAGCCGGGCAAGTGCTCCAGCGCTTCGAAAAGGAAGGCTTCCAGCTCGTTGCCGCCAAGATGGCCAAGCTCGAGTCCGCCATCCTGCGCGAGCACTACGCCCATGTGGCAGACAAGCCCTTCTTCCCCGAGATCGAGGCCTTCATGAGCTCTCGCCCCGTGATCATGGCCGCCCTGCAAGGCGAAAACGTCATCGCTCGCGTGCGCGACCTGCTCGGTCCCACGGACTCCACCAAGGCGCCTGCCGGCACGATCCGCGGGGACTTCGGTACCGACATGATGCGCAACATGATTCATGCCTCCGACGGCCCCGATACCGCGTCCGCCGAGTTGAAGCGTTTCTTCCAGGACGGCGAGATCTTCGCTTAAAGCAGCGCGGGTCTTCAGCCCTTGTCTAGAAGACATTCCATCTGTTCGCCTCCCGCTTCTACCTTCTTCGTTCTTACTTCTGCCTTTAGCCGACCGTGGCGACGCCAAGCGAAAAGAATTTCGAAGACTACAAACGGGCCGAGACCAAGGCTCTCGAGCTCCTCGCCGAGATGAAGTCCGTCTCGGCGAAGAAGACCGACATCGAGCTAGCCCTGCTGGTGGCGGTTTTCGAGCTGCACAAACGAGACCTCGCTCCCGCCCATATCGCCAAGATCGTGCAAGGCCACCTCAACGAACTCGTCCCCTTCTACAGCCGTGGAACGGAGGACAACTAAGGCCTAGTCTGGCAAAGCCAGAGGTCAATAGACTGAGGGCTGAAGGCCGAAGGCCGCTAGATCCACCTTCAGCCTAAATCCCTTCAGCCTTTCACGCGAAAGCCGACACAAAACAAACATGATCGTTTGCGAGAACTGAGACACTAAAGCATATCGTGTAACTCCCCTGCCCATGCGCAACTGCCCAAACTGCCAACGAAAGCCGATCACGTTCTATTCCTGGGGCCAGGGATTCAATGCCTTCAGGACTCGCTGTCAGCACTGCGAGACGCATCTGAGCGCGACGGCGACCACTTACGTCTTTGCATCCGCCAGTCTAGCCTGCCTTGTGGTTGGAGGCCTTATGGCTCTGCCCTTCGCCGAACAGTTCGACGCTGGGGAACCTAGGCTGCTGATCGCTATTCCAGTGGCTGTAGGCATTCTCTTGGCTGCTGTGTCGTATTGGTTCTGCGGTTACAAGGAAAAGTCCGATGAGGTAAACCCGTTTGCCGAGCAGTTCGATACGCGAGAGGAGAGAGCGAACCGAAACCTTCGCAAGACGAAACTTGGATATATCGCTCTCGCTCTGATCTTCCTCGGCGCTATGGTGTACGCAGGCGTGTTTTTCAGAGGAGTGAATGAGGCAAAGCAGAAAGCCGCCCTTGGCGAGCTTCTCGGCTCGGAGGTTCCTGAATCCTTCGTCGTGAAAACCTGGGAACTGGAAGACAAGCGTCTGACGAAAATGGAGTTCGCGGCGCCTCTGCCCGAATTCGAAGCCTATCTCCTGGCCATCGGCGTCCCGCCAAAGGAAGAAGGAGCCAGCTCGCTAGTACCCAGGACTGTGAGGAAGGACGGTTGCTCGATACGCATCGAGCTAGAGGAACCGGGAGAAGAGGCAGTAACGACGTTTTCAATCAGCTACGAAGCAAGGTAGGTTGTGGCCGGCGCGGGTTTGGCGAAACCTTTGTCGAGAACCAGGGTGTTTATGGGTGTAGGGGCAAATCTCGACTTCCTTGATTATCAACGCTTACATAGAAAAGCAGCCCCAAGGCGCTGCTTGAGAGAGACGCCGTATGGCTTCCAATCCATGAGGATCGGTCTCGGTAGTTTTGAGACAGTCCCTATGGGTAGATGTAGGCGCCTCGATCAGCCTGGAACGATACTGGATTGCCAGATACAGTGACACTGTCAGCCATGACAAAGGCAAATTCGATGGCGTGGTACCCAATTACCCCGTTGTTCAAAGAGTGAGAGTTGTTGACGATTACTGAAGAGCCTCTCGCGCTCATGTAGCCGCTTCCACCATTGTTGCTGCTTGTTGAATAGTGTGCCTCGATAGTTGAGTTGTTAGTGGCATAGAAGCCATGGCTAGAGTTACTGGTACTAGAAGCGAATAGGCAACCAATGCTAGAGTTGTCTGCTGCCATTATGCCGATATTGAAGTCTTGAACGATTATTTCAGGTCCGCATATCAATCCGGACCCATGATTTACGTAAATTCCGTGTATTGGATTGGATCCACCAACGAGCGTAAAACCGTTGAAGAGCTTTAGTCTTGCTCCTCCCGTTACTCTCATGCCAAATGCGGAATCCTTGAAATTTAAAACGACTTGCGTTGCATCTGATGTATTGCCGAGGAGTTGGATTCTATCCGCGTTTGGATGATTTATGGAGATGGTTTCTTGCGCGTTGTAGGTTCCGTTTGCGACTTGAATCGTCACTGTTGCATCGGATTTGATCGATTTTCCGGAAAGAGAGTCGATTGCTTCCTGTATGCTCATGTAGCTTGATGGAACAGAGAGGGTAATGTCTTCGATGACTACGCCCCCCTCGATAGCGGTTAGTTTTGCTGTTGCTGAAGCTGGGATGGCTGCGATAGAAGCGGAGATTATTACAAGATTTAGGAAACCTTTTTTCATTTTCTATTTGGTTGTTATTTAGATTTGAGATTTGATATTAACTGAGAAGTTACTTGAGTCAAGTTGTTGCTGGTTCCGACGTTGCCTTCATAAGTGAGGTTCCTTGTTACTCGATGTCTTGCTGAAGGAAGCTGCAGAGGGAGAAGTGCCTGAACTCAGGCAGCCTGTCTGAGAAAATTACTGCTTTAGACTGGTGAGGTCTCGTATATAAATTTGTATTTTATAATGGACCTAACGTAGGTTAGGGGTGAGATATATGAAATCTTTTGCGTTTATCAGCTCCTGTTCTTCGTGTCTCCGTGGTTAGCAATAGAGCTTCGAAGAGCGATTCCGGCGCAGTCTGCGCACTGGGTTACGCTGCTTTCGTAACTGTAGAGGCAAATGGGGCAGTAGC
Source organism: Pelagicoccus sp. (assembly GCA_028284635.1). Taxonomy (GTDB): domain Bacteria; phylum Verrucomicrobiota; class Verrucomicrobiia; order Opitutales; family Opitutaceae; genus Pelagicoccus. The sequence goes on from JANQRJ010000011.1 coordinate 45,092, forward strand.
GATCTCCTTCGGGGTTTTGTGGGGCATCGAGCCAGGTTTGGTGGTCGATTTGATCGTTTAGCAGAAGGGCCTCCAAGGTGGCCGGTTTGATTGCCGACTTTTCCTGATAGTGGGCTTCTCGCCAGGATCGCTGCAGTATAGCGAGAGCTGCTGGGTTTTCGCAATTGGCGCTGAGGGTGGCGAATGGACTCCAGCTTTGCGTAGAGTTCGTCGCTGCAACGCATGGCGTGCCAAGGCAGGATCGCGGTGTAGGGGGTGAGCTTGATGCAGTCGGCCCGGTTTTTTGGAAGAAGCCTTCGATGCAGGTGATTAAAACGTGCCTGTCTCGGGACGGTAAGCGTAATCCGGTCGAATAGGTTGAAGCCCTTCATGATATAGGTGGCCTTTTGCCGCCGCAATACTCTGGAATCTGACTCGTGTTGGCGTATAGCGAACGATGCGGAAATCCGCTCCTACATCCGACAGACCAAACATATAAATACCGTATTTGCTCAAAAATTCGAAATTCGCCGAACTCACTATTCTCCGTTTGACTATTTCCCTATGTGCAGGATTTCACATATTCCAGAAGTTTATTTTTTATATAATTCTACCCGAATGAAGAGAAATTAAGTCCTGTAAAATGAATTCACCTATGGATTTCGCAAATATTTTTAAGGATCTGAACCATCGACCTCGCAGCTGTTTTTCACTAGTCTAGATCGATGCGAACCGCCAAACGAAAGCTCAAAGCGCATAATCCGATCTACTGAGGTATCGCCGCTCCCCACGAACGTAGCCTCTACCGTCAACCCGCTCTCGCAAACGTATGACCGCAACTTCCCCCAGCGAACCCGCCCACATTCTACTCATCACCATGGATGAGCTGCGACGCGATGCCCTGAGCTGCTATGGAGGCCAGGCCATTCGAACGCCCCATATGGATCGCATCGCTGCAACCGGCTATCGCTTCGACCGAGCCTACTGCAATAGCCCCTGTTGTCTGCCCAGCCGATGCTCGATCCTGACCGGCCAATACCCCCACAACAACCAAGCCTATAGCAATTTTCGTCCTAGTATCCTAACCCCGGATACGCCCAATCTATACAACCTTCTACGCAACGCGGGCTACACCACTAGCCACATCGGCAAATGCCACTACAGCCCCGCTCCCTATGACAAAGCCTCGAAAACCGAAACCCTAGACATCGACAACCCCAAAGCCTTCTACGAATCGCTTGGCATCGACTACCTGATCCTGCAAAACGGAAAAAACGACTCGATTCGCTTCTGGAACGACTACAGCCGCGAACTACAAGCCGCAGGGTATCTCGACACGTATCGAACGAAAAACTACGATCCCGAAAACGCCATGGTCTATCCCTGGCCCGGTCCCAACGAGTGGCACCCCGACGCCTGGGTAGGACGCAAAGCCCAGGAACGCATCGCGGCGCTCTCCCCGGAAAGTCCCTCATTTACCTGGGTGTCTTTCAGTGGTCCGCATTACCCCTTCGACGCCCCGGAGTCCTACTATTCCTGCGTCGACGAACAAAGCCTCGACGATATCGTCTTTTCCGAAAACGACTTGGCTCCAGATAAAATCCAGCACGCCGCCTTCCACGGGGGAATCGGCAAATTGGCAGAAGGGCGCAACCTCGCTCCCGACCGTTCCTGCAAGAACTACACGCGAGACTACTGGCGACGCCTTAGACGCGCCTACTTCGCCAACATCGCGCAAATCGACGACTGCATCGGCGCCGTAATGCAAACCGCAGAAGAGCGATTTGGCAAAAACCTGCTTGTCATCATCACCACCGACCATGGCGAAATGGCAGGCAACCATGGCCTATGGGGCAAAAACAACTGCGGCTACGAAGACGTGCTTAACGTACCGCTCCTAGTTCGTTTTCCTCGTCAAGAGAGCGTCCAATCTTCCGATGCCAAAGTCATGCTAGTCGATCTGCTTCCCACCTGCTTAAGCGTCGCCGATATTCCACTACCCGAAGTCGACGGTCGCGACTTAAGACAGCACCTAGACACCGAAGGCTATCCTTACATACTCGCTGAAGCCGAGCAGTTTTACACTATCTCCGACGGACGCTACAAACTCGTACGCGCCAAGCCGGCCAAAGAAGTGAAGCAAGAATTCTACGATCTCCATGAGGATCCGCACGAGTTCCACAACAAGATCTGCGACCCGGACAAGCAGACCCATATCAACCGCTTGCAATCCGCGTTGCTAGACAAGCTGATAGACCAACTCTTGCAGTAGGTGGCCAACTCCCTGCAGAGGAGCGTGCCCGCCTTCGCCGCCGCCCGCCGGGCCGTCCGCAGTGCAAGATCAAGCTTCGCCGGAAGGCTTCCCGACTTGCCGAGATTCCTACCTTTTTGCATACCCCGCTCCTCGGAGTGTGTTGAAAAAGTCGATGGAGCCCTGGCGATATCGTAGCCGCGTTCGGGAGAACGCGGATCTCCCGAACCGATTCCGCGTTCTCCCGAACGCGGCTACACTAGAAAGCCGGACTTTTTCAACACGCCCCTCGGGGCGGGGAAATTTATTGAAATAGATAATAGAGGGTCCAGTTTGGTTGGGAATCCAGTATTCGTTAAAGTTATATGGATAGAGCTTGAATAGATAACTAGCTATTCGGCTTCTATATATTCTCGGAGCAGTCGAGGCTGCGGAACTGGATGGCTTCGAGCAGGTGCTGGCTTTGGATGGTTTCGGAGTCCGTCGGTTCAGTCTTGAGGTTTCGACTCGTTGTCATCTTCGCCCATGGCTTTGGCGAGGGCCTTTTTATTGGCTTCGGCGACGCGATCCACGATTTCGTAGGGAGTGCCGTCCATGCGTAGCAGTCCCTGCTTTTGGGTGTCTGGTCGGTTGGCTCTAGGAATGCTTTGGAACTGGCAACGAGTGTATCCAATGAGGCGCGGGTGGGACAGGGCGGCCGTCACGAAGGTTTCGTAGTAGTCGACGTATTCCTCGGGCGTGTCGTGCGTCCATCTCGATATCGTTTTGGGGTACTCGGGCGTGCTGAAGCCTCCGACGTGATCGGAGATGTATATGGGTTTTCCGTAGCGATTGTAGAGCTCGTGATAGAAGGTCGGATCGAATTCGCGGGTGGTGGGCTGGAGGCTGATGATGTCGATATAGGGCAGGGCGGCGCGAATGACGGCTTCGGGCATGTCGCTCTCCCTGTATCTGTCGCCTAGGATGAGTCGCTGCGGATCGTGCTTCTTGAAAGAGCGGTAGGCGGTGGCGTACAGCGTTTTGGCGATCTCGCCTAGAAAATCGTCTTCGGGAGCGTTCGGATTCTCGCTCCGCCATGCCTGCCATGCTTGGCGACCGGGAGCGTCTTGCGGTAGAGACTGGAAGAACTCGATCCAGCTTGGTTGATCGCGCTTGCGCCTGGCCCAGATGGGATAGTCGGTCCAGTAGTAGCCGATCAGGTGCGGCCAAGAACGGTACTCCAGGCAGATGGCTTTGATCTTCTCTTCGGTCTTCTTTTGGAATTCCGGGTCGAACACGTCTTCGTAGTAGAAGCTTTTTCCTTGTCTATAGCTGGAGGTCTGCAGCAGGTTGACGGCTTGGGGATGGGGAAAGACTTCCATCAGCCAGTCTGGATTGTAGGAGCCGCCAGCGTTGAATCCCCAGTTTCGCAATTGTTGAATGATATCATCGGGTTTGCCCGTAGCGGATCCCAGATGATTTATGCCGAGAGAGCGAAATCGCTCGCCGTTTGGTTTTATCAAGTAGTTGCGTCCGTCTATTTCGGCGAGTTGGAAGACTTTTTCTGGGGCGGGAGCGGCTGTCTTTTCGTTTTGATCCTCTGCCAGCGCTGGGATTGGCAATAGTCCGAGCGAAATCAGGACTGGGGTGGCGATTGAGAACGTTGTCTTCATGGCTCGTTTAGTTTTATGGTCTTTATATATTCTCTGAGCGGTCGAGGCTGCGGAACTGGATGGCTTCGAGCAGGTGCTGGCTTTGGATATTCTCCGAGTGGTCGAGGTCGGCTATGGTGCGGCTGACTTTCAGGATGCGGTCGTAGGCCCGGGCGGATAGTTTGAGTTGCTCCATGGCGCGCTGGAGGAGGTCGCCGAGATCGGGGCCGATGGGACAGTGCTCGCGGATGGCCTTGTGGTTCATATCCGCGTTGGAGCGGATGTTCGTATTGGAAAATCGGGTACGCTGGATGTTGCGGGACGCTTCCACGCGTTCGCGGATGGCGGCGGAGCTTTCGCCGGGCTTGGCTTCGCGAAGCTCAGCGATGCTGAGGGCGGGGGCTTCGATGTGCAAGTCGATGCGGTCGAGCAATGGCCCGCTGACGCGCTGGCGGTACTTTCGGACTTGGTGGGGCGAGCAGCAGCATTCCTTTTGCTGGGAGCCGAGGTATCCGCAAGGGCAGGGGTTGAGGGCTGCTACGAGCATGAAGTTGCAGGGGAGGGTGACTTTGCCGGCCGATCTGGAGATGGTCACGCTGCCGTCCTCCAGCGGCTGGCGCATGACTTCGAGAGCGGAGCGCTTGAACTCGGGCAGCTCGTCCATGAAGAGCACGCCGTTGTGTGCGAGGGAGATTTCGCCTGGGCCAGGGATGCTGCCGCCGCCGAGCAGGCCGACGTCGCTGATGGTGTGGTGCGGGGCGCGGTAGGGGCGGCGTTTCTGGAGGCGAGTGGCTTGGGTGGTCACGCCGGCGGCTGACTCGATTTGCAGGATCTCGAGAAACTCGTCGTGGCTGGGCTCCGGCATGATGCCGGGAATGCGCTTGGCGATCATGGACTTGCCGGAGCCGGGCGGGCCGATCATGAGGAGATTGTGTCCGCCGGCGACCGCTATCTCGACGGCTCGCTTGACGGTGGACTGCCCTTTGACTTCGGCGAAGTCCATCTCGGCTTTGTCGGGATTGGGGTCGAAGGCGGTCTTGCCGGCGAGGTTCGGCAGCTCGAGTCCGCCCTCGATGAAGCGCATGGCCTGGTGGAGGGATTCGACTCCGTAGACTTCGATGCCTGAGACGAGGCTGGCTTCGCGGGCCGAGGCGAGGGGCAAGAGCACTCCACGTTTTCCGCTGGCTCGGGCTTGCATGGCAAAGGCGAGACCGCCGCGGATGGGACGAGTGGCTCCGGATAGACTCAGCTCTCCGGCGACGAGGTAGTCGCGCAGTCGTTGTCCGCCCTCGAGCTGGTTGGTGGCGGCAAGGATTCCCAGAGCGATCGGAAGGTCGTAGATGGGTCCCTCCTTGCGGAGGTCGCCTGGGGCGAGGTTGATGGTGGTGCGGGTCTGCGGCTTGCGGTAGCCAGAGTTGGCTAGGGCGGAGAAGACGCGATCGTCGGACTCCTTGACCGCCGCGTCGGGCAGGCCGACCATGATGAGGCGGGGATCGCCGCTTTCTCCGGAGTTGACCTCGACCATGACTGGGGCTGCCTGGATTCCTTGCAAGGCGGCGGAGGAAACGGTGGCGAGCATGGGGGACGAATTGCGGGGTTGGGAGAGGAGGATTCAAAACGCTCTCCGACCTAAGGGATTTTGCAAGGGTATTTGTGCGGAGATATACGAGTCGTGATGCGGTACCAAACTCTATCGAGTTCGGTAAGCCCAGGCGACACTTTACCCACTCCAATGGTGAGGTGGGTTGTTTTCGAGCTAGACGCTTGTTTCGCGACGGCTATGCCTTCGGGGGTGCGAATCGGTCTGACAGGCGGAATGGGCTGCGGGAAGTCGACGGTTGCCGGACTTTTCCGGGAGCGGGGCTTTGGCGTCTTGGACAGCGACGCGATCGTGCACGACTTGCTGGCGGAGGATTCGGAGACGATAGAAGCGGTCCGGCGAAGTTTTGGGTCGGAAGTGATCCTGCCGTCGGGAGGCGTGGATCGAAAGGCTCTTGGCCGGATCGTTTTTGGGTCCCCTGAGAAGCTGGAGTTGCTCGAAGGCATCTTGCATCCAAAAGTACGTGAACGCTGGCAAGGGGTGTCTTCGGATGGGGGAAATTGGGTGATCGAGATCCCGCTTCTCTTCGAAAAAAACCTTCAGAAAAACGTTGATGTCACCGTTTGCGTGTTCTGTGATCCGCAAAAGCAAGCCAGTCGTCTGGAGTCGCGAGGTCTAGATCGGTCTCAGGCAGCGGCTCGCATCAGGCGGCAAATGCCCTTGTCCGAAAAAGCCTCTCTTGCGGACTACGTGCTGCTAAACGATGGCTCCTTGGAATTCCTTTCCGAGCAGCTGGACCGTTTGATCTCCCAAACAAAAACCCTTCTTTAGAAAAGTTCTGACGTAACAATGCGCGACTGTTGTGGTCGGCATTTCGCAAAGCGCCCGGCGCCGCGCTCTCTCCCCCCACAAACCTGATATGTCTACCGATATAGAATCAAGCGAAGGTTCGAATTTGCCTCTGGATTACGGCTCTTCCGACGCTCCAGTGAAGAAGACGGCCCGCAAGGCCGCGAAGAAGGCTGCCAAGAAAGCGGCTCGCAAAACCGTCGCCAAGAAGACTGCTTCCAAGGCTGCGACGACAGAGCCTGCCCAGGTTTCCGAGGCTCCGGCCGAGGTTCCGGCTCCCAAGAAGGATGGCGAGTTCCGTCCATCGGACTTTGGCGGTCGCGGCTCGCATGCCGATGAGGCGCTCCCAGAGCCTGCAGTGGCGGAAAACAGGGAAACTCCCTCGGCGAACGGCAAGGAGGAGCCGAGCTATCGGCAAGAGTCCCCTGAGACGGCTCGCTTGAAGCGCCACGGGGACGAGGATGATGACCAGCAGAAGCGAGCTCAGGGCAAGCAAAACCACCAGCAGGGTCAGAATCAGAATCCCAACCGCAAGAAGGGCAAGAAACAGCCTTTTCAGAAAGGCGGCAAGCACCAGCACAAGCAAGGCAAGCACAACCAGCAAGGCGGAAAGGGCCAGCAGGGCGGTTGGCGCCAACCGCCCCCTCCCAGCGAACGCGACTACCTGGAGGGCGAACTGCCTGCAGCGGCCAGCCTTGCCAAGAAGGCCGATTGCGACTCCCAGTTGGCCGAGCTGGACAGTTCCAATCCCATAGTCCTGGCCGAACTCTACGAGCTAAAGGTCGATCCACTGATTGCCGCAGTCAAGGAACTCGGAGTTGCCTTCGAGGACAAGCCGGGTCGCAAGCAGGCTCTCGAAGGGCTTTTCAAGTTCGCCCGCGAGGGCAAGCGCGTCTTCAAGGACGAGGGCTTTCTCGACCTGACCGATGCTGGCCACGGATTCGTGGTGCATCCAGCCAGCAACTACCAACTCAAGCCGGAAAGCGTCTTCGTCCCTGCGTCATTGATAAAGGAGTACGGACTCCAGCGCGGTCACCGTCTCGAGGTCCTGGCCAAGGCGCCTGAGGAAGGCGAACGTTGCCCTGCTGCTCTCCGCATCGCCAGCGCCATGGGCCAGCCGCCGGAGGAGATGGAGAAGGTCACGCCCTTCGAGGACCTCATACCGTATTACCCGACGGAGCGTCTCGTGCTCGAGACGCCGATGCCGAGCAACAACAAGAAGGATGTTTCCATGCGGGCTTTCGACTTGCTCACGCCCATCGGCTTTGGCCAGCGAGGGCTCATCGTCGCTCCGCCACGCACCGGCAAGACGGTTCTGCTGCAGGGTCTGGCCAATTCCATTCAGGAAAACTGGCCGGATGCCCATCTCATCGTGCTGCTCATCGACGAGCGTCCGGAGGAGGTCACCGACTTCAAGCGCCGGGTCAAGGGAGAGGTCGTCAGCTCCACCTTCGATGAGACTGCCACGAGCCATGTGCATGCTGCCGAGATGGTGGTTGAAAAAGCCCGGCGCATGGTAGAGCAGGGCGAGAAGGTCGTCATCCTGCTCGACTCGATCACTCGTCTGGCCCGGGCCTACAATACGCTGGCGAGCAATAGCGGCAAGATCATGTCCGGCGGTATCGAGGCCACCGCTCTGCAGAAACCCAAGCGCTTCTTCGGCTCCGCTCGCAACATCGAGGACGGCGGCAGCCTCACGATCATGGGTACTGCTCTAGTGGATACGGGCAGCAAGATGGACGAGGTGATCTACGAGGAATTCAAAGGCACCGGCAACATGGAGACCCATCTCGACCGCGACCTGATCAACAAGCGCATCTTTCCCGCCATCAACTTCGAGCGCAGCGGCACCCGCAAGGAAGAGCTGCTCTATCACCCGCAGGAGATGGAGAAGGTGCACAGCCTGCGCCGCGTCATGCAAGGCGTGCCGGGCATGGAGGCTATGGAGATGCTGATCAAGCGGCTCAAGGTCACCAGCAATAACGTCGAGTTTCTCATGTCCCTCAAATAGGCGACTGAGTACCGAGTGGTCCGACTGAAAAGATGGAGAATCCGCAAATGCATCGTTTCTCGCCTGTAGCCGAAGTCGATAGACTTTGGATGATAGGCGGAGGTCCAAAGTCTATCGACTTCGGCTACGGATCGATCAGGCGATTTTAGCCAGACTCCGTCTCGAACTCTTCCTGAATCATGGCTGACGCGTCGCTCATTCTCCAAGTGGTCGAGCAGCGCGGGCTCGTTTCGCGCGATCAGCTGCAGGAGGTCCGTTCCACCTTGGCCATCGGTTCAGACGAAGCCGTGGTCGAGGCCCTCTCCAGCAAGGGCTACCTCGATCAGGCGACAATCCTGGATGCCGTTGCCCGGGAGTTTGCCATCGAGTCGATGCGGCTTTCCGCCGAGAACTGGCCGGAGGATCCCAAAGCCCTGCTCAGCGAGGAGCAGGCCCGTCGGTTCCGAGCGTTCCCCATCGCGGGTCAGAGAGATTGGTTGAAGGTCGCGGTAGCCGATCCGCTGGTGGACTTGGACACGCTCTCCCATTTGCTCGGCAAGCAGATCGAACCCGTCCTCACCACCGAAGACGAGTTGCGAAAGGCCTTAGACACTGCCTACCTGGAGTCTTCCGACGGAGGAGGCGCTGCCGCCCGGCTAAGTCGAGAGGAAGGGCAACTGGCGGACGAAGTCTCTTTGGCCGATTCTCGAGTGGAGATAGACACCACCCTCTCGGGCGAAGACGATGCCCCGATCATTCGGCTGGTGCAGGTGATCATTGCCGATGCCATCCGCCTGCGGGCTTCCGACATACATCTGGAACCGCTGGAAACGCGCTTTCGCGTTCGCTACCGCGTCGACGGGACCTTGCAGGAGATCCCGAATCCCCCGCCACGCCATCTCCAGCTCCCCATCATCTCGCGCGTCAAGGTCATGGGAAAGATGAGCATAGCGGAAAAGCGTCTTCCGCAGGACGGTCGCATCCAGGTCAAGGTGCATGGGGTGGAGTACGACTTGCGCGTGTCGTCATTGCCGACTGGATACGGGGAGAGCATCGTCATGCGCATCCTCGACAAGTCCAGCCTGATGCTCGGCCTCCCTGAGCTTGGCTTCTTGCCGGACGACCAAGAGCAGTACGAGCGCCTGATCACCATGCCCGACGGCATGCTGCTCGTCACCGGACCGACCGGTTCCGGCAAGACCACCACGCTCTACAGCTGCCTGCATTTCATCAACAAGCCGGACCGCAAGATCATCACGGTCGAAGATCCCATCGAGTACCAGATGCCCGGCATCAACCAGGTGCCGGTCAAGAAATCCATCGGCATGAGTTTCGCGGCGGCCCTCAAAGCCATCCTGCGTCAGGCTCCCAACATTATCATGGTAGGCGAGATCCGCGACCACGAGACGGCCGAGATCGCCATCAACGCCTCGCTCACCGGGCACATGGTTTTCAGCACGCTGCACACCAACGACGCCCCGTCTGCCGTGACCCGCCTCGTAGACATCGGAGTGAAACCCTATCTGGTGGCAACCTCGCTCAAGGCGGCGCTCGCCCAGCGTCTCGTCCGTCGCAATTGTCGGGCCTGTCGCGAGCAATATGAACCCACCATGCGCCAGTTGCATGCCATAGGGCTCGATCCCACGACCGCTCGCGGCGCCACCTTCATGCGAGGAACCGGCTGCCCCGAGTGTCATGAACTTGGTTTCAAAGGACGTTTCGGCGTGTTCGAGCTCTTCAAGACCAATGAGGACATAGAACGCCTCATCTATACCAACGGCACGACCTCCCAGCTCCGCTCCCTCGCTCGCCAAGTCGGCATGCGTACCATGCGCGAGGACGGCGTGCGCAAGGCCATGGCCGGTCTCACCACCATCGAAGAGGTGCTCTCCACCACCGTGGCCGAGCCCATGGCGTATTGAAGGAAGGCTGAATTAGGAAGGTAGAATGAAGAAGTCGTTCCGAGGTAGGGCCCGATCGGCATGTAGCTTTCTGGATTCCCATCGCGTTAGACCGCGTTCACTCTTCCCTCTAGGGAGCAACTTCTTAGCTCTGCATTCTTACTTCTTCGCTTAAACCGCCGATAGTGTGCCTATGAGTTACGAGATGAACGATTTGCTCGAGCTGGTCTTCGATCAGGGAGCCTCGGACCTGCATCTGCAAGTAGGGCGGCCTCCCACGCTTCGCTTGAGCGGCGAAATGGTGTCGGTCGATGGCCCGGACCTCACCTCCTCGGATACGGAGAAGCTCATGCAGTCGATCACTCCAGACTCGATGATCCAAGCCACCAAGACTGAAGGCGGAGCCGACTTCGGCTTTGCCTATCGTGATCTGGCCCGCTTTCGCGTGAGCGTGCTGCGGGCGAAAGGAAACTACGGCATGGTCCTGCGACAGATCCCGAAGGAGTTCATTCCCTTGGACAAGATCGGCATCCCCGACAAGATCCGCGACCTTCTCTACCGTCCGCGCGGCTTGATTCTCGTGACCGGACCCACCGGCTCTGGCAAGAGCACGACGCTCGCCTCGATGATCAACTACATCAACGAGCGCCGCAGCGGCCATATCATCACTATCGAAGACCCTATCGAGTACTTCCACGAGCACAACAAGTGTATCGTGACGCAGCGAGAAGTCGGGGTCGACGTAACCACCTTCTCCGAAGCCATCCGCCGAGCGCTCCGCCAGGATCCCGACGTCATCCTCGTAGGAGAAATGCGCGACCTGGAAACCATCGAAGCCGCCATCAGCGCTGCGGAGACGGGCCACTTGGTATTCGGCACCTTGCACACCAACAGTGCCGCCAAGACCGTCGACCGTATTGTGGACGCCTTCCCCGCGAACATGAAGGAGATGATCCGCACCCAGCTGGCCTCTTCCATCGTGGGCGTCATCTCCCAAGTGCTCTGCAAGAAGAAGGGTGGAGGCCGGATCGCCGGTCTGGAGATCATGGTGACGACCACTTCCATCAGCGCCCTGATTCGCGACAACAAGACCTACCGCATCAATTCCGACATCCAAACGGGAGCCGCCCTTGGTATGATAACCATGGATACGCACTTGCTCAGCTTGTACAATCGCGGCCTCATCACCTCCCGCGAGGCCTTCGAAAAGGCGCAGTCCCCCGAGGATATGCTCAAGCGCCTAGAAGAGCTCGGCGCGACGGTGGAAGAGTCGTAGCGGAGGGTTGTTTTTTTGCCCGCTACCGAGGGATGAAATGACTACTTCGTAGTGACGTGTCGTCATTTCATCCCTCGGTAGCGGGCAAACTCCTCTTTCTCCTGCCGTATATAGATGCTGGTGAACCGTGCCACAATTCTCGCTACCCAAGAAACTGGAGGCAGTGGCGGCGGTGGAATGAGTTTCGCTTTCAGTCCCGAGTTTTCGGATATTCGAAGGCATTCGTCGATGCTCCGGAAATGGCATAGCTGCTCGATATAGCGATCGAACTCGCCGACGAATCGGTTTAAGTCGTATTTTCGTTCCCTGCGGTATCTCCGGTACTTGCCGATTCCTAACCTGCTAAAGAAAGCCAGTCCTCTTCTGCGGGCACGAGAATCCATTCTGTGGGCGAAAGGAACTCCCGAATGCGGATCGATCAAGATCTCGATCGTCGGAAAATAGTGCAGGGCGGAACCCTCTGGCTTGAGGACGCGCTGGATTTCCGAAAACAGATGAGAGAGGTCTTCGACGTGTTCCAAAGTCTGGATCGAGACGACTATATCGATGCTGGCGCTCTCGAAAGGAAGCGGGTCTCCGCTGTGCATCCATTTGTACTTCTCAAGCGGGATGGTGGCCTCTTTGAGCCTCTTTTCCACGCGACTATATCGGTCTTGGCTGTTGCCCGCGTGCTCGTGTATATCACATCCGAATACATCCCAGTTCGTGTGTCTAGCCAAGTACGTCAGGAACTCTCCTTCGCCCGAGCCGATTTCGAGAATCGTGCCGGTCTTATTGCCGAGCAATTTCGTTACCGTGGAATAGTAGGATTTCACTTCTCTATTTCTCTAAACGTTTCATTGACCAGCGTTTCGAGGAACCGCTAATGGACGCAAATGCACACGAATTTGATAGATGAAATAGGCCATTCGCATCTATTCGTGTCCATTCGCGGTTTCAAAAAAACAGTCGATCCTTAACAACGCCTTCAGTTATGATCGATTTCGATACTTTATGAAACTGTGAGGCTTTCTTGCTCGCGATGCAAAAGTTACATCGGCAAGTTGAGCTTGTGATGCTCGTTGACTCGTTCGACCTCCGAAGAGATTCGAGATCGCAAGCCGCGTATCTGCTCCTCGTCGTAAAACTTGAAACTCGAATAGTCGCGTCGCTCCGAGATGTCCTTCCATGAAAATATGGTCTCGGCTTTCGCGCGGTCTATCTCCTTGAGAAGGAAGGCGTTTTCCAGAATCCTTAGAAGCTCGCCCAAAGGATCCGCCAGGAAGTTCTCATAGCTGACGGCCGTCATGTTGGAGCTCAGCTGGCTGGGCAGCCATTTTTTGAAGAACGCTTTTCGGTAGTCGATCGCCTGAGGAGCATAGGAGTCCCATTCCTGTCTTGTTCCTGGACGTTTCAATTCCTTCTTCTCGAGCAGTTCGAAATCCGACATCGCGCTGCGAATCGGATCTCGTACCATGACGAGGTAGGACAGACCGCTCTTCTTGGGAAATTCGCGAAGCCATTTTAGCGGCCGCTTCTTCCGCAATCCGAAGTCATGGGTCTTCACCAAATCGTATTGGTCGAGCTCGCCTATATTCATCCCTCTGGCATCCTCGCAATAGCGCAAAGGAGAGTCCGCGAAATAGCTGTTCAGACATTCGACCAGCATATGATGCCCGGCGCGGGGAATCGAAACCGAGATGACAGGAGGCATGAGTCGAGGAAAAAGGGTATTCCGCCATCCCCAAGCAAAAACTGCTCGCGCTTCGGACGCCAGCTATCCTTCCTAGTTTGCTGTCGTGCTTGCAACGTAGCGCGGAGCTTCAGCCCGCGTCCGCATTGGAGGCTCTATTCTCTGCCCTTCGACAGGCTCAGGGTCTGCAACGGACGCGGGCTGAAGCTCCGCGCTACTCTTTGCGAAAGCGCATCCATGACACGACACTAGCCCTCGCTTTCGACGGCGTGGATGAGCGCGTTGAAATAGCCGAATGCGAATGCTCGGCCTTCCAGAATCGCTCCGGGAGCGTCGTGCTTGGGTACATGGTCGGGCATCAGCATGCCTTGGAAACCGACTTCCTTCAGAGTCCTGACGATCTCCAGAAAATCCATGTCTCCATTGTCAGGATACACTTCCTGGAAGTGTCCCCATCCGCCTTTTATGTTGCGGAGATGGATGTTGAAGATCTGGTCGCGAGCTCCGACCCATCTGATGATGTCGAGAATCTCGGTTTTCGGGTCTTTCAAGCCTTCGGCAGCGGAGCCCAAGCAAAGGTTGAACCCATGGGAGGGGCTGTCGTAGAGCTTGGCGAAGCGCTTGATGCCTTCGAATACGTCGGGGCTGTTCCAGCGAGTGATGCCTCCAAAGCCAACGGGCAGTGGGGGATCGGCGATGTGGTTGCCCAGCTTCACCTTGTACTCTTCGGCCACGGGCAATATGCGATCGAGCAGATAGGTGATGCGCTCGTAGACCTCGTCGATGGAAACCTCCCCGGCGCTGGTCAGCTTTTTGTCCATTCCCATCTGCACGGCCTTCTCGTAGTCCCAGGTGCTGTAGCGAGCGTTGCCGCGCGCCGGGTCCACCGTTTGGCCGGTGCGCAGGACTTTGTGAATCGTGGTGTTGTAGAGCAGCAGATGTACGCCAGTCTTGCCTGCGACTTCGATCATCTGCTGGATCATCTCGATCTCGCGATCGCGTTCCGGGCTCTTGCCCAGCATGATGTTCGGCAGGGGCACTCTATCGATCCCGGCGGAACTCAGAGGCAAGTGGTAGGCGTCAAGGCTGATGCCGTACTTCTCGCAGGCCTCTCTTTTCGCTAGCGAGTCATCCAGATCCCAGCCGACTCCTTCGATGAATTTCGGCGCGTCTCCATCCATATGGAAGACCCCGTGGCGGGCGAGGAACTCGAGGTTGCTCGTGCCCGTACCGCCTCTTTGGCAGCCGACGTGTATGCCGCTTCGTTTTTCCTCAGTTGCTGCGAGCAGGTTGCTCTTTGCGGCCAGAGCTCCTATCGAGCCGGCTCCGACAGCCTTAATAAAGCGTCTTCTTCGCATCATAGTGTTTCGTCCTCCGGGGTTGGGGTTTAGGGTAGGTACCTCTAAGAGCGTGTTGAAAAAGTCCATTTCTTCGCTGATTCGTCAGCTTCGAGTTCAAAATTCGTTTCCTCATCTCGAAATACCCTCCGGGTATTCCTCGACTCTAAAGCCGAATTTTGATTCTCAAATCTGATTTCAGCAGCTCGAAAGCGACTTATTCAAATGCTCTAAGAACGTTTCTGGACCCTCTGGTGTCAAGGGAGAGCCGTCTTCAGTGGAGGCAGGATGCAACCGGAATCAATGCAACTCGTTGTGCTACCTGGAAGTAGTAGAAGCTATGCCGGTCAAGAGTACGTTTCCACATGGTTGTTTTCCGATCCATGGAATTTGGGCATTGGGTCGAAAAAAGCCGAGGCCTGTAGAGGCCTCGGCGTGAGAAAAGGATGTTGCGTTCTGCTTGCTAGCGCTTTCTTCGGACCAGCGAACGAGCGAAGAGAACGGCAAGGAGGCTGAGCATCCCTATGGCTCCTGGCGCCCCATCTGGGACTGGGGTTATAATCAGACGGATGTCGGCACGTCTTCTGATATCGAAAGCCACGTCGCTGAAGCTAGATCCGTCATCTAGGGTGCCGGAGATCAGTCCGCTCGACTGCGCTATATCCCCTGGGCCGACCGGCGTGCCATCGATGCTGAACTCGGAGCCCCGAAGGACAATCAGGCTGCGGTTGGTAGCTCTTAGAGAAGATCCGAGCGATCCGCCGCTGATATCGATAATCCCGTCGTCGAATGCTTCGATATCTTCGCCGATCGAGCCGCCGAATATCTCGATCAAGCTTCCCCCGAAAGCTTCCACGTCATCGGTAATCGATCCACCGAATATTTCGATTAAACTTATTCCGGTAGCGATTACGTCATCGCCAATCGTGCCGTCGAATATCTCGATAAAGCTCGCTCCGAATGCTTCCACGTCGTCCGCAATAGATCCGCCGAAAACGGAAATGGTGGAGAGGAAAAACGCTTGAAGGTCGTCGCCAAGCGTGCCGTCGAATATCTCGATCGTGGCGAAGCCGTCCGAGACCACGTCCTCAGCAAAGGTTCCATCGTTGATGGTGGCTGATGAGAAGTCGCTGACGTAAAGGGAATCGTCTTCGGAATCAGAGCCTGTTATATTTGTCCCTGTGTTGAAGGTGACGTGTGTAGGGTCACCTGCAGGAAACGAGTCGAACACATAGACGAAGTCGTTTATTTCCGAGTCGATAACGTGGCTCGAGCCATCTTCAAATATGACGACAGCGTTTGCTTGAGTGGCAACAGCTATCGGTAGGAGGAAATAGCGGGTCAGTTTCTTCATGTTAAGCTTTTCAGTGGGAAGCGGCTGGCGTCACGGTTGACGGCCTTGCTTCGCGCTGGCGTTTGCAGGAACTGGACCAAACTTGTGTCCCGTGTCTCGCTGGACGGGCGACTGCTCCGCAGGCGACTCTCTTGCAGCATCTTAGCCGATTTCGGATTTTGCGAAAAATCGAGACTGGCAATCGTCACGTGTAAGGGAATCCCGACAGATTTCGGGTAGTCTTACAGACATTCTGTTTCCCGGCATGGAAGCCTTCGCTCCTGTTTCTTCGCGAATCGCCGAGTCCTCTTACTCGGAGGCGGAAGAAATCAATCCGCCGACAATGTCCGCCAAGGCGTTCGCGTCTCCCACGTTGCCTGGAAACACCACGAAACGCATCCCGGGGAAATGGCTTTCAGCTCCGAGCTCCCACACCGGAACCCCTGGGAGGATCTGCCCTTTCACCATTGCACGGGTAACGCCAAGGGCCTCCGTCGCCATGTCGCTCGACGTGATTCCCCCTTTCGCGATGAAATAGGAAGGTCTTTCTTTCAGGCCTCGAACGATCTGCGCCAAGGCAGACGATACGATCTTGCCGACCGACAGGTCTCCCGCTTTGACCAAGTCGCGGCCAGTGTAGAGCATCGCGTGTTTCCCCGAGGAGATTGCTTGATTCAGTTCGCGGCTGAAATGCTGCTCGGTTTTCGCTCTGCTTTCAGCGTCGAGCAGTTCTGCGACAGGGACCTCCAGCCCAACAACCCCGGGTAGCGCGAGCGCCTTTCGAAGCTGCTCAGTCGTCTTCTGAACATAGGACCCGACCACGGTGACGCCGCCAAGGCCCGCCGAGGCGTTTCGCAATTCCCCGAAAGCGAGCAGCGGCTTGGAGGGAATCCCAGCCAGCACGCGGGCCAGTGAGGCCGCCGTTCGATACACCCAGTTCTTGCCGGCCCGCAGCGTGTCGAAAACGCCAGAGGCGACGATCATCAAGTCTTCGTAGCTAACCGCGTCGACGGCAATTACCCTGTCATCGGCGCAATCCAATAGAATCTGCCTAACGCGATCGCTCCCGCCCTCGCGAATGTCGCTCAACTTGATGCATACCACTTCGCTGGCCGCAATTCTCCCTCGGCTTTTCTCCTCGACCCATTTCGCGAGCTCGGAAGATTTAAAGGAAAACGTCGAATCGCGGGCGAATTCAGTTTCCGCCACGGGGGACAGGCTATCGCCCTGATCGACGTAGTGAATAGTGTCGATGGTCAGACGCCCGCCCTCGATGAATGCCGGGGCGAGAATGGTGCCATCAACCTTCCGGGACAGTCCCGCGACCAAGGAATCCACCTCGGTCGGAAAATGCCCGCGCAGCGTGGAATCGCCCCTGCTGACTACCGACACGGAGAGGTCGCCGCTCGCTTCGCTCAAATTTTCTCCGATCTCTTTGGCCAGACGCATGGCGTCGGCCTCGGGCAAGGCTCGCGAGTTCGTCAGGATATAGAATGCTCGAGAGCCTCGATGAAACTCCTGTCGCAGCGATTCCACATCCCAACGGGTCAAGACAGGGACGTCGTGAACGGTCTGCGTCCCAGTCGGATCGTCGTCAAGCACCACCCAATGTTCGCCCAGGCCCAGTGCCTTTTCATAAAATGCCTCTACATCCAGGGTGGGTTGTTGCGGGAGCGAACCAATAGCGAAATCCTTATCCATGCCGAGCTCTTGCCAATCAAATGGGTTGACAGGACCGTTATCAACTGGTCATACAAGTGCAATAAGTAAATTATGTTGATCGAGAGAAAATCGACCCCGGAATCAATCGTAGCCTACGTCATCGAAATGATCGAAATCGGCCGCTTCCCGCCCGGCTCGATGCTTCCGAGCGAGCGGGACTTGCAAGCCCAGCTGGGCGTCAGTCGCCTGGTTCTTCGCGAGGCCTTGGCGCGTCTCTCGGCCTTGGGGATCGTCAAGAGCCGTCAGGGAAAAGGTTCCTTCGTATGCGACGCCCCAAGCCCGCTGGCCATCCAGCAGACCCTGATCCCGCTCGCCCATCCGGTGGACTTCGACAAGTTCGATCACCTGATCGAGGCGCGCGCCGCGATCGAGGGGGAAATCGCTTTTCTGGCGGCGGAAAACGCAACGGAGCATCAGATCCAGCAGCTGGAAGAGATTTTGCATTACCGAAAAACCGATCTGCGGGAAAGCGACATTTTTTCTCGGCTGGATTTTTCCTTCCATCTCAAGCTGGCTGACATCGCGGGCAACAGCTACCTCAAATTGATGTTCGAGGCTTTCGAGCCGCACATCCGAGAGTTTCTGGTCTACTCGTCGAGATCCGTTTCGGATCGAGTCGAAGCGATGGAGCGCCATCGCCCAATCGCCCAGGCCATCGCGAGTCGCAATTCGAATCAGGCGCGCGACCTGGCGAGGCTGCACATGGATGCCTGCCGCGACAGATTGAACCAATATATTGAACAGCTGAACAATGAGTAAACGCTTAGCCCTTATCCACACGAGCCTGGTTTTCATCACTAAAGAAACGCTGATGAGCGATCTCTTTGCGGAGATCATGCCTGAGGTAAACCTGATCAACATCGTCGACGACTCGCTCCTTCCCGAAACGATGACGGCCGGGAGAGTGACCGACAATTGCGTCGAACGCATGCGAGCCTATGCCCAGGCAGCGGAAACCGCGGGAGCCGATGCCATCCTTTCGCTGTGCTCCTCGCTGGGTCCCGCAATCGATGAAGCTCGGAAACACGCCAAGATCCCGATCGCGAAAATCGACGACGCCATGACGGAAGCCGCGGTGAAAGCGGCCTCAAGTATCGCCGTTATGGCTACCGTGCCTACCACGCTCGATCCCACTTGCGATCTGGTGCGCGAAAAGGCGGGAAAAGCCGGCAAGGCCGTTGACATCAAACCGACGCTCGTTGCGGGAGCTTTCGAGAAACTGATGGCCGGCGAAACCGAAGCTCACGATCAAATGGTAGGCGACGCGGCAGCCGAAATCAAAGACTCGGTAGAGTTGATCGTCTTCGCTCAAGCCTCCATGACGCGGCTCGCGAAACCCATCTCCGAGCGCATCGGAATCCCGATTCTGACCAGCCCTCGCTTGGGAATCGAGGCGGCGCGCCAGCTCATCGATTCTCTATAAATAATAAGTTCGACCCCAAGACTCCCTACCCATGTTACAAGGACCCCTATTGCTTGCCGTTTTCATCGGAACGCTAGCATTCCTGCTGATCACTGTAATTCGATTCAAGGTTCACCCTTTTCTCGCTCTGCTTTTTTCATGCTTCCTCGCTGGAATCCTAACCGGGATGCCGCTCGACAGAACGGCCGGCGCTATGGTGGAGGGCTTCGGAAAAACTCTGCAAAGCGTTGGGCTCGTGATCGGCCTTGGAATTATATTCGGCGCTTTGCTGTCCGACTCGGGAGCGACCCGGAAAATAGCGGAATTCCTAGCGGCGCGCATCGGGGCGCGAAACGCCCCGCTCGCGATTAACCTGACCGGCTTCCTCGTTTCGATTCCCGTCTTCATGGACGCGGCTTTCGTCATTCTAGTCAGCCTCGCCAAGGACCTCGCTCGAATCGCCAAGCATACGAATGTCGCGCTGGTCGTGCCGCTAGCAGTCGGCCTGATCGTCTCGCACAACCTGATTGCCCCGACTCCGGGCCCGGTGGCCGTGGCAAATCAGCTCGACGTCTCCGTAGGCTCCTTTGCGCTCTGGGCTCTGGTTGTCGGCTTGCCGGCGGTTCTGGTTGGCGGCTGGCTCTACGGCAGGCTGCTCGGACGCTTGAAGATAGCTGAAGACTCCGCTGGCGAAACCGCATCGACCGAAGCGGCGCCAGACTTGGACGCGCAGGCTAGACCAGGCGCCAGCGCATCCTTTTTTCTCCTGCTCCTTCCCATCCTTTTGATCTTCGCAGGGAGCGCGCTATCGTTCCTCGTGCCGCAAGATTCCTCGATCGGGTCACTGCTGAAATTCCTAGGAGACAAGAACGTTGCGATGATATCCGGCGTGCTTGCTTCGATGCTATTCTTGCGTCGATGCTTTTCGCAGCCCACTGCGGAAATCATCGGATCGGCCGCTGAAAAGTCAGGCGGGGTGCTTCTGATCACAGGAGCAGGCGGCGCTCTCGGGGCCACGCTCAGCGCCTGCGGAGTGGGGGCCTATATCGCCGATTCTCTCGCTGGACTCAGCATCCCGCTGACCGTCGCGGGTTTCCTGCTCGCCGCCGTGCTCAGGG
Source organism: Pelagicoccus sp. (assembly GCA_028284635.1). GTDB lineage: Bacteria > Verrucomicrobiota > Verrucomicrobiia > Opitutales > Opitutaceae > Pelagicoccus. The sequence goes on from JANQRJ010000011.1 coordinate 65,093, forward strand.
CGGCATTGGGTTCTTCGACCGTCGCCCTCATCACCAGCGCCTCGCTCCTCGCCGAACAGATCGCGAACTCGGGCGCTTCCGCTCTTTTGGTCGGCTTGGCGATCTGCGCAGGGGGAAATTGCCTTTCCCTTCCGAACGATTCCGGATTTTGGGTCGTCAATCGCTTCGGCAAGCTCAGCGTCCGCCAAACGCTGGCAGGCTGGACGCTCGGCGGAACCATCGCGGGAACGGTCGCCTTTCTCGGAATACTATGCCTGCAAGTCGCTGGCATCGGATCGACCGCCGAAGGCTCGACCTTGTCTCGCTCGGAAAATAAAGACAAGATTGTCGAGATGATGGTGGAGGGGCGAAAAGCTCAGGAGCAAGTTCCCCTCCCATCGGAGGTTTTTGGGCCCTTCTCGCTTGAGGAAGCCTATCGGATCGAAGGCTCTCTCGCGGCGCGACTCGAGAAACTCTATGGACCGGTCGCTGGCTATAAGGTCGCCTTCGCCACCGAAGACGCCCTGAAGAAATACGACTTGGAAGCGCCCGTTACCGGGAGTCTTTATAAGTCTTTCGAGGTTCCGAACGGAGGTTCGGTTTCCGCCGACGCGTTCTTTCTTTTCCATATCGAGGCCGAAATCGTATTTATTCTCGCGAAGGACATCCTGGAACCGCTCGATAGCGTCGAAGCTCTAGCGCCATACGTCGCTAGCGTTCATGCCGGACTCGATATCGCGGATGAGCGATTTGATATAAAAGAAGGGCAGGCTCGAACGATTTCGGATTTCGTGGCCAACGGCTCGGGCGCAAGATACTTCATGATTGGCGAAGGGCATGACCCTCGGTCCGTGAATCTCGACGACCTTACGCTCTCTCTCTACAAGGATGGCGAAAAAGTCTATGAAGGACACTCTACCAACATCATGGGAAGTCCGTGGAACGTTCTGCTTGCTATCGCCAACGCCCATGTCGCGCGGGGCAATCCTTTCAGAGCTGGGCAGGCGATTGTTTCCGGCAAAGTCTATTCCCCATTCAAGGCCAGCGGAGCCGATGCGGTTGGCGAATATATAGGAGACTGCGGAGCGCTCGGCAAAGTAAGCCTCACCGTTCGGTGACCTACACACTATAAATCTAAAATCTATTAAGGTACAAACATGCATAGAATCATAACACTAACTCTCCTGCTGGCTGCCAGCGCAAGCGCTTCGGATCAATGGATCATGCATCGGGTGGATCCCGATCCCCACTCGAACCGCTATTGCGGCTTCAACTCCCTCAGCGAGGGCGACTTCAATAAGGACGGGTTCACGGACTATATTGTGATTCATGAGTTTGGCATTTTCGTAGGCATCTCGCTTCTGCTCCACCCAGGGACGACGGATGTTCCATTGATGGACTACTGGGAAAAAATCGAGATTTTGGAGACAACAACCAACGAACACGCCCAGGTGGGAGATTTTGATGCAGATGGAAATCTAGACCTCGTCTCGGTGGAGGGGTCTGAGCGCGACGCTCCAAGCCAGATTCGATTGGTTTGGGGGCCAGGTCCAGACGGATTGCGCAAACAAGAGAATTGGAAGTACTCCGAGTCCTTCGCTTCGCTCGATGCTGTAGGAAACCCGCACTACAGCCTTGTGAAGGACATCGACCTCGATGGCGATCCGGACATTCTTATAGGAGGTCGCGCCAATCCGAAGAACGGCAGTCTAATAGGATTGCGCTGGATTGAAAATCCAGGGGAAGACGCCAGAGACATCTCCGCCTGGAAAATTCACTCTATTGATGCCGATCTCTGGAGCGGGCATGGCTTCGATCTCGTCGACCTGGATCTTGACGGAGACCTCGATGTGATCGTCAACAGCGCGGATTTCGACACTCCGAAGGAAGCGCGCGCGATTATATGGTATGAAAATCCGGGGAAGGATTCCATGTCCCAGCCATGGCCCAAGCACGTCATCGACACCGATCCCGAATATTTCTACAAGGTAAAGGTCGCCGCAGGCGATCTGGATGGGGATGGCCTCGTCGACCTTGTCTGCCCCATCGCCGACGACCGTATCGCTTTTTTCAAACGGAAATCCAAAAAAACTACCGACTTTGAAAAGATCATCATTCCCAAGCAGGGAGCGGCGGTCCAACTGCAACGCCACGTTGCGGTCGTGGATATGAACAACGATGGCAAAATGGATCTTCTCTGCGGGGCGCTGCACTACTTTCAGCGAAAAAAATCCTACGGATACGATTTCAGGAACGGCTATATCGCGCCCGATCGGCTTGTCCTATTCTGGCTTGAAAATGATGGAAGCGTGGAGGACGCGGCGAACTGGAAGACACACCCCATCAAGATGTCCTATGGATTCAACGGAACCGAGTGGCGTGGAGAAAAAATCGACAACGTGCTCGCTAAGGACATGGACGGCGATGGCGATCTCGACGTGATCGCGAATTCCGAGGAGACCTTTATCAACCTGGAAGGCAATTCCAACGACTGGAATCTGCGTCAAAAATCGAAAGCTATCCATACTTTCTTTGGAATCGCCTGGTTTGAGAATACCGAGACGACCATCATTGCTAGCGATAGTTTCGAGTCCGGCAGCGTGCAAGGCGGCGAGGGCTGGGACGGCGAGTGGCATCTATCAGGCGATGTCGCATTGACCGAGGAAGCGATCGAAGGCTCGGAGTCGCTGCTCATCAAAGGCGGGGGCAATGCTCTGAGAACGCTGGAAACCCCAGTCCACGAAGGGCAGCTCGAACTCCGTTGGAAGACCCGAAGCATGGACGATCCCTCCGAGGTGTGCACGATCGAGGTATTTGACGGAGTCTGGCACACGCTCAGAACCTTCTTCGACGACGAAGAAGAGGAACCCCTTCCGTACCGTAACGAGATGCTAGCCCTTTCGAAATACGATGGAGTGAGCAAAATCCGCTTCTCAAACAAGGCCACCGGCGAGGACGACCACTTCATCATCGATGAGATCATCCTCAAGAAGAAGGCTGAGTAACATCTAAAAACTGACTTCTTTCTCCATAAGCTATGGTTTATCAAACAATGGCGGTCTCAACTCAGCGTCTCATTGATCGAGTTCAAGACCGAATAGCAAAAATAAACTGCTAATGAGTGCAGAAGTCATTACACTGGAACGTTGAGTCGTTTTTGTCAGGTCGGCTGCGCCGATTAGGTGCCTTCGGCATTAGGCTTGATCTTAAAAGGCCTACCGTCGCGAAAGCGACGCCTGTATCGAGCGCAGCGAGATCCTGACAAATCATTTTTTCATTTTTCCCACCAGGGATCATCCCGGGTGCCAGGAAATGCGCTGGGAGCTTGCTCCTGGTTCCACTTGTTAAATGCCTCAGTGAGTTTTTTTACTTTTTCCGGATATTTAGATGCCAGGTCCTTGCTCTCAGAGATGTCTACAGACAGGTCGAACAAAAGAGGCTCGGGCGCATCTTCCGGCTCGAATACTACCTTGTGATTTCCTTTTCTGACCGCCCATGCCCCATCGCGTACATCTCGCCAGAACAGAATTTCGTGAGGACTTTCTTTGTTTTTACCTGAAAGGTGTGGTAGTAAATTAACCCCATCCAGGGGCCTCTCCTCCGCAATTTCGGCATTTGCTAAATGGGCCATGGTAGCGAGAATATCCATTGAAATTACCGGTTCATGGTATACGCTTCCTGCATCAATCACCCCTGGCCACTGCATAGCAAGAGGCACACGTATACCCCCTTCGAAAAGACTGCCTTTGTAATCTCGCAGTGGTTTATTCAATGAAGCATTAAGCCTGGAGCCCCCGTTGTCAGTCAGGAATACTATGATAGTGTCCTGATCCATATCCAATGTGCCTAACGTATCCAGAATTCTGCCTACTCCATCATCCAGGGCGCCGACCATGGCGGCGTAGGTTCTGCGGTCTTCATCCTCGATATGACTGAATCGTTTTAAATAATGTTCGGTTGCCTGAAGGGGGCCGTGAGGAGCATTGTAAGCTAAATAAAGAAAGAAGGGCGCTTCGCTTTCGGACTGTCTTTCCAGAAAGGCGACCGCTTCGTCGCTTAAAACATCAGTTAAATAGTCAGCAGTATCTATGGGCTCGCGCTCTCTCATTACTTTGACCTCATACCACTGCCACATTCTCTCGACTTCCTCGAGGTCATTCAAAACCAACTCTTCAGGGAAGTAGCGAAGCCCTCCTGCCAGGAATCCGAAAAACTCATGAAAACCGCGATTGAGGGGGTGTTGACTTGGGTGACTGCCCATGTGCCATTTTCCGATGATCATATTATGATAACCGGCTTTAGCCAAAATCTCCGCAATTGTTTCTTCGCTATGCGAGATACCTGCATGAGGCAAAGCGGGATTAACCGTGGGATTGAAATTAAATCCGAACCTGCTCTGGTAGCGACCCGTCAATAGACCCGCCCGGCTTGGTCCACAGGCGGGATAAGTAACGTAGCCGTTCGTAAATACGACTCCATTCTCTGCAATGCGATCTATGTTGGGAGTCGGGATTTCGCTGGAACCATGAAATCCTACATCCGCATAGCCCTGATCGTCCGTAAGTATGATGACTAAATTCGGGAGTGTCGCATTTGCTGTGACACTCAAACTTAATAAGGTAAAAAATAGAAAAGATTTCATTATCATTTAGCTTGCAGGAATCTAATCTGTATGGCAAGTGTAACAAGTATTGTTTTTTGTACGCTTGAGTCATAACCCTAGTGTTTCAAAAACAAGAGTAAGAGTAACCGCGAATGGACGCTAATAAACACGAATGATTCCTCATTTGAAGCTTTGATTCGTGTGTATTCGCATCCATTAGCGGTTAAAAATTATCCGGTTTCCAATCCTAACTAAATGTGAGGATATCGAATCTAGTCTTCGATTGTGCAAGTAGCTGATATTGAGAATTTTAAGAAATTTTGTACTACTAAGTATGAAACTGGTGGGATAATTAGGTTCTAGCAAAAGAACAACCCCATCGATTTTTATTTTCTCACATTGCATTTAAGATGAGAACCATTCTGGATCAACCCCTGGATCTTAGATCGTTGCAATCCTTGGAAGCTTGGTCCGCGCCTCATATTGATTCAAAGATCAATGATCCCGCTACGCCCCGGTATTATCTCTGGATCGCTCAACACGGTTATCGGGAGATTGATCATGAAATGGGCATTTTCAGCTATAAGCGTAGTCGGGAAAATATCGAAAATAGTACATTTTCACTCAGGATAGACCTTAAACGCGCGGGAATAGCCTATCATCAGCATCATATTGAAGCAGACATTACTTGCGAACGGGACTTGTTTAGTACCCCGCTAGATTGGGAATTGAAAAGCGCATTCTCGAATACGAGTGATCAGCGAATGCCGCTTTACACGCTCAATAAAAAGGGTGCCTATAAAAACGGTATCATAAATGAAACGGTAAGTGGAAGAAATCGCCAATATCACGTAAAGGGTGATTGGCTGAGTGATTATACGCTACCTGCAAGCTTCCAAGGGGCACTCTTAAAAGCAAGTGATTCAGTCCCGTTTCATTATTTTCAGGAATTTTCCTTGCTTAAAAAGAGCCAGACTTTGCGCTACGCAGGACGAGAACGAATATCGCTGAATGGCGAAACCGTTGGATTGCTTTATTTCCAGCATTTTGGGGCAGGCAACCTACCTTATGAGTATTGGATCACCGAAAGTGGCGTGTTGCTTTTCGCGGTGAATGCATTTAATATCTGGATGCTTCACGATGCGCCTGAAGCCCATTACCAGAACCACCTCAATCGGTTAAATAATCGCTAGATATGAAAACTACCCGACGCGATTTCATCCAAAAAACAACAGCGGGGCTGGCAGCCGGTTCTCTATACGCGCCTCAGTTGTTCTCGATAGCAACGAGTAAGACGCGAAAGAAGCCGAATATACTCTTCATTTTTACCGATCAGCAACATATCGATACTATATCCGCGTTGGGGTGCTCCTATCTTAAGACCCCAGGGATCGACGAAATTGCAGAAAGGGGCGTGAGCTTTACGCAGTCGTATTGCCCGAGTCCGGTTTGTGGACCTTGCCGGGCATCTGTCTATACAGGTCGCATGCCCTCAGAGGTGGGAGTTACGGATAATGGAGAAAAGCCAATCGATGGAATCCCTTTTATGGGCGAGTGGTTTCGTGAAAAAGGCGGTTATGAAACCATATATATGGGGAAGTGGCATGTGCCTGCCTATGTATCTTCGCGTGTGCCTGGTTTTGATGTGCCTTTCTGCGGACATGGGGGTCCTGGAGCGTTGTCGGACAGCTCATATACATTTGCTGCTGAAGCTTTTTTCGAGAATTATTCATCCGGCCAGAACCCCTTCCTTATGGCGATTAATTATATGCAGCCCCATGACATCTGCGAGTGGCTGCGATTTAATCGCAAAGGCAAAAGAGATCTGCCTTTTGAGCCAATACATGACCAGTTGCCTCCATTGCCGGATAATTTTTTAATTCCCAATATTGAACCGGAGCTCGTTAAGCTCAGGCGCTTGGAATGGGAAGGAGTTAATACCGGTTGGAGCGACAACGATTGGCGATACTACAGGTGGGCATACTACCGGCATGTCGAAATGGTAGATGCGGAAATTAAACGAGTTTTGGATGCGCTGAAAGCATCTGCTCACAGGGATAATACCGTTATCATATTTTCGTCGGATCACGGTGAAGGCCTAGGTCACCACAAAATGGTACGCAAGGCGTTTCACTACGATGAGGCATCGAAGGTACCTTTAATATTCAGCTGGCCGGGGCGCTACCCTGAAGCAGTGGTTAACCACCAAGATCTGGTTTCAGGAGTCGATATTTTTCCTACGATGTGCGATATCGCAGGAATTGCTCAGCCCAGCCACATGAGTGGACGTAGTTTAACCCCCACACTGTCTGACGGTGAACCTCTACAGAGAGATTTTGTTACTTCTGAAATTGAGGAAAACCGGGGGCAAATGCTCAGAACCCGTCAATTTAAGTACATCACTTATTATGAGGATGAAGCAGAACAATTATTTGATATGCAAGACGATCCGGGTGAAACCCAAAACCTTGCGACTGAACCCAAATATTACTCTATATTGAAGCAGCATCGCACACTATTCAGGGATTGGGTAAACTCATTAAAGATACCCTCCGTAGTAAAGCATAGGTGGTAATTATAATCTTGAAGAGGAAAAGATGACAACACGCTCCCATGTCATCTCTTCCTTCTTTATGATAGGTTTTGGGATAGGTTCTAGATCCAGAATCAATAAAGGATCTCCGGGGCAAGCCCTCGACCTACCGATCGACTAACGCTTCGCGTTAGCGGGGTATTTAAGATTGAAAATTGAACATTGAAAATTTGAGAACGCCGTAAGGAGTGTGTTGAAAAAGTCGATCGAACCCTGGCGATATCGTAGCCGCTTTCGTGAGAACGCGGATCTCCTGCACCGATTCCGCGTTCTCACGAACGCGGCTACACGAGAAAGCCGGACTCTTTCAATACACTCCTTGCGGCGTTTAGAGCATTTTTCGTTTGGCTATTCGCCCATAGGTGGGTCGTCTTCTCCGAAGGCGACCGATTTGCCACCCTCTGAAATGGGACTGAACAAACGAAATATGCTCTAGGGTAGGGATCCCGACAAGTCGGGATCCCTACCTTTTTGAATACCCCGTCCGCTTGTGGCGGGCGTGGCTCGAAGGGCGGTGACTGTTGTCACGAGGTGGTGACTGGAGGATCGGGGCTCTGTTTCGCGTGACGAGCACGCTCCCACCTTGGAAGAATGGCGTGGGTTTGGAGATATTGGCCACTCTCTCGGAGACTCGCCGCTCGTGGCTGGAATCCCTATTGGCCAGCGGTCAGGGAAGAGCCCTCGACCGCTCTACTTCGCGTCTTTGGCTAGCTCGGTGGCTAGGTGGTCGCGGAGCTGCATGAGCTTTTCGCCGTCGGTTTCCGTTGTGGGGTCGACGTTGCTGAGGTAGAGGGTGTCGATGGCTATGCCGCGCTCGGTGTTGATGCGGGCGAAGGTGATGTCGAAGCCGAATTTGTATACCGCGGCGGCGATCTGGTAGAGGAGGCCGAGATGGTCGGTGGCTTGGACTTCGAGGATGGTGCGCTGGAGGGAGAGCTCGTGGTAGACTTCGATCCGGGGTTCGAAGCTTTGGGCGAGGGGGTTGTCGTCGCGGCGGAAGAGGTCGGCGGCTTCCTTGCGCATGACTTCCTGGATACGCGGGTAAAGGTCTTGGTTGGTGACGAGGGCGTCGCGTACGGCGTTGGCGAAGGCTTGGCGGGAGACTTCGGGATCGGAGGAGCCGCGGCCGGACTCGGCGACGTAGAAGGAGTCGATGGCGATGTGATCGTCGCGGGAGATGGCTTTTGCGCTGAGGATGCTGTAGCCGGCGAGGTTGAGGGCCCCGGCAAGCTTGTGGAAGAGGCCGGCGCGGTCCCAGGTGATGATGTTGACGACGGTTAGGCTGCGGTTGACGTCGTGACGCCAGTCGATGATCGGCTTGAGGGCGCCGACGGATTCGGCGTGGTTTATTTCCTGCAGGAGCTGGTTGATCATCCGGATGTGCTGGACGATCTCTTCCTTGGAGGTGTTGATGAAGTAACGGTCGGGGAGGAGGCTGAAGTGGGCGTTTATTTCCTCCTTGCCGATGCCTTCTATGTCGAGCGCCAGAAGATCGCGCTGGGTCATTTTCTTGTGTTCCTCAAATTGCTGTTGGAGTCGGCCTTCGCTTTTGAAGACTTCCATGCTTCGCTTGTAAAGGGTGTTGTGCAGGGTATCCTTGTACTGGTTCCACAGTCCGGCCGCTGTGCCTCGAGCGTCGCAGAAGGTGTGCACGTAGAGCAGCCGAAGCTGTTCTGGGGTCTGGACGTATTCCGCGAATGCTCTGGCGCTTTCAGGGTCATCTATATCGTACCTTTGCCAAAATCGCGCCATCTGCAGGTGGTTCTTGATAATAAATAGAATCAGCTCGCGGTTTTTCCGGTCGACCCGGAGGCGTTCGAGAATGGGCTCGGCGATCTTGACTCCGTTTTCGGCGTGGTGGCGTATGGCGATGGCCTTGCCGAGGTCGTGCAGGAGGAGGATCAGGTAGATGAGATTGGGCAGACGGGTTTCGTGCAGGGCTTCGCGGTAGGGTTTGTAGAGCTGGTCCGGGTTGGAAAATATTTCATCGAGTTCCCTAATTGTATGAAGCGTATGCACATCCGCGGTGTAGCGGTGGTAGTACTCGTGCTGGACGAGGCAGGTGAGCTTTCCCCATTCGGGCATGAAGGCTCCGAGCACGCCGAGCTCGTGCATTTCGTTGAGCGTGGGGTAGACGTTTCCGCTTTCCTGGAGGATGGATCGGAAGGAGGCGTTGGCTTCGGGCGAGGCGCGCACGGCGGCGTCGACGAGGTGGAGGGATGCTCGAATTAGAGCGCAGAGGTCAAAATCCAGCTCGACTTTGCGCTGCTGCTTGTGGCGGAAGACGCGCACGAGGCGCTGGGGGTCCTGCTTGAAGACGTCGGGGTCGCGGTGGGTGATTTCGGTGCCTCGGAGAAGGAAGCCGTCGACTTCCTTCACGCGTTCCTTGCGGCGGGCGAGCAGGAAGTCGGTGACGGACTTGACCCGGCTCCTCTTGGCTGTGGCATCGTTGAGGGCGAGCCGCTTCTCGACGGTCTTGGATATGCGATAGATGTTCTGGGCGTGGCCGTAGTAGTCTCGCATGAAGGTCTCGACGCGGTGCAGGACCTTCTTGGTGGTGTAGCCGAGCCGGCGGGCGACTTTGGGCTGGGCTTCGAGGGAGAGCAGGTCGGTCAGCCTTTTGCTGCGGAAGTGGAGCTCGTTGCGGACGCGGAGAAGATAGTCGTAGGCGGCGGTGAATTCCTCGAGTTCCTCCTGGCGAAGGTAGTTGAGGTCCCTAAGTCCTTCGATGTGTTCGACGTTGAGCCGGACGCGGGCCATCCAGAGCGTGTTGTGGTAGTCGCGTAGCCCGCCGACGCCGCTCTTGATGTCGGGCTCCTGCATGAAGACGCTGCCGCCGAACTTGGCTCGGCGTTCGCGCTGGTTTTCGAGCCGCTGCTGGATGTAGCGCTTGGGGTCGTCCTTGCGGTAGAAGATGTGGTAGGAGGACTTGAAGCCGGCGAAGAGAGGCTCGGAGCCCGTGATGAGGCGGGCTTCGAGCATGGCGGTCTTGGTCTGGATGTCGGCCTTGGCTTCGTGGAAGGCTTCCTCGACGCTGCGAGTGGAGTGGCCCACCTTCAGGCCGATGTCCCAGAGGTCGCGGATGACTTGGGAGATGGTTTCGTGAGCGACGCGGAGATGCTCGGGGTCGGCGTCGTTCGGGAAGAGGAACATGATGTCGACGTCGCTGAGGGGGCAGAGCTCTTCGCGCCCGTAGCCGCCGAGGGCGACCACCGAGATGGGCAGCTCCGTGGGGGCGATGGTTTGGCGGATCTCCTGCATCGCGGGATTGACGAGGTTCTCCACCATGGCATCGACGAGCAGGGAGCGAGCCTTGGCGACTTCTAGGCCGGAGGCGCCGGAGCGGTGGGCGTCCTTGATCTTCTTGATCTCGGTCTCGAGAAAGGCCTTTCGCCGGGCAAGCCTTTGCGGCTGGGTGGTCTCGTCGGCGAAGGTGAGCTGGGTTTCGAACTGCGTCTTGAGTCGCTTGGAAAAGGTCGGGATCATCTGAGCTTGAGATTGGGCGATAGTGTGTCCTTGAGCGATCCTGCAGCGCGGTTCGCTCCACCCTTCGGCGAGCTTAGGGTGGTGAGCTCTGTCGAACCACGATCAAGCCCTGCTTTTTTCTCTCGGGAAGCGTTTTGGGTCGCGCGGGTCATTTCAGTCTTGGCTGGCCTCCAGGCCGATGGCGGCCATGCCTTTGCCGGTGATGACGCGGCCTTGCGGGGTGCGTTGGATCAGGCCGCTTTGGATGAGAAAGGGCTCGTGCACTTCTTCGAGAGTGTCGCTCTCCTCGCCGACTGCGATGGCGAGGGTGTTTACGCCGACGGGGCCTCCTTTGTAGTGCTGGGCGATTGCCCGCAGGATGCGCTTGTCCATCTCGTCGAGGCCGTGCTGGTCGATCTCGAGGAGCTCGAGGGCTGCTTGGGCTATCGGCTTGGTGATGACGCCGTCGCCTTTTTCCTCTGCGTAGTCGCGTACGAAGTTGACGAGGTTGTTGGCGATGCGGGGAGTGCCGCGGGCCCGGCGGGCGATTTCGTGGCCGCCGTCTGGATCGACCTTGACGCCGAGGATCTGGCAGGTGCGGGTGACGATGCGGAGCAGGTCTTCGGGGCCGTAGTAGTCGAGTCGAGTTTGGAGAGTGAAGCGGCTGCGGAGGGGGGCGGTGAGCAGGCCGCTGCGGGTGGTGGCGCCGACGAGGGTGAAGCGGGGGATCTCGAGGCGCACGCTGCGAGCGTTGGGACCTTGGTCAATCATGATGTCGATGCGGTAGTCTTCCATCGCGGAGTACAGGTACTCTTCCACGGTCTTGGGGATGCGATGGATCTCGTCGATGAAGAGGATGTCGCCTTCCTGGAGGTTGGTCAGCATGCCGGCCAGGTCGCCAGCCTTCTCGACTACGGGGCCTGAGGTGATGCGCACTTCGCGCTCCATCTCGGCGCCCAGGATGAGAGAGAGGCTGGTCTTGCCCAGTCCTGGCGGACCGCTGAGGAGAATGTGGTTGAGGGGCTCGCCGCGCTTGCCAGCGGCTCCGGACATGATCTTGAGCCGCTCGACGGTTTTTTTCTGACCGACGAATTCGTCGAAGGAGGGGGGGCGCAGGATGGACTCGTTCTGCCCGTGCAGCGGTGCCGTCGCGGCGCTGGCGAAGTAGTCGACTCCTTTCTCGGTGGGCTCATTCATGGATGAGCGGAGAGTGGAGAGCGAAAAACGAAGAGTGAAGAGCGAAAAGCGACTTCGCTCGGTGGACAGGACAAAAAACTGGCACCTGGGTGGACACGTCGCCGCAAGGTCTGCGCAATAACTCTGATCAGCTGATCAGAGTTATTGCGCAGATGGGGTTGCGACGGAGCCCCCCAAGCGGGATTCGGAAGCCTGTGCAGCAGTTTTGGTCAGGCGACCAGAGTTATTGCACAGGCATGAGGCTGGCGGGCTATTCGAACCACACTTTCATTTCGACGACTTCGAGGGTGTTTGACCGCCTGCCTTCCTGCACGAAGCGGATGCGATTGGTGGTGGTGGGCTCGATGGCGTGGAAGGGACGGGCGACGGGATCCTTCATTTGCAGCAGGACTTTCCACTCGCCTTCTTGATAGGCTTCTATGCGACTACTGGTGACGGGCATCCAACCGTGGTCGTAGCCTAGGCTGACGTGGTTGAAGGTGACTGGCTGGTCGTATTGATATTCCAACCACGCGACTTGGTCTTTGGGCGAGGCGGGCTGCCAGTAGGTTTGGACGGAGTCGTCTGCGGCATTTTCAGCTGGTTGACCCATCTTCGAGCTGGAGGCTGCCAGGGAGGTGGGGACGAGGTATGGATTCAGGGGGCGCGGGTCGAGCCGGGTGGCTGGCTGGTCGAGCTGCAGTTTGACGACTCTGAAAGAGTGTGTCCAGTCATCGGATACGGGTGGCAGGTCGAGCGCGTATCCGGTTTCCGTTTTTTCGAAGCTCAGCTTTCCTGCGGGATTGAGGAGAGAGGCGCTTTCGATTTCGGCGTCGGACAGCGGGATCTGGAATGGGCCTTCGATGGCGGATCTTATAAAGAGGTAGGTGGTGTTTCCTTTCGCGGTGGAGGCTCCCCAGGCTCCGTCGATGAAGGGGCCGGCGATTGTGCCGTATATGGCTTCGCCGTGCGGCTTGACGAATTCTCCGAAGGCTCGGAATTGGCGAACGTGGTTTTCGTCGAGCGATCCGTCGGCTCTAGGGCCGATGTTGAGCAGGTAGTTGCCGCCTCGGCCGATGGTGTAGACGAGTTCGTCGAGGAGCTCCTCGATCGAGCGTACTGGGATGTCTGGGGTCCTGTAGTTCCAGGCGAATACGGTCAGGGTGGAGCAGCGCTGCCAGGGGATGTCGCGTTTGTAGGGGCCGTACTTGGTTTCGTAGGTTTCGAAGTCGGCCGGCACGCCGCCTCGGGGATTGAGCATGATGTCGGGATGGAGCTCTCGGAGCATCTCGGCCACTTGCTCTGGAGTGTCCTTCCATTTGTCTGGTCCTGCGGGGGTCATGCCATCGAACCAGAGCTCGACGATCGGGCCGTAGTTGGTGGCCAACTCGGTCATCTGGGCGAGATAGAAGTCGTTGTATTCGGGATCGTGTCTGTCGGTGTCGAAGGCGGGGTGGTACCAATCGCGGGGCGAGTAGTAGAGCCCGAGCTCCACGCCGCTTGCGCGACAGGCGTCGGCGAGCATTTTCAGGACGTCTTTGCCGTAGGGGCTGCTCATGATGTCGTATTCGCTGTAGGCGGTGTCGAAAAGGGAGAAGCCGTCGTGGTGCTTGCTGACGTAGACGATGTATTTGAGTCCAGCGTCTTGAGCCATCTGGGTCCACTCCTGGGGATTGTAGCGGACGGGGTTGAATTCCTTGTAGTAGAGGTCGTACTCCTCGGGAGGGATTTTTCCGCTCGGCTTGAATCTGGAATGTCGCGAGTGGCTTTGGGTGACGCTTCGCCCGCGGTCGGCGGTGACAGTCCAGTGGATGAAGAGGGCCAGCTTGCGTTCCCGCCATTTGGCGAGGGCTTCTGGAGGCGTGGCTCGCATGCCCTCTACGGGCTTGTATTCGATGAGCGTGTCGTCGATTTCCGTTTTCGCGTCGAGGAATGGGGTCGAAGCGAATAGGAAAAGAGCGAGCAGGTAGGGTTTTCGTACTTTCATTAGCAGGGAGTGGTTTTGTTGTCCTAGGAGCCTAGCAGATTTGCTTGACTGGGGAATGCGTTCACTCACTTGTTTTGTACGTCTTTTCACTTTCCGCTATCGCTGCGGTTCATCGCTTGCGTTGGAAACCTCCTTTCTGGCGATTTCCTTCGATCTTTGGAGAACGGGAAATATCAATATCTTCGAACCCAGATTACGGATACATACCGCCTATTCGAAACTCTTGACCGAATGGCAGGCTCGTCGAGTGCAGTCGCCGTACTGGCGGTTCTATTGGAACGATCGGGAAGGGGCTTTCGTCGAGGTTGCTGGCAAAAGGGTGGAACTGCGTCCGGAATCAGTCTACCTGATCCCGCCACATACCCTGTTTAGGGGAGTCCTGAGGAATCCGGTCAATCATTTCGTCATCAGCTTTTCGGAGTCGATGGGATATGTGGGGAGTTCTGAGGTGGTGTATCGATTCGAGGCTTGCGAGGCGACGAGAGAGGCGATCGAGAGAGCGAGCTTGATGCATAGGAGCAAGGAGCTGAAGACCTATTCGTTCTCGCTCGAGATCTCCTTTCTGCTGTTCTCCGCCTTGAGGCAGCTCCCAGAGGGATGCTTCGCCCATTCTCGGGATGACGAAGCGGTTTCGGAGGCGATAGACTATATGGAAAATCATCTTTCGGAGTCGATTTCCGTAGCCGATATGGCTCGTTCCGCAGGCTTGAACACGAATGCGTTTATCGCCCGGTTTCGCAGATCGACCGGGACGACGCCCAAGTCTTACCTGATTGGCGTTCGGATGAAGGAGGCTTGTATCCTTTTGTCGAATACAAGCAAGTCGATCGATGAAATTGCGGAGGAGGTGGGGTTTTGCAATCGCTACCATTTCTCCGCGATTTTCAGGAAACGCTTCTACACGCCGCCGGCGGCGTACCGTAAGCGTTGCAAGGAAGGTGGCTAGGGCAGGTTTCCGGTTGGCGCTGGGTATCTGGGATCGCGGGCGGCTCGCCCGCATGGGGCGCGGGATCGATCATGCGGCGGTGAGTATGATCGGCTTGCTGTCGGTGACGACTACGGTGTGTTCGAACTGGGCGCTGTAGTTGCCTTTTGGAGTCACGAGGGTCCAGCCGTCTGGAGAGTCGTAGGCCTGTCGGGGGCCGGTGGATAGAAAGGGTTCTATTGTCAGTACGCTGCCTTTTTCGAAGCGCCTGGAGTCGTTTCGGTTGCCGAAGTCGGGTATGTATGACGGTTCCTCGTGGATGTGTCGGCCTGTTCCGTGGCCTGCGAGGTTTTCGATAACGGAAAATCCTCTGCGTAGCGCTACCTCACGGATGGCTTGTTCGACGCGCGATATTCGTTGTCCCGAGCGTACGAACTTCAAGGCTTCGTCTAGGGCCTCCTGGCTGGCCACGCATAGTCTGCGGGTGACGGGTGGAGCGTTGCCGATCGGCATGGTGTAGCCGGTGTCGGCGAAGTAGCCGTCGAGTTCTGCGGAGACGTCTATATTTACGAGGTCTCCATCTTCGATTTTGCGCTCGCCTGGGATCGCGTGAGCGACTTCTTCATTTATGCTGATCATGGAGCTGCCGCTAAAGCCGTAGCATAATTCTGGAGCGGGACGAGCTCCGTGGCGCTCGAGTACTTCCCTGCCGATCTCATCGAGTTCGCGTGTCGTCATCCCGATACGCAGTCGTCGAAACATCTCCCCTACAGTCGTCGATACAATGCTCCCTATCCTTTTGAGGGATTCTATATCCTGGTTTGATTCTACTGACATGGCTGGCGTTGGCTGAATAGCGCAGAGCTTCTATATTGCGGAAAAAAGCCCTACGACCGAAGAGGGCCGCAGGGCTTTGCTTTGAATTATTCGGCCGAGACGGGCCCTGAGCTACGTGAAGCGCGATCTCCGCCCTCGCGTCTCTCACCGCCTTCGCGTGGTCGGCGCGAACGCCTGCGACGCCGTCTGGGAGTGCCTTCACGGTTGGCCTTGCCTTCGGCGGCGCCTTCGCGGGTCTCGCCTTCCGGGCGTGGCTTGCGGTTGCGGGAGCGACGTTTGCGTGGCGGGCGATTTCCGCCTTCGTCGCTTTCGCGGTTCTGGCGGTTGCGTGGGCCGCCTCGTCCGCGTCCTCTCGAGCCTCGGTTGTCGGAGCGTTTGCCCTTGCCGGAGCTTTTCTTTGCAGGCTGCTCTTCTTCGCCTCCGGTGAAGAAGGAGAGAATCTTGGCGAAGAAGCCTTTCTTCTCTGGCTTGGGCAGCGGCTCTCTTTGGGCGCGTTCCCTTTTCGGAGCGGTGCGTCCGTCGCGAGACGGACGGAACTCCTGGGACCCTGCGCTGGCAGTGGCTCGACGTTTGTCGGGCTCTACCATCGCGAAACGTTCTGGACGGTCCTCTTGTTCCGAGGCGTCTACGGTTTCGGGACTGGCCTCGGATTTCGGGCCTGCCTGCATTTCCGTTTCGGGTGTCGACCCGTCTTCCGATTCGCGGTGGCGTTTTTCGGGAGAACGTTCGCGGTCTTCGCGACTGCGGCGTTCTCTGCGCGGGCGATCTTGGCGGCGAGGACGGCTTTCTCTGTCCTCGTCGCGGTGTTCGCGCGGAGCTGGGCTGTCGTCTACGAGGTGTTCTGGAGCGGTGGCCCGGACGGGTAGGTCGTCGATTTCGATCTCCTCTTCGTCGAGGCCGTTGTTGACGCTGCCTAGTTTGGCCACGACGGGCGCGGCGGCGCCGGGTCGGGCTTTTCGTGTGCCGTATCGTAGCGGCTTTTCCGTTGCCGGAGCGGAGACGGGCTTCATGCCCTCCACGATGCGGATCTCGTCGACCGCGTCTGCGGCGGGGGCGGGAGCGGCCTCGCTGTCCGGCGTCTTGCTTGGTTGTTCTTCGTTTTGTGACATGTTGTTACTTATTTGCCTGCTGGTATTTATGCATCAGTCAGGCGGGCGACTCGCGATAGGATGGGGCGGCGGGCCGGGCGAGTCGGCTGGGGCCCTGGTTAAGCCGCAGGGGAGGTACTCTACGACTGAGCGCGAAAATTCAAACCTAAAGGCGAGTCCAAGCTTTTCTGCCGTCTCTCTGTCGCGCATTTAATTTTCCAACGTTGGAGAATTAAATGCGCTGGAGGTTGGTGGGTGGTTTAGGGCGTTTGCGGTGGGCTTGAGTCTTGCGTGGGGCTGGGAAGGGAGGTAGTCACCGGTCTTTATGGATAAGCTAGAGCGTATTTTTCAGATGCAGGAGGAGCTCAACGCTCGTATTGGCGTGAACCTCAGGGATATAGACGAAGAGGAGCAGACGAAGTGGGTGCTCAACTACACGCGGGCGATGCAGCAGGAGATATCCGAGCTGATCGACTCGGTCCCTTGGAAATGGTGGGCGAAGTACCAGAAGTTCGACAAGCAGAACGCTCGGGTGGAGGTGATCGACCTGTTCCACTTTCTGGTTTCACTGGCCCAGGCGCTGGGCATGACTCCGGAAGACGTGTTCGATGCCTACGTGGCGAAGAACAAGGTAAACCACCAGCGCCAGGAGAGCGGCTATGCGAGAAAGGACGAGTCGGACTCGCGTCACATCTAGTTCGTCTCGCTCATGCTGGGTTTCGATGGAGGATGGCTGGCGTTTAGCCTGGTGGGAGAAGGGGCGCGGAGCTTCGGGCTGCGGCTGCGATGTGTTTTTAGCTCTGCTGTCGTCCTGCGAGCGGGACTCGGCACTCACGAATGTGGCTACAATCCTGACAGACGCGGGCTGAAGCTCCGCGCTACGGCTTGGGTTGAAACTTCGAGCCTTGAAAGATGACGTAGAGGAGGTCTCGTTCCGACAGTTTCCATGCCGCGCGCGTTTTTCAGCTTCTTGCTTTCGTTGTCCGCCTTGAGCTTCGCTTGGGGGCAGGATGCGGCGCGTGTGGTTTCGGATGGGATTCCTTTCGAGGGCGAGCTGGCGGGGCTGCCGCTGGAGAAGCGGCTCGATGCGGCTTGGGTGGCGAGTAGCGCGGAGCGAGCTTTGGAGGCTGGACTTTACGAACTGGCCTACTCGTTGGCGGAGCAGGCGGAGTCGAAGCTAGAGGGGCGTTCAGTGGATATCGGCAATCGGCTGGTGCTGATCGATGCCTCGCTTGCCGAGGCGAATTGGATCGAGGCGGCGGAGCTTATCGCGGCTTTGTCCGATTTGGAGGGGGCTCCGGAGGTGGCTTTGGGGTTGAGGCGGGCGATGATCGCGTTTGCCGAGGACAACGCGGAAACCGTGGGCGAGATTCTCCAGGCGACGGATCCTGGCGAGCTGGAAGAGGGGGACTCGGCGTGGTATTGGTTTTTGACGGGCTGGACCCAATCGCGTCGCGGGGACAGGTCGAGTGGAGTTTCGTTCGCTCGGGCTCAGGAGCTGGCTGCGGACCGTTCGCCGGCTTTGCGGGCTCAGATCGGCTATTTGGTTTTTCGCAGCATGCTGGCAGCGCGTGTCCAGGGAGTGGATACGATTGCCCAGCTGCAAAACGCTGTGCTGGAGAACGAGGGGAGGGAAGTGGCCTACGCTTACGCCCAGCAGCTGGCAGTCTTGCTTTTCGACGACGGGAGAGTGGACGAGTCGCTGGAGCTGATCGGAGCCAGCCTGGAATCGATTCCGCCGGCTTTGGAGCTGGAGAGGGCTCAGTTTCAGCTTCTGGCGGTTATGGCTGCCGGTTTGGAGCGAAATCTGGGACGACAGGCGTTGAACGATCTGCTGTTCGCGGATCGCTTTCCTGACTTGATGAGCATCGCTCTTCAGCAGGTCTTCAGTCTGGCGCGACTCGAGGAGGGAGTTGGAAGCGAGGCGTTGGAGGAAGCGCTTGACCAGCTGATCGCTTTGCCGGAACAGCACTCGTTGCTTGACCAAGCATTGTACTATCGGGCTGTATTCAAGTTTTTGAGACGGGATTTTCTGGCAGCGGAGGAGGACGCGGCGGTGTTGCAGGAGCTTTTTCCGCAGTCGCCCTACCGTCGGGGCATGCTGGCCTTGCAGGCGTCTTCGGCTTGGAATCGCAACCGCTATCGTACGGCGGCGAGTCTGTTGCAGCAGATGCGGGTGGAGTTCGCGGATTTGCGGGCCGACAGCCGCTTGGCGGCTTTGGTTGCGGATTGCTATTTGCGAGCGGGTTTGCAGTCGAACACGAGGGTGGACTACCGCAACGCGGCGGAGGCTTACGAGACGGCCTTGTCGGAGGTGACGGACGTTTCTCAGGGCGGTCCTTTGTTTTTCCAGCTGGTGTTGGCTCGCTTGGAGGCGGGGCAGCTGGATCGGGCGATCGCGGCGATAGACGATCCGCGCCTGACGGCCTTGGCGGGCGGCGAGATGGTCTGGCGGGCGGAGTGGATGGTCTTGAAGGAGATGCGGGGCAAGTTGCTGGTTTCGGATGCCTACGAGCGGGTCCAGGAGTCGGTGGCGCTCGCCGCTTCGGAGCCTTTGCTGCGGCTGCGACTGCTTTGGCTGGCGGCGAAGCTTTCGGTTGAGGCGGGAGAGCCGGAGGATGCCGAGGGCTGGGTGGGACTGGTGCACGACTTGGCCTCGGGGCCGGAGGCTGCGGAGATCGACGGCGATCTGTTGCGCAGGGTGCAGGCGAGCTCGTTGCTGGCCTTGGCCGAGGCGCATTTCGCGTTGGAGGAGCCGGAGAAGGCGGTGCCTTTGCTGGAGGAGCTGCGGGAGCGCTATGCGGGGTCGGAATCGGCTTTGTTTTCCTACATTTCGCAGGCTCGGTATTTTGAGTCGATCAATCGGACGGTGGAGGCGCAGCAGCTGCTGGTCTCCCTGGCGGATAGCTTTCCGGAGAACCGTTTGGCTCCAGTCGCCTTGTTCGAGGCGGCTCGCAATGCGGAGCGGCGCGGCCAGGATGCCTACCTGGACCAGGCGACGCAGTTGTTGGATCGCATCGCGACGGACTATCCGGATTCCGAAGTCGTGTACTACGCTCGGCTGATGCAGGCGGACTTGCTGCGCAAGTTGAACAAGTTTGGCTCGGCGGAGCAGATCTACGAGTTTCTGGAGAACGAGTATTCGGATCACCGCGACAGATTTCTGGCCCAGATCTCGCTGGCGGATACGCTGATAGCTCAGGCTGGGGAGAATCCTCGGAAGTTCGAGGCGGCTGTTTCGCGACTGGAGCTGCTGATGGATTTGCCGGAGGCGCCGCACGAGTTGCGCGTGGAAGCTGGATACAAGTTGGGTCAGGCCTGGCGTTCTCGGGGCGAGACGCTCAAGGCGAAGCAGATCTTCTGGGTATTCTACGACATGTCGCTGGTGGAGAGCCGACGGGTGGCGTTGATGAGTCGCAAGGGTCGGTACTGGCTGGCTCGCAGCCTTTTCGCCTTGGCGGAGATCTCTAAGGAGGAGGGCGAAGTCGAGAAGGCGAACGATTTCTATCGGGAGATCGTGGACAAGCGGCTTTGGGGAGCGGATTTGGCTTTGACCCGTATCGAGTCGCTGGGGTCGGCGTTTGCGAATTAGGTTGCTTCGCCGCGCGTATTGGAACGTCTTTTTCGGGGTCTCGTCATTGCTATGGAATCGCTGCAGATAGAGTTGTTCGACACGTTTCGGCAGGGCGGGCTGGTCATGTGGCCGCTGTTCGCCTTGAGCTTGGTGGCTTTGGTGGTGTTCGTGGAGCGTCTCCTGTTTCTGCATCGCAACCAGATCCGCTCGAAGGAGTTTCTGTCCGGTATCGAGAATTCCCTGACAAAGGGTCGCTTGATAGAGGCCCTTACCATTTGCCAGGAAACGCCGGGTCCGGCGGCGGCTATGGTGAAGGCGGGGCTTATGAGCTTTCGCGAGAGCGATGCCGAGATCCGCGAGTCTGTACGGGAGGCTGCGGTGGTCGAGCTTGCCCCGATCAAGCGGCGGGTCGGGGCTCTTTATGCGGTTGCCCAGATTGCTCCTTTGTTTGGCTTGCTGGGCACGGTGATCGGCATGATCGACAGTTTCATGCAGTACGAGCGCCAGGGGGTATACGTGCATGCGGGCCATCTGGCGGGCGGGGCCTGGCAGGCTTTGATCAGCACGGCGACGGGTTTGGCGTTGGGCGCGGTGGCGATCATGGCCCATCACTTCATCGTGGGGCGAATCCGGGCCGTGACCCATGAGATGGAATGGCTTGGCCAGGAGCTGATGGTAATGTTCGCCCGCGTGAAGAACCGGGATTCGGAGACGGGAGACCTTTTCCAAGAGAGCGACGATGCTGAATCTGGAGACAGAGCTACCGAAGCGAGCTAGGCTGAGCTTCTGGCCGTTTGTGGATGTCTGCGCGATCGGCTTGCTGCTGACCGTGTTTTCCTCGAAGTTCGTGATGGCTCCGGGGCTGACCTTGGCTTTGCCGGAGGTGGGAGCTTCGCAGGTGGCGATCGCGCCGGTCTACGAGGTGGTCACCGTTATGGAGGTGAAGGGGGAGGAGATGATTCTCTTCCAGAGCAGCGTGCTGGATTTGGATTCCTTCGGCAAGCTGCTTGACGAGCGCGGTCCTGCTCCGGAGGGCGCGACCTTGCTGGTCAAGGCGGATGTGAAGGTGACCGTGCAGACGCTGAGCGTGTTGAGCGAACTGGCGATCCGCACTGGCTACGCCAAGGTGCAGTTGGCGACGGAGGAGGCTCGGGTCGCTCCAGGCCGGTTGGACCCGCTCTGATGCTTGAGGAGAGGAAGAGGGTTTTCGGTCGCGCGTTGCGTTGGACATGGGCCGCTACGGCTGCGGTCATGTTTCACTTGTTTCTTTTTTGGGCGGTCTTCTTCACGCGCGACTCGCAGCAGAAGCTGCGTCGACTTTCGCGTCAGGTTATGGAGATAGAGTATTTCGACGAGCAGGCTAAGGACCGTTCGGCTGTCCTGAACCAGCAGCAGATGGATCTGTTCGACCCTCGTCCGCTGCTGTTGCCGACCCAATGGAATGCGGCGAGCGTCGGTCGTCTGGGAGAATTTCTTCAGGTGGACGAGCAGATCTTCGAGGACTTCGCTCCTATGTTCGAGTTGGAGGATGGGAACTATCTGGACGACTTTGGCAATGCGGCGGCGAACTACGATAGGCTTTCCGTGGCTCAGGTGGATTTCAGCTTCCAGCTTTTCGACCAGCTAGGTCGCGAATCCGGGCGGACGGATTTCGCTCAGGAGGTTGGATTGTTTGCGACTTTGAGCGATCCGAGAAGCGGTCGAGAGCTGGCAAGCGCTACTATATATAATGAGGCGATCGAGACGTTTCTCGGTCGCTGGCCATCCTGGCCGCCGGTGACGTTTCTCGTCACGGTGGAGGACAGTTTTCGGTTAGGCGGCTTTTCCATGCTGGCAAGCTCTGGCCAGGATGATTTGGACGAGGCCTTGCGAGGTTTGGCGGACTTGGTTTTCTCGAGAATCGGGCAGGTCGAGGACGGCGCGTATCTTCTTGAAATGGTGCCGTGAGACCCCTCGGAAAATTGTTGATATTGTAGTTGACGGTGAAAATGGCGCTGCGCATGTTCTCGTTTCTTTTTTCCAGATCCACATCTCGAAAGGCCCTTGTAGCTCAGCCGGTAGAGCGCGTCCTTGGTAAGGACGAGGTCGGCGGTTCAAGTCCGCTCGAGGGCTCCACTTTGAGGCCGAACGGTTCCTTCGGCGGGTCTAATTTCCCAGCGAACCACTTTTTAATACAAACCTAACTCACATCCAAAAATGGCTAAAGGAACCTTCGAAAGAACGAAACCACACGTTAATGTCGGCACGATCGGTCACGTTGACCATGGCAAAACTACGCTGACTACCTCGATTCTGGCAGTGCAGGCAAGCAAGGGTCTTGCCGAGCTCAAGAGCTACGCGGACATTGCAAAGGGTGGTACCGTTCGCGACGACTCCAAGATCGTGACTATCTCGGTCGCTCACGTAGAGTACGAGTCCGACAAGCGTCACTACGCTCACGTCGACTGCCCAGGCCACGCCGACTTTGTTAAGAACATGATCACCGGAGCCGCCCAGATGGACGGCGCGATCCTCGTAGTGAGCGCTGCCGACGGTCCTATGCCGCAGACTCGCGAGCACATCCTTCTCGCTCGCCAGGTAGGCGTGCCCAAGATCGTGGTCTTCCTCAACAAATGCGACCTCATCGACGACGAGGAGCTCCTCGAGCTGGTTGAAATGGAAGTGCGCGAGCTTCTCGACAAGTACGATTTCCCAGGCGACGACACGACCGTCATCCGCGGTTCCGCCGCCCAAGCCCTGGAAGGCACCGACGAAGGCAAGGCCCACATCCAGGCTCTCATGGATGCGATCGACACCGACATTCCCGAGCCCGAGCGCGAGATCGACAAGCCTTTCCTCATGTCCGTCGAGGACGTTTTCTCCATCACCGGTCGCGGCACTGTGGCCACTGGCCGTATCGAGCGTGGCGTGGTCAAGGTCGGCGAGGAAGTCGAGATCGTCGGTCTGAAGGAGACTCAGAAGTCCACCGTAACCGGTGTGGAAATGTTCCGCAAGATGCTCGACCAAGGCCAGGCTGGCGACAACGTCGGCATCCTCCTGCGCGGCATTGAAAAGGACGCCATCGAGCGCGGCCAGGTTCTGGCCAAGCCTGGCTCCATCACTCCTCACAAGAAGGGCAAGGCCGAGATCTACGTTCTGTCCAAGGACGAAGGCGGCCGTCACACGCCTTTCTTCAACGGCTACCGTCCCCAGTTCTACTTCCGCACCACGGACGTGACTGGCGTTTGCAAGCTTCCCGACGGCGTGGAAATGGTCATGCCTGGCGACAACATCTCCATCGAGGTGGACCTCACCAAGCCTATCGCCATGGAAGCCGGACAGCGCTTCGCCATCCGCGAAGGCGGTCGCACCATCGGAGCAGGTCGTATCACGGAAATCGTAGAGTAGGACTTTTTTTCAGATTCTTTCCTTTGCCGGAGCCCGTATCAGCGGGTTTCGGCAATTGTATTTGGTTCCAACCGGCGCAGGGTAGTGGCTCAATTGGTAGAGCATCGGTCTCCAAAACCGAGGGTTGGGGGTTCGAGTCCCTCCTGCCCTGCCATTCTTTTTCGATGAAAAATCCATTTCGCAGCATTCGCATCTTCACCAGTGAGACGATCACCGAGCTCAGGAAAGCCAGCTGGCCTTCCTTCCACGAGCTGCGCGAGTCGACCGTCGTCGTCCTCATTGCGATCGCGATCATGGGTCTTTTCGTGGCGGTGGCCGACTTCTCGCTCGCGAACGTCGTGAATCTCTTCACGAGCTGGATGCGCTAACCCTCCCCACCATTTCCCGATATTTCAACTTCCATGGCTGACACCATCTCGAGAACCGGCGCCGCTTGGTACGTGATCCAAACCCTCTCCAACCAAGAGGGAAAGGTGAAGCGCTACCTCGACAAGTTCATTGCCGAGGAGGAAATGGAGGATTTCGTATTCGAGGTTCTTGTCCCCACCGAAACGGTCACCGAGGTCAAGAACGGCAAGAAGACCCAGCAGGTCCGCAAGTTCTACCCAGGCTACGCTTTCATCCACATGCGTCTTTACGACGAGAACGGAAAGCTGCTCAACAAGCCCTGGTACTTCGTCCGCGAAACCGCGGGCGTGATAAATTTCGTGGGAGGGGATCGCCCGACCGCCCTTAAGCCCTCGGAGATCGAGACCATCCTCAAGCAAGTCGAGGCCGCCACTGGCAAGGAGACCCCGAAGGTCCAGTTCGAGGTTGGCGAAGAGGTGAAGATCACCGACGGCCCGTTCCTCAATCTCAATGGCCGTATCGACGAGATCGACCCCGAAAAGGGAAAGCTCAAGGTATCCGTTTCCATCTTCGGACGCTTCACTCCAGTCGAGCTCGAATACTGGCAAGTCGAACGCCTAACCAGCTAATCAAATGGCAAAGAAAGTAGCACGAACCATTCGCCTTCAACTTCCTGCTGGCGGCGCGAATCCAGCGCCTCCCGTCGGCCCCGCCCTCGGCGCTGCCGGGGTCAACATCATGGCCTTCTGCAAGGAGTACAACGCGAAGACCCAAGACAAGGCCGGCCTTATCCTGCCCGTCGTAATCACTGTCTATCAGGACAAGTCATTCACCTTCGTTCTCAAGTCCCCCCCCGCCGCGGTTCTGCTCAAGAAGGCAGCCGGCCTGGCCAAGGGATCTGGAGTGCCCAATCGCGACAAGGTAGGCAAGGTGACCAAGGCTCAGATTCTCGAGATCGTCGAAACCAAGAAGGCCGATCTCAACGCTTCGGACCCGGAGATGGCGTCCCGCATCATCGAGGGCACCGCCCGTTCGATGGGCATCGTCGTCGAAGGCTAGTCAAAACTGAAACCGGTAAACGCGGGAGCCTGCCAAGGCGTTTGCACCGCAAGGAGTACTAAATGGTAAAACTGTCCAAAAACTATCGCGCCGCCCTGGAGGTAGCCGATTTGACCAAGGAATATACGATTGCCGAGGCAGTCGATATCCTTGCGAAACTGCCCAAGGCGAAGTTCGACGAGACCGTCGAAATCTCCGTCAAGCTCGGCGTCGACCCACGCAAGGGCGACGAAATGGTGCGCGGCACCGTCATGCTGCCCCACGGCAGTGGCAAGACCGTGCGCGTCCTCGCCTTCACTGCGGATGCCCAAGCCGCTCTCGACGCCGGAGCCTCCGAGGCTGGCCTCGAAGACATGATTGCCAAGGTACAAGGCGGCTGGTTCGACTTCGATGTCGCCGTAGCCACTCCCGATGCCATGAAGGAGGTCCGCAAGATTGCCCGCGTGCTCGGTCCCAAAGGCCTCATGCCGAATCCGAAGGCGGGCACTGTTTCCGCCGATATCTCCAAGGCCATCCAGGAAGTCATGGCAGGCCGTGTCGAATACAAGGTCGACAAGAACGCCTCTCTCGGTGTCGGCGCTGGCAAGCGTTCTTTCTCGAACGAGCAGGTGCTGGAAAACGTCACCACTATCGTCGAGGCGATCGGCAAGGCCCGACCCTCGGTATTCAAGGGCCGCTATATCAAGAGCGTCTACCTCTCCGCAACCATGACTCCTGGCATCAAGCTCGCCAGCTCCGAGTTCGCCAAGTACTAAGCCCAGGAGGATCAGACAAAATGAGACCCGAAAAGAAACTTCTCGTTGAGGAAATCAACACTCACCTGGACAAGTCCGACTACATGTTCCTCGCCAACTACGAGCGAGCCACCGTCGTCGACATCGCCGAGCTGCGCAGCGAGCTGAGCAAGGAGGAAGCTGAGTTCCACGTTGTAAAGAACAACATCCTCAAGGTCGCCGCAAAGGGCCGCGGCTATCCGGAGATCGACGAGCATC
Source organism: Pelagicoccus sp. (assembly GCA_028284635.1). Taxonomy (GTDB): domain Bacteria; phylum Verrucomicrobiota; class Verrucomicrobiia; order Opitutales; family Opitutaceae; genus Pelagicoccus. Next base: position 91,106 of record JANQRJ010000011.1, read on the forward strand.
TCGCTGGCCAGAACGCCATCGTCATCGGCGGCGGCAACCCCTCCGGCGTCGCCAAGATCCTGACCAAGTACTTCGACAAGAAGGAAAAGATGGACGTCAAGGTCGGCATCCTCAGCAGCCAGCGCTTGAACAAGGACGAAGTCGTCTCGCTCTCCAAGCTGCCCAGCCTCGACTCCCTGCGCGCCCAGCTGCTCGGACTGCTCAGCCAGCCGGCTCAGAGTCTGGTATTCGTGCTCAACGGCGTACCCACCGCGATGCTCAACGTTCTCCAGGCCAAAGCCGACCAGGGCGAATAGCGTTCCGCGTATCCAAAATCCAATTTCGAGGGCTTGGTGCCTTCGTCTCCAAACAAACCGAAACAGAAAGATACAGGCTAGGGCCGCGCCTTGCGGCCTTAAAAGAGGAGCCTCCGCTCCAAACTAGCCGATCAACACAAAGATGGCAGACATCACAAAAGAAGACGTAATCGAATGGCTCAGCGGCCAGTCCGTACTTGAAGTCGCAGGTCTCGTAAAGGACCTCGAAGAGAAGTGGGGCGTTAGCGCCGCTGCTCCCGTGGCCGTAGCCGCAGCTCCTGCTGGCGGTGGCGATGCCGGCGCTCCCGCCGAAGAAAAGACCGAGTTCGACGTGATCCTCACCGCCGCTGGCGACAAGAAGATCAACGTGATCAAGGAGGTTCGCACCATCACAGGCCTCGGGCTCAAGGAAGCCAAGGACCTGGTCGAAGGCGCGCCCAAGCCTGTAAAGGAAGGCGCAAGCAAGGACGAAGCCGCGGAGATCAAGACCAAGCTCGAAGCCGCAGGCGCCAAGGTCGAAGTAAAATAAGACATTGTTGCGCGCAGCTTTTTTCAGCTTTTAAGTTACAAGACAGGCGCGTTTTTGCGCGCCTGTCTTTCCTGCGTATACTAGCCGGAGGTTCTCTATCCCGGAATTCCCTCCGTTTCACCAATCCGATTCTATCCCGTTTCCGCTCACACCAGCACTGATTCTCATGGCCGACCGCATCAACTTCGGAAAACTTAAGGACGTAATCACGCCTCCAAACCTGATCGAGATCCAGATCAATTCCTATCTCGACTTCTTGCAGAAGGACACGCCGATCTCCGAGCGCAAGAACGACGGCCTCGAAGCCGTTTTTCGCGAAGTCTTCCCCATCGAGAGCTACGACGGCCGTCTAGTGCTCGAGTTCGTCTCCTACACCGTTGGCGATCCCAAGGCCACCGAGATCGAGTGTATCCGAGAAGGCATTACGTACTCCGTTCCCCTTTACGTTAAGCTCCGCCTGCGCGAGGAGGACAACCTCAAGGACGAAGAGATCTACATGGGCGAGATCCCCATGGTTACCAGTCGCGGCTCCTTCATCATCAACGGCGCCGAGCGCGTTGTGGTCAGCCAGCTGCACCGCTCTCCCGGCATCGCTTACGAGGTCACTCCGCACACCAACGGCAAGCCGCTGCACGCCTTCCGTATCATCCCCGACCGCGGCACCTGGCTCGAGGTGCAGTTCGACAACAACGACCTGCTATACGTTTACCTCGACCGCCGTCGCCGTCGTCGCAAGTTTCTCATCACGACTCTGCTCCGCGCCGTGGGCTTCAGCTCCGATGTCGAGATCCTCAAGCTGTTCTACGACATCGAGGAGATGTCCACCGCCACTGCTCTGTCCAAGGAAAACGTTTCCCAGTACGTGCTGGTCGAAGACGCTGTCGATGCGGAGAAAGGCGTGGTTATCGCCCGCGCTTTCGAGCCTTTGACCAAGGCTATCGTGCGCGAGTTCGAGACGCACGGCATCCCGACTCTCAAGCTCATCGACACCACGGCGGACGACGGCGCCATCGTCCGCGCCATGAAGAAGGACACCACGCAGAACGAGGAAGAGGCTCTCAAGGAAATCTACAAGCGCCTCCGTCCCGGCGAGCCCCCCACGACCGCCAACGCCAAGGCTCTGCTCAAGCGGCTCTTCTTCGATCCCAAGCGCTACGACCTCGGTCGCGTAGGCCGCTACAAGATCAACCAGAAGCTCGACATGGATGTCGACGTCGAAACCCGTGTGCTGCAGGGCGACGACATCGTCGAAGCCACCAAGTACCTCATCAAGCTCAAGGCTGGCGAGGGCTACCTCGACGACATCGATCACCTTGGCAGCCGTCGCGTACGTACGGTCGGCGAGCTCCTGGCGAACCAGTGTCGCCTCGGTCTCGCCCGAACCGAGCGTCTCGTGCGCGAACGCATGACTCTCTACGATCAGAGTGTCGATTCCATCACGCCGCAGAAGCTCATCAATCCGAAGGCTCTCACCACCGTCATCCGCGACTTTTTCGCCCGGTCCCAGCTTTCGCAGTTCATGGACCAGATCAATCCGCTTGCGGAACTCCGGCACAAGCGCGTTCTTTCGGCCCTCGGCCCTGGCGGTCTGAACCGAGAGCGAGCAGGCTTCGAGGTGCGCGACGTTCATCCTTCGCACTACGGGCGCATTTGTCCGATCGAGACGCCGGAAGGTCCGAATATCGGTCTGATCAACTCGCTCTCGACCTTCTCTCGGGTCAATGAATTCGGCTTCATCGAAACGCCGTATCGCGTTGTCAAAGACGGACGCGTGACGGATGAGATCCGCTATCTCAACGCGGATATGGAAGAGGGCAAGGTCGTCGCCCAGGCCAATTGCGAGATCGACGACGAGGGTAACTTCCTGGGAAATGTCACCGTTCGTCAAAGCGGCGAGTTCCTCGAAGTCGATCCCGACCAGGTCGACTTCATGGACGTTTCCACCAAGCAAGTCGTATCCGTATCGGCAGGGCTGATCCCCTTTCTCGAGCACGACGATGCGAACCGGGCGCTCATGGGTTCGAACATGCAGCGTCAAGGCGTGCCGCTTCTCAAGGCGGAGGCTCCCTTTGTCGGCACCGGAATCGAGGAGCGTGTCGCTCGCGATTCCAAGACGGTCTCCGTCAGCGACGTAGACGGCATCGTCGCCTCCGTAGACGCCAAGCGCATCGTCATTTCCAAGGATGGCGAGCTGCCTGCCAACTTCGAGCGTAAGCCCGTTTCGGATACGAAGGCCGGCATTCACGTTTACGAGCTGCGCAAGTTCATGCGCTCCAACGCTGGTACCTGCTTCAACCAGAAGCCTATCGTCTCCAGGGGTCAGCCCATCAAGTCAGGCCAGATCATCGCTGATGGTCCTTGCACCGACCAAGGCGAACTCGCCATCGGGAAGAACATCCTCGTGGCCTTCATGCCGTGGAACGGCTACAACTTCGAGGATGCCATCCTGATCTCCGAGAAGGTCCTCAAGGACGACATCTACACCTCCATCCACATCCAGGAGTTCGAGGTCACCGCCCGCGACACCAAGCTCGGTCCAGAGGAAATCACCCGAGACATTCCAAACGTCGGCGAGGAAGCCCTGCGCAACCTCAACCACGACGGCGTCATCCGTGTCGGAGCCGAGGTCAAGCCCGGCGATATCCTCGTCGGCAAGATCACTCCCAAGTCCGAGACTGAACTCGCTCCCGAGGAAAAGCTCCTTCGCGCCATCTTCGGCGAGAAGGCGGCCGACGTTAAGGACACCTCGCTCATCGTGCCTTCCGGCGTGGAAGGCATCATCATGGACGTCAAGGTATCCAGCCGTCTCGACTACGAGCGCGAGCGCCTCAGCCCCTCCGATCGCCGCCGCCAGGTCAAGCAGATCAATGAGGACTACAAGACGCAGATGGATAAGCTGCGCGAAGGCCTCACCGAAGCCCTCTCCAACATTCTGCTTGGCGAGAAGATCCCGCTCGACGTGGTCAACGGCCAGACTGGCGAGATCATCATTCCCGCCAACCGCAAGATCACCAAGACCCTCCTGCGCAAGCTCGCCGCCGTCTCCAAGCACGTCGAGATCGACCCGTCGCCGGTCCGTATCAAGATTATGGAGATCATCGGCTCCTACCAGAGCAAGTTCGACGAGCTCGAATCCGATCGCGAGCGCAAGACCGCCAATATCGAGTCCGGCGAAGACGCCGCCACCGGCGTCATCAAGCAGGTCAAGGTCTACGTCGCCACCAAGGAGAAGCTCAAAGTAGGGGACAAGATGGCCGGCCGCCACGGAAACAAGGGCGTCGTTGCCAAGATCGTTCCCGAGGAGGATATGCCCTATCTCCCCGACGGCACGCCCATCCAGATCTGTCTCAACCCCCTCGGCGTACCTTCTCGTATGAACGTCGGCCAGGTCCTTGAAACCCACATGGGTTGGGCCTGCAAAATGCTCGGCATGAAGGTTTCAACCCCGGTCTTCGACGGCATTCCCGAAAAGGTCGTGCGCCAGCACTTGGACGATGCCGGACTGCCCACCACCGGCAAGAGCATCCTCTACGATGGCCGCACCGGCGAGCAGCTCGATCAGGAAGTCGTTGTCGGCTGGGTGTACATGCTCAAGCTCAACCACTTGGTCAGCCACAAGATCCACGCCCGCGCGGTCGGTCCTTACTCGCTGGTCACCCAGCAGCCGCTCGGCGGCAAGGCCCAGTACGGCGGCCAGCGCTTTGGGGAAATGGAGGTCTGGGCTCTCGAAGCCTACGGCGCTGCCTACACCCTGCAGGAGCTGCTTACCGTCAAGTCCGACGACGTGCAGGGCCGCACCAAGATCTACGAATCCCTAGTAAAGGGAGACTCCACGCTGCAGGCCGGCACGCCCGAGTCCTTCAACGTATTGATAAAGGAAATACAGTCCCTAGGCCTTGACGTGAAACTCGGCCGCCAGAGCGAACTCGACTACAAGTAACCCACAACCGACTGAGGATTTACAGCAATGTCCACGACAGCAGAAGCCCAAGAAACGCTAGGAGTCGAACGCGAGTCGAATTTCGACTGCGTCACCATCAACGTCGCATCCCCGGAGATCATCCGGTCCTGGTCCCGTGGCGAGGTCAAAAACCCGGAGACCATCAACTACCGCACCTTCAAGCCCGAGCCTGGCGGCCTTTTCTGCCAGCGCATCTTCGGCCCGGTGCGCGACTATGAGTGTGCTTGCGGCAAGTACAAGCGCATCAAATACAAGGGCGTGATTTGCGACCGCTGCGGCGTCGAGGTCACTGTCTCTCGCGTGCGGCGCCAGCGCATGGGCCACATCGAGCTCGCCGTGCCCGTCACCCACATCTGGTTTCTCAAGAGCATGCCGTCCCGCCTCGGCCTCCTGCTCGACATGACCGCCCGCAGCCTCGAGCGCGTCATCTACTACGAAGCCTTCATGGTCACCGATCCCGGCCGCACTCCTCTCGAAGAGAAGCAGCTGCTCACCGATCAGGAGTATCTCGAAGCCATGGCCGAGTACGGCGAGGATTCCTTTGTCGCCAAGATGGGTGCCGAAGCCCTGCGCGACGTGCTCACCACCACCGATCTCGAGATCACCGTCCTCGAGCTGCAGGAAGCCATGCGCAGCACCAAGTCCAAGCAGATCAAGAAGAAGCTAGCCAAGCGTCTCAAGGTCATCCAGGGCTTCATCAAATCCTCCTCTCGTCCCGAGTGGATGGTGCTCGAAGTGCTGCCCGTCATCCCGCCGGACCTCCGCCCGCTCGTTCCCCTCGAAGGTGGCCGTTTCGCCACCTCCGACCTCAACGACCTCTACCGCCGCGTCATCAACCGCAACAACCGCCTCAAGAACTTGATGCAGTTGAAGACGCCGGACGTCATTATCCACAACGAGAAGCGCATGCTGCAGGAAGCCGTCGACGCGCTCTTCGACAACGGCCGCCACGGCCGTCCCGTCACCGGCGCCGGCAACCGCCCCCTCAAGTCGCTCAGCGACATGCTCAAGGGCAAGCAGGGCCGTTTCCGCCAGAACCTTCTCGGCAAGCGCGTCGACTACTCGGGTCGCTCCGTCATCGTCATCGGTCCCGAGCTCAAGCTCAACCAGTGCGGCCTTCCGAAGAAAATGGCGCTTGTCCTCTTCGAGCCCTTCATAATCCGCCGCCTCAAGGAACTCGGCTTTGTGCATACCGTGCGCGGCGCCCGGCGCATGATCGAGAAGCGCTCGCCCGAGGTTTGGGACATTCTCGAAGAAGTCACCAAGGGGCATCCCGTTCTCCTGAACCGCGCCCCAACGCTTCACCGCCTTTCCATCCAGGCCTTCGAGCCGACCCTCATCGAAGGCGAGGCCATCCGCGTCCACCCGCTCGTCTGTACCGCCTACAATGCCGACTTCGACGGCGACCAGATGGCTGTGCATGTGCCGCTCTCCCTCGAGGCCACCCTTGAGTGCAAGATGCTCATGATGGCCACCGGAAACATCTTCTCGCCCTCCAGTGGCAAGCCTATCCTCACTCCGTCGCAGGACGTCATCCTCGGTTCCTACTACCTGACGATGAATCCTAAGATCCCGTCGGAAGACCTGGACCGCGTGCCTCTCGCTGCCAACAAGGACGAAGCTATCTTCGCTCACCTTGACGGCGCCCTGCACACCCACGACTGGATTCGCATTCCAAATCCCGACTACGGCCGCGAAACGGTTTTCGGCAACGCGGAACGCAAGACCATTACCACTACGGTCGGCCGCATCCGCTACAGCCAGATCTGGCCGCGCGAGCTTGGCTTCATCAACTTCCAGGTAGGCAAGAAGGAGCTCGGCGACGTGATCAACAATACCTACAAGGTCTCTGGTCCCGAGCAGACCGTCGTCTCTCTCGACGCCCTCAAGAAGCTCGGCTTCGACGTGGCCACCATGGCTGGCGTGTCCATCGGTATCGACGACATGATCATTCCGCCAACGAAGACGGATATCGTCGATCGGGCCTTTAGCAAGATCGAGGACGTGGACGGACAGTACCGTAAGGGAATTATCACTACAGGCGAGCGCTACAACAAGATCATCGACATCTGGACCGTCGCTACCGACGAGATCAAGCAAGCGGTGTTCGAGCAGCTCAAGACCAACGGCGGCAAGCCCGGCGTCAACCCGGTCTACGTCATGATGGACTCCGGAGCTCGCGGCAATCCCAACCAGGTTCGCCAGCTTTGCGGTACCCGTGGTCTGATGGCCAAGCCCTCCGGCGAGATCATCGAACGTCCGATTCTGTCTTCCTTCCGCGAAGGCCTCACCGTTCTCGAGTACTTCATCTCTACCCACGGCGCTCGTAAGGGTCTCGCGGATACGGCCCTGAAGACCGCGGACGCTGGCTACCTCACTCGCAAGCTTTGCGACGTGGCCATGGACGTCATCATCACCGAAGAAGACTGCGGCACTCGCGAGGGCATCTGGAAGCGCGCCATCTTCGAAGGCGACGACGAGATCGTCGGCCTGCGGGAGCGCATCGAAGGACGCTGCTCCTGCGACGACGTCTACAATCCGCTTAATCCAGACGAGCTGATCGTCGGCTCCGGCGAGCTCATTACCGAGCAGATCGGCAAGAAGATCGAAGAGATCGGCATCGAGCGCCTAAAGGTCATGTCGCCGCTCACCTCTACCGCGCCATACGGCATCGACGCCAAGTCCTACGGCATCAACCCCGCCACCAACGACGTGGCCAAGCTCGGCGACTCCATCGGCATCATCGCCGCCCAGTCCATTGGCGAGCCCGGTACTCAGCTCACGATGCGTACCTTCCATATCGGCGGTATCGCGTCGTCGGTTGTTACTGACCCTCGCATCCTGGTGAGAAACGCTGGGCGCGTGCGCTACCGCGGTCTTCGTCTTGTCGAGATAGCCGACGGCGTGAGCGTGGTGCTCAACAAGACCGGCTCCGTGCAGATTCTCGACAAGAATGACCGCGAGCTCGAAGCTTATGACATTGTAGTTGGTTCCCTCCTACGCGTGCCCAACGGTGGGGAAATCGACGCCGGTCAGCTCCTGGCCGAGTGGGACCCCTACAACATCCCGGTTCTTTCTGAAAAGTCCGGCACTATCGGCTTCCACGACATGATCCCCGGCGTGACCATCAAAAAGGAGCTCGACGACAGCTCCGGTCAGATCGCTACTGTGGTCATCGAGCACAAGGAAGACCTCAATCCGTCGGTCGAGGTTCGCGACGACAACGGCAAAGTCATCGCCATCTACAGCATCCCGACTGGAGCTCAGGTGGCGGTTGCGGAAGGCGACGAGATCACGCAGGGAGCTCTGCTCGCCAAGACGCCTCGTCAGGCCTCTAAGACCAAGGATATCACGGGTGGTCTTCCCCGTGTGGCCGAGCTTTTCGAAGCCCGACGCCCGAAGGAAGCAGCCGAGATGGCCCGTGTCGATGGCGTGGTCTCCTTTGGTGGAACGGTTCGCTCCAAGCGCAAGCTCATCGTTACTGACGAAGAGACTGGCGATACCGAAGAGCACCTCATTCCGCACAACAAGCAGGTGATCGTCCAGGTCGACGACGTCGTGCACAAGGGCCAGCACCTCACCGAAGGTTCCGCCGATCCGCACGAGATTCTCGACATCCTCGGACCGAATCGCCTCTACGAGTTCCTCATCAACGAGGTCCAAGAGGTCTACCGTCTGCAAGGCGTGACTATCAACGACAAGCACATCGAGCTCATCATCCGCCAGATGCTGCGCAAGGTGCGCATCACCGATCCAGGCGACACCGAGTTCTTCTGGGGCGAGCAGGTCGAGCGTTCGACCTTCATGCGCGAGAACAACAACATCGTGGAAGCCGGTGGCAAGCCCGCCGAAGCGGAGCCCGTTCTGCTTGGCATTACCAAGGCTTCCATCGAGACCGAGTCCTTCATCTCGGCCGCCTCCTTCCAGGAGACGACCCGCGTTCTCACCGACGCCTCGACTCTGTCCAAGATCGACAAGCTCACCGGCTTCAAGGAAAACGTGATCATGGGTCATCTCATCCCCGCCGGCACTGGCCTGCGCAACTACCGCGACCTCCGCATCACGCTGCCCTTCGGCGGCGATATCGAGGACAACGTGGAGCCCGATCCCGCGCAAGTGGCCGAGCCCGCAGCGACCGCCACGCCGGAAGCCAGCTAGGCGAGGAAGCTCCGACACAACTTCAACCAGAGGCCGCAGCGAGTATCGCTGCGGCCTCTTTTTTTGCTGGGAACGCGGGCGGCTCGTGCGCACCCATGCAGGATTGTGTCGGTCGCGGGCGGCCGCCCGCGTTCACAGAGGTGGGTTCGAAACATCGAGCATTGCCTCCCACCTCGGTATTCCAAGACTGCTAATGACCTTGTTTTTTCTGCAATGCCCACCGTACTACGAATTGGCCCATATCGTTTCCATTTTTATTCCGACGAAGGCAATGAACCTCCTCACATCCATGTCCGCATTGGCGACGGTGAGTGTAAATTCTGGCTTTCGCCAATAGGGTTAGCTTCCAATGAGGTATTCCAGCAAGCAAACTGAGCGAAGTAGAGCGGCTTGTCTTCGAGCATCAGATCATGCTAACAACCAAGTACTATGAGCACCGCGAGCAACAAAGTTGAAATTGAGCCCATCGCTGTTCGGGCATGGACCGAAGATCGGACAATTTTTCTAGAGCTCATTGATGGGCGAATTTTCGGTTTCCCCGCCGACCGATTCACGCGTCTCAAGGCGGCGAGCGACGAGGAACTCAAGCGCGTCGAAATCCAGGTCAATGGCTACGCTCTAAGGTGGGAAAATCTGGATGAGGACATCACCGTTCCCGGAATCGTTGCGGGTCACTTTCAGCTCCCTTTGAAAAAGTCGATTTCGACAAATTAGGCTGCCTTTATCGCGTCGTGTGCGACTAAACAGCATTGTCAGCTCCTGGGAACGCGGGCGGCTCGCGCGCACCCATGCAGGATCGTGCCGGTTGCGGGCGAGCCGCCCGCGTTCCCAGAGGAGGGTGCTTTCGCGTCCCCGATTCTCCCAAGTTGACATAGGTTTCGAAACGCATACACCAAGGTGTATGATTAGGACTCAGATTTATCTGGGAGATCGTGAACGAAAAGGAGTCGCTCGTTTGGCGAAAGCGACTGGCGCGACTCAAAGCGAAGTGATACGCAAGGCGATTAGCGCCTATCTGGAAAGCTCAGGCTCGGACGATAGGCTGACAAAGCTTCGCAACGCCAAGGGGATGTGGAGAGGCCGTAGAGACCTCGATCTTTCGCAGATCCGAGAAGACTTCGATCGCTACTAGTCCTTTGGCCATATGCTCGTAGATACCGATGTGCTGATTGACTATTTGCGCGGCCTATCGAAGGCCGCCGCGTTTCTCGAGTCGAATTTGGATGTGGTTGCGATTTCCGCAATGTCCGTCGCTGAACTCTATCAGCGCGTTAGAGAGGGGGAGGAACGGATGGCTTTGAGCGATATGGTGTCGGTCCTCACCGTATTGCCGATCACCGAAAGCGTCGCAAAAGAAGCAGGTTTGTTGCGTCGCCAATACCGAAAGACCAACAACGCAGGACTAGCTGATTGTTTGATCGCATCGACAGCTCTAGCTCACGACCTCCCGCTGCGCACGCTCAACGTGAAGCATTATCCGATGCTTAAGGATGTGTCTGCCCCGTACCACAAGCGGGCTTGATGAGGGGAGGGCTCTTCCCGCAAGGATTCGCGCTACGGGAGAGACTTCCGCTCGTAACTAGCTTGGTCTCCGGCAACTCGGCTGGCGGGCTCGCCTGAGGTTGGATCGATGTAGGAAAGTCCGCGCTCCTTGCGTTGCTCGATCATCTTTTCGCCGAAGGCGAGCAATTCGTCGATCGCATCGAGCTTGGCTTTTAGTGGAAGCTCTCTCCAGCGTCTGAGCTCTTCGAGGCGGGTCTCCTTCCAGTTGCTCGACGATTCGTCTTTCGAATCCGACTCGATCATTGTTTTTTCTCTTGCTTGTGGATCAGTCGTAGTTGTTCGAGGTCGGTGCAAGCTCAAGACCATAGCCGGGCGGCTCGTGCGGGAGTTCGAGTACAAGACTCTGAATCGGCAGCTCGAGGACGGGCTGGGGAGCTGGCCCTGTTCCGGTGCGTCCTATTCCAGAAAAAGTGCGACAAAAACAATGTCTACGCCTGCATGAGCTGGAGGTGAGTGCCTGTTCAAGGGCAAGGACCACAGGAAGTACGAGTTCGAGTAGAAGGCTTCAGTGGTCAGGACGCTTCAAGGCGGGATAGTCTTCGTAGCGATTAGTTTCGAGGCCGCCCGGCACGACTCGCGTGTGTTGCTCGAAGCCCTCGATCAAGTCGAAAAACTCACCGGATCGTGTACCAAGAAGTGCGTGGTCGTGGGCTACTGAGGGAAGAAGAGCTCAGGAGGCATGTGGCTACTCATGCCGTGCAGGCCTGCTGCCGATAGAAGTTCATGAAGCGCAAGCTCTTTCGAAAGCGGGCAGGTATAGAGCTGGTGATTGGCCATCTCAAAAGTGACTGCCGGATTCGGGCGCAACTTTCTCAAAGGCCTCGCAGGCGACCAAATCAACCTGCTGATGCCCGCCACCGCATCCAACTTCAAGAAGAAGTAGATGAACGAGGCCCTTCTTTTGCGGCTGTTGCCTGTTTTTGAACTTTTGAAACGACTTTTTTCAGGGAAAACTAAGTATTTTTTAGATTCTTAAAAAATTTTTTAGAGGAAATAGATACGTTAAGGTTTGTAAGTATGTATTCTAGGTTTTTTTGGTATTTGAATCAAGAGTGTCTCTTTTTGGGTATTAGCTTCTTCACTGATAGTGTATGGAAAAATTTATAGAGCATTTCACGATAGTCCGACTGAGGGTGGTTTTTGGTTTCGCAAGTTCATGTTTTTCAACATGATGGGAAGGTTTAGGGATGTGATGCATTTGAATCGAGTTTCGATTGTCGCGAGTTTTGTTGAGACTAGAGTGGATGCATTCCGGCACGATTCTCTTTATCCAGACTGCGGACTTAATCCGTTCGAACGCTGTGCCTCCAAGTATCTCATGCAAAGCGTGTCCGAGCGCTTTTTCGGTCTGCGATTAGTTTCTTTGCATGCTCTTCACGCAGCTCACCTATTGGGAGAGTCTGTGCGGTATCGAGACCTGCCTACGCTTGCAGGCTCGCTTTCTTTACGCAATGGGCATTCGAGGATCGGTGGTCAGGAGCAACATCGTTTACACCGAGGAGAAGCACGACCGATGCGTCTACTTCGAGCTCGCCAAAATCCTCGTGCGGAAAGCATGAAGAGTGTATGCGGGAAAGGGCTTCATCGACGAGATCGATCAGGCAGTCTATGTCCTGGAGACACCTCTGCGGTAACGCCTCGTATGGCTTCGTTTCCGTAAGCGGGATTCCGTTGTTCGAAGTCCGCAGTGAAGCTCTATGCTATACCTCTATTCATTTGCTTCTATTCTAGATTTCCTCAAACGTAAATTTGAAATTTTTGTGAAATATAAAATCCTCCTGCTAACTGGTTCTCTGGCTTTGGCTATAGCTTTTGCACTAAATCTATCCAAAAACGACGAAGCGAGTGCATCGCTTAATTCGCTGGTCGATGAGACTCTTGAAGATCTCTCAGTCAAGTATGGAGAATCCGATGAGAAAGAGGCCTTTCAGCTTTTGCGTACAGCATCGCAGCTCAAAAGAGACTCCGATGGTTATGTAACACGACGCAGGGGAGAGGGGGCTGATGGGTTTCCGTTCGAAGAATTGGTCTTCGTCAAAAATCAAGAAAATGGAAAATCTCTTCGCAGGATTCAAAAAACTAAATATGATCCATCGGGGGCTAAAATGAGAACTAGTCTTCTGGATGAAGAAGGGTTGGTGTTTCTGATGTCCAGCAAAATAGCACTAAAAATGACCAATGCTAAAAATCTAAGAAATAGGACATTCTTGGAAATGGCTAATGTAAGCTCCGGGGTTGATTCTTTTAAGTATCACTACGAAATAGACAAGGGTTTGGAAGATAAAGTTGTGATAACCAAAAGGATGGCAATTGAAGTTGAAATGATAAATGCTTTACTCTCTGAGAGGTTTTTGGTTGCTCAAAAGATCTTGGACGACTCTCTAGAAGATGCTATTCTAAGAAAAATTATTGAACGCAGCATAATTTATGTAACTGAGTATGTTATAGATAAAAGAAGTGGATTATTGTTGGGCAGGGTAGAATATTTTCACGACGGCTCTGTCATAAAAAATGATATGGTTGATGAGATAGAATTGCGAACTGGTCTGTCTGAAGCGTTTTTCGAGATACCGCCAGAATACGAAGTAATAAATATTAATAGTTACGAGGATATAAAGGATTACTCTTTTTTCAATGCTTTCGGAGACGCTGTCGAGCATTGATTGTAATTTGAAGCCAATCCAGGCTTTGAAATATAAAAATACAACCAAATAAAATATATACGTATATGAAAAATAAAATAATACCGTCCATTGTTGGACTAGTTGTCTTGCCTTCGGTTTCGTTTGGATTTTGGTGCGAGGTTGGCTGTTCCGCTGGGGCGTATGTTGATTCTGCTGTTTGTAATGCAGAGGTTGTCGCAAATTCAATGAACTGCTTTCAAAGGCAGGTCGCGGACCACAATGCCGATTTTTCTGATTGTGAGGATGACGCTCTGGAAGAATTCTCCGATTGCATGATAGATGCAGTTGAGGAGTTCGACGAATGCTGGGCGGATTGCAACGAATAGAATTGGTGTATTGGAAGTGAAAACATACTGCCCCAGGGCTTTAGCTTGGGGTGGTATTTTGTTGTTCAAAAAATGAAATTTCATAGAGATTTTTTTAGTTTTACATTAATATTTTTTTTTGTTATTCTTTGGGTTGTATTTTTCCAGTCCGTTCGACAGTGTTGACTCTGTTGACGACCGTCAGATAAATCACATATCAATTGATGACCTTTTGCAGTTCACGGAAAAATCTGGTAATCTGTTGGTCGATGTTCGAAGTCACTCAAGGTATCTAGAGGGTCACATTTCTGGTGCGTTGAGTTTCCCTATCGATTTCTTCTACGATAATGCTCCTGGAGTGTCAGCAAATGTTCTTAAAAATGCCAATTCACTGGCATTTTATTGCGATTCCAATTCCTGTGGTGATTCGTACAAAGCTGCGAAAATAGCATCTGCTTGGACGAAAAAAAGAATATACGTATACTCTGGTGGATGGAGAGAGTGGGAAAAGACGATGAGGCGACTAGTTGATGACACTTAAAAAGTCTGTTGCCTGGCTTAAAAAAATTAGTTGGAACCACTTATGTTGATACTTGCTTTACGATATTTCGTGTCGATACCCTTATTTCTCGCTGGAATCAGCAAATCCGTTGACTTGCAATCCTTCAATAAGAGTCTTAGGGGCCTCATAGGTAGCTCAGACGCACTTGGAGCATTCTTAACGTATTTTGTTCCAGCATTGGAAATTTGTCTTGGTTTTTATCTTCTCCTAGGCGTTTTGTTACCATTGGTTGCCTCTCTCTCTACAGTGCTTTTGGCATCATTCTCAGGCTTACGTCTGTTCTTCTTGGTGTCTGGGAAGAACTTTGAAAATTGCGGTTGCGGTGCTCTGGTCGAATTAAGCTCTCATTGGAGTCAACGTTATGGTGAATTTATATTTGTATCATGCCTTTTCTTTGTCTCTTTATTATTGACGATCCTTATTAATCTAAAACCAATTAAACTATGTCCAAAAGGCGAACATTCACCGCGCTGCTAGTGCCCCTCCTGGCTATCGCTTCGGTGTTGCTAGTGTGGTGGAATTCGAAAGTGTCTCAAATGGACGCTTTCGATACGCCTATAGAAGATGAGGCTGAAAGGCGTTTAGTAGTAGGGAGTGACCAAGGCACGGTTGATGGCAGTATCACAAAAGCTAATCTTCGAAATGAAAATGAACCAGGCAATGCTGAAACAATTGAGTTTGAGTCAGCAGATGTAGCTCGGAACACGATACTGAATCGTTTGGTAGATCGCAAAATTGTCGAGGCAGAAGCGAAGACGGCAAAAGAACTCTTAGAATGGATTCATGCCTTAGGCTTGAGCGAAAGACAGGCTCGGGAGCTGGGGGAATACTACATCAAAAAACTCGAGAACAAGGAATTGCATTTACGGCTTGCTTTTTCAGTTGGTGGAGCGTCGTGGTCGACTGTAAAGTCTACGTTAGAAGAGAATGCAAATCGTGAAATGAATTTAGATAGATTTATGAAAAGGTTGCTTAATTCTTCTCAAAAGGAGATTTATGAAGAGTTGAATATGCAAATAAGAAGGCAGAAAAAATTCGATTTAATCGAAAAAAAAATAGACCGAATGGAGAGTTTATATGGTCTAAATGATGAGCAGAAGTCTAAGTTGGTTCTACTATACAATAGCGAAAATCTCAATGAACGGATTCATATTCAAGATGGCGAATCTCTGAGTGCCTCTGATCGTTACATTGAGCGGCAAATACTTAAAATGGAACGTGAACTTGAAGCATTGAGTGGGATACTTAATCCAGATCAAATTCGTAGGTATGCCGAGTCGATGGAATCAGAAATTCGACAACTCGATGCCGCATTTAATAACAAAGGTTAAATAGAAATCTTTAGATAGTTTCTTCATTTTTCTAAAAGATGGTGAATCTGCTTCGGCTAAATGGATGAACAAGTTTTTTTT
This sequence comes from Pelagicoccus sp., assembly GCA_028284635.1. Classification (GTDB taxonomy): domain Bacteria; phylum Verrucomicrobiota; class Verrucomicrobiia; order Opitutales; family Opitutaceae; genus Pelagicoccus. Next base: position 106,576 of record JANQRJ010000011.1, read on the forward strand.
TAATGGGGTCGAGCGTGTTCAGCTAGGATACGATTCTCCCAACGAGTTGGCGGCAGTGCTAGGAGTTTCATTCTTTTTGTTTCCGTTCTTTTTTCAATGGATTGCGGACAAGTTAAGCCAAGAAGTTGAATCGCGATTTAAATTTACATTAATGATTGGGGCGTTTGTTTTTTCAGTCGTCGCAGTTTGTCTTTTGGCTAAAACATATTCGAGAGGAGGCTATCTTTCGATGATTCTTGCACTCGTTTGGATGATGGCGTTTGCAGGTCAATACCGCAAGTACTATGGAGCCCTGTTGGTTCTATTTGCTCTTTGTTTAGTGCTGCTGCCAGAAGGAATTGAGAGAGTCTCTACAATCAATAATATCAAAGCTGACCTATCGATTTGGAATCGATTGGTTTTGTGGGAGGGTGTGGGGCGAATGGCTTTAGATAACCCCATTTGGGGGGTGGGTTACGAAAATTTGGGAGACTACTACAGAGCTTGGTATCAGCCTAGGGATCGTTTTCAAGATTACAATTATGCGGTTTCGGACTATTTTACACTGGCGTCAGGAGGTGGGCTAGGAGTGTTGTGTGCATATGTAATGCTAGGAGTTTTTCCAATTGCATGTTTGTTTCGAACGAGAAGTGCTGACGGTTTTTTCCATTTAACTGGTTCGCTTCTTTACTATCTTTTTTTTGGTTTTTTTACTCACACTATTCTTTTACCGACTGTTTCTGTTTTTTTTATTTTTGTACTGATTCTTGTGTATATTAGAGTTATTACTCTATTCTGTATGCAGGAAAATGTGTTTAGTTTTTTTTGCAGTGCCATGCGTGCTTCTGCTATAGCGGCACTTTTTGTCGCTTCTATTGTAGTATCTTTTGGTTCGTCTTTTGATCATGATGATAATGTAAATGTTACATCATTCAAAATAGCCCATGAAGCTTTTGTTGAATCACTAGAAGTAATTAAAATAGAAAACTCGACTGTCGAAAAGGAGGGAAATCTATTGTTTTTGTCCTCTGGCTTTAGCGAATTCTGGGTTGGTAGGTGTTTTGCTAGAGAGCTGGCTAGTGGTAATTGGAGGGTCTTTGTGGTGCGCGATAATTTGCATTCTTTGGAAAGCTTGAAGGGCCTGAAGTCTTTAGTAGATCGAATCGAACTCGACTATCCCGACTCATCGCTTTCTATTGTAGGATTTGGCGAAGGTGGGCGAGCGGGGTTGGTTGAAGCGAGCAGGAAACGTAATGGTTTTATCACGAGCGTGGTTTCAATTTCGGCAAAGTTGAGTTCTCCTTTTGATGCTTTAAGTGCTGCAGGTAGGCTTCCGCAGGACAATGTTGCCGTTATGCTTACGTACTGTGCTTCCGATTCTGGTCGTTCCCGCGAAGAGGCTGCTAGGTTCTTCAAGAAGTGCCGTGAGGCCGGTCTTCAGATAGAATTATTGAACATGGATTACGCTCCACTAAATTGCCTTGCCGAAGGAGGTGCGAAGCTAAGTGCGGCTGTTTTCGACTTTTTGAAGCAGTCCAACTTAAGGTCGGCGTTAGAGCATTCGGCTGAAGAATAAATATGGCTATATTGTAAAGTCGTTCGATTCTAGGAAAATTCATTTTATAAATCGCACATACTATTATTATGAACCCAACCATTTCTCGTATTTATGGAATAATCATCAAGGATTTTGCCAGATTTTACTGGCATGTTGTTGCATATGTATCGATTTTTGTTTTGATTAAGCTTGATTTGTGGGTGCCTAATCCCTCCTCGGTGATTGAGCGCTTTGTGCATACCTCAGGTGGTTTTTTTTTAGTCGGCATATTTTTTTACACGATAACGTCGTTGCTAAAAGAAGATTCTTCGATAGGAGAGCTCTCTTTTTTTCGATTTCTTCCTGTTCGTTCATTTGACATCACCGTAGGTAAGGTTTTTTTTATTTCTCTATTTCTTGTTCTTTCTACGTTTATGATATCAACTTTTGTTGATTTTTTTCAAAACAATTTTTCTTTTGTATTAACGTTTGGAAACTTTTCTAAGTTGCTGTTTATTGCTCTTTGCTATGCTTCGATATCTAATGTGTTGTCTAGTGCGTTTTTGACGTTTTTTATGTTATTCGTGTTTTGGAGTATGTATTATATCTTGTTGCTTAAGGTAAATTTGATAGATGGCCAGGCCTACAGTTTGTCGATTTTTACTGACCTTGTTTTCCAGGAATACAGTGCAACTCAATCTTTCTGTGTTTTACTGGCGTCTTTGGGGTATGTTGTTTCTATATATATACAGTATAAGTTTCAAGTCCGAACGCTAAGTTTGTCGATCTCTTTTTTGGTGCCGCTTGCTCTAGTCGTATACGCTATAATCGATAGAATATGAAAAAATCGATCGTCATTACCAGAAATCTGTGCAAAACATACGGAAAATTGAGTGTGTTGAACCAGGTGGATTCAGAATTTTCTCAAGGAATGATCCATTCAGTAGTCGGCGAAAATGGTTCTGGTAAAACCACATTTTTGAAAATATTATCGGGACTGATGGGTCCTAATTCTGGGACGGTTGAAGTGTTCGGAAAGCCGCCAGCGAGATTCTCTTTAAAGGAAAAGCAAGAGTTGCAGTTCTTGACGGAGCAGAGCCCTATGCCGCTGTGGATGAATTTGCGCCAACTTGAACGATATTACGCTACGTTATTCTATAGGTGGAATAAACGCATTGCGCGGCAACTTCAGGATGAGTTCGAATTGAATCTTGAAGTTCCCGTATCAAAAATGTCAAAGGGGACTGTCATGAAGACAAGGGTTCTGCTGGCTTTATCCTCGCAACCGAAAATATTGCTTATGGATGAGCCCTTTTCTGGTTTAGATCTCAAAACTCGTTACAACCTAAAAGAAAAACTGATCAAATATAAAAAGAACGGAGGAACTGTGATAATGGCGACCCACACCATTAGCGATTTGGAGAATATTGTTCAAAGCTACCTTAGGCTAAATTGCGGATCTTTTTGTAAACTGGTAAGTGCTGAATCTATAAAATCAGATTACCTTCTTGTTGAGGTTTCCAAGGAGAATGTTTATAAAATAGTGGGAAAGTGTTTAATGAATCTCGAGAAAGGTCGTTTTCTCAAGGAAGACAAAAGTGTTTTGGAAATTGTTTTGGCGAAAGATGAGGCATTGGAACTGATGAAAAATAATCCTCAATTCGTACGGTTAGGTTCACGTCCAATCTGTGCGGAGGATTTTATTTTGAATTATTTGGGTTAGTGTCGGTATGGATGCGAAAAGATGCTGAATGTGAATTCTGACTGGAGTGTGAAAAATCCTATGGCTATTTTGAACAATAAAATTATGGAGTCTTGATGTTTTGGTGGGGGGAACAGAGAGTATTAAATATCACCAAGAATTCTTCGATGCCAGCTTGCTGCCGTTTCAGTATTACTGTTAGGGTTAGGTTAAGTGAGTGTTGTCAGTTGTTTTAAGGATTTATATAGATTAGATTACTTATTTGCGTATGAATACTTCCTTTTTGGGAGGAGGCGACTGAGTTGTCGGATGGCGATGGATCTAAGTGAGTCATGCTGGTCTAGGGTCTGTGCTTAAATCATAATTTTATGTGTTAATATGCTGGTTCAAGCTGTTGGTTCAGGTTTTAGGATATTTCCGAGTTTGTTGTCTATGAAGCTGGTGCCTTTGCGTAGATGTGGACTGTTCTTGTTGCCTGTTTTAAGTTCTTCGGATGCTTCAATATTTGTTGGTGAAAGCCTATCCAAACTTAGCTGTGAAATTGTCGTTGACGGCGAGCTTTCGGATTGGGGGGGCAGCCACTTCGAGGTTCTAGGCTGCAACTTGCCGTTCGAGACTTCGTTTTCGGCGCTCTTCCATTCTGGATGGAGCGAGGACGGTCTGTATTTCGCTGCGAAGGTCCACGACGAAGTCCTGCATGCTCCGGCTAAGGGCTCTGAGGCGTTTCGCGACCAGGACTGCCTGGAGTTGTTCGTCGATGTGCGGGGGCTCGATGCGGGAATCAAGAATCCGATGGCCCGGTTTCAGAACATGGAATTCGACTACTTTCTGGTCGAGGACGCGGATGGGTCGCAAGAGAGGATCGACGACGGGGACGGGAGAATCGTCTATTCCGACATCGGCTGGAGGCGGAGGGAAGGAGTCCCTGGGGTCCATCTGGGCACAGTCAGCGAGGTTGCAAAGGGGGAGCGAGGCGCTTCGGTGGCGCTGTCGTTCTCGGGCAGGAGGATAAGCTTTGCGACCTCCCTTTTTGCGCGTGGGGGATTATATGACGTTTTCCTGAACGGACGGAAGGTTCGGACTGTGGATCTGTTCAGCCTGGGTCATTCCTCCTCCCGAATCGTCTTCGAGAGCGGCCTGCTGGACGAGGGCACGCACGAGATCCTGGTGAAGGGAGTGAGGCCTTCTCCGCAAGGAGTCCTGCATGGCTTGATCAGCCCGGCGGAAGGCGGCGGCTGGCATTTCTGGAACCACGAAGGGCGTATCGAAGAAGGCGTGACGATCGCCTCCGGCCGGTTTTCCGAAGGCTGGATCGTCGAAGGGCGAATTTCTTGGGAAGCCCTGGCGGGATTCTCCCCCTCCGTGGGAAAGCCCATCCGTTTCGGCTACAAGCTTTACGACGCGGACGGACGAGAGGAGAGGAACGGCAGGACCCTTGGGCTGCGACGCCATGGGTCGGGTACGACGGTCGACTGGATGATATTGAATCCCGACCGCTTCCCTAAGGCGACGCTTGGCGAAAAGGCGGATCCCTCTCGTGCCGACGTGTGGGCGAAGGAGTTTTATTTCCAGGGGCGCTCGTGGGTCGAGTTGGACGTGAAGGTTCCGGCCGAGCTTTGGAAAGAGGAGGTGCTGCCGTCCTTGGCCTTAAGGCTTGGTGGAAGGGATGTCGGCAGCTTTCCGCTGGGCAGGAGTGCCGGCGGGAGATTCCTTTTTCTGAAGCGCTCCTTCCCGACTGCCACCTGGATGGATGAGAAGGGGGGCGAGGGGCCTTTGGAACTTGCGGTGGAAGTCGATCTCCTAGGGGAGAGGCTCGAGATCGATCTGGAGCTTCTGGTGGAAGAGGGCCGCCGCCGACTCGAGAGTGCTCTGCCGGGGTATCTTATGGCTTCCCTTTCCCCGCCGGTGTTGGGCATGGCCGCGATGTACCGGGAGTCTGCGGAGGAGCTGTTGCGGCACTATGGCCATGAGCGGAACCGGGACGTCGAGCACTACCACTATCTCCCTTTCCACGAGGACAAGGCGACTCTCGACCGCTATTCGGACATGTTCATCAGGCATGCGAAGCTTTGGGCGAGCGGTCGGTTCGGAAGCGGCGACGCCCTGCACTACTATCACCAGCCTTGGCGGAGCCAGTCCGATGGCTCGTGGCAGTTCTTCCAGCTGGAGCTGCCGAAGGAATTCGATCCGGCGGTCCGCTATCCGATATGGATTCGGCCTCACTTCGAGAACAAGCGCGGCTTTTCGCGGTTGAACGTGCTGGCCAGGCACTTGGAGTTTTCGGAGGGCCTGCTTCCTTTGCAGAAGACCAGCGGCGACGGGATCTGGATCCAGCTGCACGGTCGGGGAAACAGCTTCGAGACGCTGGGCGACGAGGAGTATCTCCATGTTCTAGACTGGATAGGGCGACGGTTTCCGGAGAGCGCGGGCGACGTGAGGCTGCGCGGCATATCTGTCGGCGCTCGTTCGGCTTTCCTCTTCGCCTCGCGGTGGACCGACAGGCCTTCGCTGGTCTACGCCAAGGGTCCCGCTATTCGTCGGCCTCTCGATCCGGAGCGGGCCAGGAGCCTGTATGGCGACGATAACCATTTCCGCTGGCTGACCGGCGGCTTCGAGGACAAGGCCGTCAACTTGTGTAACATGCCTCTTTGCGTGATCGTGGGAGAAAAGGACCGTCGCAACTTGAGGAACGCCGCCTTGTTGCATCGGATGGTCGAGAATCCGCAATATGGATACCAGTTTGATGTCGTGCCCGGAGCCGGCCACGACATTCCCGGCAGGCTGGTTCCCGAGATGGCGATCAGTCCGAAGAGGAACGGACGCGTCCCCTCTTCCTTTTTCGTGACTAACGACAGCTTGAGATATGGGAAGGCCTACGGCGTCGAGGCCGAAGAGAAGACGCGCGACTGGGAGCCGTTCTCCTTCAAGGCAAGCAGGCAGCTGCGCTTTTCCGAATGGAACATACAGACCTCGAACCTGCAGGCCTTTTCCATGGACCTGGGGAGGCTGGGCGGTTCGGTCGGAGAATCGGTCTCGCTTTCCGTCGATGGCCAGCCTCTGCCTTTGGCTGGAATCGATGTCGGCGAAAAGCTCTACATTGAAAGAAGGGGAGCCCAATGGGCTGTTGGCGACCGCGCGTCTGTCGAGGGAGTCTTGCGGAAGAGGCCGGGCCTTCAGGGACCGATAGGCGATATCGAGAAGGAAGGCTTCCTGATCGTCTACGGCACCCAGGATCCTGAGATGGAGCATATTCTTTTCGAGAGGGCCAAGTGCATCGTGAGACACAGGCTAGGCTCGGACGTGGGCCAGTGGTCCTGGGGGATATTCGAGGTGAAGGCCGATGCGGAGGTGACCGCTGAGGACATCGGCAGGCGCAGCCTTTGGCTGATCGGCAACGAGCGGGAGAACGCGGTCCTGGCCCGCATGGCTGACTCGCTGCCCTTCGGCCTCGACGACTCGGGAGCTCGGGTCGCTGACCGTTCGTGGCGGGGCGACTCCCTTTTCCTGGAGGCCATCTGCCCGAATCCTCTGAATCCGGAACGCTACGTCTATGTCGAGGCCGGCCAGTCGATGAAGTGCTACTATGCGGAGATCCTCGCCAATCGCAGCTTTGACTTCGCCCTGTCGGAGATCGATCTCAAGACCAACGCCGCCGTCGCCCTTGGGGTGTTCGATGCGGACTGGCGCCTCGAGGAAGGTCGGGCCAAGGTCTGGGACAACTCCGACTAGTATCCTGTGCAAGGGTTAGATTCTGCTCTTCTTACTTTATTTGTATAAGTCTCTCCCATCTGATTATCGCTTGAGGGCTATCTTTTGCATATTCTGCTTGCCTGGCTAGCTTCCTGGCTTCACACACCTCGCTCCCGATTTCCGCTCCATAGGCTTCTCCTTCAGAGAAACCGCCCAGAAGCGTCTTGGAAAATAGCATGAAACGGCAGGGTTTTTGCCGCGTTCTGCTTTTTATTCTTTTCCGGTAGAAAATACTTGCCGGGCTTACTTCTTACGATACCGTCACGCTCTTTTCTCAAAATTTCACCACCATGCCTACTATTAACCAGCTAGTCCGAAAGGGTCGCCAAGTGATCCGGGCCAAGTCCAAGTCGCGCGCCTTGGAGTCGAACCCGTTTCGTCGCGGCGTGTGCGTGCAGGTAATGACCCGTACGCCTAAGAAGCCGAATTCGGCTATCCGCAAAGTGGCTAAGGTCCGTCTTACCAACGGCTACGAGGTGATCGCCTACATTCCGGACGAGGGGCACAATCTTCAGGAGCACAGCATCGTGCTCGTTCGTGGCGGTCGTGTGAAAGACTTGCCTGGCGTACGCTATCATATAGTACGCGGCACCCTCGATGCTCAAGGCGTGGAAAAGCGTCGCCGTAGCCGCTCCAAGTACGGAGTCAAGCGCCCGAAGGACAAGAAGTAAGGAGAGTTTTTAGACCATGTCACGTCGCAGAAGAGCTAATAAGAGACCGGCCAAGCCGGACGCCCGTTACGGCAGCCCCTTGGTTGGCCGTCTGGTCAACACCGTCATGCGCGACGGCAAGAAGACCCTCGCGGAACGTATCGTCTATTCCGCGTTCGAGCGCGTTGCGGAGAAGCTCGGCAAGGGCGACCCGATCGACCTGCTGCTCGGCGCTTTGGAAAACGCCCGTCCTCGCCTCGAGGTGAAGAGCCGCCGCGTCGGTGGCGCGACCTATCAGGTGCCGGTCGAGATTTCCTACGATCGCCAGGAGTCGCTTGCCTTTCGCTGGATCGTAAACGCCGCGGCCGCCCGACGGGGTCTCCCCATGAGAGAGGCTCTGGCTTTGGAAATCATCGATGCCTACAATAACACCGGCTCGATAGTGAAGAAGAAGGACGACACCCACAAGATGGCCCAGTCCAATCGAGCTTTTGCCCACCTCCGCTGGTAATCCCGGATCTCGTTTTGTTCTTTGTAAATGTCAGTCTCCCTCACAGAGCATTCGCCCAGAAACGGCGCCGACAGACCGGTGCCGATGGAGTGGACGCGTAACATTGGCATCGCGGCGCACATCGATGCAGGGAAGACCACGACTACGGAACGCATTCTTTATTACACGGGCGTAGTTCACAAGATCGGCGAGGTGCACGACGGCAACGCCGTGACCGATTTCATGGAGCAGGAGCGCGAGCGCGGCATCACCATTACGTCTGCCGCCATTTCCTGTCGTTGGAAACCGCGCTTCGGTCCGTTCAAGGGGGTCGATCACCTCGTGAACATTATCGATACGCCAGGCCACGTTGATTTCACCGCTGAGGTAGAACGTTCGCTGCGAGTGCTCGATGGAGCAGTCGCAGTTTTTTGTGCCGTCGCAGGGGTGCAGCCCCAGTCTGAAACCGTTTGGCGCCAGGCTGACAAGTACCACGTTCCCCGTATCGCCTTCATCAACAAGATGGATCGCGTTGGCGCCGACTTCCTGGCCGCCGTCGAGGACATGCGTAGCAAGCTGGGAGCGAACGCCCATCCGCTGATGCTTAACATCGGGGAAGGGGAGGATTTTTCCGGATTGGTCGATCTGGTGCGCAACAACGCTTTCAAGTTCGACGAATCCGACCCCATGGGAGTCAATGTTATCGAGATCGACATCCCCTCCGAGATGGCTGCCGAGGTCGCTTCCTATCGCGAGTCGCTTATCGAGGCTGTTGCCGAGTGCGACGACGAGCTTGCTGAGGCCTATCTGGGCGGCGAAGAGATTTCTGGCGACCAGCTTGTGCTGGCGATCCGCAAGGCAACCGTCTCTCTACAGTTCGTCGGCGTTATCCCTGGTTCCGCTTTCAAGAACAAGGGCGTGCAAAGCGTGCTCGACGCGGTCGTCAACTACTTGCCCAGCCCGCTCGACATGCCGGCTATGCCAGGCCATGCCGAAGACGATTCCATTGTCGAGATCGAGGCTGACGACGCCGGCAAGGCCGCCGCTTTGGCCTTCAAGCTTTGGAGCGATCCCTATGTCGGCAAGCTCGTCTTCGTCCGCGTCTACAGCGGCACGATCAAGAAGGGCGACCTGCTTTACAATCCCCGCACCCGCAAGTCCGAACGCGTCAGTCGCATCCTCCAGATGAAGGCCGACAGTCGCGAAGACCTGGAGCAAGTTCGCTCCGGCGATATTTGCGCGGTAGTCGGTATCAAGAATGTGGCTACAGGCGACACGCTCGCCGAAAAGAACCTAGGTTTGGCCCTTGAGCCGCCCACGTTCCCCGAAGCTGTCATCTCCATGTCGATCGAGCCGAAGACCTCGGCCGATCAGGACAAGATGTCCGTCGGCTTGGCCCGCTTGTCCGAAGAGGATCCGACTTTCGTGGTATCCTCCAACGAGGAAACCGGTCAGACGATTATCTCCGGCATGGGCGAGCTTCACCTCGAAATCATCCGCGACCGCCTTTTCCGCGAGTTCAAGGTTGAAGCCAATTCCGGCAAGCCGCAGATCGCCTACAAGGAAACGATCACCCAGGCGGCCGATGGGGAAGGGAAGTTCGTTCGCCAGTCCGGCGGCAAGGGGCAGTACGGCCATGCGGTCATCAAGATCGAGCCCCAGGAGGCTGGCAAGGGCCTGGAAATCGTCAACGAGACGGTCGGCGGTTCCATCCCCAAGGAGTTCATCAAGCCAACCATGGACGGCATCAAGGAAGCGACCCGCAACGGGGTCGTGGCCAGCTATCCTGTAGTTGATTTGAAAGTACGCATCGTCGACGGCTCCTTCCACGAAGTCGACTCCTCGGAAGCCGCCTTCAAGATGGCTGGCATCTTCGCCCTGAAGGACGCCCTGCAAAAAGCCGAGTGCGTGCTCCTCGAACCGATCATGAAGGTCGAAGTCTCCACGCCCGAGGAATTCCAGGGCGACGTGATTGGCGACCTCAACCGTCGCCGCGGGCAGATTCTCAACATGGAGAGCAGGGGCGCCCTCGCCAACGTTTCCGCCAGCGTGCCGCTCGAGACCATGTTCGGCTACGCGACCGACGTGCGTTCGCTCTCCAAGGGTCGGGCCAACTATGCCATGGAGCCATCCCATTTCGAGGCGGTTCCGCCGAACATCCTTCAGAAAATCGTCAATCAGGGCCTCTTCTAGGCCTCTCGCCAATTCTACCGTACGAACATGACAGGACAGAAAATCCGTATCAGACTTCAAGGTTTCGACTATCGAGTAATCGATCAGTCCGCGTCGGAAATCGTGGATACTGCCAAGCGCTCCGGCGCTCGCGTTTCCGGACCGGTTCCCCTGCCCACGCGCATCGAGAAGGTATCCGTCAACCGATCTCCGCACGTCGACAAGAAGTCGATGGAGCAATTCGAGATTCGCACGCACAAGCGCCTGTTGGACATCGTCGAGCCGACTGCCCAAACCGTCGATGAGCTCAAGAAGCTCAATCTCCCCTCCGGAGTCGACATCACCATTAACGTATAGAAGAAGCGGATACACTAAACAGAACAATTTCGTCCTGCGCTCGTGGGACGCTAATGTGGGTCTACTAAAAACGGCGGCAGTCCTGCCTCCACCTACCTCTTAGAACTATGAACTACACGCTATTAGGCAAAAAGCTGGGCATGACCCAGGTTTATGGCAGCGACAACCAAGTCGTCCCTGTCACCGTCCTGCAAGCCGGCCCCTGCCCGGTCATGCAGGTCAAGACCGTCGAGTCGGACGGCTACAACGCTATCCAGATCGGCTTCGGAGCCAAGAAGGATAAGAACGCGGGCAAGGCAGCTCTCGGCCACGCCAAGAAGGCAGGCGTCGCCACTGCTCCTCGCGTCATCCGCGAAGTGCGCAGCGATTCCGCTATCGACATCGCCGCAGGCGACGTGCTCGACGTAAGCAAGTTCGAAGTCGGCAAGAAGGTCGACGTCATCGGCGCCACCAAAGGCAAGGGCTTTGCCGGCGTCATGAAGCGATTCAACACCAAGGGCGGTCCCGCCTCCCACGGTTCGATGTTCCACCGCCGCATCGGCTCCATCGGTCTCTGCCAATGGCCGGGCCACGTCTTCAAGAACCAGAAGATGCCGGGCCACATGGGAGCCAAGCAGCGCACCATCCAGAATCTCGAGATCGTCAGCATCGACGCCGAGAAGAACCTCATCCTAGTCAAGGGAGGCATCCCAGGCGCCAATGGCGACACGGTGATGATCCGCTCCGCGATCAAGGCCAAGAAGTAAGGGAGGAGACTGACTGATCATGAAGATTAAGCTTTTCAACAACGACGGCAGTGCCAACGGCGAAGCGGAATTCGAAGGACTTCCCGCGTTCGAAGGCGATAAAGGCCTCCAGGCAGTCAAGGAAGTGGTCGTCGCCCAGGCGGCCAACGCTCGCCAAGGCAGCGCCAATTCCAAGACCCGCGCCGAAGTGCGTGGCGGTGGCAAGAAACCCTGGAAGCAGAAGGGCACCGGCCGAGCTCGAGCCGGCTCCACCCGTTCCCCCATCTGGGTCGGCGGTGGCGTGGTCTTCGGCCCCAAGCCTCGCGACTACTCCAAGAAGATTAACAAGAAGGTCCGCTCCCTCGCTTTCCGCCGTGCCCTGTTTGACCGGGTCAGCGACGGCTCGCTTGTGGTAGTAGAGTCCCTCGACATCGCTCCCGCGAAAACCAGCGTTGCTGCCAAGCTGGTTCGCAGCATCGCTCCTAAGGGCAAGGCGCTTGTCCTCGACAAGGAGTTCAGCGACACCTCCATCCTCGCCCTGCGCAATATCGCCGGGATCGATCTGGAGGAAGCCGCCTATGTCAGCGTCTCGGACCTCTGCCAGTTCCAAACTATCATCGTCACGCGTTCCGGCCTCGAAACGCTGATCGAGCGAGCGAAAGGAGACTCGAAATGATTCACACCGACAAGATCATCAAGTCGCTACGCCTGACCGAGAAGACCAACGCCCAGTCATCCGAGATCGGGCAGTACACCTTCGAAGTCTTCAAGGACGCCAGCAAAGGCAGCATCAAGGCCGCCGTTGAGAAGGTATTCGACGTCACCGTCAAGCGGGTCAACGTCATGAACCAGATCGGCAAGCCGCGTCGCAACCGCAAGACCGGCAAGACCACGCGTCGCGCCGGCATCAAGAAGGCGATCGTGACCCTCAAGCAGGGCGACACCATCGAAATCGTCTAAGCTCCAGGAGATCATTCGACATGGCTATCAAGAGTTTCAATCCCGTCACCCCCACTCAGCGCTTCGCTCAGATCCAGACCAAGGATGTCGCCAACAAGCGCCCGGAGAAGGCCCTGACCACTCCCAAGAACAAGAAGGCCGGCCGCAACTGCTACGGCCGCATCACCATGCGCCGACGAGGCGGAGGGCACAAGCAGCTCTACCGCGTTATCGACTTCAAGCGCAACAAGTTCGACATTCCCGGCAAGGTGCAGGCGATCGAGTACGATCCCAACCGTTCCGCCTACATCGCCCTCGTGGCTTACGCGGATGGCGAAAAGCGCTACATCATCGCTCCATCCGGGCTGAAGGCAGGTGACAAGGTTCTCTCTTCGCAGAAGATGATCGCCTTCGAGGCCGGCAACGCCATGCCGCTCGAGTTCATCCCGCCCACTACCAAGGTCCACGCCGTCGAGCTGCTCCCCGGCAAGGGCGCCCAGCTCGCCCGCTCGGCAGGCAACGCCATCGAGCTTATCAACCTCGAAGGCGACAACGCCCAGATCAAGCTGCCCTCCGGCGAACTTCGTCTGGTCAGCAAGAAGTGCATGGCCACCATCGGCGCCGTCGGCAACTCCGAGCGCAAGAACGTCATCGTCGGCAAGGCCGGCCGCAGCCGTTGGCTCGGCAAGCGTCCCCGTGTTCGCGGCGTTGTCATGAATCCGGTCGACCATCCCAACGGCGGTGGCGAGGCCAAGAGCAAGGGCGGCGGCGGCCGTCAGATGCTGGTATCCCCCTGGGGACAGCTCGCCAAAGGCTTCCCGACCCGTCGCAAGTCCAAGGAGAGCAACAGCCTAATCCTCGTCCGTCGCAACGGACGGAAAATGAAGAACAAATAAGAGAGGAACAGAGAACATGCGTTCAGCAAAAAAAGGATATTTCATCGACCCCAGTCTCGAGAAGAAGGTGCTAGCAGCTCAGGCAAATAATGATCGCAAGCCGATCCAAACTTGGTCTCGCCGTTCTACCATCACACCAGACTTCGTAGGTCTAAACTTCAATGTTCACAACGGCAAGGCGTTCATACCTGTCCATGTGACCGAAAACATGGTGAATCACAAGCTGGGCGAATTCTCCCAGACGCGCACCTTCAAGGCGCACGGCGGCAGCAAGAAATAGCAGCCCGCGAAAGGAGCCACACCAGCCATGCAAGTACAAGCACGCACCAAATACGCTCGAATGTCGCCCAAGAAGGTGATCGAGGTCGCCCGCGTCATCCGCGGCAAGAACGCGAACTCCGCCCTCGAGCTGCTCAAGTTCATCCCGCGCAAGTCGGCCGCTCTGCTCTCCAAGACGCTGCAGTCCGCCATCGCCAACGCGGAAAACAACCACGACCTCTCCGGCGACTCCCTCGTCGTAGAGCAAGCCACCGTGGAGCAGGGGCCCGCCCTCAAGCGCTTCAAGGCAGCCGCTCGCGGCGGCGTCGCCAAGCGCAAGAAGCGCATGTCCCACATCCGCATCGTCCTGTCAGACAACCTCTAGCAAAACGCACACATGGGTCAGAAAACGCATCCGATAGGATTCCGCCTCTCCGTCAACCGCAACTGGCAGTCCCGCTGGTTCGCCCGCAAGAACGAGTTCGCCGACACGCTGCACGAGGATCACATCATCCGCTCCAAGCTGATGGAGAAGCTCAAGTACGCCAGCGTGCCCCGCATTTTCATCGAGCGCGCCTCCAACCGCGTCCGCGTCAAGATCTTCACCGCCCGTCCCGGCATCGTAATCGGACGCAAGGGCCAGGAGATCGAGAAGATCAAGGACGAGCTCTCCAAGGCCACCGGCAGGGAGATCCTTCTCGACATCCAGGAAGTCAAGAAGCCCGAGCTCGACGCAGCCCTCGTGGCCGAAAACGTCGCCCTGCAGCTCGAGCGCCGCATCTCCTTCCGCCGCGCCATGAAGAAAGCCGTGCAGATCACCATGTCGCTCGGCGCTAAGGGCATAAAGATCCAGGTCGGCGGCCGTCTCGGTGGAGCGGACATCGCTCGTACCGAAGTGCAGCGCCAGGGCTCCGTGCCCCTTCACACGCTGCGCGAGGAAATCGACTACGGCACCGCCGAAGCCCGCACTGTCTACGGCATCATCGGCATCAAGTGCTGGATATTCAACAAGGAAGACTAAGAGCCAAACCGTAACGAGCCATGCCTCCACTCACACCATCTCGCACCAAGTACCGCAAGGCCCACAAGGGACGCCTGCGCGGCAATGCCAAGGGCGGCGACACCATATCCTTTGGCGACTATGCCATCCAGGCTCTCGATCGTGGACACTTCACCGGCCGCCAGATCGAGGCCGCCCGTGTCGCCATCACCCGCCACATGAAGCGCAAGGGAAAGCTCTGGATCCGAGTGTTCCCTCACAAGCCCATTACCAAGAAGCCGCTCGAAACCCGCATGGGTAAGGGCAAGGGACCGGTTGACCACTACGTCGCCGCCATCAAGCCAGGCGTCGTGCTCTTCGAGCTCGCCGGCGTGCCCCTCGCGGTCGCCCGCCAGGCCATGTCGCTCGCCGATGCCAAGATCCCCTTCCGTACCCGCTTCATCGAGCGCGATCGCGACTAAATCTTCGATCCGAGAGGAGACCACTTAACATGAAGACCAAGGACATCAGAGAACTTCCCCTCGCGGAACTCGGGAAGAAGATACGCGACAGCCGCGACCAGCTTCTCGAACTCCGTCTCAAGAAGCAGACTGGCCAAGTAGAGAAGACCCATGAGATCACTGCCCTCCGTCGGGGCATTGCTCGCATGGAAACCATCCGCGTAGAGAAGCTCCGCGCCGAGAAGCAGACTGCCTAACCCGAACTACGCTAGATAACAGGCCATGGAAAATTCACGCAATTCACGCAAGGACCTCAGCGGTATCGTCACCAGCATCATGGGCAACAAGTCCATCAAGGTGACCTACAGCTACAAGATCCCGCATCCCCGCTACCGCAAGGTCATCAACCGCAAGACCGTCGTTCATGTGCACGACGAGGAAAACGCCGCCCGTCTCGGCGACAAGGTCGAGATCATGGAAACCCGTCCGCTCAGCCGCCTCAAGCGCTGGCGCTTGGTCCAGATAGTCGAACGCGCCCCGATGCTCGGCAAGAAGACGCTCGCCGAGTTCGAGGCCGAAGCGGAAGAGGATGCCGAGGAGTCCGCAGCCGAATAGGCAACCAAAGGAGGTTACGTAACCATGATTCAACTACGCTCATCACTCAAAATAGCGGACAACACCGGCGCTAAGTCGGCCCACATGATCCGCCGCCTCGGCCAGAACAAGAAGACGGCTGACGTAGGCGACGTCGTCGTGGTCAACATCCGCGAGGCCAGCGTCGACTCGTCCGTCAAAAAGGGCTCCGTCGTCAAGGCCGTCGTCGTTCGCACCAAGGCTCCCATCCGTCGCAAGGACGGCAGCTATCTGCGCTTCGACTCAAATGCCATTGTCATTCTCGACAACAACGGCAACCCCAGAGGAACCCGCATCTTCGGCCCGGTAGCTCGCGAGCTCCGTTCGAAGAAGTTCATGAAAATCGTATCCCTCGCTCCGGAGGTACTCTAGAAATGGCTATCAAGACACACGTGAAGAAGGGCGACGAAATCGTCGTGCTCGCAGGCAGGGAGAAAGGCAAGCGCGGCAAGGTGCTCCAGCTCCTCCCCAAGAAGAACCGCGCCATCGTCGAAGGCCTCATGATGATCAAGCGCCACGAGCGCAAGACCGAGGACAATCCCGAAGGCCAGATCGCCGAGCGCGAAGGCTCCATCCATATGTCCAATCTGATGCTCGCCTCCAAGTGGGACGCCCGTCAGGCAAAGTAAACCAGTCTCGCGGCCTTCAGGCCGCCACCGCACAAGAGAACCAAAACCATTCCGGGACGGAAATCCGGATCACTCGAAATGAGCTCTCAAGAAACACCAGCCCTCAAGAAGCATTACGACGAAGTCGTAGCGCCCGGCCTCAAGAAGAACCTCGGCTACAAGAACGACCTGCAGATCCCCCGCATCGAAAAGGTTACGCTGAACATCGGCGTCAGCGCCGCAGCCGACAAGTCCGTGCTCGAGGATGCCGTTAAGCGCCTCGCCGCCATCACCGGCCAGCAACCCACTCGCACCTACGCCCGCAAGAGCATCGCCAACTTCAAGTTGCGCGAAGGCATGCCCATCGGCTGCAAGGTCACCCTGCGCGGCTCCCGCATGTGGGACTTCCTCTACCGCCTGCTTGCGGTCGGACTTCCCTCCATCCGTGACTTCCGCGGCGTGCACTCCCGTTTCGACGGAAACGGCAACTACTCGCTCGGCATCACCGACCTGACCATCTTCCCCGAAGTCCCCGCCGACGCGGTCAAGAGCCAGTCCGGTCTCGAGTTCACCATCGTCACCACCGCCAAGACCGACGCTGAAGGCAAGGAGCTGCTCTCGCTGCTCGGCATGCCCTTCCGCAAGCAGGAGAAGAAGGAAGAAGAAACTGCCGCTTAACCCTTTCAAGATATGGCCAAGAAATCAGCAATAGCCCGCAACAAGAAGCGAGAGCGCCTCGTCGCCAAGTACGCCGAAAAGCGTGCCGCCCTGAAGGCGGTGCTCGCCAACCCGGACACTTCCGACGAGGAATTCTACGTTGCGCAGCGCAAGCTCTGCAAGCTGCCTCGCAACGCTTCTCCCGTCCGCATCAAGAACCGCTGCAACGTCACGGGCCGTCCTCGCGCCTACATGCGCCGCTACGGACTCTCCCGCCTCACTTTCCGCGAACTCGCCCTGCAGGGCAAGATACCCGGCGTCACTAAGTCGTCCTGGTAGACGCTTCGTCGTTGACGCCACCCAAACGACCGATCAAACCCTTCGCCCTTCAACCTACAGTCAATCGCGAGTCGGGAGTTTGGATATCGCTCGGCTCGAAACTTAAAAGCAATCCATCATGCACACTGATCCAATCAGCGACTTTCTAACGCGCATCCGCAACGCATCCAGCGCCCGCAAGGACGAATGCGTCGCGCCGCACTCCAAGCTCAAGGCAGCCATCGCCAAGATCCTCCTCGAAGAGGGCTTTATCGGCGGCGTCTCCGAAGGCCAGGACGAGAAGGGCCACAAGACCCTGATTCTCGCCCTCAAGTACGTGGATGGCGAGCCATCCATCAACGGCATCGACCGCGTATCCAAGCCAGGACTACGACTCTACGCCAAGAGTGGCGAGATCCCCCGCGTGCTCAACGGCCTCGGAGTCTGCATCCTCACCACGCCCTCCGGCGTCATGAAGGACCGCGACGCTCGTCGCCAGAAGGTCGGCGGCGAACTCATCTGCAACGTTTGGTAATCGAAGGGGGAATACAGACATGAGCAGAATCGGAAAACTTCCAGTCGCCATCCCCAGCGGCGTCAAAATCGACGTCCAGGTAGATGCCAAGAAAATCGCTACCGTGAAGGTCGAAGGACCCAAGGGTAAGCTCGAGAAGACGTTCAACCCCGCCGTCAAGGTCGTGGTCGAAGACGGACAGGTCAAGGTCAGCCCGACCGACTCGAGCCGCTTCGCCAACGCCATGTACGGCACCGCCCGCTCCATCATCAGCAACATGGTGCAAGGCGTGGTCGAAGGCTTCAGCAAGGAACTCGAGATCTCGGGCGTCGGCTTCCAGGCCAACCTCAAGGGCAAGGTGCTCAACCTCAAGCTCGGCTTCTCGCACGACATCAACTACGACGTCCCCGAAGGCGTGACCATCGCCGTCGACGGCGGCACCAAGCTCAAGGTGTCGGGCATCGACAAGCACATGGTGGGGCAGGCGGCCGCTTCCATCAAGAAGTTCGCCCCGATCGAGCCTTACAAGGGCAAGGGCGTCCGCATTGTCGGCGATCACGTCATCCGCAAGGAGGGCAAGTCCGCTTAGTCCGCGAGACGAAGCTAGAACCGCAAACCAAACAAGAAGCGTTCAAAGATGAAAATTCAGAAGAAAAACGATCTCGCTCAGAAGCGCCGCTGGCGCATCCGCAAGAAAGTGATCGGCACTCCAGAGCGTCCCCGCCTCAGCCTTCACCTCAGCGGCAAGCATATCTACGCCCAAGCCATCGACGACCAGCAGGGCAAGACTCTCGCCTTCCTCTCCACCCTCGGCAAAGACCTGCGCGAGCAGAAGCTCGCTGCCAACGTCAAGGGCGCCGCCGCTCTCGGCAAGGCTTTCGGCGAGAAGGCCAAGGCAGCTGGAATTGGAAAGGTCGTGTTCGATCGCAACGGCCGCCGCTACCACGGCTGCGTCAAGACATTTGCAGAAGCCGCTCGTGAGGCCGGCCTAGACTTCTAAATCGCCCTATGAGCTCAGAAACAGAAACAAGCGCTCCCGCAGCAACGCCGGCACCCGAAGCCAAGCCAGCAGAAAACGCTACTCCATCCAACAGCGGTCAAGGCGACAATCGTGGTCGTGGCCCCGGCGGCAACCGTGGCCCTGGAGGCAATCGCGGCCCGGGCGGTAACCGTGGCCCTGGCGGCAATCGCGGCCGTGGCCCTCAGCGCGAAGAGGTGGACGACGGCATTTTCGAGAAGGTCGTTTTCATCAACCGTTGCGCCAAGGTCGTCAAAGGCGGTCGTCGCTTCAGCTTTTCCGCTCTCGTGGTCGCTGGCGACCAGAAGGGTCAAGTAGGCGTCGGCTATGGCAAGGCCAACGAAGTTCCCGAAGCCATCCGCAAAGGCACCGAGCAGGCTCGCAAGCAGCTCGAGACCGTTAAGCTCAAGGGCGACACTATCCCTCACGAAGTCCTCGGCGAATTCGATGGCGGCAAGGTTCTCCTCCGTCCTGCTACCACGGGTACCGGCATCATCGCCGGTGGCGGCGTTCGCGCCGTGCTCGAAGCGGCTGGCGTGCACAACGTGCTCACCAAGTCCCTCGGCTCCAACAATCCGAATGCTATCGTCCTGGCGACCCTCGCGGGACTCAAGAAACTCAAGACCCACGAAGACTACAAGCGTCTGCGAGGCTAATCAAACTTCTGAAAGGAACAGCTCACCATGAGACTCCACTCCCTCTCCAACGTCAAAGGCGCGACCCATCGTCGCAAGCGCGTCGGCAACGGCGAAGGCAACGGCCACGGCAAGACTTGCGGACGCGGCGGCAAGGGCCAGACCGCTCGCTCCGGCGGCGGCATCCGCATCGGTTTCGAAGGCGGCCAGATGCCCATCTTTCGCCGGCTCCCGATCCGCGGCTTCAACAACAAGAACTTCCGCACCGAGTACGAGAGCGTGAACGTGGCCGAATTGGCCAAGCTCGACGACTCCGTGACCGAGGTGAATCGCGAAGCTCTGGTCAAGGCGGGCCTCGTCCGCAGCAACGACAAGCCTCTCAAGATCCTCGGCGAAGGCGAACTCTCCAAGGCACTCAAGATTACCGCCGAGAAGTTCAGCGCCTCCGCCAAAGAGAAGATCGAAAAGGCGGGCGGCGAAGCGATCGTCGCCGGAGCCTAGTTCAATCGTCGCGCCTCTAAAACCCCCTCGGCATGCTTTCCGCGTTCACCAACTGTCTGAAGATCCCTGAACTACGTCAGCGGATCTTCCTGATGCTCTCCCTTTTGTTCATCGCCCGCATTGGCGCGAACATTCCCCTGCCAGGCTTGGACATGCAGCCCCTGCAGGACTACTTCGCCGCCCAGACGGCGGAAGGCGGTGGCGGTATCGTCGGACTGTACAACATGTTTACCGGCGGGGCCTTTCTGCGCGGGGCGGTTTTCGCCTTGGGCATCATGCCCTACATTTCCGCGTCGATCATCTTCCAGCTCATGGGAGCCGTCTTCCCGGCGCTCTCGCGTCTCCAGCAGGAGGGCGAAACCGGCCGTCAGAAGATCAGCCAGTACACGCGCTACGCCACGGTGGCCATCTGTCTGGTCCAGTCGGTATTGCTGATTCTCGGTCTCCAGAATCCGGAGACGCTCTTCCAAGGCTTTTCCGTCGGAACCTACGGGCAGATCGTGATCATCGACCAGACCTGGTTCCTCATCACTTCGGTCATATTCCTCACCGCCGGCACTGTGCTGCTCATGTGGATAGGGGAGCAGATCACCAAGCTGAACATCGGCAACGGCATTTCCATTCTCATCACCGTCGGCATCATCGCCGACTTGCCTGGCGCGGCCAAGGCGACCTACGACCTGTTCTTCGGTCCCGTCGGCGTGCAGAAGCTCGTGTTCGGCCACGGCCTGCTCCTGGCAGCTCTGCTCGTCCTGGTGACCGCCGGCCTGGTCATGGTTATCCAAGCGGTTCGCAAGATACCCGTGCAGTACGCCAAGCGTGTCGTCGGTCGCAAGGTCTATGGCGGTCAGAGCTCCTTCATGCCTTTGAAGGTCAACTACTCTGGAGTCATGCCGGTGATCTTCGCCTCGGCCCTGCTGACCTTTCCGCAGCAGATAATCTCGCAGATCGGCGCTGCCTTGGATCAACGCTGGCTGGTCGACCTATCGATCTACTTGGCCCACGGATCGAAGACCTACTATGTGATCTTCGGTTTGATGATCCTCTTTTTCAGCTACTTCTGGGTGTCCGTGATGTTCCGTCCGATCCAGATCGCCGACGATCTCAAGAAATACGGCGGCTACGTTCCGGGCGTCCGTCCAGGCCAGCCTACTGCCCAGTTCCTGGATTTCGTCATGACGCGCCTCACGCTGGCCGGCGCTATCTTCCTGACCATCATCTCCGTCTTCCCTGACGTGCTTCTATTTACTTACGGCATTCCGATGCGCGTCGCCATTTTCTTCGGCGGTACCGGCATGCTCATCGCGGTAGGCGTGGCGCTCGATACCATGAAGCAAATCGAGACTCACCTCCTGCAGCGCCACTACGACGGATTTCTCAAGAAAGGCCGCATTCGCGGACGTAGCCAGGGCCGCTCCAAGGAGGCCGCTCTCAGCGGTGCGACCGAGTTCAAAAACGTCGGTCCGCTCTACATCGCAGTGCTGATAATCTTCGGCGTAGGACTGCTCGCTTGGTTCCTGCAAACTGCCACAAATTAGTTCTTTACTTTGCAACTTCCGCAGGTCATTTCCTTGCTCTTTTTCCTCTGCCCATCCGCTTTTGAGGGGGAGCATTTTGTTCCACCAACTCTTGGCTTTTATGGCCTAAACCACTGCGACACAGCTTGAAAAGTCGCGCAATTTTTTCATAACCAACAACTTGCCAGATCATCATGCCACGTATTTTAGGCGTAGACATCCCAGCCAATAAGAAGCTCGAGTATTCCCTCCGCTATATATATGGAGTCGGACCCACACGCTCGAAGGCCATCTTGAAGGAAACCGGCATAGATCCGGACATGCGCGCCAAGGATTTGGACGAAGAGCAGATCAATGCCATAATGGCCAAGATCCAGGATCTCCAGTTCGTGGTCGAAGGCGACCTGCGCCGCGAGCTGGCGGCCAGCATGAAGCGCCTGCAGGCGATCAACTGCTACCGAGGTCTCCGCCACCGTCGTGGGCTTCCCGTTCGCGGCCAGCGCACCAAGACCAACGCCCGTACCCGCAAGGGAAAAATCAAGACCATCGGATCGCTCCGCAAGTAGTCCACTTTTAGGAATCAACAGTCATGGCTGAAGAAGAAAACGACAAGGTAGAAGAGAAGGAAGCAGTTGCAGCGCAGGCTCCTGCCAGCGAAGAGGCGGAGAAGCCCGAGGTTGAGGAGCTAGTAGGCGGCGTTAAAAAGCAGCCCACCGCTCAGGACCTTCTGAAGGAAGAGATTGGCGACCTGAAGATCCGCAAGGCCAAGGGCAGCAAGAATGTCACGACCGGCATTGCCAAGGTTAGCGCCACTTTCAACAATACCATCGTCACTATCACCGACTTGAAGGGAAACACCATATCCTGGGCCAGCGCCGGTAAGATGAATTTCCGCGGCTCCCGCAAGTCCACCGCTTATGCGGCTCAGGTCGTTACCCAAAACGCCGCCAAGGCAGCCATGTCCCACGGCCTCAAGGAAGTGATCATCGAAGTCAAGGGCCCAGGCATGGGACGCGACTCCGCCATCCGCGCCTTTCAGACCCTCGGCCTGGAAATCGCTTCCATCACTGACACGACGCCCATTCCGCACAACGGTTGCCGCCCGCCAAAGCGCCGCCGCGTCTAGTGCCGGACGATTTTCAATCTTCAATTTTCAATCTTCGATTTCCTAAACATGGCTCGTTACACCGGACCTACTACCAAGATCAGCAGACGCTTCGGTCAGCCCATTTTCGGCTCCAGCAAATCCCTGGAGAAGCGTAACTATCCACCTGGCCAGCACGGTCCTCGCCTGCGTCGCAAGCAGTCCGAGTACTCCATCGGCTTGGGCGAGAAGCAGAAGCTTCGCTTCATGTACGGCCTCATGGAAAAGCAGTTCCGCCGTACCTTCGACCGAGCGAAAGGCCAGCGCGGCGTCACCGGCACCATTTTCCTTCAGCTCCTCGAAACGCGTCTCGACTCGATTGTCTATCAACTCGGCTTCACCAAGACGCGCAAGGCTGCTCGCCAGTTTGTCAACCACGGGCACATCCTGGTAAACGGCCAGAAGGTCGACATCCCCAGCTTCCAGGTGAAGCCCGGCGACGAGATCGAAGTGCGCAACAGCAGCTCATCCCGCCAGCTCGCCACCCGCAACATGGATGCCAACCGCCTGCGCAACGTCCCTGCCTGGATGACTCGCCAGGACGAGGCCTTTCGCGGTTCCATGAGTCGCCTGCCGACCCGCGAAGAGCTCGAGCCCAGCATCAACGAGCAGCTCATCGTTGAGTTCTACAGCCGCTTCTAGTCGCGGTTTTCGTATCCGCTTTTTGAATTCGTCCCACAATTTCAGCCGACTTAAAGACCCGACCGCAACATGCCGAAACGTATTGGAAAGTTTGAACTGCCAAATCGTCTTGTAAAAGTAGAAGAGGGATCCTCCGCTACCTACGCGACCTTCCACGCTGAGCCGTTCGAGGCGGGCTATGGCCACACCATTGGCAACTCGCTGCGTCGCGTTCTTCTCAGCTCGATCGAAGGCGCTGCCATTTCGTCGATCAAGATCGAAGGCGTTAGCCACGAGTTTCAGAGCGTCGAGGGAATCGTCGAAGACGTGACCGACATCGTGCTGAACCTCAAGAAGGTGTTGCTCGTTTGCCACAAGCGCGAAGGCGTCAAGCTGATGATCAACACCAACCGCTCTGGGGCGATCACTGCCGCCGACATCCAGCCCGACTCCAACGTCGAGGTCATCAACCCCGACCAGGTTATCTGCACGCTCGACAAGGTGATGCCGTTCACCGCCGAGCTCGAGGTCAAGGTCGGTCGCGGCTACTGCCCAGGCGAGGAAAACAAAAGCGAGGACGATCCCATTGGCGTCATCCCCATCGATTCCCTTTTTAGCCCCGTTACGCTCATCAAGTACGCCGTCGAGGCGACTCGCGTTGGCCAGATCACCGACTACGACAAGCTGATCCTCGAGATCTGGACGGACGGACGCATCACTCCCGACGACGCTCTCAAGCAGGCCAGCGTCATTCTCAAGCACCACCTTGACGTCTTCGATAACGTCTCCGACGAGAACTACGAGTTCGAGGACGAGGGCGGCGAAGTCAGCGAGGAGCAGAACAAGCTGCGCAAGCTGCTCAACATGAGCGTCAACGAGATCGAACTCTCCGTCCGCGCCGCGAACTGCCTCAACAACGCCAATATCACCACCGTTGGCGAACTCGCTATGAAGAGCGAGCAGGAGATGCTCAAGTACCGCAACTTCGGCAAGAAGTCGCTCAACGAAATCAAGGATAAGCTCGAGTCGCTCGGCCTGTCGCTCGGCATGAAGTTTGACGAGCGTCTTCTCGACTCGAAGAAGGAGCTCTAATCTAAATCACGGAATTCTAGACCGCCATGCGCCATCGCAAGCACCGCAATCAACTCGGGGTAAAAAAGGAGCACCGCGAAGCTCTCCTCGCCAATCTTTCCACCGCGCTTATCCAGCACGGTCGTATCAAGACCACCCTCAAGAAGGCCAAGGCCTTGCGCCCCTTCGTCGAGCGTGTGATCACTCTGGCCAAGAAAGGCTCGCTGCACGACCGTCGCATTGCGATCTCTCGGGTTCGCGACGAGGATGCCGTGCACACGCTTTTCGACGAAAAGGCCGAGCAATTCGCCAACCGCAATGGCGGCTACACGCGTATCTACAAAATCGGTACGCGTCGTGGCGATGCCGCCGAAATGGCCCTGATCGAGCTGATCAACGCCGACGACGAAGGCTACGCGAAGCGCAGCAAGCCCAAGGCTAAGAAGGCTGAGAAAAAGGCCGAGCCTGAAGCCGCCGCTGAAGTGAAAGCCGAAGAACCGGAAGTCGAAGCTGAAGCCGAAGCCCAGCCCGAAACTGAAAAGGAAGAGGAAGCCAAGTAAGGCTCTGCTCGAACCCCTCTATATTTTCCAAAGATGCGTTCTTCCGCGAAGAACGCATTTTTGCTTTTTATCAAGCTAGTCGCCGTTTGCCCTCCCGAATTTTCAATCTTCAATTTTCAATCTTCAATCCGACGGGATGCATTCGTTCACCTGGTTTTTGATCCTATACACTGGCTCGGTTTTGCTCGCCGTCAGTGGGCTCTGGTTCTTCTACGAAAAGCGGGACAGGAAGCAGTTCGATGCCCGTCGCAAACGCCGCGTCTTCCATTGCGTGCGCTGTGGCAATCTCTATTCCTTGCGCAAGCGCGACGCCTCCGACGGGCAGGAATGCCCAAAATGCGGATACAAGAACTACGAACTTTCCTTTTAGCCACGAGCTCGTCTCGAAAGAGATTGGATCGTCCTGCAAATCCCTTAACTTTCCAACCACTCATATGAAGCACCAAACCATCGCGGTTCTCGATTTTGGCTCCCAGTACACCCAAGTGATCGCTCGTCGTATCCGGGAGTGCAACGTCTACTCGAAGATCTACCACTACAAGACTCCGGCCAAGACCTTGCAGAGAGATGGAGTGATCGGCGTCATTCTTTCCGGAGGCCCCGACAGTGTGCTGGCACCTAAGTCCCCCCGACCGGACAAGGCGATCTTCAGGCTTGGCGTGCCCGTTCTCGGTATCTGCTATGGCCTCCAGCTCATTGCCCACTTGCTCGATGGCAAGGTGGAGAAGAGCAATCATAGAGAGTATGGCCACGGTATCCTGAAAGTGG
The DNA here is from genome assembly GCA_028284635.1 of Pelagicoccus sp. Classification (GTDB taxonomy): domain Bacteria; phylum Verrucomicrobiota; class Verrucomicrobiia; order Opitutales; family Opitutaceae; genus Pelagicoccus. The sequence continues at coordinate 132,036 of JANQRJ010000011.1, forward strand.
CTACGAAGGGCAGTCTCTTTCGCGGCCTGCCAAACGCGTTGCGCGTCTGGAATTCGCATGGGGATCGTCTGGCGAAGATGCCGACCGGCTTCAAGGCAGTCGCTTCGACCGAGAATTCCGGATACGCCGCTATCGTCGACGAGAAGCGCAAGATCTACGGCATTCAGTTCCACCCGGAGGTGAATCACTCGGAAGGCGGTATCAACATCATCGAGAACTTTCTGCGCAAGATCTGCGGTTGCAAGGGCGATTGGTCGATGGCCGATCTCGCTCGCGAATCCATTTCTCGGATACGCGAAACCGTTGGCAAGGATCGCGTTCTGCTCGGTCTCAGCGGAGGGGTCGATTCGTCGGTCGCTGCCGCTCTTATCCACAAGGCGATCGGTCGTCAGCTGACCTGCGTTTTCGTCGACAACGGTCTGCTGCGCCAGAACGAGCGCGAACTCGTGGTGGATCTCTACAAGCGCCACTTCGATATGGATGTGCGCGTGGCCCGAGCCGGGTCCAAGTTTCTCCAGCGACTCAAGGGCGTCACGGACCCGGAGAGGAAGCGCAAGATCATCGGCAAGACCTTCGTCGAGGTTTTCCAGGATTCGCTCAAGCGTATCGGCGATGCCAAATTCCTTGCCCAAGGCACCTTGTACCCGGATGTCATCGAGAGCGTTTCCATCGACGGCAATCCGGCGGCCACGATCAAAAGTCACCACAATGTGGGAGGCCTGCCCAAGAATATGAAGTTCAAGCTGCTCGAGCCCTTGCGCGAGCTGTTCAAGGACGAAGTCAGAGCGCTCGGTTCCGAGCTCGGTCTGCCGAAGGAAGTCGTCTGGCGTCAGCCCTTTCCCGGTCCCGGTCTCGGCGTGCGCGTGTTGGGCGAGGTCAACCGCCGCAGCCTTGACGTCCTGCGCAAGGCTGACGCCATCCTGCACGAGGAGATGATGGCTTCGGATCTCTATTACAAGGTCTGGCAGTCCTTCTGCGTTTTTCTCCCCGTTCGCACGGTTGGCGTCATGGGCGACGAGCGCACCTACGACAATGTGATCGCCTTGCGTATCGTCGAGAGCATGGATGCCATGACCGCCGACTGGGTTCGCGTGCCGTATGAAGTGTTGCAGAAGGTTTCCACCCGCATCATAAACGAGGTCAATGGCGTCAATCGCGTCGTATACGATATCAGCAGCAAGCCACCCGGCACGATCGAGTGGGAATGAGTTCGAGGAAAGCGCCCGTCGAAGAATGTAGCCGCGTTCGTGAATACCGAGTCTCGCTCGCGAGACGACAGCGAAGCGAACAACACGCGGGTTTCCAACTTCTTAACTGTCAGCCATGAAATCCAGTAGCCTCTTCATCCTCCTATCTATTCTTTGCCCGTTTGCTCTCGCCCAGAGTGGGAACGATCGGCAGTTGATCGAAGAGACTGTCGCTCTCGCTCGCGCCTACCTGGGAGGAGATGCCAAGCTCGACGCGATCAAGAGCATCGAGTATCGCGGTTCGTTGGTCTATGGCGATGGGAGCTCTGGTTCCATAGAGTCGGTGGTGGTTCGTCCTCATTTCCAGCAGTTTTCATCCGTCATCAACGGCTACAAGGAGACCACCACGCTTAATCGCACTGAAGCTTGGCGAAAGGTCGAACGAATCGATCAGCCTGGGTCCTGGAGTATGGACTTCCTCGATCCCGATGGCATTCGCCACATGGTGGCCAGTGTGCAGGACACGCTTTCCTTTTTCAAAGAGCCGCCCTCCCGCAATGGTCGTATCGAATATCTCGGTACGGAAGAATTGGATGGCAGGCAGGTTCGCGTGTTGAAGTATCTGAATTCCGATTACATCTGGTTTCTTCGCTACATCGATGCCGAGACCGGAAAGGTTCTGCGCATGGCAAACGACAAGGGCACGGTTTTCACCGAGCAGGGCGAGATTCTCGTCGACGGAGTTCGGTTCCCCGAGAAGCTCATCGTCACCTTCGCCACGGGAGCGGGCCAGAAAAGCAGCATGGAGCTCTCCTACACGTCGGTCGTGGTAAATGGCGAGATCGACTTCGAACGCTTCAAGGTTCCGGTGATGGCGAGGTAGGGGCCCTTCGGGCAGGCGTTTAGGCCGTAGCTTTTTAGGCTGAAGGCTTCGATCCTCGCGGGGATGGCGCCAGTCGTAGCGCGGAGCTTCAGCCCGCGTCCGCGTAGCGCAATTTTCGCTTCGCTGTCGTCCCGCGAGCGAGACTCAGTAGTCACGAACGCGGCTACCACTCTCTGTCGACGCTGGCTTGATAAAGCTCCGTGCTACGTTGCAGACCTGGCGCGACCCTAGAATCTCGGCCAGATCTCCGATGCCAACGACTTTCGTAGATTAAGCATGCAACGTTACGTTCTTAATTTATGGACCGCAGCGGTGTTGCTGATCATCATTCCTCATCTGGTTGTGACCAAACCTGAATCCTAGCAACTCCATCTTTACCTTTGCCAAGCTGAATCCCAGCGAACAGAAGTGTCGCCATGGCAGATTTGGCCTACAGTTCACGAAGCTTTTGGGACCGGCTTGCGGTTTTCTGCAGCGCGGCAGAAGCGCCCCAGGCGATGGTCGATACCGTCTCCGCAGTGTTGAAGGAAGTCCGAGAGGGCGGTCCGGCCGGTATTGCCCGCGCTCTCAAGCGCATTGACGGGGTATCGCTCTCGCCAGACAGCCTTCCGATAACTCGCGCCGAGATGAAGGCTGCTGCTGTTCGCTTGCCCAAGGCGGACCGCGCCGCGATCAAGGAGGCGGTTGCATCGGTCACCGAATTTCACCGCCATGCCTTGCCGAAGTCTTGGACCGCGAAGAACACTCACGGCGCGACGATCGGCGAACGTTTCTATCCTTTGCAGCGAGTGGGGCTGTACATTCCGCGCGACCTCGTATCCACGGTGGTCATGACTGCGGCGTTGGCTAAGCTGGCCGGAGTGCCGGAGATCGTGGCATTCACGCCGTGCAACGTTGACGGAGAGGTCAGCGATGGCTGTTTGGCCGCCATGTATGAATCCGGAGTGACCGAGGCCTACCGTTTTGGAGGCATTATGGCCATCGGAGCTATGGCCTACGGAGCCGGTTCGATCCAACCGGTACTCAAGACCTACGGCCCGGGCAATGCTTATGTAGTCGAGGCAAAGCGGCAGGTTTTCGGCAGTATAGGCGTAGACTTGCTGCCTGGTCCCAGCGAGTTGCTGGTTATCGTCGATGACAGCGCGGATGGGCAATTTGTGGCTGCGGATCTGCTTGCCCAGGCCGAACACGGCTCCGGTCGAGAGAAGATATTTCTGATCAGCCTTTCCAAGGATAAGACCAAAGAGATCCGAGCTGCCATGCGGGCGCAGATGAAGAGCCTTTCCCGCAAGGAAGCTATCAAGCAGGTGATCGATTCCGGTTTTATGTCTGTGATCGTGGATACCTACGAACAGGCGGTAGAGGTAGCCAATTACGTCGCGCCTGAACACATGGAGCTTGAGGTTGAGCCAAGGCAGTTCGGCAAGCTGGTTAGGTCCATCACCACGGCGGGCGCCATCATGCAAGGCGCCTGGTCCGCGACTGCCCTTGGTGATTTCGTGGCGGGTCCGAGCCACGAGTTGCCGACCGGTCGCTCCGGCCGTTGCTTTAGCGGTTTGCAGATCAGCGACTTCATGCGTCGCTCCAGCCTGGTGAAGTACAATGAACGCGCCTTGCGCAAAGCGGCTCCCACGGTCGAAGCCTTCGCCCGTCTTGAAGGACTCGACGGCCACGGTCGGTCGGTAGCGGTGAGGCTAGGGGACTGAGGGAGCTGCAAAATCATTTAGGGGCAAAATCATTATTTCTTGATGCCGATAGTTTGCTCTAAGAATCTTCGATTTATCGGCCAGGAGGAATTTCATGCTATAGACAAAATTGTCATGGCTCATGCGTTCTCTGTTCACAACGAGTTTGGGCGTTTTATGGATGAGCCTATTTATAGTGTTGAAATGGCTATGCTCTGCCTGAGGTCGGGTCTCGATGTAATGAGAGAGGTTCGTTTGCAGGTGTCATTTCAGGATTTCGTTTCCGATTACTATATCGATTTAGTTGTTGGAGGCGGAGCTATCTATGAGCTAAAGACTGTGGATCAGCTAACGGGGCGAAACGAAGGACAGCTTATCAATTATCTGCTTTTGGCTGAGCAGTTCCATGGCAAGCTCATCAATTATCGACCGCCATCAGTAGAGAGTCGCTTTGTCTCGACTCGGCTTACTTTCGAAAAGCGCCGAGCGCATACGTTCCGTTCTTTTGCTGGGAACGCCGAGCAGGAGGTCCAATTGGAGGAGGTCGTGCGTTGTTTGCTCGATGATTGGGGAGCCTTCTTGGAATTGGACCTCTACAAAAAAGCGATACTTCATTTTGTTGCTGGGAAGGACTTTGATTCAGTTCAGTCAGTCGATATCGTTTCGAATGGTCGTGTTTTGGGTAAGCAGAATTTCTGTCTTCTCGATGACTGCTCCGTATTGCATGTGTCGGCCATACCCCAAGGAATCGAAAACTACGAAAAGCACGTGAATAGACTGCTGCGTCACACAGCTTTAGAGAAGGTACAGTGGCTGAATTTCGACGGACCCGAAATAGTTCTAAAAACCATTCGCAAGTCCTAATGATTTTGCCCCTAATGATTTTGCAAAACTTCTCCATCACATGACTGTCAACAATCCACCATCTGAATACGCTTTGCCTCACCTGCGCGAGTTGAGCGGCTACACGCCTGGCTTTCAGCCAGGCGAGTCGGGTTGGGTGAAGCTCAATACGAACGAGAACCCATATCCGCCGAGCCCGGCGGTCGACGAGGCTTTGCGCGCTGCGGCGGGGGACGCTTTGCGACTGTACCCGGATCCTCGCAGCTCGGCGCTGCGCGAGCAGGCAGCCAAACTGCACGCTCTTGATGTCTCGCAGGTCATCTTCGGAAACGGGTCCGACGATTTGCTCAATCTTCTCGTTCGGGCGTTTTCCGGTGAAAGGGCGGTTGGCTATCCCGCGCCTAGCTACTCTCTGTATCCGGTACTGTGTGGTATCCAGAATTCAGATGCTATTGAGATTCCTTTCGGTCGCGAGATGGCTTTGCCCATCGAGGCGATCGGCAAGCTCGAGGCCAGCATTCTGTTTGTCACTTCGCCAAACGCCCCTACGGGCGTCGGTTTCGCCAATTCCGACCTGGCTAAGGCGATCGAAGCCTTCGAAGGGATTGTTGTCGTGGACGAGGCCTACGCCGACTTTGCGGAAGAAAGCGCAGTGGAGCTGCTCGGTCGCTACTCGAATTTGGTCGTGACGCGCACTTTTTCCAAGTCCTACGGGCTTGCCGGACTGCGGCTTGGCTATGCCATGGGAGATGCTTCCGTCATCGATATTCTCGATCGCGTGCGAGACAGCTACAACGTCAACCGCCTTACTCAGGCGGGCGGCTTGGCCGCGTTGTGCGATCAGAGCTACTTGAGTGCGGTGGTCGAGAAGATCAAGCGCACCCGCGATTTCTATCGGGCCGAGTGGGAGGGGCTTGGCTGGTTTTGCTATCCGTCTCGGGCCAATTTCCTGTTTGTCGAGCCGCGCAATGCCCAGGGCGAGTCTGGGCCGGAGGTGGCGCAAGGGCTTTTCGAATACCTGAAACGGAGTCGAATTCTGGTCCGCTATTTCCCTTCCAACCCCTTGACGCGCTCGTTTCTCCGCATCAGTGTGGGCGACGAAGATCAAATGCTCTTCGTGAGCGAAACCATGCAAAAATGGCTGAAGAACGCATAGCATCCTTAACGCGCGAGACGAAGGAAACCCGTATCTCCGCGTCTCTGAATGTCGATGGAACTGGTAGTGCCGATATCGATACAGGCATTCCGTTTTTCGACCACATGCTCGTACTGTTCGCTGGTCATGGCTTGTTCGATCTGAGCATTAAGGCCCAGGGAGATGTCGAGGTGGACTACCACCACACGGTCGAGGACGTCGGCATTGCGCTCGGCGAACTCTTCAAGGACGCTTTGGGCGACAAGGGCGGCATCGTTCGCTACGGGTTTTTCATCCTTCCTATGGACGAGTGCCTGTGCCGCGCGTCTATCGATCTGGGCAACCGGCCGTACTTGGCTTACAAGGTCGCCTCGCCGTCCAACTACGTTCGCGATTTCAATATCATTATCATCAAGGAATTCTGTCGCGCGTTTTCGAATACGCTCGGCGCGAATCTGCACATCCACCTCGAGTATGGCGAGGAGCCGCACCACATCGTGGAGAGCGTCTTCAAGTGCTTGGCCCGCGCCATCGACGCTGCTTCGCGTATCGACGACCGCCTGGAAGGCCGCGTGCCTTCGACCAAGGGAACGCTTTAGAAACGAAGAGCGAAGAGTGAAAAGCGAAGAGTTGCGAGAGAGCTCGCTGCGCTGTCCTAACCTTCAGCCTAAATCCCTACAGCCTAAACCCCTGCGAGCGAAGTGAGCCAAATAGCAGTTATCGACTATGGCATGGGCAATCTGCGGAGCGTGGAGAATGCCTTGCTTAAGATTGGAGCTTCTCCGCGTATCGTGGAGTCGCCGGCGGAGGTCGGCGCTGCTGCTGGGCTCGTGCTGCCCGGCGTTGGGGCGCTGCGGGATTGCGTGGATGGCTTGCGGGCCTCGGGGTTCGACGACTTCATCCGAGGTTGGATTGGCGAGGAACGTCCCTTTCTCGGAGTCTGCCTGGGACTGCAGGCTTTGTTCGAGCATTCCGAAGAAGACGACACGCAAGGCCTTGGCGTGCTCGAGGGGAGGGTCGTCCGCTTCGCCTCGCGGCCAGGCTTGAAGATTCCGCACATGGGCTGGAATCTGGCGAAGCTCGAGCAATCGGGCTCGCCTTTCTGGGATTGCCTATCGCCTACTGATGATCGCTTCTATTTCGTGCACAGCTATTTCGTCCGCCCGGAGGATCCCGCGTTGGCCCTGTCGACCACGGATTACGAAGGTCGCTTCGTGAGCTCGGTGGCTCGCGGCTCGTTGGTCGCTACCCAGTTTCACCCGGAGAAAAGCCAGAAAAACGGTCTGCGCATCTACGCGAACTTCGTCTCGCAGCCTGTCTGAGCAACCCTGTTGGCTTTGAGCGGATGCGGCTATTCTGGTGGTTTAGTCATGCAACGTTGCGTGACTAGGCCGAGAAAATTCGATAAGCTGGTCTTCGCAGTGCGTGTAGAGCAGCTAATAATTCGATTCTCTTCAGCGCGCCCTTTACAAGGCTCGCTTGCGAATCTACTTAATCGAGACCTGTTTCATCTGGGATCGCCGATCCAACTCCCTGAAGCCTAAACACCTATATCAACTATCCTGACGCCATGAGCAAAGAGGCCATTCTGAAAATCGAAGACCAAGAGCTGAGTTTCCCCATTATCGAGGGCACCGAACAAGAGAAGGGGATCGACCTCCGCACCCTTCGTTCCAAGACCGGCTACATCACCTACGACGAGGGCTTTGGCAACACGGGCTCCTGTCAGAGCGAGATCACCTTCATCGACGGCGAAAAGGGCATCCTGCGTTACCGCGGCTACCCGATCGACGAGCTTGCCGAGAAGTCGGACTTCATCGAATGCGCCTACCTCATCATCTACGGCGAACTGCCCGACGCAGAGCAACGCCAGGCTTTCTCCGATCGCATCGGTCGCAACGCGAGCATCGATGAACGCATGCATCGCATCTTCGAGGGGTATCCGCGCGACGCCAACCCCATGGCGATTCTGTCCGCCATGATGACCTCGCTCGGCTCGTACTACCCCTATCTCGCTACTAACGACCGCTCGACGGATCTGGCTAATTTCGACGAAGCGGCTGCCTTCGCCATCTCCAAGGTGCGCACGATATGCGCCGCCTCCTACCGGGTGAGCAAGGGTCTGCCGATCATGTACCCGAAAAAGGACTACGACTACTGCGACAACTTCCTGCACATGATGTTCTCCAATCCCTACGACGAGTTTCCCAAGGGAACGTTGCAGGGCAAGGCGCTCAACCTCATCCTCCTTCTGCATGCCGATCACGAGCAGAACTGCTCTACCTCCACCGTGCGCATGGTGGGCTCCGGCGGAGCGAATCTCTTCGCTTCCATCTCTGCGGCCATTGGCGCCTTGTGGGGCCCGCTTCACGGCGGAGCGAACATGGCGGTCATCCAGATGCTCGAGGAGATCCATGCTTCCGGCGACGACGGCAGCAAATTCATCGAGCAGGCGAAAAGCGGCACCAGCGGCAAGCGCCTCATGGGCTTTGGCCACCGTGTCTACAAGAATTTCGATCCTCGGGCCAAGATCATCGGCCAGGCCTGCGACGAGCTGCTCAACGAACTGGGCATCGAGGACCCTTGCCTGGACATCGCTCGCAAGCTGGAAGAGGCGGCTCGAGCAGACGACTATTTCGTTTCCAGAAACCTGTATCCAAACGTCGACTTCTACAGCGGCATCATCATGCGGGCTCTCAGCATCCCTCTCAACATGTTCACCGTCATGTTCGCCATCGGCCGCATGCCTGGCTGGGTAGCCAACTGGAAGGAAGTCAGCAGCCAAGCCAAGGGCAAGATCAGCCGTCCCCGCCAGATTTACCAAGGTCCTACCATCCGCGACTACGTCCCGATGGACCAGCGATAGGACATTCCGCGAACGGTCTATTTCATCTATTGAATCGCAGCGGGTACATTTCCCGCAGCTTGGAGTGTGTTGAAAAAGTCCGGCTTTTTATTGTAGCCGCGTTCGTGAGAACGCGGAATCGGTTCGGGAGATCCGCGTTCTCACGAACTCCGGCTACATTGGAACCCCGGATTTATTCAATGCACTCTAGTGTCGTGTCATGGATGCAATGTAGCAAAGAGTAGCGCGGAGCTTTAGCCCGCGGCCCGGTCGGTTGGATTCCGCACTGCGGCCGCGGGCTGAAGCTCCGCGCTACGTTTCACGTATGACACGACACTAGATACAATGGATGTTCCTCCTTTCATCCCTGCTGCCGATAGAGCCGAGGGCTCGTGCTTTCCGCCGCCCTGAAGCGTCGGTGAAACTGCGAAAGCGATTGAAATCCGCTGGAAAACGCTACTTCGGTGACGCTTAGCTCGGTCTCGCGAAGAAGCCAGCGAGCGGTTTCCAGTCGGGCGTAGTTCAGGTACTCGGAAAAAGTGATGCCGAGGGTCTCGTGAAACAGGCGCGATAGTCTTTCGCGACTGAGGCCCACCGCTTCAGCGACGTCTCCGAGAGAAAGCCGATCGCTGTGGCGATCTCGGATGATGCGGGTCGCTTCCGAGATGCGCGCCGGCAAGACTTCGTGCCCATGGCCGTGCGGAGAACTCAGATGCTCGGCCAGATCTCGCGCTACCAGATCGAGCCAGCGGCGAAGCGCCTGGTCTCTCCGTTCCTTTTCCCCCGACGGTAGAGAGAGACGCCCGAGCTGCACTGCGCCGACGTTCAACTCCACCGACACGCATTTTTCCGGCAGCATGGTGCCGCTGGGGTGAAACCTTAGCTGTCCGCGAAAGAGCTCCCGCGCGTCGCCCGCAATCTGGTCTAGAAAGCCTGATCTTTCGAGACGGCGAACGAGGAGTTGCAAAGCTAGCCGCGGCATGCTTGAAACTTACTCGAATCATCTTTTTGATGTCAATATATGCGTCAAACTGTAGCTTGTTGCGTGGCGTAGAGGCGAAAACCGCCGTAATATGGAATTCATTATCATTAATTCACAATGAAAGAAGCTAAGACACCGTTTAGACACCCTAATATTAACTTCGAGCTGCCTGAGCAGGTTCTTGAGATTTTCGAGAAGGCGCCTTCCGTCGTCGTTCCCGAGACGCTGGAAGACTTGCGCAAGCTCGCTCTCCGAGACGTCGATGACAGAGGCTGGCATGAAGTCGCCTACGATGTGCCGGACCGCGGTCGGGTCGTGGAGGCGAAGGTCTGCCAGGTCAGCAATGGCATCGCCGCCAACTATCTCGAGCCCTACATGCGCCGTCGGGACCCCGACTGCATGGTGATTGGCGACACTCGCCAGACCGACAAGCCGACCTACGAAGGCCGTTTTGGCGTACCCTTCGACTCGCTGCGCGAGGATTCCTTTGCCTGGCTCTCGACCCAGCCGCTTGCCGTTTTCCCTTTCAGCGCGGGGATTGAAGGCAAGGGGACGGACGCTATCGTAGTGGCCCCATCCAATGCGGGATTCTTCGCTCTAGGCCTGGCTCTGCTGCAAGGCATGCTGGAGCCCGGAGAGGTGCCGGAAGACTTTTCGCCCACGGCGGTTATCTACGTCGCCCCGCCGTTCCGTCACACCCATTTCGAAGGCAGACAGGTTGTGGTCCACAACCGACTCGATGGAATGCACGAGCTCTTTAGCTACAATCTCTACCCTGGTCCCAGCGCCAAGAAAGGGATCTACGGAGTTCTGCTCAATCTAGGCGAGCAGGAGAACTGGATCACCATGCATTGCGCCACTGTGGAAGTGGTGACTCCCTACGACAGTCGGATTGTCATCTCTCATGAAGGAGCCAGTGGTGGCGGCAAGAGCGAGCTGCTCGAGCAGGTGCATCGCCAGCCAGACGGCTCGCTGCTGCTTGGCGAAAACACCGTCACGGGCGACCGCAGGTCGATCAGCTTGCCTCAGGCCTGCGATCTGCGGCCGATCACTGACGATATGGCACTCTGCCATCCTTCGCTGGACAAAGGCACGGGCAAGCTCGGCTTGATGGATGCGGAAGATGCCTGGTTCCTGCGGGTCAACCACATCGATCACTATGGCATCGATCCGAATCTGGAGTCCCTCACCATCCATCCTTCCGAGGATTTGCTCTTTCTCAACATCAAGGCTCAGCCGGACAGCACGGCCTTGATCTGGGAGCATATCGAGGACGAGCCTGGCTCGCCCTGCCCAAATCCTCGGGTCATCGTACCGCGTAGCGCCATCCCCGGCATCGTCAACGGAGCGGTAGAGGTGGATATCCGAAGCTTTGGAGTGCGTTGCCCGCCATGTTCGCGCGAGCGTCCGAGTTACGGGATCATCGGCATGTTTCACGTCCTGCCGCCGGCTCTTGCTTGGCTGTGGCGGCTGGTTGCCCCGCGTGGCCATGCCAACCCCAGCATTGTAGACTCCGGCGGCATGTCATCGGAAGGCGTAGGTTCGTACTGGCCCTTTGCCACCGGGCGTCGAGTCGATCAGGCGAATCTCATTCTGGACCAGATTGTCGCCACGCCGGAAGTCAGCTACATCCTCGTGCCGAACCAGCATGTTGGCGCCTGGAAGGTCAGCTTCATGCCGCAGTGGATCACTCGGGAGTACCTGGCTCGCCGGAATGGAGCGAAGTTCAGTACCGATCAGGTCAAGGCCTCGCGCTGTTCGCTTCTCGGCTGGAATCCCGACTCGATCATGGTCGAAGCCCGTCAGATCGGCTCGCGCTACTTCAATGTCGACAAGCAGCCGGAGGTCGGAGTGGAAGCCTACGACAAGGGAGCGAGCATCCTGACGGAATTCTTCCACAGCGAGCTGGCGAACTTCGACTCGCCGGATCTCGATCCTTTAGGCCGAAAGATCATCGCCTGTTGCCTGGATGGCGGCAGCGTCGACGACTACGATGCGATCCTAGGCGGCGGCAGCTTGCGCAAAACTTGAGTTAGAGGTTTGAAAAGCAACGGCGGCTTCCATAGAGGGAGGCCGCCGTTTTCCTTGCTTGCCTGGCTATCGGCGAACGTGGATTTAGTCTTGTTCGGAAATTTGGATACAAGCCACTTGGGAATCTCGATCTAGGCAGCGCTGGGAGTTCGGCGTACTGGGTATTTGCACTGGTGGTTGATTGTGGAGGAGCTGGTTTTCAGCTGCAGGATGCGGGCGGGCCGCCCGCGTTCCCAGGTATCCATTCTTTGGAGCGAGTGACGGCTTCTTGCCAGGCTGTTTGGAGCTTGTCCATTTCTTCGACGGGACGAGCGGGTTTGAAGCGTTTGGATTCCTTCCAGTTCGCCGCGATTTCGTCCTTGCTTTTCCAATACCCGACGGCGAGGCCGGCGAGATAGGCGGCTCCGAGGGCGGTGGTCTCGATGCAGTCCGGGCGGATGACTGGGCTTTGCAGCAAGTCGGCCTGGAACTGCATGAGTGGTTCGCTCCTGCAGGCTCCGCCGTCGACACGCAGTTCCTTGAGGGGGATGCCAGCGTCCTTCTCCATGGCGTGGATGAGATCGCCGCTTTGAAAGGCGATGGCTTCCAGGGCAGCTCGGCAGAGGTGGGCTCGGTTGGTCCCGCGAGTCAGGCCAAAGGCGGCGCCGCGCGCGTAGGGGTCCCAGTGTGGAGCTCCGAGGCCGGAGAATGCGGGTACGAGAAAGACGCCTGCGCTGTCGGGCACGGTGGCGGCGAGCTCGCTGCACTCCTCGGCGCTGCGCACGATTTGGAGCTCGTCCCGCAGCCACTGGACGACGGCGCCGCCGATGAAGACGGAGCCTTCGAGGGCGTATTCGGTGGTGTCGCCGATCTGCCAGGCGATGGTGGAGAGTAGGTTATTCTTGGATACGGCTGGAGTTTCCCCGGTATTCATGAGGAGGAAGCAGCCAGTCCCATAAGTGTTCTTAGCCATGCCTGGAGCGAAACATGCTTGGCCGAAGAGGGCTGCGTGCTGGTCTCCGGCGATCCCGGCGATGGGGATTTGGCCTGGCAAGAGGCTGGGATTGACATAGCCGCTTACATGGCTGGAGGGCTTTACCTCGGGCAGCATGGCAAGAGGAATGTCGAGGTGGCTGAGCAGCTCGGAATCCCATTCCAGGGCATGGATGTTGTAGAGAAGGGTGCGGGAGGCGTTGGTGGGGTCGGTGACATGGACCTTGCCAGCGGTAAGCTTCCAAACGAGCCAGGTGTCGACGGTGCCGAAGAGGAGTTCGCCGTTTTCGGCTCGGGTTCGAGCGCCTGTAACGTTGTCGAGAATCCAGCGAAGTTTGGTGCCTGAGAAATAGGGGTCGAGGAGGAGACCGGTCTTCTTTCGGAAGACCTCTTCGAGTCCGGCCGCTTTCATTTGGCGACATTGGTCGGCGGTGCGGCGGTCTTGCCAGACGATGGCGGGGTGGATGGGTTTGCCGGTATTGCGATCCCAGACCACGGTGGTTTCTCGCTGGTTGGCGATGCCGACGGCGGCGATATCGCTAGGAGTAAGATCGGCTCGTGCGATGGCTTCGGCGATGACGGCGCTTTGGGTGGACCAGATTTCGATGGGGTCGTGCTCCACCCACCCGGGCTGCGGGTAGCTCTGGGTGAACTCCTTTCGAGCGATGCTGGCCGACTGGCCGGCATGATCGAAGACGATGGCTCGCGAGCTGGTGGTTCCTTGATCGACGGCGAGGATGTATTTGTGGGGCATGGCGGTATTGCTCCGAAGCGCTTTCGGTTTCTGCGTGGGGGCGGTGGGAGACGACGTTTGAGGATCTAGTCGTACCCATGTCGAGGCGCAACTGGATTAGCATATCTCTTCTCGAGGTAGGGCCCGATCGCCGAGCGGGCCGCAATGCAGGATCTTGCAACGCGGACCGCTCGGCGATCGGTCCCTACCAGGAAACTGTTTTAGTCGCATCCTCCGCCTGCGGAGCTGACCTATTTGAGTTGATTAGATCTTCTTGGGTTCTAACGTTTTCGGTTTCTCGTTAATCCTGTCGCTATGAAAGACCTGCCCCGTTTTTCGCCCCTGGTTGTGGGGCTTTTCGCTGTCGTCGTCCTCCAGGCTGGAGTGATCGTGTACTTGCTTTCCCTTCGTTCTCCGCAGGTGGATGCTGTGCCGGAAGGGGCTGCTGAACAGCAACCGACCGATGAGGTGGCGGTTGAGGAAGCTACTGGAGAGATTTCGTCGGAGCGGATATTTTCCGGTGGGCGCGCGTTTGAGGAGATGGCTGGCCTTTTCGCTTCGATAGAGAGCAATCCTGTGGAGGTGGTGAGCGTGGCGCTCGATGGACTCGATTACGGCGAATCGAGCATGATGGATCTGCAGCTGTCGCTGATCGAGCGGACCTTGTGGATGGTCCCGGATGAGGAGCTGCCTGAGGTTGTGGCGCTTTTCGAGGCGTTTGGCTTTGGCGAGGAACGACTGCCCGGCGACTTTACAACTGCTTTGATGCGACGTTGGGCCCAGGTGGATCCAGAGGCGGCGATCGTGTACGCCACGGAGAGGATCGGCGGCGACGAGTCGACCAATGCTCTGTTCAGCGTTTTTCGTGCTATGGAAGAGGAAGGGCGTTCGGATTGGATGGTTTCCTATATGGATCTGGTCCCCGAAGAGAGACGTGGAGAGTTTTCGCAGCTGATTGTGGACCGGAAGGTCGACCAGGGTGACATGAGAAGCGTTCTCGCCTGGGCAGACGGGCTTGAGCAGGGCGGAGTGAAGACCGCTGCCTACGAGCGGGTAGCGGAACGTTGGGCGGAACAGGATTTGCGTGCCGCCGCCGACTGGCTGAAGGGCGTTGCAGGACGAGAGGATGTTGGCTATGCAGCAGGTGTCGTCGTCAATAGATGGATGCAGTATGACGTGGAAGGCGCTGCGAGGTGGGCGATCGAGCTCCCTGAGCATGAGGGTAAGGAATCGATAGCAGCCGGGGCATTGAACCAATGGGCTCGGGCTGATCCGGTTGCTGCTGGCTCGTATCTTCTGGAAAACTCCGAATCGAATTCGCTCTCGGATGCGTATCTAGAGAGCTACAGTATTGCCACCGTAGACCGGGAGCCGAGCATTGCTCTGGATGTGGCAGCGAGCATAGAGGATCCCGACCTGCGCCTGGGAGCTCTCACCCAGGTAGTGATAAACTGGAGACAACGTTCGACAGCTGAGGCCGACGCCGCGCTGGAGAGCTATGGACTGCCTCAGGAGACGGTAGATGCTATTCGGTACAATATAGAGAATGGCGAGTATTGATCCTGAGCGCTAGGCTAGTAGCTAGAGCATTTTTCGTTTGTTCAGTCGCATTTTCAGAGGGTGGTGCGGCTTCTCCGAAGCCGCATACGCGTTTACAGTGGGACGCAAATCGGTCGTCTTCGGAGAAGCCGACCCACCTATGAGCGACTAGCCAAACGAAAAATGCGCTAGCTTTCTGCTGTGGGAGCGTGCTTGCACGCGAAAGCGGAGTCTGGATCCTGCATCGCCTTCGCGTGCAAGCACGCTCCCACAGCTCCTCCAGCGTGTAGTTCGTTCCGCTGTCGTCGATACGACATCAGGCTAGTAGCGCCCAGTTCGCTGGCGGTCGCGGCGGATGGCCTGGAGCGCGCGCTGCGCGAGGCGTTTGCGGCAGTGGGAAAGCGCTTCGGCATACTGGGGATCGGCGGCTACGTCGGAGAGTTGGTTTGGGTCGCGTTCCATGTCGAAAAGAAGTTCCTTCTCGTCGCTGTCCAGCTGGTAGAGGAATTGCTTGCTGCGGATGGCCTGGTAGTGGCGGCCGCGCGGGTCGCCGTATTCGATAAGGGCCTCTTCGCGTGGAGCGTAGGGGCGGTTTTCCAAGAGGGGGCGGAGGGATTGACCGTGGAGGAAAGGGGGCGCTTGGATGCCGCACCAGTCCAGGATGGAAGGAACGAGATCTACCGCTTCTACGATCTCGGGGCGGATGCCTTGCGGGGCGATCTTGTCCGGATAGCGGAGAATGAGGGGCACGCGAGCGGAACTGTCGTAGGATTGCGACTTTTGGATGAGACCGTGATCGCCGAGGTTTTCGCCGTGATCGGAGGTGAAGAGGACGAGCGTTTCGTTGGCCTTGCCGCTCGCGTCGAGCGCGTCGAGGATGCGTCCGACCTCTTCGTCGACGTGCGTCATAAGCGCGTAGTAGTAGGCTTTGACTTTGCGCCATTGCGCATCGTCCACGTCCTGGAAGTTCTCGCCGGGATTGCGCTGGGGGAGCGGCAGGGCGGACGGATCGTAGAGGTCGACGAAGCGCTGCGGCGGATTGAGCGGGCAGTGGGGTGCGTAGAAGCCGGCGATGCAGAAGAAGGGGGCACTGCCCTGTTTTTCGAGGAAGCTGATGGTCTCGTCGGCGACGAAGGCGCTGTGGGTGAGGTGGTCCGGACCCTGGAAGGCGTAGGGCTGGTGCGTGTCGCGCGGGTGGACTTGAATGGCTTTGCCGGTCCACGCGGGCGGCGTGTCGACCTGGCAGTCGGCGACTGCGGAGGAGTCGCGTTCCTCGACCCACTTGAGGTAGGGATCGTCGTAGCAGCCCGGTTCGTCGGAGATGATTGCCTTCTTGAATCCGTATGTTGGATACGGATCGCGATGATCGCGAAAGGGGCTGGCGTGGTTCTTGAAGTGGAGCTTGCCGATATTCGCCGTGTTGTAGCCGTACGGGTTCAGGAAATTCTGGATACACGGCATGTCTTGCGGCATCTCGACTCCGTTGAAAGTGATGCCAAGAGCTGACCCGTATTGCCCACTCAGCATGCTCATGCGGCTGGGCATGCAGACTGGCGTGTTTGCGAAGCAGTGGTCGAACAGGGTTCCTTGGGCAGCCAGTCGATCGAGATTCGGCGTCTTAACGAAAGGGTTGCCGACCGCCCCGAGAGCATCCCAGCGTTGCTGGTCCGTGTAAATGAGCAATACGTTGGGGCGAGTCATGATCGAATTGTGTGGAAGTGTGGGAGCGTGCTTGTCACGCGATAGCAGAGCTTTGGTCCTCCACTGCTATCGCGCTCTCACATCAATAAAATATCAAGAGCCAAGTTTTGGAAGAATCGCGGCACGAAATCCCTGTTCTTCGAGCCCGGTATCCTTTGCGAACTTCGCGGCTCAGGAAACCTTTATCCGAAAGTTAGGAACCGCGAATGGACGCGAATACACACGAATTCAATAGATGAAATAGGCCATTCGTATCTATTCGCGTCCATTCGCGGTTCCAAAAAAACAGTTGACCGGAAATGCCTCGGCTTGGTGGAGCCCCTTGGTATTGGGCGTCGGTCGGCCCGTTTTTATTCGATATGGAATACGCGTTTTCCCATGGGAATAAAAAAGGTCTGGCGACGTTTCTTTGGGTGGCTTTTTCCTGAAAGCTTGTCCACTGGGTTCTTTTCTCTTTGTTAGTTTTCGCCAAAATTTTTCTCTTTTTCCAAAATGATCGAAAACGTTTCTCTGTTGACGCGCCATGCTAGCAACCCGGTTCTCGAGGGAAAGGACTGCCCTTTCCCCGCGACTCTGGTTTTCAACGCGGGTGTCGCGTATCACGAAGGTCGATACGTCATGGTCTTCCGCAACGACCACGGGCGTTGGGGCGATCCGCAGTTCGACGGCACGAATTTGGGCTTGGCGACGAGTTCCGACGGTTTGAGCTGGGAGGTGGAGCCGGAGCCGATTCTCGACGAGGAGAGGGCGCGGGCTGGCTTGAGGGATCTCTATCCTGAGCGATTCGGGCCGGAGTTCGTGAAGCGCATCTACGATCCGCGCATCACGATAGTAGAGGGCAGGGCCTACCTTTGTTTTGCGGTGGATACGGATCATGGAGTCTGCGGCGGCGTAGCGGAGACGGATGACTTTCGCTCCTTTCGCTTTCTGAGCCTGTCGGCTCCCGACAATCGCAACTTCGTTCTCTTTCCAGAGAGGGTGGGAGGGGAGTTCGTTCGTCTGGAACGGCCGTTTCCCTCGTACATGCAGCCCCGTCCCGAACGATTTCCGATCTGGACGAGTCGCTCGAAGGACATGCGGGCCTGGGGCGCCCATCGCCCGGTGCTGGGCCCGGAGGACCTGCCGTACGGCAATTGCAAGCTCGGTCCGGCGGCGCCGCCCATCAAGACCGACCGCGGTTGGCTGACGACCATCCATGTGGTGAACAAGGATCCGGCGAGCCCTCTGGCGGGCTGGGAGGCGAAGGACTGGACCAAGACCTACGTCGCGGGGCTGGTCCTGCTGGACTTGGAGGATCCGTCCAAAGTCGTCGGCATGATGCGCGAGCCGCTTTTGGCGCCAGAGGCGCCTTACGAGCTGGACGGCTTTCGCGGCAGCGTGATTTTCCCTTGCGGCATGGTCGCGCAGCCGGATGGAGAGGTTCGCATGTATTATGGCGCAGCCGACACCTGTATCGCTATGGCCTCGGCCCACATAGACGATTTGATTGCCGCTTGTCGACCGATGGCGTAGCTCGTGTGAGAGAGGCGCTTCCAGTTTATCCACTGAGCTTGCATTGCTTTATGCTAGCGGAAGGATAAGTTTCGCGGCAGGACTTGAGTGTTCCAAGAAACGTTGCAAGTTGAGCTCTGGCCAACGGATGAGCGAAAAGACAGCCGAGAAAAATGCGATTCCCGTGTTGGGCAACGCGATACGCTTGATCGAGCGAATCGCTCATGATGGTTCGTTTCGTTCGGTCAAGGAGATCTCCTCCGAGTTGGGGATAGCTCCTTCGACCTGCTACCGGGCCCTACAGACCTTCGTGGCCTGCGACTGGCTGCGAAAGGGCAAGGATGGCAGCTACGAGCTTTCGTTTGGGGCGCTCAACCTGGCCCGGCCGCTTATGCAGCAGGACCTGCTTATCGAGGTCACGCGCAAGCCTCTCGAGGCCTTGTCGCGGTCGACCGAGAAGACGGTCAAGACCTCGGTTCTCATGGGCGATCGTGCCTTGACGATAGACGTCAAGCCCGCGCCGGTAGATCCTTATATTGCTGCGAAGGTGGGCTCTTCGCTGTTTCCCGTCTTCGGGGTAGCCGGCCCGGTCCTGCTCTCTAGGCATGCCGATGCGGAAATCGAGCGCCTGATCGCCCGCCGCCGGTCGAGCGCCGTTAGCGAGGCGCAGAAGGCAGGCTTCTACGGTCGCCTGAAGGACGTTCGAGAAAAGGGCTACTGTTCCGTATTGGAGTACGGCGGCAGCAAGCTTGGAGCTATATCGGTTCCTGTAGAAGGGCCGGGTGGAGAAATTCTGGCTGCTATTTCGATATTGGGTTTCAGCAACGGCTTCGCGGGCGCGCGCATGGAGATTCTGGCCGAGAGGACGCTGCGTTGCGCAACAGAATGCAAAAGCCGAGTTTGCGATCAGGTTTGAGCGGAGTTTTGGAAGCGTCTAGCAACTCAAGAAAACGTAGCGCGGAGCTTTGGCCCGCGTCCGCGATGTTTCTCATCCTCATCATCTTCCTTCTCCTCATCTTTATCCTGGGATGAAGATGATGAGGGCGAATCGCGGACGCGGGCTAAAGCTCCGCGCTACTCTTTGCGACATTGCATCCGTGACACGATACTGATGCGGGAACGCGCTCTTTGCTTACCTTGTCGAGCGCGGTTGACGCATTTTTCTATATCGAATCTCCCGTTCATCCTCTGGGAGATTTCGCGTTTAGGATCGGGGATAGATCGAGAAAAGGCCATTTTCGGGGAAATGGCTTTTGAAGCGCTATACGAATCTCGGAAACGCTAGGGTCATGGCTAGCGCGTTTTCTAGCCAACGCAAACAACCCCTAGAACCCCCAATCGAATATGCTACTCAAGAGTACCCTATTGATATTCGCGTCTCTGATCGCCTTCTCGGCTCATGCAGGCGTTATCTTCTCCAATACCGGAAGCGCCTCGGGCTGGTCTTCCAACAACATCAACTCCAACTGTTCCGTCACGACGTCGAGTTCGGTGTCCTACGCGGGCAGTACCTCGATGCGCTGCGAGGCCGTTTTCAACGGTAACTACAATGGCCGCTACCATGCGATGAAAGTAAGGACTCCCTTTGGAGGGGAGAACGATACGCGCTGGATAGGCTTCGCCTTCCGCCTGAAAAGCGACCATACCTTCGTCTCCGAGTCCATGTGGTTGTTGCAAACCATAGCGAACTATGGAGGATCGGTGGGCTTCAAGCCGAATATCTGGCTCCGCGTAAATAACAGGAATCTGGAGCTTACCCGCCAGTCAGGTCCGCTTACCTCGGCTACGAAAAACACGATTAACATTCTTTCCAACCTCCAGGCCGGTCGTTGGTATGAAGTGGTTATGAAGATCCATCTCGACGACGACAGCACCGGCAATATCAAGGTGTGGGTCGACGGAGTTCTCGAGGGGACCTCCAGTGGAGCAAACTACTTCGATGGCGTATCCAAAACCTTGAGAGTGGATTTCGGCATCTACTGCACGACTTGGTATCAGAAGGACTCGCTGCCCGATCCGGCCGGAAGTCCGCGCGTCGTGTTCTTCGACGAGATACGGTTGGGAGACCAGAACGCGACCTTCGACGACATGGATCCCTCGCAAAGCGGCGGCGGCGGGACCGAGATCATTATAGACAATGGCGCTTCCGGATATTCCGAGGGAGGATCTTGGTCTACTAGCTCCGCCTCGCCCGGCTACTTTGGGTCGAACTATCGCCACGACGGCAGCTCGGGCACCAGCTCCGGAGACTGGGCTGCCTGGAAGCCGACCTTCCCTTCGAGCGGTTCCTATGAGGTCTTCGCCCGCTGGGCGGCTGCCTCGAATCGACCCAACAATATTAAGTACAAGGTCTATCATCAAGGCTCGGTGACCGAAGTCTTCAAGAATCAGCAAGCCAATGGCGGTTCCTGGCAAAGCTTGGGAACCTATACCTTCGATGCTGGTACTTCGAACAACAACCGAGTCACCCTCGATGCCGCTAGCGATGCGGGCTTCACCATAGCCGATGCCGTCCGCTTCGTGAAGCAGTAGGACGAGAGTCTTCGTTTTGCAAGAGGAGCCTCCGCTAGACGCGGAAGCTCTTCTTTTTTGTACCAGACTTACTCACGAATCGAACGAACGCGGCGCTTCGCTCCATCCGTCGCTCTTTCGAGCTATGGAGGAATAGCGAAGCGAAGGCCCTACATGTCAACTCTTTGTAGGGTCGTCGCTTGCGACGTACCGCAGAGCAAATATGCCAATAGCGAATGATCGATTCATGACTGTTTCCGGTATAGTTCAGGTAGTCTAGCAAAGTAGAACCAGTGCGCTGTCATGCATGAAACGTAGCGCGGAGCTTTAGCCCGCGACCGCGATCGGCTCTCGTCATCCCTCTCCTCATCTTCATCCTCATCCCAGGATAAAGATGAGGATGAAGAAGATGATGAGGATAAGAAACAACGGGACGCGGGCTAAAGCTCCGCGCTACGTTTTGCGACATTGTACCCGTGACACCACGCCAGGCAACGTGGACAAATTCGCTCGGAGCGCCTTTCCGGTTGTTTTTCTCATTTGAAAACGTCGATTTATCATCGGGAAACTTCCGTGTCTCTACTGAAGATTTTTGGCGATTCCGCTCTCGACGGGCTTGTTTGCCTTCGTGGATAAGTATCCCGACGGCCTATATTCATGCAATGAATAACCCCGTCCTCGCTCCTCCTCAGGACTCTCTGCTCACCACGAGCGCCAAGGCTCCTCTAGTGGGTCGCTACGACGTTATCGTAGTCGGCGGCGGCATGGCCGGCATCGCGGCGGCCCTTGCTGCGCGGCGTGGAGGGATGAAAACTTTGCTGGTCGAATCGCTGCCCTTCATCGGCGGAAATGCGACGACTGGGCTCCCTTTAAGTCGTTTCTTCGCGACCGATAGCGACCGTTTGGTGGTAGCTGGAATACCGCGGGAGCTATGCGAGCTAATGCGGGCCAAGGGCGGTTTTTCGGCGGACTACGAGAAAAACAAGTGGCTGCCTTTCGATGACAACGTCTTTCAGCTCGAGGTCAATCGCCTGCTTTGGGAGGAGGGCGTCGAACTGCTATGCTATTCCTCGCTAAAGGAAGTCCGTATGGAGGAGGGACGGATTCGCCACTTGATATTCTCCTGCAAGACGGAGTATTTGGCCTATGAGGCGAGTTACGTCATCGACGCTACTGGAGATGCCGAGGTGGCCAGCGCCGCTGGCCTGGAGGCGCCCATGGGACGCGCTCGAGACGGCAAGACCCAGCCTTTGACTTTGGTTTTCACGCTAGGCGGCATCGATCAATCCAAGTATTCGCATCCCGGCATTCAAAAGCTATGGGCCGAGCAAAAAGAAAAGCGGAACTACCGCAACCCGCGGGCCGGTTCGGCGATCTCCGGTGCGACCTTCATACCCGGTCGACCTGGCGAGGCCTATATGAATGTGACACGCATGCTGGTCGACAAGGGAACCGATCCGCGCGCCCTGACGGCGGCGGAAATAGAAGGCCGCTTTCAAATCGAGGAATTCGTGGAGCAGTTCCTCAAACCCCATGTTCCCGGCTTCGAGAATTGCTATATAACGCGGATCGCTCACCGAGCAGGCGTTAGGGAGACGAGGCGCATTGTAGGCGAATATACATTGACGGAGGAGGATCTATTGCAGTGCCGCAAGTTCGAGGATTCGGTGGCCTGCAATAGCTATCCTATCGACGTGCACAGTCCGGATGGAGGGACGACGCAGTATAATAAAAAGACTTACAAGCCGGGCGAGTTCTATACGGTTCCCTACCGTTCTCTCGTGGCGAAGGGCTGCGACAATCTAGCGGCGGCGGGTCGCTGCATTTCGGCTACGCACCAGGCCCTTGGGGCGGTAAGAGTGCTGACTTGCTCCATGGCAACCGGCGAAGCGGCGGGCGAAGCGGCGGCCATAGCGCTCGAACAAGGAGGGCAGGCCTTGCGTGACGTATCCATTCCAGACTTGCGCGAAAGGCTCCGCAAAGCCGGTGCCATCGTCGAGTGACTTTCGATATTTCCAGCCTCAGCCGCAGTCGTTTTCACCCTAACAAAAACAAACGGATACTAACCATGACTATATGTAGAAATCCCATACCCTATGCTGGTTTAAGCATATTCGCTCTCGCATTAGCGGGGGCTGCGCAGGCGGTCGCCCAAGATGACGCCACCGGCGACGAGATATTCACCCTTTCACCCTTCACGGTGACTTCGGAGGGCGACACCGGCTACCGCGCCTCCAGCACGCTGGCCGGCACGCGCCTTCGCTCCAAGCTCGAGGACGTGAGCGCCTCGATCTCGGTGGTCACCGAGGAGTTCCTCGAGGACACCGCCTCCACCGACGCGAAGGACCTTCTGGTCTACACCCTGGGCACGGAGGTCGCCGGCCCCGGCGGCAACTTCTCGGCCTCGGGCATCTCCACGCGGGAGGCCTTCAGCAACCAGGAGAGCCGCCAGTCGGCCAGCGCCGCGACGCGTGTACGCGGCCTGGCGGCCGCCGACGTCACGCGCGACTACTTCCTCTCGGACATCCCTTTCGACAGCTACAATACCAACCGCATCGATATCAACCGCGGTTCGAACTCCATGCTGTTCGGACTCGGCAGTCCGGCCGGCATCATAAACAACACTACCAAGTCGGCCCTGATGGAATCGGCCTCGGAGCTGGAGCTGCGCTACGGCAGCTACGGCAGCAACCGAGTCTCGCTGGACGTCAACCGCGTGCTGCTGCCCGATCGCCTTGGCGTGCGGGTGATCGGGCTGCGCGACGAGGAGAAGTACGAGCAGAAGCCGGCCTTCGAGCGCGACGAGCGCCTTTTCGGGGCCTTCGTGTTCAATCCCAAGGAGCAGGGCGAGCCCGGGCTGCTGGGCGGCATGACGTTGCGAGGCAATATCGAAGCGGGCAACCTCAACGCGAACCGCCCGCGCATCCTGCCTCCCGGCGACCAGGTGACGGCCTGGTTCGAGCCCTTCGCCCCCGGCGAGACGGGCAAGTTCACCTGGGATCCGGCCAACACTGTTTGGGGCGACCGCAACAACCGGACTACCGGGGCGATGAACCCGCTTTTCCGCAATCCCCACATCGTCTTCCCCGACCATCGTTCCGGGGTCCCGCTCGACGCGGGGGCCGACTCGGACGACAACATCATCGGTCGGCAGGGCGTGCTCTCCAACTGGACCTTCCCCGGCGGGGAGACCACCACGGCGGTCTTTGCCGGCATAGAGCGCATCGACAACGCCCTGAGAAGGGCGGGCAATCCGGACCGGGCCTTCTACGTGACCCCATCGATCTCCGACCCGAGCATCTTCGACTTCCGCAGCCAGCTTCTCGACGGGCCGAACAAGTACGAGAACGCCGACTTCTCGGCCTTCAACCTGGCCCTGGAGCAGCGCTTCCTGGACGGGAACGCCGGCCTGGAGCTCACCTTCGACCAGCAGCGCATGGAGGAGTTCGGCTACACGCTTTACGGCGACGGCCGCCAGAGCGTCATCACCGTGGACATCAACACCACGCTCATCGACGGCACCAGCAACGACAACTTCGGCCGTCCCTACGTCACCGGTACCGGCCGCAACAACTACAGCCTCTCGAAGCGGGAAAGCTATCGGGCCACCGGCTACTACGAGCTGGACTTCAGCGACGCTTCCAACGACGCGCTGGCGAACCTGCTGGGCCGCCACGTCTTCACTCTGCTCTACAACAGCCAGGAGATCGACCGGCGGAATCGCAACGGGATCGCCGCCTATGCGGGCCCGGAGTACGTCTTCGGCTCGAGCAGCAGCCGCACCAACGGCAACGGCAAGCCCTTCGCCGCGATCCACTACCTGGGCGACAGCCTGGAGTCGCTCAGC
>JANQRJ010000018.1 GCA_028284635.1 Pelagicoccus sp.
ATTTCTTTAAGTCGTGAAAACTGGATACATGGCACCGAAAAACTGGGTACGTGGTGCTTAGTTCTTTCGGTGCAGGATCCATTTCTATTTCTTCACAACGCCAAGCTGTCACGACGCGGGCTTGCCCGCGTTGTGACAAGCGCTTTGTTCGATAATCATATTTCGTTTGTTCAATTCATTTCTGACTTCCTCCATCAATGCCTTATCTCGATTGATATCGAACTCGACACTTGCTCTGTAGGATTTGTCATAGAACCAAGCAGGTCTATTTTTTACTTCTTTTGGTTCGTCTTCGTAGCGTGGGAAAAGGTGAGCATGTAGCGCATGCTCTGCATTACCAAGGATCTCGTAGTTGATTAGTCGTGCTCCGGTGATGTGTAGCAGGATATCTCCAAGGACTGACATTTCATAGAGGAAGCTTTTTCTTTCTTCTTCAGACAAAGAATTGAGGTCCTTAACTACTGGATCAGATAATAGCAGACAGTAACCTCTTAGAAACTGGACGTCCCCAATCACCACCCATCCTGAGGAAAGGCGACAGATGGATTTTGGATTCTTCCCTTCGCGGCATTGTGCCACTCGTTCGTGGATTAGAGTTGGAAAGCCTGTATTCATATTTTCATCGAATGCGGCGCTGAGCCGCGTAGGGGTTGGATCGTAGCGAACTTGTTCGCGAAGAGGCAAGCCCGGAGACGGATCTAGCGTTTTGTTCCGGCGCAAGGCGCCGGGACAGGACGCTGGACGCAGTCGCGCGGAATGCCGAGCACAGGCGGCGAGCGCTTGCGCTCGTTGCCTGCTGCGTCTTGTTGGCACTAGTTTGACTTGAGTCTTTCGATCTCTTCCTGTTGAGCTTCGATTTTTGCTTGAAGGTCAGCAACCTGCTCGTCCTTCTCGATCATGTAGAGTGTCAGCTCTTCGATTTTTTGCATCATGATCTTTTGAGTCTCTCCGACCGAAAGACCTTCTGATTCTACGACAGAGGCTGAAGGAACGTCTGGCAAATGCCCATGCTCTTCGATGTGGGCCTGAACCTCCTCTAAAGATCTTAACCTGTACGAATCTTCGAATACAAAATCCGACCAGTCGGTTTCAACAATCACTTCTTCGGCACGAATAGTGCCTTTTACGTCAAGCTTGTTATCTGGTGTTGTTGTTCCTATTCCTACATAACCAGACGTATCGATAGTAAACTCAGCTTTAGCGTTGTTTGTCTGCTTAATTGAAAATTTGCCTGAGTCGATCAAGGGATCGTTGTCCAATCCAATTTTCCATCGTAGACTTAGATCAGAATCCATGATATTCACTGACCTCTCGGATCCAGATGTTCCAACTATCTCAATAATCGAGTGGTCATTCCCTTCGAATCTCGCTAACTCATTCAAGACAGAATTAATGTGCAGCGTTGTACTTGGCGACGTTGTTCCAATGCCGACATTTCCCGAAGTCGGGAAGGCATTCGTTTGGGCATCGCAAATATTTGCAAATGCTATTGAGGCGAAAGTTAAGACTGTTCTTATTTTCATAAATTCTTTAGCCAACGACAAGCTCAGGCGGCGAGCGCTTGCGCTCGTTGCCTGCAGCGTTTTGTTGGACCTATTGTCCAGATAGTAATTCAAGTGTTTTTGTGCTGATTTTATAGGTGGTGTCAGCGGAGGAAATCATCGTGTTTATTTTAGATAGAATGTCCCAAAATTTCATAACGCTTGGTTTCTCTGATTCGGTTTTTACTATTTCATGGTCTAAGGAAAGTCTCCCGAATGATTCAGCTAGGATTTTCTTTAAACCCTCGACTCCACTTAATTTGTAATCGGATATGCTTCTTCTTATTCCTTCAGTTAGGTCTGTAATAATACCTTTTACCTTCGGGTCTACATCTGAGTCTATGATTTCTGAATCAAGCGAGTTGACCTCTTCCACTAGGGCTTTTAGTTTCGTTTCTTGAATTTCGGTTTCTTGAAAGTACGTATCCAAGAGATCGGCGCCAATTTCAAGTAAGCCTAGGTCAGACTCAGAGATGCCATTCAGCTGTGTCTGCCATGGCGAATCAATGTGTAGGCTCTTTAGATGATTTTTTATGGGTATAAAACAGAGTAATACTTTGTCTCTATATGGGTCTTCTATACTCTTTATCTTCCTCTCGGATTCGGATATTAGTGTGTAAAATTTTGAAAATTTCGAGTAGACCTCCTCGTTTTCACCCTGGTTGATTGAAAAATAGCTAGCGATGACTTGGCGGCCTGCGGTGCTTGGATTTGGCTTCTTTTTCATGTGTCGCATGATATCGAGGAGCCTTCTCGCTGGGTTAGTTTTGTTCATCGTTTATTGTCCAATGTCGAGGTGAGGAACGCCTCACGTTATAGGTTGAATTAGAGCGGAAGTGTTTTGCCAAGACAAGGCTCGAACGTCGGCGCGATTGTAAGGCGTTTCTCTCCACCGACTGGTTCGAATGGTCATTTCTTCCTCTTGGGTTTGATGAGTTTTCTGGCTTCGAGTGCTTCCACGATCAACTTACGAAGCACAAAGGAAATCGTTCGTTCATCTTCATCTGCCAGCTTCTGAATTACCGTGGCGATCTGCGATTCCACTCTGACCGTGTAAGGTACGTCCTTCTTCTCGGTTGTCATGATTGTAGACAATGTGGACATCGTAGTTGACATCAATGTCTCTAATGTATACAAACGAGACATGAATCTTAAAGGAATGGACTCTGAAACGATACGTCGCTACGCGGAAGCAAGGAAGAAGATCGACCAGAATGTCGACATGATCTGCAACATCTCTTCAATTTTTTCTGTATTCGAGGACTGGGGAGATGATCGTATTGCTCTTTGCCCTTTCGCGTTAGGCAAACTCAATGACGAGATGAATCGGAATGCTTGCCGTGTTATCTCAGCTTTGGAGGATTTCGCTTCCGTGCGGGATGCCGAGGATTTTGTGGAAAAACTAGAAGAAGGCGAGGGTGGCGAGAATTCTTAGTTTTGCGGAACAAGTTATTACAAGATTTCTCGATATCATTCCAATGGGCGTTGGGATTTCAAGCTTGAAAACCAAAAAAATACTTATTTCCAATCCAATAACGTTCCGAAAGGACGATTCATGAGAAAGTTCGATATCCTACCATGCAAGCCATCGCACCCCAACTGAGAGGAGAGTTTGAAGCGGAGCTCAAGAGAAGAGCGATTCCTGCTCCAAAAAGATCTCACTACACGAAATGGCTGCTGTACTACATGGATTTTTGCCGGAAGTACTATCATGCCCCAGATGATAGCGAGTCTTGCGACGCCTTCATGATAAAGCTCGGAGAGAAGGGCCAATCGAGCGAGAGGCAGCGGCAAGCGGCGGCGGCGATCGCCCTGTATTGGGAGCTGAAACGCAAGGAAAACGGGAAGTCTGCGGACAATGAGAATCTCGCCATTGGTCCTTCGGAATCATGGGAAGTCGCATTTCGGAGACTGAAGGACTGTATATTGACGCGTCACTATTCGAAGAACACCTTAGCCACCTACACCAAGTGGGCACGCCAGTTTTGTCAGTTCCTAGGCGAGGTCTCATTGGAGGATGTCAAAGCCAAGGACGCAGCAGATTTCTTCACATTTCTGGCGACCCGCAAGAAGGTCGCCGCCTCTACGCAAAACCAGGCTTTCAATGCCCTTCTCTTCTTCTTCAAGCATGTTCTTGATCGCGAATTCGAGGGATTCGAGGGCGTAGTCAGGGCCAAGCGATCCAACTATATACCTGTGGTGCTCTCTCGCGAAGAGGTGGATCACGTGCTGGAGCGACTCACCTACCCCTACGATCTAATCGTAAAGCTGCTCTACGGCTGCGGACTGAGGCTTTTCGAAGCGGTAAATCTAAGAACGGGCTGCTTCAATTTCGATGCAGGCGTACTGACCATACATGACGGCAAAGGGAAAAAGGACCGGACCGTTCCCTTGCCCGGCAGCTTGGAAGCGGAACTGCGCAGACACATGAGACGCGTGGGCTTCCTGCATGACAAAGACCTGGCCGAAGACTTCGATGGAGCGTTCATGCCAAGCGCCCTAGGACGGAAATACAGGAACGCGGCGAAGGAATTTCCGTGGCAATGGTTTTTTCCGGCGCGCAATCTGACCTATGTCGCGGAAACAGGAGAAAAGCGGAGGTATCACCAGCACGAAACCCATGTTCGCAAGGCAATCAAGACGGCGGTCGCTAAAGCGAAGCTGACCAAGAGGGCTACCGCGCACACGTTCCGACACAGCTTCGCCAGCCATTTGCTGCAGAACGGCTATGATATAAGAACCATACAGGAACTGCTCGGACACAGCAGCGTCAAAACGACGATGATATACACCCATACCGTGAAGACGAAGACGATCAAGGAAGCGAAGAGTCCCTTGGATTTCGAAGGGCGAGGTGTAAATTCCATCGCGGACGACGCGAGCTGAAGCTCCGAATTACCGAAAACGGGGATACGACAAACTTAGCCCAGATGTTCCATAATTCCTCTCCAGAGAACGGAGAGATGAGCATGCATCATCTGTTTTCAAATCGACTATTTATTTGGCCGCAAAGAGACGCAAAAGATCGGGTTGCTACCGCCCTATAGGGCTCTTGAAGCTCACGAATCTGCTAAACTTCCTTCGTTATAACGAAGGCCACGAAGCTTATTATATTCTGCGCTTCTTTGCGGCTAAAACCTAACCTATCAGAGCCAAATAGGCGTCTAGTCTGTCCTTCGACGGGCTCAGGATCTGCGATAGGCGTTTAGCTTTTTTGGAAGCTACAGACAAAACAGCTACGGACTAAAAGGCTCTCCTTGGATGGGATTGCGTGAAGAAAAATCAGTCCTCTACTCGAAGTACTCGGAGAGTTCGGCGGCGGTCCAGGGGCTGCGGGAGCCGGTGTCGGCGCGAATGGCGGCGACTTCTTCTGGGGCCACTTCGCTGGCTTCGTTGCCCCAGGAGGTGCGGATGTAGTTGACGACGGCAGCGATCTCGGCGTCGTTCCATACGGAGCCAAAGGCGGGCATAGCGCCGTTGTAGGTGTTGCCCTTGACTACGATTTCGCCGCTGAGGCCTGAGAGTAGAACCTTGATGGGGAGATTGGGGTCGCCTGTCACCCATTCCGAGCCAACGAGGGGCGGGAAGGCTCCGGCCAGGCCTTGGCCGGTGGCTTGGTGGCAGGCCACGCATTGCTGGGCGTAGAGAGCGGCTCCATCGACGACAACAGGGCCTGGATCCTCTTTCGGGCGATTGATGTAGGCCTGCATGGCAGCGAGCTCCTCGCGGCTGGAGAGAACGCCTTGAGAGTCCATGTCGCCCACGTAGCGACGTACGTAGAACCAGGCGAAGACGAATACCACGATCAATGCCAAGGAGGTGAAAAACGTCACGGGCGAGGCGGCCACGGGAGTGCGGCGGATCCGGGCATGCGTGCGGATCAGGCTTTCGTCGTTGGCATGGCCCTGGTCGATCGCGGGAAGCTGGGGGGAGTCTTGCTGATCGTCTTGCATCACTTGAGGGAAAGCTTTTCGGGGCTGGGGGCCTCTTCGATGTCGTACTGGATCTTCAGGCTTAGCATGTAGGCCGCCAGGGCTTCGGCCTTGCGGGTCGGCACCACTTCGTAGCCTTCCTGGACCGCAAACCCCTCGGGCAAGTCGAGAGCGCGGCTGGAACCTTCGCCGACGATGGGGCGCTTCTCGAAGAGCTGCGGATAGGCGGGCATGTTGGAGCCGGGCGAGGCGATCTGCGGATTATAGAAGTGGAGCAGATGCCAAGCGGCATCGTCGCGGCGGGCGCCGACATTGGTGAGGTCAGGTCCGATGCGGAACGCGCCGGTGAAGACGGGGCTCTGGTCGATGTAGTCGAGCGGGAGGGTCTGCCGGTCGCCCCAGCCTCGAGCGATGTCGTTTCCGGCTGCAAAGCGTACTTGCTGGGTATGGCAAACGACGCATCCGAGTTCCTGATACGTTTCTCGGCCGAGGGCGGCTCCGCCGGTCATGACAGTGGGCACGCGGGCATCGCCGGATCCTACGGGCCGGAGCTGACCGCCTTCGGAAATGGGCTTCACCAGGGTCAGAGCCCAGGAGAGGGAGACGATGACGAACACGCCCAGAAAGATGAAAGGACCTCGGTTCATGAAGGCGTGTACTCCAATTCGGGGGCGGACTTGAGCAGTTCGGCGGACTTCTCCTTTTCGCTGCGCGAGGAAAGAAGCATCCAGAAAAAGGATACGGCATACATCAGGCTGCCGCTGAGAAAGAAGACGAAGCCGAGCGTGGCGATGAAGAAGTAGGGCTGGACGCTGGCGAGAGCCTGCACGGTATCGACCTCGCTGCCGTTCAGCAAGGCGCCGTGGGCGGAACCGGCGGAAATCAGGCTCGCCGCGATGACGAAGATGCCGAGGCCTTGTATCCAGAATTGGACGTCAATGAGTCCCGAGCTGGGCAGTTCCTTGTTCAGCAGGCGCGGCAGGATGAAGTAGCTGCCGCCCATGAAGGCCATGCCGCCGAAGCCAGCTAGGAAGAGGAAGCGCAGGCCGTTTTCGAACTGGGTGAACTGCAGCGTCTCCTGGGGGCCGCGCAGCGATCCGAAGACGATCAGCAGGCTGGCGACTAGAAAGGCGACCACGCTGTAGGCGACGAAACGGGCGGAGAGCGAGTCCCAGATCTTGGAGAAGCTGGAGAGCAGGCTAGAGACGAACTGCATCCCGAAAATGGATACCGGCAAGAAGAGAGCGAAGCTGGCGATGACGCCGACGGAGGCTACCCAGGCGGGAAACGGTCCATTGACCAGAGCGGCCAGGCCGCTGCAGCTGCTGGCGGCGAGCCAGGTCCAAAAGGCGATGCCGGACTGGCGGTAGCCGACGATGTGCTGGCCCAGCGTTTTGGGGATGAGATAGTAGAGAGTGGCGAAGGCGAGCGGAGCGATCACCAGGCCGGAGAGATTGCCGAAAAACCATGAGGCGACCACGCTCTGGAACACTCCCTGCGCGGGAACGAGAAAGATCATGACCTGGGCGATCATGTAGATCCAGACGAAGGAGAAGACCGCCGCCAGGACATACCATTGAGAAACGAAGGTGGAGCGGTAGGCCCGAGCCTTGAAGGCGAGCAGTATCCAGATCCCCATGCCGAGGAAGGAGACGAAGAGAAGCGGAGCCGCGTAGCTGGGAAACTCCAGCAGGCGGAAGGGACGCTGGTCGCCGACCAGAATTCCGACCAGACCGACGATAACGGCGAAATTCCAGGCGCCGCCGGCGATGGTCAGCAGATAGGAGTTTCCGATGGGGCGACCTGCCAGGCGCGCCGAGATCCAGCAAACGCAGGCCAGGCCCGCGTTGAAAAGCCAGCCATAGACCAGGACGTTCCAAAACGCGGGGTAGACCTTGCCGTAGCTCAGGCAGGAAAACTCGGCGAGGTAGCTCGGCGAGTGCAGCTTGATCGAGCTGATCAGGCCGAGCAGGGAGGCAACGAGAAGCCAGAAAACGGAGGCCTTGATGGTGCCGAGCGTGGCGAAGCGGGTCGATGCGTCGATGCCGAGCTCCCGTTCGCGCTGCGATCCGCCGCCTTCCAGGCTTGGGAAAAGCGACGAACAAAGGTTGCAGATGAATCTCATAGCGTGGCTCTTGAAGAGTCGTGGGCAGGCTGGCCGCGACGGACTAGCGGGCGTTCTCCGCGATCACCAGCTCCTTGGCCCGATCGATAGGCAGGCGAACCTTGCCAGCGGCAGGGTCGATGACCTTGTAGTTGTTCAAGAGGTCTTCCGCCTCGCCGCGATGCTCGGCGAGCGAGGGGCGATCCACAGGCACGGGCGCCTCGACGGCATCCTGAGTGACGTAGACCTTGCTGAGCAAGTACCAGAAGAGCAGCAGAATGACGACGGCGGCGAGAACCGCCGGGAACGAACTTCGAGAGGGCGTGTGGGCTTGGGCGCTCATGACGTGAAACTAGTGATTGTGGTTCAGGCATTCGCCGATCCGAGGGTCGCGGACCGGGATGACCTTCACCTTGTTGAAGCTGCTCCAGTAGGCCCACAGGAGGACGCCGATCCCCGCCAGAATGGCGCCGGCCAACCAAAGGACGTTAAGCGGGCTGGAGAAGAGCTGCGCGGCGTAGCCGTTCTCGTCCTTGAGAGCGGGCAGAACGTTGAAGATGATGTCGAAGAGCTGCATGAAGAGGATCCAGCATGCCATGAACACCATGGAGGGGTACTTCGTCTTGAGCGGGTACTGCAGCAGGAAGAGGAAGGGGAAGAGGAAATGGCCGAATATCAGGAACATGGATACGCCGTACCACATGCCTTGCTCGCGGTAGTTGTACCAGAAGGTTTCCTCCGGGATATTCGCGTTCCAGATGAGGAAGTACTGCGAGAAGCTGATGTAGGCCCAGAACACGGTGAAGGCGAAGCACAGGGTGCTCAGATCGTGCAGGTGCTTGGTATTGAAGATCCCCTTGAGCGGACCCTTGGCGACCAGGAAGGCGGCGGTCAGCACGAGTACGGCGAGGGCTGCTCGCATCGCGTTGGAGAAGATCCAGACGCCGAACATGGTGGAAAACCAGTGGTACTCCAGACCCATAATCCAGTCGAAGCCGGCCATCGACCAGGTCAGGGCGACCGCGATCAAGCCGATCGCCGCGAGCTTGCGGCTCGAGTAGGTGTGTTCGGCCGAGCCGTCCTTGTCCTGCGAGAAGGAGTTGCGACGGAAACAGCGGGCGAAGTAGATCCAGACTCCAAAACAAAGAACGGCGCGAGCCCAGAAACCGAATGGGCCGAACTCGTTGAGCCACCAGGTCTTCTTCAGGTAGAGCACGTCGGTGCCGACGGTGCCGTGGCCGGGCAGCGCATGGCTGGGGTCCATCCAGATCCAGACCACGCCTTGGTCGCCGCCAAGGTAGGTCAGCAGAAAGATCGGAATGAAAAGGACTCCCATCCAAGGCATGGCGGCGAGGAAGTTCTCGGCTTGACGGCGGATAATGGTCGACCAGTAGGCGTCGAAAATGTGGTGGATCATCACCAGGAAGAGCATGCCGATGGTGATCGAGGTCGCGAAGAGCAGACCGATCAAGTAGCAGAAGGCCGCCATGCGCGTGTCGACGGCGAAGCCGATGCAGCATACGATCAGGCCGACTGCGCCGAGGACCAGCCACTTCTTGGGATTGGGCAGCGAATCGTCGGGGATCGCGGCCTGCGAGAGGGTTGCGGCTTCAGCACTCATAGTCCTAGTTCCTCCTTCACCGCAGGGGTTAGATCAGCGGAGCTGCCGTTGGCCGCCCGCTGCAGGGCCCGCAAGTAGAGCACCACATTCCAGCGGTCTTCCACGGAGAGCTTGTCCTTGTAGGGATACATCCGGCCGCTGCGGCTGCCGTTCACGATATAGTGGTAAAGCTCGCCTTCGGGCATGTCCAGGTAGGGGGGAGCAACGAGGTTGGAGATCGCGGTCATGCCGTAGCTGGCGGTGCGGCCTTGCCCGTCGCCGGCGGCGCCGTGGCAAACGGTGCAGTAGATGTTGTAGCGTTCCTCTCCGCGAGCCATGGCTTGCTCGTCGACCTCGATAGGGAAGCCGGAGCCGAAGGAATCGCCCTTCTTGCCGGTGGCCATGTACTCGTCCTCGAAGAAGGTCCCACGAGCGACGGTGCCTGGCACCGGCAGGCGGTCGGTACGGCTATCGGAGAAGAAGGCGCTTTCCGCCTGCGGGTGGTACTTCGGCATGCGGTCCATGTCGTCGAAGACCTCGATGGGCGGCTTGGTGAATTTCGAGCCTCGGAAGCCGAGCACGGAAATCGCCGCGACCACCACGAAAAAGAAGATCAGGTATACGTAGCGCATCGGATTATTCCTCGAGATCGGACACCTTGACCGGGTGCAGGCTTTGCACGAACTCCGCCGTCTTCGCGTCGTCGAACTGCGGGTCCTGTTTCTCTATATAAAGGAAGAACTTGTCGTCCGAAGAGTCCGCCACGTCGTCCATCTTGAGGACTGGATGGTAGTGCATCGGAAGCTTGTTGAGGATGAACATGCCCGCGATCGAAGCAAAGGCGGAGAAGAGAATCGTCAGTTCGTAGGAAACCGGAAAAGCAAAGTGCGGGCTGAAGAACGGCTTGCCGCCCACGATGAGCTCGTAGCCGCTGCTCAGGATCCCGAGGTCCAGATCCGTGGCGCTGGTGAAGAAGATCATGCTCATGCCGGTGAGAAAGCCGGCCGTGCCACCCAATATCGTGAAGCGCGGCACCCAGGAGCGCTTGAGGCCCATGGCCGCGTCCATGCCGTGGATGGGAAACGGAGTGATCACGTCCCAACACTTGTAGCCGGCGTCGCGCACCTTCTCCGCCGCATGCATGATGTCGGCCGGGGAATCGAATTTTGCGATTATTCCAAATTTGTCCGCCATTTTTGAGAAGAGGAGTCGAGGCTAGCGAATTAGTGGTGGTGAGGATCCGCTTGAGGCGTGACCGCCTTGATTTCCGCCATGGCCATCAGAGGCACGAAGCGCAGGAAGAGCAGGAAGAGGACGGAGAACAGGCCGAAGGTCCCGAGGTAGGTGAAGATGTCCACCACCGTCGGCGAGTAGTAGCCCCAGCTGGAGGGCAGGAAGTCGCGCGAGAGGGAGGTGACCGTGATCACGAAGCGCTCGAACCACATGCCGACGTTCACGAAGAGCGAGATGACCCAGACCATGGTAGTGTTCTCGCGGATCTTCTTGAACCAGAAGAACTGCGGCGAGATGACGTTGCACGAGATCATGATCCAGTAGGCCCAAGCGTAGTTGCCGAAGGCGCGGTTTACGAAAGCGAAGATCTCGAACTCGTTGGCGCCGTAGGCCGCGATGAAGAACTCCATGCCGTAGGCGTAGCCCACCATGGTACCGGTGGCCAAGACGATCTTGGTCATGCAGTCGATGTGGTACTGCGTGATCAGATCCTGCATACCGTAGACCGCTCGGAGCGGCAGCATGAGCGTGAGCACCATGCCGAAGCCGGAGAAGATGGCGCCAGCCACGAAGTACGGCGGGAAGATGGTAGTATGCCAGCCGGGGACCAGGGAGATGGCAAAGTCGAAGGATACGATGGTGTGAACCGAAAGCACCAGCGGCGTGGAGAGACCGGCCAACAGGAGATAGAGCATTTCGTAGTTGCTCCAGTGGCGATTCGAGCCGCGCCAGCCCATGGCAAAGATGCCGTATGCGATCTTGCGAATCTTAGTCTTCGCCCGGTCGCGTACCGTGGCGAGGTCGGGAATCAGGCCGATGTACCAGAAAAGCACGGAGACCGTGCCGTAGGTCGATACCGCGAACACGTCCCAAAGCAGAGCCGAGCGGAAGTTCGGCCAAATGGCGTTGGCATTCGGAAACGGAAAAAGGTAGCCCGGATAGAGGGCGAACCAGACGCGACCCACGTGGAAGACCGGGAACAGACCCGCGCAGACCACCGCGAAGATCGTCATGGCCTCCGCCGCGCGGTTGATCGAGGTGCGCCACTTCTGGCGCAGCAGGCAAAGGATGGCCGAAATCAGCGTCCCCGCGTGGCCGATGCCGATCCAGAAAACGAAGTTGACGATGGCCCACCCCCAGTTGACGGGATTGGCCAGACCCCAGACTCCAACGCCGGTGGCGGTCAGGTAGCCGAGACCTATGACGGTGAAGCTGGCAGTGCAACAGGCGATGACGAAGCATACCCACCACCAAGTCGGCGTCTTCTCTTCTATGATGCCGCAGACCTTTTCCGTGATCCAATTGAAGCTGCGGTCGTTGGCCACGCACGGCTGGCGCGGGATGTCGACCGGATCGACTTCGTCGAGGATTGCGGGCCTGGCTGCCTGAGATGTGGGATGGGCGCTGGACATCAGTGGCGCCCTCCTTCTTTGGCGTGAGCTTCCCCGTGACCGGGAGCGTCATGCGCTGTAGTGCCGTAGGGGCTCTTAGGAGCCTTGGCTTTGTACTCCACTTTGGAAAGCGGCTGGTCGAAATAGTCCGGCATCTTCGGGTTGGGATTGCGAATTCGGGCCATGAAAGTGGTGCGCGGACGTGTGTTCAGGTATCCAAGCACCGAATACGAGCGCTCGTTGTCGCGCAGGACGGACACTCGGCTGTCGGAGTCCTTCAGGTCGCCGAAGACGATCGCATCGGTCGGGCAGGCTTGCTCGCAGGCCATCTGAATCACGCCGTCGGGAACGCGAACGTCCGATCCATCCTTGGCTTTCGAGAGCTGGTCGATCTTGGCCTGGTTGATGCGCTGCACGCAGAAGGTGCATTTCTCCATCACGCCACGCATGCGGATGGACACGTCCGGATTCTGAGCCATCTTGACGAGCTCGGGCATGCCCTTGGGAGCGAGCGGGCCGAGGTAGAGCTTGTCGAGCTGGCGCTCCTGGTAATCGAAGAAATTGAAGCGGCGGACCTTGTACGGACAGTTGTTGGCGCAGTAACGCGTGCCGATGCAGCGATTGTAGGCCATGGCATTGAGGCCCTCCTCGTCGTGCACCGTGGCGTTGACCGGGCAGACCGTTTCGCAGGGCGCCGTCTCGCAATGCATGCAGGCGACTGGCTGGAGCGAAACCTGCGGATCTTCGGGAATCTCGTCGTTGGCCAGACCGGAAGAGAAGTAGCGGTCTAGGCGGATCCAGTGCATCTCGCGCCCGCGACGCACCTGGTCGCGACCGACGATGGGGATGTTGTTCTCGCTCTGACAGGCGATCACGCAAGCGTTGCAGCCGGTGCAGACATTGAGGTCGATGCTCATGCCCCACTGGTGGACGCCAGTGAAATTCGGATGCTCGTAGATCGAACCGCCACGTGGCGTTTCCGTGATCTTCTCCTGAGTAGAGAACTTGTCGCCCTTCTTGCCGTAGATCGGCGGAGAGTGAGACTCCATACCCACACTGGAAACGAAATCGGGATCGGCCGCGTAGTCGTCGAGGTTGACCTCGCGCACGATGGCCCGGCCTTCCATCGACCAGTGCTCCTGGGTGTTGGCAAGCTGGTAGGTCTCGCCGGTAAGACCGATGCTCGCTCCAGAGGCGAATGCGGTCGCATCCAAAGAACGGATACCGTAGGCGCTGAAACCGGAATTCGCGCCAATGCGGCCGGTCTTGCTGCGGCCATAGCCGAGCGGAAGGATAACCGTGTAATTGTCTAGACCGGGCTGGATGTGGATGGCGCCGGTGATCTCGCGACCGCCTACCTTGATGGTAGCGACTTTGGCGAACTGGCGACCGTCGCGAACCTTGTTGGGGTTCTTGCGGGCGACCTGGATCATCGAATTTGGAGCGACGATACCGAGATCCTTAGCCAGGCGGGGGCTGATGACGATGGCGTTGTCCCAAGTGAGCTTGGTCATGGGATCGGGACACTCCTGCAGCCAGCCGTTGTTGGCGTAGCGACCGTCGTCCACTGTCGCGTCGTTGAGGAAGCGGACTTCCAGACTCTCCTTGCCGCTTGGGGCAGCCGGAGCGGAGAAGCCGCCGAGCCAATCAGCCAAGGCCACGCCGGAAATGTTGGAACGGCTCTTGCGGTAGCCGCTGGCCACGAATCCCTCGTTGAGGAACTTGTCGAAGGCGCGCTTGCCGGGGTTGCCATTGCCGCTCTGGAAGGTGGCGTAGACCAGGCTGTAGCCATCCGAATCGGTTTCGCCAAGCAGACCTCCGAGTAGTTCGATTTCGGATACACCGTCGAAAAGCGGCAAAATCATGGGTTGCTGGGCGACCACATCCCCATCGTAGGTACGGCCATCGCCCCAAGCTTCCAGGAAGTGGGCTTCGCAAAGATGGTAGGTGGAAGCTTCGGAAGTCTCGTCGGCATAGTAGCCGAGTCGAACTACCGTATCCACTTTTTGGAGCAAGCCTGCGAAATCGAGGTCCGCCGGAGCGTTGTAGACCGGATTGCCGCCAGAGATGACGAGCTTGGAAATCGCGCCGGAATCGATAGCGGCTGCGAGGTCGGCGAGCGACGAGGAATCGCCGGAATCGACTTCGACCAGGGAAACGGTCTTGCCGAGGCCGCCGAGCTTCTCGTTGACGAGCAGGCCGAGGGCCTGCGTCTCGGGCGGAAGGTGCTGGCCAGTAAAAACGACGCTACGGCCCTTGTGGGAGGCAAGGTCTTCAGCGCACTGGGCGACCCACTCGCGGGTGTCGGCATCGAGCTTGGCCGCGAGAGGCTCCAGGATGGGACGGAGGCGGTTGCCTTCGACGCCGAGTTCGAGCTCGAGAGCGAAAGCGGCGAGGAATGCGGTCATCTGACTGCTGGCCAGACGCTTGCGGTGGTCGGCCATACCACCGGTGATCGAGAAGTTGCTCTCCACGGAGTAGAGACGGCTCATGTCGTCCTTGCTGGAACGCACTCGGCGACCGGAAGCAAACTGCTTGGAGAACTTCACCGAGCCCTGCTCCTCGTCGAGGAAGTCCGCATCCACGGAAAGGATACGGGAGGCATGCGAGAGATCGTATTTCGGTTGAAGGTTCGCGCTGGACGCTACCTTGGCTGCGGCTGCGGCGGCGTTGGAAACGCTGACCGCGTCATACTCGACCCAAAGGGCTTTCGGGTAGGCGGCTTGAAAGGCTTTCTTGAGGCGCAGGCGAGTCGGCGAGGAGGAGCTCTCCATCAATACGGCGGCGCCAGCACCATCGTTGGCGGCAAAATCGTCCTTCAACGAGGCGAGCAGATCGGAAACCTCTGCATTGCTAATCTTGCTGCCGTTCTTGGTGTGGGCGGTTGCGCGATCGGGATCGTAGAGATCGAGGACGGCCGCCTGGGCCTTGCGGGTGGTGCCACCTTTGTAGCCGGGATGATCGGCGTTGCCTTCGATCTTGGTGGGGCGGCCGGTGTGGGTCTCGACCAGCAGCGGAAGGGTTTCGCCACGCAGGGAGAAACCTGTCGCATAGTAGAGCGGCTCGCCGGGAACTTGATGCTCGGGCGCTTTGGAGTGCGGCAGGATGTGCGACTCGGGACGGCGACAGCCGGCGAAGCCAATGCCTCCGAGAGCGAAGGACGCGGCCATGATCTTGAAGAAGTGGCGGCGGTCCACTTCATTCATTTCCGAGGCTTCCGGGCCGAACTCGCGCTCTACTTGTGAAAGGAATTCGGGAGTCTGAGCCAGGTCGTCGAGGCTACGCCAATAGCGGGGACCAGACAGTTCCGAGGAGGAAGGATGAGGATGGGGAGCGCGTTTCATCGGTGGCAGCCTGTGCAGCTTTGAGGAGGTGTGATGTTGCGTTCTTCGATCGCTTGCAGGCCGTATTCGATCTGGCCTTTCTTGCCGCCGGGATGCTCCCAGCCGAGATTGTAGACTTCGTCGATGGGGCGAAGGACTTCCTCCGGATGACGGTGGCAGTCCAGACACCAGCCCATGCTGTGGGACTCGGCATGCTTGACTACCGGCATCTCGTCGACGCGACCGTGACAATCGACGCAGGATACGCCGCGGTTCACATGGGCCTCGTGGCTGAAGTAGACGTAGTCGGGCACCTGGTGCACGCGGTTCCAGGCGACGGGCTCGCCGCTGGCGTAGCTTTCGCGAATCGGCTCGAGCAACGGGCTGTCCGTCTTGACCATGCTATGGCAGTTCATGCAGGTCGAGGCGGAGGGGATGTTCGCTACGGGCGATTCATCGACCTTGTCGTGGCAATAGCGACAGTCCAAGCCGAGTTCGCTGACGTGGAACTCGTGGTCGTAAGGCACCGGCTGGGACGGCTCGTAGCCGACACGAGTGTACTTGGGAGTCACATAGTAAGTGATGCCGGCAAGCAAAGTCGTCACGGATACAAACGCGAATACGATGACCTTGAGCGGCAGCGTGTTTGACCACTTTGGAAACACTTTCGACATAGCAAGATTGGGTTGGCCGGTTCCGAGGAAGCGAGCTTAAGCGAAACGCGAATCCTCTCGGTTCACCGCTCGCGGGTCGTGCCGCAGACCGAAGGAGGAGGAAGAGGATGGCTGGGCGGATCTAACGCCTTTGCGCCGGAGCAATTTGGGCAAAACAATCACCGAAGCGACGACGGCAGCCAGGACGAAGAAGAAGGATTTGCGGGAATTTTCGGAACTCACTCAGAGGAGGATTAGGCGTTGAAAGATCCCGCAGTGAACGAGCACACACCCGAAAAGCAAATAAAAATTAGGAACCCGCGCAATCGAATCGCCGCCATATTAGCTGAGCTAGAGGGAAATAGTGAAGTCGCTAATAACCAGCAACTTAAATCACGTAATTCAGTTCACGAAACAACCATCCTCCATTCGCAGGACGCGATCGCACTTGGCTGCCAGGTCCGTATTGTGCGTCACAATAAGGACCGCCTGCTCCTGCTCCCGGGCGAGACAGGCGAGCAGGTCGAAGACCATTTCGGAGTTTCTCACGTCGAGATTTCCCGTGGGTTCGTCCGCCAGCAGGATGCTGGGGCTATTCGCCAAAGAACGGGCAACCGCCACGCGCTGCTGCTCCCCGCCGGAAAGCTGCGAAGGACGGCGTTCGAGTTTTTGCCCCAGTCCCACCTGTTCCAGCAGTTCCCTCCCCCGCTCCGCCATCTCTTCCTCGCTCAGGACGCCGAGCTTGCGCATCGGCAACTGGACGTTCTCCAAAGCGCTGAATTCAGGCAGCAGAAAGTGGAACTGAAAGACGAAGCCGATGTGCTCGCAACGCAGCCGGGTATGCTGTCCATCCCTATCCAAAGGCACCGCAGCGCCGTCGATGATGATTTCGCCCGCATCCTGCCGGTCCAACAATCCTAGTAGATAGAGCAGCGTGCTCTTGCCGCAACCCGAAGGCCCAACGACCGCCGAGACCTCGCCGCGCCGCAGATCCAAGTCCACGCCGCGCAAGGCATGAGTCCGGCCCACGCCCTCCCCCAAATACTTCTGCAAGCCACGGCACTGCAGGATGGCTTTGGTCATCTTCATCTTCCCGCCTCCTCCAAAACTCCCGCAATAGGCGCACAATGGGCCTTATGAAGCAACCAGGAGGCCGCCCTATCAAAAAGGAGCAATCCAACTTCGGTCATACCTGAAACTCCTATAACTTAAACTGCGAACGCGAGAGACCGGACTGGCGTATGATCGAACTAAGCGTGCCGCGCGGAATCTCCTTTCGACCGGCAGGAACTATCACAGTACGACCTGCTTGATCGCGATATTTCTGATGACTGCCACGCTGCGAAATGAACTCGAAACCATTGGAAATCAATACGGCAACCACCTCCGCAGAGCTTAGTAAATTAGCCATTCACCACACCCTCGCCGATCAAAGCCTCGCCAACCTCATGGTATTCCGAGGCATCAGCATCTTCAAAATAGAGCTCGACGGCCTCCTTGAGATTATCCACGGCTTCCTCGATACTGTCGCCGAAACTGGACACGTCGACGTTTAAGCACTGGGCGACATAGTGGGGAGATTCTCGATAAACGCAGTATTTGATTGAGCGGCTCATTTCGACGTTGGGATCTGCCCAAGGAATCAAACCGATTTCGCTCTCAACGCAATCCAGACTTTGCCCTATATTCTTTCAGAAACACGAGTCCCAGACAGCGGCATGCTATATTCCTAGATCATCCAATCTCCATAAATTAAGTATGTAACGTTGCATGCTTAATTTACAAAGACGGCTTGCGCCTTCACTACAAGCTCAAGAAGCCGTCCCCCGAATCACTTCGCCCGGCACCAGTCGGGCAGCTCGGCGAGCGGGGGCCAAGCTGGCGAAAGCTACGATGATCGCAGCTGTGACAGCCGCCCAGATGTAGTGCGACAGCGACCAATCGACTACATAGTTGTCCGTCGAGAAAATCCCCCGCACCCGCAACGGCAAAGCGGAAACGCTGTACGTCACCGCAGCTCCCAGGACGAAGCCCAGAATCACACCCAAAAGCAGCACGATCCCGCCCTGCCACAAAAACACCGCAGAGATATCCGTCCGGCTGTAGCCCATGGAGCGCAGGATCGAGATCTCCCGCGTCTTCTCCATGACGATCATCACCAGGGTATTGAACATCCCTAACCCCGAAATCAGGATAATCGTCGAAACAGTGATGGCCGCCGAAACCTGCAAGGCCTGAAACACGTCGAGCCAAACCTTCTCCCGCTCCTGCCAGGGCGAAGCCGAATGCTGCGTCATGCTCTCGATCACCGCCGCGTCGTAGGGCGCGCTCTCTCGGTCGAAAAGCGATACCTGCAGGAAACTCACCCCATGCGGGCGGGCAAGCAGCGAACGAGCCTGATCGAGATGAACAAAGAGACGCACCCGATCGATATCGGAAACGCCCGTCTCGTAGATGGCCGACACCCGGAAACGCCCCTGCCGACCGCGACCTTCCAAGATGATAGAGTCGTCTACTTGGACTTGCAGACGATCCGCCAGCTTGCGACCGATCAGCAAGCCGGTGGGTGTCTCGCGAAACGTATCGATGCTGCCAAACAGGATCTGATCCTCCAGATCCGAAACGGCAAGGTGCTCGTTCAGCGTAATCCCGAAAACCTGCCCGGTATCCGCCCGCAAGGGGCTTTGCACGGAAACGGATCCCTTGAGCACCGCCGAAGTCGCAGCCACGTTGGAGAGCTGCCGAAGCGACTCCACTACCGCATCCGGAAACTCGACGCCTTCCACATAGCGGCGACTCGAACGGTCCGCCACGAAAAAGCTAGTCGAATCCGTTTCGCTAGAAGCGGCTTCCAGCTGAGCGAGCGTCGGCTGAAACCTATCCTCGATGCGGATGGCCCCATTCGTGCCGAGGATCGTCTTGATGAAAAACTCCTCGAAACCGCCCACCTGCGCCTGGGTCACGATGAAAAAGCCGACGCCAAAAGCGATGCCGCCCAGGCTCATCAGCATGGACCGCTTCTTCGCAAGCAGAAAACGTAGGGCTATGCGGATGGTGGGAGACATGGGGAGATTAAAAATTGAAGATTGAAAATTGAGAATTGAGGGAAACCGGAAGAGGCGAATCTTCAATTTTCAATCCGCAATCTTCAATCTCTAGCCTGAAAGGCTAGAGCTCAGCTGGAATACGGCGGAGATGATGCCCATCGCTACCAGTCCTACGAAAACGAATACGAAGAGCAGCACGCCAATCGAAACCACTCCGAGGAACGCCTTGATCGCCGCATCCACCC
The DNA here is from genome assembly GCA_028284635.1 of Pelagicoccus sp. Taxonomy (GTDB): domain Bacteria; phylum Verrucomicrobiota; class Verrucomicrobiia; order Opitutales; family Opitutaceae; genus Pelagicoccus. The sequence goes on from JANQRJ010000018.1 coordinate 19,070, forward strand.
GCTCGCCGTACTGGCGAGACAGCTGTTTGAGTCCCGGCACTATGTTGCCAGTGTTCTCTCCCACGGTGAAGATGTCCAAGGCCATGCCATCGAAATAGCTCGTAGCCTTGAAGGCGCTGGAGAGAGCGCTGCCCTCCGTGACCTTCGAGCGAGCCTCCGCGAAGCGTTCGCGCATCGCCATGTTCGTTAGCGAGCGCTCTGTCATAGCCAGCGACTGCACCATCGTTATGCCGTTTTCCAAAAGGAGCGTGAGCACCTGCGAGAGCCGCAGGACTTGCAAGTCGCGCAGGAAAGGACCAAGCCCCGGAAGCTTGAGAATGAACTCGTCGAAAGACCTGCGCCCGTGAGTGGACTTTCGCCAGGAGATCAGCGAAACGATCCCGAACACTACGGCGATCGCCACAATCCAGCCATAGGACAGGGTCCAATTCGCCGAGCCGATCAGCAGTTTGGTCGACCAAGGCAGATTGCTCCCCAGGCTGGAAAGCAGGCCTTCGATGCGCGGCAGCAAAAAGAACAGGAAGAGCAGCACCAGCCCGATCGCGATCAGCATCAAAAACATCGGGTAAGCCAAGGCGGAAAACAACTTAGCCTTGATCGCCTTGCTGTCTTCCAGACTGGCGACCAGGCGAACAAGCACGTTGCTCAAGCTGCCTGTAGCCTCGCCCGCCTCGATCAAGCTCACCATGCTGTCGTCGAAGACCTTGTCCTGCTTGCGAAACGCTTCCGAAAGCGAACGCCCCTGGCGCACGTCCTCCCAAAGGCGCATGGCCAGATACTTCTGGGCGGGATCGTTCAGCCGAGTCGCCATGAGCTGCAAGGCATCGCCCGCCTGGATGCCGCACGCCACCAGCTCCTTCAAAGCGCTCATGAAGGGCAAAGCCACCGAGCGAGAGAGCTGGACCTTGTCGCGTCCCCGCAAGGTCGAGATCCACTGGGCCGCGCTGCGCTTCTTGCGCGATTCCTGATCGGCAGCGCCTTCCACCAAAGCCTCGCTCACCGATATCGGCCGCAGACGCTTAGCCGCCAGCTTGCGTAGGGCGATCTTGCGGCTAGGCGCCTCAAGCTCCCCGCGCACGGCAAGCCCAGTCGCATCCTTAGCGTTGTATTTGAAGGCAGGCACGGGATTAAGTTAAGAGTGAAGAGTTAAGAGTGAAAAGTACCGCAGGCGACTTGTCCGCGTCTCTCGTAGGCTGCTCCAACCGCGCCGGACGACTGAACGCGATCCCAGGATTCTCACAAACTCTTCGTTTTTCACTCTTCACTCTTCACTGACCTCACCCTTCCTTCACGGAGATGGTGCGTACGACTTCCTCTAGGGTGGTGAGATTCTTGAGCACCAGGTTCCAGCCGGATTGGCCGAGAGTCACCATGCCAGCCTTCAGGCCGATGTCGCGAATCACTGGAGCGGCCTCGCGCTTCACGATCGGCTCGTGCATCTTTTCGGTCACGCGCAGGATTTCATAGATCCCGATACGGCCTTTGTATCCAATTCCTCGACACGATTCGCAACCGGGCGACTCCGGTAGATCGACCACCCCATCGGCAAGGTTCGCCGGCAGATCGAGCACGCGAAGGGCGTCATGCAGCTCTTCCGGTTCGGCGGAGCGAGCTCGCACGCACTTCGGACAAAGACGGCGAAGCAGTCGCTGGGCGATGACCATCTCCACGGAGGATGCGATGAGGAAGGGCTCGATCCCCATGTCGGTCAAGCGGGTGATCGCCCCGGCGGAGTCGTTGGTATGCAGCGTGGAGAAAACCAGGTGACCGGTAAGCGAGGCGCGCACCGCTATGTCGGCCGTCTCTCCGTCGCGGATTTCCCCTACCATGATAACGTTGGGATCCTGGCGCAGCACGTGGCGCAGCGCTTCGGGAAAGCCAAAGCCGATGTCGGGCTTGACCTGGATCTGGTTCACTCCCGGCACCTCGTACTCGATAGGATCCTCGACAGTGATGATGCGACGGTCGTCCGAGTTGATTGAGCGGATGAAGGCGTTGAGCGAAGTCGACTTGCCCGAACCCGTCGGCCCAGTGACTAGAATTATGCCATGGGGAAGGTTGAGAACCCGGTGGACGATACTCTCGTCTCGCTCCGACATGCCGAGCTGAGCGAGGGAGAGCGGGCTGCTTTTCTTGTTCAGCAGACGCAAGCTGATGCTCTCTCCATACATGATAGGCATGGTGGAGAGACGGATGTCCAATGTAGTGTCGCCGACCCGATGATTGATGCGACCGTCTTGCGGCAGGCGGCGCTCCGAGATGTTGAGCTTGGCCATAATCTTCAGGCGCGAGACGATGGCGTCTTGGAAACGTCTCAGGTTTTCGGGTACAGGCACCGGTACCAGCAGGCCGTCGATGCGGTAGCGGATGCGCAGATGGTCCTCCATCGGCTCGAAGTGGATGTCGGTGGCTCCGCCTGCGATGGCTTGGTTGAACACCTCGTTGACGAAGCGGATGATCGCCGCGTCCTCGTCTTCTTCCTCCTCCTCGGGAACGGTCGCAAGTTCGGCCTCCAAATCGAAGGAGTCGTCCAGACTTTCCGCTCCTACCCCGAGGTTTTGCGTAATGAAATTCGAAATACGCTCGGGATGGGCGATCACCCAGGTGGGACGCTTGCCGCAGGCAGCGTAGACCCAGTCGTCGATGGTATCGTCCAGGGGCCAGCTCGTCGCCAGGACAAAGGGCATATCCTCAGCGGCTGGCAACGCCTGAGCTGATTCGTCAGCCGCCTCCTCTTCGGAAAACTCGGGCCTCACCGGCACGCAATGGAACTCGTGCAGGATGCGCAGCGGGACGCTTTGCAACGACTTGAGATCGAAGCGCGTCGGATCGACCAGCTCGAGCTGGAGAAAGCCGGCAAGCTGGGATACCAGCTCGTTGAGGCTTTCGCCTTTCAGACGACCGAGCAGCTCGAGGCGCTCCGAACGACGGGCTGCTCCGACCTCGGCGAGCTCTTCCTCGCTCAAGTCGAAGCGATCCAAAAATTCCGTATCGGCGGTCAGCATGCGGGGTTAAGAAGGAGCGGAGCTGGGAGGTAGCCAAAGTCGAAAGACTTTGGTTCGGGACACGTGGGCCAAAGTCTTTCGACTTCGGCTACCGGGAGTGAGCTGGGCCATGCTTGCATCAAAGTGGAATCCACAGTCAGTTGTTTCGATTCTGCTGCTGTTGCTGCTGGATACGCTGGCGACGCTCGGCTCGACGACGGCGGATCTCCTCCGCCACGGTCTGCATGCGGCGCCGCACTTGCTCGTCGGTTTCCGCAGTCGCTCCAGCAACGCTAGAGACAGCGGCAGCCGGAGACGGCGCGGGGGCGTTGTTCTGCACGACCCGGATCGCGTCGATCTGGGCCTTCTTCAAGGTCAGCTTCTTGGTCATGGTGCCGCGGGCGATGACTGCGATCTCGTCATCGGCATCGTAGTGCCGTAATTCGAGGCCGGACTCGTGACGCTCGCCATCGACGATCCAATAGTTCTTTCCCTCATTCGTATCGAAGACGCTGATACGTAACTCCCCATCCATCTTGATAAGGCCGTTGAACTCGAAGCTGTCCAGTGGCGAGACGACTTCATTGGGCGGCGGAGCCACCGGAGCGGCCCTAGGCGACTGAAACGGCGACTCCATTTGCTCGGCTTGCCCTGAAGCGAACTGCGCTCCGGCAAGAAGAAGCGCAAAGAAGGATACTTTGGATATCGCCAACTTCCGTTTCACTTGCGAGGTCCTTTCGGGAGCTTTTTGGACTTATCTTGGTCTTCGTCGGGGTCTCCGTTGATCTCGAGCTCGCCAGTCTCCATGAAATGCTCGATACTTTCCCCTGCTTCGATCCGGTCCATGATGGCATCGGCATCGTCGTTCACGTCATCGGTGCTGCGCACCACGAGAGGGCGGATGAAGACGAGCAGCTCGGACTTCACCTGGTCCTTGCCACGGCGGTTGAAGAGACCTCCGATAATCGGGATCTCGCCGAAAAACGCGCCTTTCGATTTTCCTCTAGTGACGCGATTGCGCTGCAGGCCTCCCAACACGACAAGCTCGCCATTGGAAACGCTGACGTAGGATACCGCTTGGCGGCGGCCGATAACCGGCTGCTCGTTGCTGTCGATCGTAACGGTATCGACCACATCGTCGATGGTCTGATCGATCTCCAGCTGGATGACGTCGTTGGGCCCGATAAGCGGCGTAACCGTCAGTTCGATACCGATGTCCTGATACTGCACGGTAGAGCGCACATTGTCGCTGATGGAGGAAGTCTGGGAACCTGTAACGATAGGGCGGGCCTCGCCGACCGAGATGGAGGCTTCCTTGTTGTGGGTCGTGGTCAAGGTAGGCACGGAAAGCAGGGTCACGTTCGAATCCGAACGCGCCGTGTTGAAAACCGCATCCAAGGTTAGAACACTGAAGGATCCGTCATTGTAGTTAAACGTGCCTCCAAGACCGAGACCGAGAAAGTTGAAACCCGGTCCGCCTTCAATCGGCGTCGTAATGGTGGTCGTGTCGTCTTCGTTTCGGACGAAGGCCGCCGAAAAGGCATCCATACCCCGAGTGATCCCTTCGTCCTCGGTTAGATTGACCTCCGCAATGATTACCTCGATACGCACCTGAGGCAGCAGTACGTCTATCTTCTCGACCAGCACGGTCATCAAATCGAGGTCGCTGCGCGTGCCGGAGATGACTAGGGAATTGCTACGCTCGTCGGCAATGATGGTCATGAAGGAGCTGAACTGGCTGTCGCGATCGTCGGATCCGGCAGAGGGGGAAGCGGTGGAGACCGTTTCGCGGGCAGGTGGCTGCTGGGGTCCCGAGTCCCCAAAGGTCACGCGGCGGTTGAAACGGCTGGCCGGGCTGTCTCCTTCGCGGCGGTTGTTCTGAGCCCGGTCGTTCGCATTCGAGTCGTTGCCGCCGGAGACGAATTGGCTGAGCAGGGAGGCGACTTCCTCGGCATTGGCATGCTTGAGGGGAATGACCTCGATACGCGTCGAGGGGTCGGCCTTGATATCCAGCTTCTGGATAATGCCCTCGAAGAACGCGAGGTTGGAAGGCTCCGTCATGATGATGATCTGATTGGTGCGATCGTCGGACGAAATGGCAGTGCTGGAGCCGAAGAGAATCTGGGTGATGCCACCGCCCTCGCCTTCAGAGGCGGATTCCGGGCTGGGGCGCTCTCCGCCTTGGATTCGGGGGCCACCTCCCTGCTGGGCATTGGGGTTTCCGAAGCGATTGCGGGCATCGTCGATCATGCCCTGGATCTGCTGGGCGACTTCGCTTGCCTGGGCGTACTGGAGGGTGAAGAAGACCGGGGAGATGTTCAGCCGGGAGGGTTTGTCCACCTCGCTTACCACATACTCGAGGCGTTGCAGGTTGCTCACGGTATCGGTCACGATCACCGCGTTGGAGTTCTGGAAGGGGATGATCGAGCTGAAGGTGGGGCTGAGAAAGGGCTGAATCTGCTGCTGGAAGGTCTGGGAATCGAGGTGCTCGAAGCGGAAGAGCTTGCTCACCACCTTGCCGCTGGGAGCGCGGTCGGCCAGGCTTCCGGTGACCAACTCGGGGGCTTGGGTGCGGATCTCGCCGAGCTGCACGATCTTGAGGAAGCGATCGCCCAGCGGGGAGACTCCGATCTGGTTCAAGCTGAGCAGGCTCTCGATAGCGAGAATCAGCTCGGCTCGCGTGATCGGGCCTCGGCTGTCGAAGGTGATCTGAGGCGTGGGCAGCTGCTGGGGGCGCAGAATGGAGCGGCCCGTCAGATCGGAGAGGATCTCCAGAACGCCCTCTAGCGGCTGATCGACAACCTGATAGTCTTCGATGATGCCATTGGGATCGGGGTAGGTTATGGTGCTAAGCGACTCCTCGTCTTGGGCAAGAGAGCTGCCGGCCAAGAGGCCTCCGAGCAAGGAAACGGCGACAGCCGACTTGAGGTTGCGTATCCAAATTCTCATTTCGCGTATTCTAGGGACTTCAAAACGTAGCGCGTATCGACGAACTGATCGTCGCGGGCCTGGGCCTGGATGACGATGCGTTCAAGACTGACGTAGGGCAGCTCCGACTTCAGAGACGCTGTAAAGCTCTTGATCTGGGGGTAGGTCGCTTTTTGCACCGACAGCTGAAAGGTGTGAAAGTTAAGCCCAGTGCCTTCCTCGGTACGAGCCTGGCCGAGGTCGAATGCCGTGAAGCCAGCGCGGCGCACCAACGCGTCGATCTGGCCGGCTACCTCGTCCTTGGTGGGCAGCTCTTCCAAGTTGATCTCCGAGATGAGCTCTTCGTAGCTCACCCGTACGCCCTCTTCGTAGCTGAGCATGTTCTTCTGCTCCGCGTCCAGGCGATGGGCGGCAGCGATCGAACCTTGCGTCGCCGCATGGCGGTCGAACTGCCAGCTGAACCAGACGAAAACGAGGGCGAAGGCAAACAACAGGAGCAGAACCTTCTCCCGCATGTTCATCTTGAAGAAATGCCGACGGGCCTGCACGGACCAGACGCCAAGCTTGGCTGCGGCGCTACTCATTGCTCGCCACCTCCGGAGCGGGTAGGAAAACGCCGGGAACGAAGCGAATCGTAGTGGTAAAAGAAGAGCCGGACGGGTTGTTCTGCTGATTGGAGAGCGCAACGGAGGAAACCATCTCGGAACGCTCCAGGCGTTTCTTGAATTCGTTGACTTCGGTGAAGTTCGAGGCCCGGGCGTCGATCACCAGCACGTCGGGACCATCGGTCTCGAACTTCCGGTAGATGACCTTCGGCCAGCTCTGATAAGGGAGGAGCGTCTCGATCATCTGAAATGGCGTGAGATTGGACTCTCGGAAGTTCTGCAAGGTGTTGGTCGTGGTCTGCAGGGAGTCGAACGCTCGCACCGCCGGCTCCCGGTCGGAGTTCATGCCGCGACGCAAAGCGAGGTAGCCCGCGCTGCCACCCCAGACGATCTCGCTGACGAGCAGCAACGCCACGGCAGCAGCGATTCCGAGAACCCCTTTCCAGAGAATTCCATTCTGCCGTTCGTCCTTCTTGGCCTGCTCGACCATCTCGGGATCGCGTAGATCGACCTTCCAGATCTCCGCCCGAGTAAAGGAGACCTTCGCAGCCAGAGCCCCCTGAGGGTCTTCCGCCTCCAGCCAAGCCGTTTGGCCCAGCCATTTCGGATTTGTATTCACAAACCAGATGCGTGGATTGTCCTTGACGATCGCGGTTTTGGCCCGATCGCAAAAGGCAGCCACATCCGAGACAAGATCGAAGGCCTCGTCTTCCTCGGGAGCCGGACGAGCCTCCGCGTAGAAAGAAGCAGGCAAACTCGAAAGTTTATCGTATCTAAAAATCGAATACGAATGCTCGCTCACCAGCACCAAAGGCTCTTCAGAGCAGGCATCGGCGTGCAGCCCTATAAGAAAGTCGGGAAGCGCGGCATCCAGACGACGCCAACCTGCGATGTCAGCCCCTTCGAAGCGACGCTTGTAGGCGGCGAAGACGAAAGCGTAGCGACGGGTCGCATCGAGCTGGTAGCCGTAGTGCAAGTGATCGAGTGGAAAGGGCGAGAGCGCCTCGAGCTCCAAAAGAACGAATCCCTCCTCTTCCCCACTCTCCAAGTCCTGCGGAATCTCGATGCGACGACAGAAAAACCAATCGCCTGGAGCCAGGAAGGCATCCAGATCGTAGGCTTGGGGCTTGGGTTTGAATTTGCTAAGGAGAGACACGTTCGGGCGCTGTTTTCGCTACTATCATTATAGGGGTCGAGCATTATTAGCTCCGGGTTCCTCCCGCAGCTCAAGGAAAAGGAAAGGATAGTTTAGGTTCCCCTCCGCCCCTTCCAAAGACGGAGCCTCCGCAGTGAGATTCATAGTGCCTATCAAAGCGAAGCTGTAGCCGCCATCGCTCACCACGACCTTGGTCGTAAGCACCGAAATCTGGCTGCCCAACGGAGCGCCGGCCGGAATGTCTCCAAGCGCTTCGAGAATCTCGTCGCGACTGGAAAAGTAGTTGTCGTCCCCGGTACCGAGTTCGCCGTCCAGTCCGCTGCGAAACTGATCGATGGCCAGCTTGTCCAGGTCGTCCAGATCCGCCAAAGCCCGCAGGGCGAGAGCGGAAGCGGAATTCACGTTGAGCTGCCCCACGTCCCGCGTCGTCACCGCCTCCGAAAGCTGCTGAAACACTGGTAGCGGTTGGCCCTTCTCGTCGAAGAACAGGTCCCTGAAAGCGAAGAGATAGCGCAACTCTTCAAGCGAACGCAGCGGCTGGTTCGCCGGCGAGGCATCCAATTCCAGCGAGCTGTACTCCCGGGATTCCGCCCCGTCGATGCGCGTCTCGTCATCCTCGTCGATCCAATCGAGCAACACGTTCGCCAACCGCAAGCCCACATCGAGATCGAAGCCGAGCTCGTCGAACAGCAGCAGAAGCGAATCCTCGGCCAGGTCATTGATGTTCGCCTTGCCACTCTCGTCTATGAATTCGAAAGAAACCTCAATCCCCTCCGGCGGGACCACGTCCGCGTACTCGAGCGGATCGCTCCAGCCTTGGTTGGGCGCGAAAAGCCCACTGTCGATCGCCTTCACGTCGGCCAACGTAGCCACCGCCACTTCCATCATCGACCATGCGTGCAGCCGCAACGCGGCCCGCTTCGTGTAATAGCCTTCACTCTGGATCTCCACCTGGGCTCGCTCAATGAAAATCGTCAAAGCGAAGGACACCACCACCACGAGTACAAGCACCAGCAAGAGTATGGAGCCACGCTTCTGTAAAGCGAGGGGATGCATTTCGCTTCGGGGAGCGCACGCGTCTCGCGTGCAGTCTTGAGCGTCTCGCCCAAGACATCTGGCACCGAAAACGCTTGGGCGAGACGCCCAAGCGAGCACGCGAGACGCGTGCGCTCCCCAACGACTCTCTACTCCCTCCTTCATCTACAAAATAGGAGTCCCCGACATTGGTCCCGGCAAAATGAGCTGCCGCGCGACCCGCTCTCCATCGAATACGAAAACCAGCTCGATGCGCTGCGGTATCCAATAGCCCGAATCCTCATCCTCGACCGGAGTCGAGGTGATCTCCCACTGCGGATACTCATCCTCGTAGTCTATATAGTGATAGCGCACCTCCCGAACGAAGGGCGAGACGAGCGTGCGTCGAGGCGGCTGCTCCTCGAAGTCCTCCTCCAGCCGGGAACGCCAAAGCAAGAACAGCCCATCCCGCATAGAAAACTCAAGCGAGCAAATCACATGCGGCATCGGCTCCTCTGGCCAGATCAAGGCGCCCGGACTCTGCTCGAGCTCGAAAGTCAAAAGCGGCTCGGTACGGGAGTCGTCTCCCTCCCACTCGAACCAGTGGACCGGAGACTCCTCCTCCTCGCCCGGATAGCGAGAACTCGCCACCCGAAAAGATTCCTCCAGAAATCGAGTCACTCCCCGGGCGTGCTTCTGAAACAGACGTTCGTTCGACCCATGCCCCCAAAGCTCCGCCAGGCTCATCAGAAAAGCCGTCGAAGCCGTCACCACCAGAGCTCCCAAGGCCACCGCCATTAGCACCTCGAGCAAGGTAAAGCCACTACAGCCCGACCGCGATTCCGAAAAACCGCCCTTCATAGCCTTCTGCCCTCGAGAAGCTGCTTCTCCGCCAGACGCTCCGCGCTGCGGGCCCGCAAGTCTTCGCGATCCAAAGGATCCGACCAGCTTGGCCGCGTCAGATAGAACTGCTCCGTCGCCTCGGTCACCCCTTTCTCCTCGTCCACCGGATCCAGCTCAACGCTCAGCGTCACCCAAAACAAGTCGGCTATCCGAGTAGGCTCGTACTCGATCCGCCAGCGAGCTGCGCCGTGCTCGCCCGTCACCACTTCGCCGCCCTTTTCGATCTCCTCTACGTTGCTCTCCAACAGTGCCGCCCTGCGAATCGCGGCCATGTCCTGATCCAGGCTCTGGTTGACCTGCACCCGATCCATCAACTCCAAAGTGTTCACGTAGGCCGAAACGAAAATAGGCACCGCAGCGAAGAAGATCGCCATCGCCACCAGCACCTCCAGCAAGGTGAAGCCCGCCTGCCGCTCAGATCCCATTTTCGTTCGGATCCACCAACTGGGCGCCCGTCCAAGGATCCATTTGAAACTCCGTGAAAAACTCGCCGATCTTCATCGAAACCGTATACGGCGTGCACGTGCCGTCAGGGAAAAAGCCAACCGATACGATCTCCCGTTTCGCCACCAGCTCGCCCCGAATCAGCACGTAGCTGTTCTCCGGAGCGATCTCCTCGAAAAGCACCTCGATCTCCAAGTCCCCAAACTCGCTGGTGTCCACCGGAAAAGACTCCCGCTTCTCGCCGGAGCTGACCACGAAGCCCTGCTCGTCTTCGTCCCAATCGATGAAGTGAGGACTCCGCGTGAAGACGGCGTTCAGCCGGGCCGAGTCCACCGCCTTCCAGTAGGCGTTCTCCAAAGTCTCCAGCTCGCCGTTGCGCAACAGCGAAGCGATGTTCACCACGAACATCGACGACATCAACGCCACCAACGATATCGTCAGCAGCAACTCGATCAGCGTAAAGCCGCCTCTGGCGCCAGGCGCGTCCCTTTTCATCACCGGGCGTTTTAGAGCAGGTTCAGCGACCGCCCCCTGTTACCAGTTGCGAATGTCGTCCTCCGACTCGACTCCATCCGGTCCAAGCGAATACAGTTCGTAGCCGCCTGGATTCACCGTGCTCGGAAAACGATACTTGAACTCGTTGCCCCACGCGTCGACCAGCTTCTCCTCGCTCTCGACATAAGGACCTCTCCAACGACCGCGGTCTCCGGCAGGCTTTTCCACCAAGGCCCTCAAGCCCTGCTCCGAACTCGGATAGCTCCCCACGTCCATACGGTAGGAAAACAAGACAGGCTTGAAGGTCTCCTTCACCGCCAGCTCCGTCATCTTCACCTGCTGATTGCCGAAGATCCCGCCAGCCCGAAAAATCGCCACTCCAGCCAGCAGAACGATCAAGCCGATCACCAAGATCATTTCGATAAGTGTGAAGCCAGACTTCTGACCGAGAAAACCGCGATTCCTATTCATTGTAATGTGGGGCAACTAAATTCCGTACGAGGCTCCTGCAAATTGCCAAGAGCAAAGCGAGAGTCTGTAAAGAGCCAATAGATACGCAAGCCGCCAAGAAGGTTTCACGGAAAACCGCGAGCTCCTTCATTTCCAGGGGCAAGGACTCCAGCGGATGTCAGGGGAAAGAGTCCCCGGTTCAGCGCCTTGCCAAACGCCACGCGGCGCATCAAACCCATCCGAAAACCATGAGCCAAGAAAGCCAACTCCCCCATCCGCCACTTTCCCTGGTCGAAGCCCGCGTGCTCGGCTGCCTCATCGAAAAGGAAGCCACCACTCCCGACAGCTATCCCCTTACCCTCAACGCCCTCGTCAATGCCTGCAACCAGAAGTCGAATCGGCACCCAGTACTCGAGCTCGACGAAGGCGCCGTCGCCACCGCTCTCGAATCTCTGCGACGCCACCACCTCGCCATGCGCGTCTCCCAAGCCGAGGCCCGCGTAGCGAAATTCAAGCACAGCCTGGAAAACGTCTACCCCATCCCCGAACCCCAACAAGCCATCCTAGCCGAACTCCTGCTCCGCGGCGCCCAGACCGCCGGCGAGCTGCGAGCCCGCAGCGAACGTATTTGCCCCATCGATACCCTCGAAGCCGTCCGCGAAGAACTGGGGCAAATGACCGACTCCGCCATTCCCCTAGCCCTAGAACTGCCCCGCCAACCCGGCAAAAAAGACGCCCGCTACGCTCACCTCCTCTCCGGTACACCCGAGATTTCCAACCCGACGCCTGCTGTCGGCAGCGAGCCTCTCAAAGTCGCCGTCGCCATGACTCTGCCCCCCGAAGCAGAAGAACGCATCGGCGCTCTCGAGGCTACCGTTGCCTCGCAAGCCCAAGCTCTGGAAACCCTCCGCTCCGAATTCGCCGAATTCCGAGCTCAGTTCGAGTAGCCAAGCCGGCATGCCCTCTCGCACCTTCGGTGGATTGAGAACGCAACGTTACTTGCTTAGTTTACGAAAGACAGCCCCTCCCTCGTAGCGCGAGGCTTCAGCCCGCGACCGCATTGCAGGATCGTAGCCGAAGTCGAAAGACTTCGTTCCTCTCAATCAAAGTCTTTCGACTTCGGCTACAAACGGAGACGGACCGCGGGCTGAAGCCCCGCGCCACGAAGGCGACAGTCCGGACTAACCAATGCCTCAGGCCGCGCCCATCAAGTCCCTCGGCGCCTAAGAGCCGATAGAAAAAACGACCTAGGCAAAAAGGGCCCAGCTTGCGGATACAACGGGCCCTTTCTGCCGCCCACGCACAGGACCGATTTTTTCTAAAATTTCATATCTTTGAATATCAGCAACTTAAGAAAGTTGGCATGCCAGAGGCTTAGTTTGCCGCCGATACAACTATGATCGCATCGATGAAAGTGACTGAACGAGCGCAGCAACGCTGGGACGCCATCGTAGAACGTTTCCGCCATGCCTGCATACTCCACCGAAACGGCCAGGAGTGGGAATCCCGTCGCATCATCAAGGAAGAGCTCCCACCCATCATCCGGCAATGGATGCAGATGTTGCCCGCAGGTCTGAAGGACGACGCCAAGGCCGACCTGCGCGACATGTTCACCCGCGAGCAAAGCATCGTGGACCAAGGCCACAAGCTGCAAAGCCTTTTCAAGGAAACCCTCGTCAAGCGGCTCATCCCGCAAGTCGAGTCCCGCATCGCCTCCAAGTACCGCGCCCTTTACGCAGGAAAGCTCGACGAGCGCCGCAAGCGAAAGGAAGAACAGCTCAGAGGCTCCTGGGTCAACCCTGACTACAGCAAATCCGAAGGCAAAGCCGCCACGAGCTTCGGCGCGGGAGCCGAAAACGTCCGCATCGACGACGTCAGCGGCATGATCGACGCCCTTCAGCAAAACGACCACGAGGGCCTCGCTGACTCCATCCTCTCCTTAGAAGACATCGTCAAGGGCATGAACGACGCCCAAGTCGATCCCATCCTAAGCCTCAACGACTAACCCGCTACGGCAACCCAATGATCTCCCTAAAGAGACCTCTAAAACACCACAAGATGAGTACCACCAAAACAACCACTGCATCCAAAGTCATCAAGCGCAAGCAGGTCTCCAGCGAGCTGCTGCTCGTCGGGCTCGACCTCGGCACCAACACCACCTGCATCCAGGTCGCGAAGCCCAACAACGGCAAGATCGAGACCTGCGAGCTCGTCCCCTCCATCGTAGGCTACACCACCGAAGGCATCCTGCCGGGCATCATCCCAGGCGACGCCACCACTCTTTTCGGCAGCCTCGCCCTCAAGTACAAGCTGCACCTCGATCTCGTGCAGCCCCTGCGCGACGGCATCATCGCGGACATGGACGCCGCCCGCGACTTCCTCACCCACATCAAGGAAGTCTCCGGCATCTCTCCCAACGCGGAAGTGCGGGCCGTAATCGGCATGCCAGCCAACTCCGACGCCGAAGCCCGCGAAAACACTCGCCTCGCCGTCACCAACATTTTCGACAAGGTGATCCTCATCCCCGAGCCCTTCCTTGCCGCTCTCGGCAGCCGCGAGGAAACCCAGCTCCTCAAGGACAACTACGTCGACCCTGTCTGCAACTCCCTCTTCGTCGACATCGGCGCCGGCTCCACCGACGTCTGCCTCATCCAAGGCTACTATCCGTCCGCCGAAGACCAGATCTCCTTCCCGTTCGCCGGCGACGCCGTCGACGAGATGATCCAAGAGGCTCTGATCAACAAGTACCCAGACAGCCAGATCTCCATAGCCAAGTGCCGCGAGATCAAGGAGAAGCACTCTTTCGTGCAAGGCGCCACCAAGGAGGCCAACCATCCCGTCATGATCAGCGGCAAGGTCCGGCAGCTCGAGGTATCCGACGCCGTCGGAGCCGCTTGCGACACCCTGCTCGGCAAGATTCTCGAAGCCGTGCGCACGCTCATCGTGAAGGCCGACCCCGACAGCGTGCCAGACCTTCTCAAGAACATCATCATCACCGGCGGCGGCAGCATGATCAAGGGCCTCGACAAGGCTCTGCAAAAGCTGCTCTCCGAGGAAGGCTTCGACGGCTGCAAAGTCGTGAGCGTCGGCGAGGACTACAAGACTCGCGTAGCCGGAGGCGCCGTCAAGGCCGCCTTCCAAGCCAAGGAACGCCAATGGCAGAACCTCCTCAGCTAGAGATTTTCAATCAGGTAGTAGTATAGAACAAGACACCCATTTTTGTGGTGCAGGAATAGGATGGCGGGTCCCGGGAAACCGGGGCCCGTCTTTTTTATACCCTATAGACTACCCAGGCAACAGGCGCTGCCCCGGCAGGGAGAACAGCCTAGAGCGTGGTAGATACTGCGCAATGCCGCTTAAGAATTCGATCCCCGGTCCGTAACTCAAGGGAGCAACAGGAAAATTCTTAATAATGAAAAGCGTCGTAATCATAGAAGATCAAACCGCAGTCCGAGAGATGGTGTCCGAGTTCATCTCGATGCTACCCGGATACGAGATCGTCGGATCCTTCGGGACGGGCGAAGACGGACTGCAAGGATGCATCAAGCTCAAACCTGAAATCGTCGTCCTCGATGTAGGTCTCCCCGAGCTCAGCGGCACGGAGGTCCTCCGCGGACTCACCCTGCACGTACCCGGGGTCAAGGTCCTCGTCTTCTCCGGAAGAGCCAGCTCCGCCAACATCCGCGAACTGCTTTCCGCCGGAGCCCAGGGATACGTCGACAAGATGGACGGTTTCGACGAATTCAAGAAGGCCCTCGATATCATTTCCGGCGGCGGCACCTTCATTGGTCCAAAGATGGCCAGCGTGATGCGTTCCCTCATTCTCAATCCCGACTCCGCCTCCAGCGAGATCCCTCTCTCCGACCGCGAAAAACAGATTCTCCAGCTGGTTGCCGAATCCTTCTCTACCAAGGAAATCGCCGCTCGACTGAGCATCTCCGTGCGCACCGTGGACAACCACCGCACCAACATCATGCGCAAGCTCAACCTCCACGACGTAGCCGCCCTCACCCGCTACGCCATCAAGAACGAGCTCATTTCCCTCTCCTAGGCCCTTTCTCGAATCCCTGAAACGGAGCCGATTCCTCTCGCAAACCAACAGCAGATCGCCCCGCGCCCCACCGCGACGATCTCGCCACCCACACTTTTTCAAAGACCGCGTTAGGGCCTAAAAACCCAACGCGGCTCTGAGCTGAAAGGACTCGGCTCGGAAAACAGGCGACACTCTCTTTCG
Source organism: Pelagicoccus sp. (assembly GCA_028284635.1). Classification (GTDB taxonomy): domain Bacteria; phylum Verrucomicrobiota; class Verrucomicrobiia; order Opitutales; family Opitutaceae; genus Pelagicoccus. The sequence continues at coordinate 34,283 of JANQRJ010000018.1, forward strand.
AACCCACGGATGGAAATCGATGCTAAGCGAAAGCAATAGCAACCCCACCAAGCCCGCCCTCTCAGGCGAGCGACTCTCCCCGCTCGGCAGCGAAACCGATCCCCCGGCGAAGCCTAGCAGTCCTGCGATCCCGTCCCATACCCAACCCCAGATCGACTGGTCCTTCTTCGCCAGCCTAAGCCTGCCCGGCGAAAACGCCGTATACACCCTACACGATGGCGAACTGCGCTTCATCGAGGCCACTCCAGGTTGCGAACGAATATGGGGAGCCAGCCTCGCCCAACTCCGCTCCGAAACGCTCTCCAGCCGCGTCCAAGACTGCGACATTCTCAAAGCCTGGCTGCTCGATCTCGAACGCCAAGCCGAGCGGACATCCTACCACGCCCGACTGCTCGCCCCCGTCGAAGGCAACGACGCCCTCGACCTCAAGGCCATCCCCATCTTCGTCAGTCCCGATCCTCGTCAGACGCGAATCGCCATCAAGGCCGCGCCTGTCCAGGACGCCTCCTCTCAAGTCAAAGGCTTCCCCCTCAATCTAAACTTCTCCTCCACCCACGCCTTCTGCGGACGCTTCGAAACCGCCAGCGTGAGCTGGGCCGAACTCCTCGGAGGCGACGTCTCGCAATTCAAGGAACTCAGCCTGGCCAACATCGTAATCGAGACCGACCGCCCTCATCTGGAGAGCTTTCTCGCCGAAGCCGGCGAAGCCGATTCCGTACGCTCCCGCATCCTGCGCTTCAAAGCTCACGGCGACCGCGTCAAAACCCTTCTCCTCTCCGCCCGACGCGACGCCAACCGCAGCAAGCTCATCGTCGAAGCCAAGAACATCACCGTCGAGGCCGACAACCCGGCCATGGACCTGCTCAAGACCAGCATCGAGCTAGTCAAGGAAAGCGTCCTCCTCCTCATGAAGGTCGGCCCCAGCTACCGCATCTGCTACGCCAACCGGGCCTTCGAGGACATGACTGGCTACCGCTACTCCCGCGTCGCCGGCAGCAGCCTCTCCTGCCTCCACGGCCCCAAGACCAACGCTCGGGCCATCCTCGACATCGAAGAAGCCCTCCAGAAGGAAAAGGAGCACAACGGCAATCTCCTTCTGTATCGAAAAAACGGGGACGCGTTCTGGGCCAACGCCTATCTAATACCCCTGCGCGACAACTCCGGCCAAGCCAGCCACTTCACCGCCATCCTGGAAGACGCCACCGAAGTACGTACCGTCAGCGACGAGCTCGCCCGCAAGAACGAGGAGCTGCAAAGCGCCCTCAAGGATCTGAAGGAAACCCAGAAGGCGATCATCCAGCAGGAAAGCCTCCGGGCCCTCGGCCAGATGGCCTCCGGCATCGCCCACGACTTCAACAACCTGCTCGCCCCCATCCTCGGCTTCTCCGAGCTCCTCCTCACCGTGCCCAAGGCCATGCAGGACGAGAAGAAGCTCATCTCCTATCTCAAGAAGATCCAAGTAGCCGCCCAGGACGGAGCCGCCGTGGTCAGCCGCCTGCGCGAATTCTACCGCTCTCAAAACAGTCCCGAGGAATTCATCCAGATCCAGCCCGAGGAACTGCTCTGGCAAGTCAAGGAGCTCACCCGCCACCGCTGGAAGAACCAAGCCGAAGCCAAAGGACGCAATATCCAGTTCAAGATGGAAATCGGCTCCAGCCGCTCCATCCTCGGCAACGAGCCCGAGCTCCGCCAGGTCTTCACCAACCTCATCATCAATGCGGTCGACGCCATGGACCGAGACGGCTCCATAACCGTCAGCGTGTCAGACGCCAAGGAGCTCGTTCGTATCGAAATTTCGGATACTGGATGCGGCATGAACGAGGAGACCCGCCGCAAGTGCCTCGAACCCTTCTACACCACCAAAGGCAAGCTCGGCACCGGACTCGGTCTCTCCATCGTCTTCGGCGTCGTGCAACGCCACCACGGCACCTTCGATATCCAGTCCACCAAAGACGTCGGCACCCGCATCGTCATGCAGTTCCCATCGGTCAAGCCCGCTCAGAAGGCCAAGGCCGATTCCGATGCCACTGCCAATTCCAAGTCGCTGAACATAATGCTCGTCGACGACGAGGAAGTCCTCCTCGAAGTCGTATCCGAACTCCTGGTAAGCGGGGGACACACTGTCGACGTCTACTCCGATCCCAACCACTCCATCGACGCCTTCAAGGAAAAGCGCTACGACCTCGTCATCACGGACCGAGCTATGCCCCTCATGAGCGGCGACCAGCTCGCCGCCATCGTCAAAGACATCGAGCCCAAGACCCCCGTCTTTATGATCACCGGCTTCGGCGACCTCATCAAAGACTCGGGCGACCTTCCGGAAAACGTCGACGCCATACTTGCCAAGCCCGTCCCCCTAGACGTGCTCAACCGCAAGCTCGCCGAACTCGCTCACAGCAAGTAAGAGCCCTGCGGGCAGGGGTTTACGACAAGCTCGGGATGCTACGCATAGGTTTTTAGGCCGTAGGAAGATGCTGGGATCGCGGACGGCTCGCCCGCGCGCTCTCAAACTCTTCACTCTTCGCTCTTAATTCTTAACTACAAAAAATACCTTCTCTGCTTCTCGCTGATTGGCAGGCCCGCCTTCTCCATCACCTTCAGCAAGTCCTCCCAAGACGCCCGCTTCTCCCGTTTCGAGCTATTGTGCAGCAGGTAGGACGGATGGTAGGTCGGCAGCACCGGAATCCCTTCGAACTCTTTCCACTGCCCCTTCACCTGCCGCAAGCTGCGAAACGAGTTCGGTCCCAGCAGCCCCTTGGTCGCCGTCGCGCCCAGAGCCACGATCAGCTTCGGCTGCACCACCGCCACCTGGGCCTTCAAGTACGGCAGACAGAAGTTCAGCTCCTCCTCGGTCGGCGGACGGTTGCCTCGCGACGTCGGCATCTCCGGTCGCCAGTTCATAATGTTGCCAATATAGACCTCCTCGCGACTCAAGCCCATCGCCCCGATCATCTTGGTCAGCAACTGGCCAGCCGGCCCCACGAAAGGCTCCCCCTTCACCTCCTCGTCCGCGCCCGGAGCCTCTCCGCAGAAAAAGATGTCCGCATCCAAATTTCCAATACCGAAGACAACCTTCTTCCCGGGTTTCACGTGCTCGTTGCAAACCGGACAGCCCAGCACGATTTCACGCAACGCCTCCCAGCGAGCCGCCTTGTCGCCCTCCGGCAGAGCCACCACCGGCGGTTTCGGAAGCTTGCCAGTCGCCAGAGCAGCCTTGCCCACCTTCGGAGCGTTGGAAGCCGCCAAAGCCTTGTCCAGATCCGCCGCATTCGCCGAGCGCACTTGGGCGGGAATAGACTCCAGCACTTCGGCCCGGGTGGAAGCAGCAACGCTGGGAGCCGGCACCCGTTTCTTCAGCTCCTGTATCGAGGCATCCGATACCGATACCCGCGTTACGCCCTCCTTGCGCAAACGCTTCAGCTCGTCGACCAATGCCAGCAGCTCGGCTTTCATGCGGAGCAGCGGAGCTGCTCCGCGAGGGGTTTAGGAGTTAGGTTTTTAGGCTGTAGGCAAAAATCAATCACACCAAAAGATCTGCGGTCATCTGCGTCCATCTGCGGGCAAAAAAACTCAATCCCGAGCTTCCAGCAGTCTCTCCGTATACTTGGCGATCAGATCGAACTCCAAATTCACCCGATCGCCAACCGAACGATCCCCGATCGTCGTCACCTCCAAGGTATGCGGTATCAGCCAAATGGTGACTACATTGCCCTTCACCTCAGCTACCGTGAGCGACATCCCATCGATAGCTATACAGCCCTTGTAGACCACGTAACGCTCGAAGCCGTCCGGCAGCTCGATCTCCAGCAAGACGTCCTTGCCCTCTGGGCGTAGCGTCTTGATCACCCCCACGCCATCCACGTGCCCAGTCACAAAATGACCGCCCACGCGCCCGTCGAATCGCAAGCTGCGCTCCAGATTGACGCCCGAGCCTTGAGCAATGTCGCCCAAGTTGGTCAACCGACGCGACTCCGCCAGCACGTCGAACTCCAGTTGCTTCGGCGACATCCCTACCACCGTCAAGCAGCAGCCATTCACCGCCACACTGTCACCCAGGGCCACGCCCTCGCCAACTTGCTTCACCTCAATCGAGTAGCGCCAAGAACTCTCCTGCTCTCGACACTCCAGCACTCGACCTTTCTCTTCGACAATTCCCGCAAACATAAGACGCCCCCGAAAATGCAAAGCCGTCAAGTCCTGTCCACAAAGAAGAAAGTAAGAACGAAGAAGGCAAAATGCAGAAGTCACCCACCCGCCGGCCAGCGCCCTTGCCAACCCCCATCAAAACCCCCTAAAACCCGCACTCGCCGCCATCCTCAATTCCCCCTCGTCATTCATCCACCCCCACCTCTTAACTCTTCATTCTTAACTCTTAACTTCCCCCCATGCCCACCTTCGACCTCGGCCTCCTCATTCCTCTCCTCGCGGCCCACTTCGTCACCGACTTCGTCCTGCAAAGCGACCGCCAAGTCGCCAACAAAGGCCGCCCCGGAGTGTTCCTGCTGCACATCCTTATTACCGGAGTCTGCGCCTACCTCCTAATCGGCGACTTCCAAGAGTGGCGCATCCCACTCCTGCTCGCCGCCAGCCACGGCCTCATCGACCTTCTGAAGCTCCGCCTCGTCAGTTCCGGATCCCTGAAAGAACCCACCGCCTTTGCCGCCGACCAGCTCGCCCACCTCCTCGTCATGCTCAGTCTCAGCGCCATCGACTGGAACCGCGTCGGACTGCTAGAGCCCTGGTGGCAAGACCGCAATCCTGCCAGCTACCTAACCGCCCTGCTCTACCTCGCCGGCCTCATCGCCACCACCCAAGGAGCTGGACTCTACATCGCCAAGCTCCTACCCGCCCTGCTCGACACCGACACCGGCAAACTCAGCTCCGAAACCGGTTTCGCTCGAGCCGGGCGCTACATCGGCTACCTCGAGCGCCTGCTCCTCTTCATCTTCGTCATGGCCGACCAGCTTCCCGCCGTCGGCTTCCTCATCGCCGCCAAATCAATCTTCCGCTTCCAAAAAGCCCAAGAGGAGCGCAAGCAAACCGAGTACGTCCTCCTTGGCACCCTGCTCAGCTTCACCGCCGGCATCGCCCTCTCCTTCGCCACCCGAGCCCTCCTGCCATGAAGCGCTATTCATGTATCCGGTCGCAACGCGGATCCCGCAGAGCGGAACCGCGCGACAGATAGTAGAGCATATTTATGATAGAAACGATCTCATCCTTCGAACTGGGTGACACAACCTTGGCGTATCAGAAAGACAAGGACACCAATCAAGTGGGCTTTGTCTTCTACCCGACTAAAACCGCTCCCTTGCTGGCAAAATGTCGAGAAGAAGTCGACGACTACGAAATCCAGTACTTCGTCGAAAGCTGGCTGCCAATGAAGGCTTGGCAGCTTGAAGAGCGAAGCCCACGATCGTAGATTAGATAATATCATCTTCGCAGAACACCAAGCTCGGACGACGCGCCCAGCGCTCGTCGTCTGCAACGTCTGCTAGCCTTTTCTTTCCTTCAGGATCGCTTAATGCTTTTGGGGTTCTGTCGCATGTCTAGAACCGCAACGACTCGAGCTTCATTCCCAATCTTTTCATAGTATACAGCGAATGGGAAACGCTTGAGCAGCGTGACAGCGAATCGACTCATTCTTGAACTCTACGCTTAGCTTCTTCGATGGAAACGAATCTAGCCTCTCCCGAGTCAATTTTCCGCCGGCGTTCGGCTAGCACATCAGAGTGCCATTGGGGCGATTCGGGTTCCGACTTTTCGTGGCAAAGCGCATCCCAAAGTGCCTCCATCGTTCTAAGTCTTTCTGACGTAGTCATTTTTTCAATTTCGGCAATGCCCATGATTTCAAACGGTAGGAATTCTTGCGGCCTTCTCAAACCCTTCTTTTTCTGGCCAAAGTAGAGAGACCGGCGGAGTCAGTCGAAGTTGTATGGGCTGCCTAGTTCGGAATGTTTCGTACTACAACTCTAGCTCCTCCATTTCCCAAGAGCGTGTTGAATATGCCACTTTCGAGCTGTTGAAGTCAGATTGAGTAGCGAGGACGAGTTTCGAATAATAGACCGCACCCCGATTTTTCATTCTTCACTTTTCGCTCTTCGCTCTCAACTTCTCCCTCCTATGGCCAACAAAAGCCCAGAGTACAATTTCAGAGAAATCGAGCCCGCCTGGCAGAACTATTGGGACGAGAACAAGACCTTCGCCGCGTCCAACGACTCGGACAAGGACAAGTACTACGTCCTCGACATGTTTCCCTACCCCTCCGGAGCCGGGCTGCACATCGGCCACCCGCTAGGCTACACCGGTTCCGATATCCTCGCCCGCTACCAGCGAGCCAAAGGCAAGAACGTGCTCCACCCCATCGGCTGGGACGCCTTCGGCTTGCCGACCGAACAGTACGCCATCAAGACCGGCAAGCACCCGCGCGAGACTTCCACCGAGCGCATCGCCCATTTCCGCAAGCAGCTCAAGTCAGTCGGCTTCTCTTTCGACTACGACCGGGAAGTCGACACCACCGATCCGAAGTACTACCGCTGGACACAGTGGATCTTCCTCCAGCTCTTCAAGCGCGGACTGGCCTACGTCGACAAGCGTCCCGTCTGGTGGTGCGAGGAGCTCGCCACCGTGCTGGCCAACGAGGAGGTCATCGACGGCAAGTCCGAGCGCGGAAACCACCCTGTAGTTAAAAAAAACCTACGCCAGTGGGTGCTCAGGATCACCGCCTATGCCGACCGCCTGCTCGACGATCTCAAGGACGTCGACTGGCCTGCCTCTACCAAGAAGATGCAGACCGAGTGGATCGGCAAGTCGACAGGTGCTACCGCCCGCTTTGCCCTCGAAGGCTTGGACGAAGCCCTCGAAATCTACACCACTCGTCCCGATACCCTGATGGGCGTCACCTACATGGTGCTCTCCCCCGAGCACCCGCTGGTCGAGAAGCTCACCGCAGCCGAAAAGAAGGAAGAAGTCGATCGCTACATCGCCAACGCCGCGGCCAAATCCGACCTCGAACGTACCGACCTTGCCAAGGAAAAATCCGGCGTCTTCACCGGGTCCTACGCACTGCATCCAATTACTGGAGACAAGATTCCAATCTGGATCGCCGACTACGTGCTCATCTCCTATGGCACCGGAGCCATCATGGCCGTGCCCGCCCACGACACGCGCGACTTCGAGTTCGCCGAGCAATTCGGCCTGCCCATCGTCCCCGTCATCCAAGGCGACGACCCGGATGCGCCGCTCCCCTACACTGGCGACGGCGCTCTGATCAACTCCGGCGAATTCGACGGCCTCCCCTGGCAGGAAGCGAAGCGGAAGATCACCGCCAAACTAAAAGCGGCCGGCACGGGCGAGGAAAGCACCCAATACAAGCTGCGCGACTGGCTTTTCTCCCGCCAGCGCTACTGGGGCGAACCCTTCCCCATAGCCTGGGTCAGTCAAGCCGACTACGAAGCGGCAGCAGCCAGCGGCATCCTGGACGAATGGCTCCCCCCCGAACCCGTCTCCTATACCGACGAGACCGGTACCCTCTACGCCCTGCCCGCGCCGCCCTCCTCCCTTCCGCTCAAGCTGCCCGAGGTCAAGTCCTACCAGCCCGCCGCCACCGGCGAGAGCCCGCTCAAGAAGGCCCAGCACTGGATGGAGATCTGGTACGACTACGCCACTGGCGACTACATCTCCGCAGCCAGAGACAAGCCGGCCGGCAATAGATGGGTGCGCGCCTCCCGCGAAACCAATACCATGCCCCAATGGGCCGGCTCCTGCTGGTACTATCTCCGCTACATGGACCCGAAAAACGAGGAAGCCCTCGCCTCGCCCGAAGCCCTCGCATATTGGAAAACTTCCGACATGTACATCGGCGGCGCGGAGCACGCCGTGCTCCACCTCCTCTACGCCCGCTTCTGGCACAAGGTGCTCTACGACGCAGACGTCGTGCCCAACAAGGAGCCCTTCCGCAAGCTCTTCCACCAAGGCATGCTCCTCGGCGAGGACGGCAAGAAGATCTCCAAGTCCGCCGGCAACGGAGTCGATCCCGTCTCCGTGGTGGACGAATACGGAGCCGACACCCTCCGGCTCTACCTCATGTTCCTCGGCCCACTCGAAGCCCGCAAGCCCTGGAACTCCAAGGGCATTGGAGGCATCAGCCGCTTCCTCAGCAAAATCTGGCGCGAGATCGTGGGCAAAGACGGCGAACTGTCTCCAAAAATCAAGGACGGCCACCAAGACACGAAAGAAACCGAAACCCTCCTCCACCAGACGATCCAGAAGGTCAGCGACGACCTCGAAGCTCTCAGCTTCAACACCGCCATCTCGCAGCTGATGATCCTCGTCAACCACCTGCAAGGCTGCGAAGCCTTCAGCCTGGCCGCCGCCAAAAGCCTCGTGCAAATGCTCGCTCCCATGGCTCCGCATATCGGCGAGGAACTCTGGAGCCGGCTCGGCGAAACCCAGTCGGTCAGCCAAGGCCCCTGGCCCGTCGCCGACAAGTCCAAGCTCGTCAGCGACGAGGTCAACATCGTGTTCCAGGTCAACGGCAAGATGCGCGGCAAGGCCACCGTATCCAAAAACGCCACACAGGAAGAGGTCCTAGCCCAAGCCAAGTCCGACCAGAAAGTCACCGCCCACCTCGAAGGCAAGACCATCCGCAAAGTCATCCACGTCCCCGGCAAGATCCTCAACATCGTAGCGAACTAAGAAGATACTTCCAACCGCGAATGACCGCCAATAAACGCGAATATTTGAGATTGATAAGAGAACGCAAAGCCTAAGAGCAACCCTCTCTCTGGAGTCATCAGACTTGCCCCAACTCCTTAAAATATTCGCGCAAACCGGCGGCCATTCGCAGTGAGAAACGCAAAACCAACCAGTCTTTTATGCTCAACTTATGGATGAAGAATTATATCTAAAAGAGGAGGTCTTTCAGGTAGTCGGAGCGGCCATGGAAGTCTCGAACGAACTCGGAAACGGCCTCAAAGAAAAACCATACGAAAATGCTCTCGTCGTGGAGTTCAACCTTCGGAGCATTCCATTTCTGCAGCAGCCAAGATACCCTATAGATTACAAAGGTACGAACGTAGGAGAGTACGTTCCAGACCTGATCACGCACAATGCGCTCGTCGTTGACGCCAAAGTGATTGAAAGCATTGGAGACAACGAACTTTCCCAAATGCTCACCTATCTAGCGATCACTAATCTCGAAGTCGGCCTCATCCTGAATTTCAAGTATTCGAAACTAGAATGGAAGCGAGTCGTCCGAACCCGAAAGCTTCCATAGCAAACAGCTTCCCAGCGTCATCAGACGCGTCCACTTCTCCAAAGAAATTCGCGCTCATTCGCGGCTATTCGCGGTTAAGTCTCTCCCCAATGCCTTCCCAATACCTCCCGCCAGATTTCGATCTCTCGAAACCCATCGGCCTCATCGCCGGACGCGGAGCGTACCCCAAGCTCATTGCAGACAAAGCCCGCGACACGGGCGCCCAGATTCGCCTCATCGCCTTCGAGGACGAGGCCACGGACGAGCTCTACGATTCCTTCCCGGAAGATCAGCGAGCCCGCATCAACGTCGGGCAGATCGGCAAATGGCTCAAAGCGTTGCGCAACTTCGACTGCCGACACACCATCGCCGCCGGCCAGGTGAAGCCCGGCAAGCTCTTCCGCGGCCTCAAGCCTGACATCAAGGCCACCACCCTGCTCTTCAAGCTCAAGCGCAAGAACGCCCACACCATCTTCGGAGCCATCGCCGACGAGCTGGCGGCGAACGGCCAGACCGCCCTCGACGCCAGAGCTTTTCTCGACGACCAGATGGCAACGGAGGGCCTCATGACAAAGCCTTCCGAAAAGATCGAGGACGGCTATATCCAGCACGGCATCGAGATCGCCACCGAAATGGCTCGCCTCGACGTCGGCCAAGGCGTGGTCGTGCGCAAGGGCACCGTGCTCGCGGTGGAAGCCTTCGAGGGCACCGACCCCATGCTCAAGCGGGCCGGCGGCTTCAAGACCGACCAGCTCGTCTTCGTCAAGACCGTCAAGCGGGAGCAGGACTACCGCTTCGACGTACCCATTTTCGGACTGCGCACGCTCGAGGTCATGGCCGAGAGCCACATCCGCACCGCAGTCCTCAAAGCCGGCAGCGTCATCATGGTCGAGAAGGAGAAGATCCTCGCCGAAGCCGCGAAAGCCAAGATCCAGCTCATCGGCTTCTGACGACGCGGCGAGCCCGTAAATCAAGCATGCAACGTTACATGCTTAATTTACGAGAGTCTCGAAGCTGCATTCCACTGTCCCGACAGATCGGAACGCAGCGGATTAGAACTACCCCGGACAGAAGCGCTATCCGCTGTCTAAAGACGTGGAGGTGATCCCGCTGAGCGATCTATCGCTGCGACTCTTCACGCGAGAGATCCGAAGCCAGCCGATTTCCCTCCAGCCACTCCGATTTGCCGATATGCACATTCCTGACTGAGGGCACTTCCCCAGGTCCTGTTAGGCGATTTGGAGCGCGTATGTAAACGGTGGATAAAAGCGCTTCGGACGCCGTGAAGTAGCTCTTCAGCGGAAAACGATTCTACCGAATGGCAAGGGCTCACCTCCGCTTGGAGTCGCCTGGTCTCCTTCTGGCGATTCCTCCTCAAGCGAAAACACATCTCCGAACGCGCCAAGGCAGACCGCAGATTCTATGATCAAAACGCCCCTCTCCTCGCTACTCTCGAAATCCACCTGGCTAAGCGTCGCCCTGCTGATCGGCGCCACGGCCACCAAAGCTCAAGACCCCGCCACTGGGCCTGAAGAGCATCCTGGAGAAAGCAGCTTCTTTCTGACCGTCGGCACCGAATTCGAACTGGAGCTGCCGCTCGACGTGGGCCAGACCGCCACGCTGCCGAGCAGCTTCGATGGCGAGACCTTCGCTTTGCCTCCAGGCCTCAGCTACGATTCCAGCTCCCTTTTGCTGGGCGGCTCCCCTACTGAGTCCGGCATCTACGAGACGCTCGTTTTGGTGAACGAAATCAGTCCGACAGGCGTTTTAGAGGAAAATCCGCATCTCATCGTCTTTCTCGTCAGCGACGATCCCAGCACGGGGGCGCCAAAGCTATCCCGCATCTCGGAGGTGGAATTCACCGCCGGCACAACATTCACCTATGGGATTCTCGCTTCAGGCGATCCGACCACCTACGGCGCAGAGGACCTGCCGCCTGAGCTCGCTCTAAATCCGGACACAGGTGAAATCTCCGGCCTGATCGGCGGAGAGAGGGAGTTCTTCTTCATCGTACAAGCCGGAAACGCTTCCGGCAACGCCTACGGTATTCAGATTCTGGACATCTACCAACCCGGGACAGCAGAAGACGATCCTGATTCCACGACCGGCCCCAAAGAAGACTACGAGCCTTTCTTCGGTCGCGTTGGCGTGCCCTTCGAGCTTCGAGCTCCTGACGACTACGTCGACGCGACCTTCGCTCTCGCTGCCGGCCAATCCTTTCCCGGCGGCCTCGACTTCGATTCCGAAGAAAACGGAGTCATCTCCGGCACCCCGACCGCGGAAGGTCTTTTCCGCACCGAACTGCAGATCACCCGCGGGAGCGACATCGAGAATGTCGGCCTGCGCTTCTTCATCACCGATAGCGACGCGGCTCCCCAATTCGCCAGCGAACGACACGTCCATGTGACTCCGGGCGAGCCCTTCGATATCGAACTCATCTACGCCAACGGCCCGGCGACGCTTAGCCTGGAGTCGGAGATCCCGGGAACGAGCTTCGACCCGACAGAGGGCGTTCTGGAGGGAACGATCGACGAGCCGGGCAGATACGACGCGCTCGTACTCGCGTCTTCGGAAAACGGATACGGCATCCATCACGTCGAAATAGATGTGTTCGAAGGCGGCTCCGGAGGTCCGGGCGGACCAGGCGGACCGGCTCACATCGTGGGCAAGGTTGGCGAGAGCCTTTTCTTCCAGATGCCTTTCAGCCTGAGCGGCGTCGGCGTGGACTTCGGCACGAATCCGGACGGCACGCCCTCCCTGCCTCCGCCAGGCATCGACTTCAACGCTACCGAAGGCGCTTTCATAGGCGTGCCTCAGGTTCCAGGCTTCTTTCACTTCACGCTGCTGATTTCAGAAGGGGGTGACATCCGCGAGGAGCACTTCCAATTCGACATCTTCGATCCCTTCATCGGCGAGGGGCCTCCACCGATCAACGTGTTTGGCGACGTCGGCATTCCGATGGAAATGCCAATCTTTCTGCCAGACGACATTGTAGGGCCCGTCATCGAGTCCTTGCCTGAGGGCCTCTCCTTCGTGGCGGACACGCTGACGATCGTCGGCACACCCGTGACGCCTGGCTTCTTCGAAGCGACCCTCGTCGCCCAACAGGATGGCGACCCGATCAACATCCCAGTGTTCGTCGAAATCTTTGGCGACTTCGGACCCGGCGGCCCCGGAGGCCCGGGCGAGGAGTTCAAGATCCACGGTTGGGTTGGCGAATTTCTGACCTTCCCGCTGCCCTACGATCCCGCCACAACCGTCGTTTCGATCCCTATCGGGCCGACAGGTCTTCCCCCTGTCCTGCCTACCGGCGTGGAATTCGACGCCACGCATCTCTCTTTCGTGGGTTTCCCACAAGACGCCGGCTTCTTCGAATTCGCGCTGGCCCTCACCGAAGGCGGCGAAACGCGAACCGTTCCCGTCTTTTTCGATATCCAGTTCCATGACTTCGGTGGTGGAGACCCCGGCAGTCCGCACCCCGAATTCCACAATCAGGAAGCATCGCTCTTCCTGGAAGTCGGCACGCGCTTCTCTCTGAAGCTCGACCTGAAGGAAACCGACTCCATCGAATTCCCAGAGGAACTCGACGGGCAAAGCTTCGCCTTGCCAACCGGACTGACCTTCAACTCCGAAACCAACGCGATCGTCGGTACGCCCACCACATCGGGCATCTTCGAGTCGCTCGCCTTCGTCGAAAAAACGACTGGAGTGCAGGAGTACCGACTTCTCTTCCTCGTCAGCGACGACGACGAGGATGGCGCCCCTCGTCTCTCTTTCTACTCGGAGGCCGAATACGTGCCGGGAACGGCTTTCGACGTCCAGATACTCGCCGCCGGCGATCCCACTTCCTTTGCCGTGGAAGACCTGCCGGACGGCGCTTCAGTCGACGCGGGAACCGGCGTCATATCCGGTCAACTCGATTTCCCCGAAGAATTCGATCTCATAGTCAGCGCCACCAACGCAAACGGCACTGCGTACGGTATCCTGTTTCTGGATGCGGAATTCGACGACGGACACGACGGTCCGGGCGGAACGGGCGATCCGACTGGAGCCAGCGGTCCAGGCGATCCTGCCGGACCTGGCTCGGAAGAAGACGAGGTCGAAGAGAGTCCGGAGCCGATCTTCGGGCGCGTTGGAGTGCCTTTCGGTCTGAACGCTCCAGCAGAGTTCGCCTCCGCCACCTTCGAGCTGGCCGACGGCGAAGCGTTTCCAGCTGGCATCTCCTTCGACAGCTCCAGCACGTTCACGATCTCAGGCACGCCGACCGAAGAAGGCCTTTTCAAAACCGTCATACGCGTCATCCAGGAAGGGGAGTCGCGCGAGGTCGCTCTAAGTTTCTTCATAGCCGACAGCGTCGCGGCTCCGCAGTTCGTGTCGCGCGACTACCTCCGCGTACTGCCTGGCGAACCCATCGAACTCCCCGTCCGCATCGCCAACGGGCCTGCCACCATCACGCTCGGCCACGACGTCCCCGGCCTGAACTACGATGCGGACGCGAAGGTCTTGCGAGGCATCCTGACGGAATTCGGGTTCCGTACAGTCACGCTTCTCGCGTCGTCGGACAATGGATACGGCGTGCATATCCTAGACATTGATGTCTTCGACGACGGTTCCGGCTTCCCAGGCGACGAGCCGCCACCGCCGATGAACGTATTCGGCGTGGTAGGACAGCCAATCGACTTCCCGCTTCCCGCAGATCCGCTGCGCAGCGAGATCGTTTTCGGCGCGGGCGAAGACGGCACGCCATCGCAGATCCCGCCCGGACTGGAATTCGTGAGCGACTTCGCGATCATCCGCGGCATACCGGAAGTTGACGGCTTCTTCGACGTGTTCCTCGAGATCACAGAATTCGGCTTCACTCGCCGCGAGCATGTCATCTTCGAAATCTACAAGGAGAACGACCTGCCGGACGACTTCCCGACTGACCCTGGCGTCGAGGAGCCGGACGACGGCCACGTCGAGCCGATCCTCGGCAAGGTCGGCGAACGCCTCTACTTCGAGGCTCCGATCAGCGGAGAAGGCGTGAGCTTCGAGCTCGTAACCGGACCGGACGGCGAAGACTCCGAGCTGCCTCCAGGCATTTCTTTCGACGCCGAACTGGGCATCATTTCTGGCGTCCCCACGCTCAGCGGCATCTATCCGGTATGGGTCAAGGTCGACGAATTCGGCCACGTCCGCACCCACTTCGCTCCGATCATCGTGAGCGGTCCCGTCGGATCGCCTGAAATCGTCAGCCTGGACTTCATTTCGACCTTCCCCGGAGAGCACTTCAGCCATCTCGTCGAGGTCACCAACGATCCCTCGACCGTGTCCGTCGACTTCTTCGACGTGCCGGGTATCCTGAACTTCGATCCGGAGACCCTCATCCTGGAAGGAAAGTTCGACTTCGGCGGCTTCTTTACCCTGCTCATCAAGGCGGAGAACGACACCGGAGTCGGCTACGGACTACTGCATATCGACGTCCTCGGCCTTGGCGACGGAGGCGACGGCACACTCCCGCCGGCCGAGATACCGCTCTTCATCAACGGCACAGCCGGCGAGGAACTCGATTGGGAACTGCCTAGCTTCATTCGCGGATCTTCCTTCGTCATCTCCGAAGATCCCGGCGGCTTCGAGACCCGTCTACCAGAGGGGCTCAGCATGTCGGAAGTGAACGGCCGCATCACCGGCACGCCCGTTCATCCAGGCTTCAGCTTCGTATTCGTCAAGGTAGACGATGGCGAATTGCCTAGCCTCGCCCTGAACATCGGCGTCGCGCCAGGACTCCCGACTCCGATCGTCATCAGCCCGAACTTCTGGGTCGGACATCAAGAAAGGCCTTTCGAATATTGGATACACGCTACTGACTTCCCGTTTGCATTCTCCGCCACCGGACTGCCCGACGGCCTAATAATCGACACAAGGTCCGGCCGTATCAGCGGTACACCTACAGTTTCCGGCGAGTTCGAGGTCGAGCTCAGAGCGGAGAACGAAGCCGGGCAAGGCGAAGCTATGACACTCTTCCTCTTCATCGAGGAGCAGCCCCGTTTCCCTGTCGTATCCGCTCCATTCTATACCGAAGGCGAAGTCGGCTCCGCGCTTGAAATCCAAGTAAACGCCACGGAGAACCCAGATAGCTTCCACGCCACCGGCTTGCCCTTCGGCTTGGAGATCCATCCGGTAACCGGACTCATCTCCGGCACGCCACTCGTTCCCGGTTACTTCCCGGTCAGAGTCGAGGCCTTCAACGCTTCCGGACACGGATCCGCTAGCCTGGCCATCCTCGTCAAGCGCGCCGCAGCCGCTCCCGTTTACGTCGGTCCGAGCTCCATCGGCGGCAAGGTAGGCGAAGCGTTCTCCTTCCACCTGCCATTCAACAACGAGGTGACCTCCATCTCCTTCCACGAAGCTTCGCCAAACCCGATGCCAGCAGGGCTGCTCATCAATCCCTCTACCGGCGAAATCTCCGGCGTGCCCACTGAAACGTTCTTCGGCCAAGTCCAGTTCGTAGCTTCCGGACCAGGCGGCACCACGAACGCCTACCTCTACATCAGGATCGTACCAGCGCTCAACGCTCCCGTGGTCAACAGCACTCCATTCGCCTCCGGCACCACCGGCCAAGGCTTCGAGTACCAGATCACCGCCAGCAACGATCCGGTCGAATTCGAGGCTGATAACCTGCCAGACGGACTGGGCGTCGACACCTCCACCGGCCTCATCTCCGGCACGCCAATCGAAGCCGGATACGCCGACGTCTATCTCCGCGCTCGCAACGCCTCTGGCTGGAGCAAGGCGCGGCTCGTCATCTTCGACATCCTGCCCGGACTCGAGGCGCCCACCATCGTCAGCGCCCCTTACGCTCGAGGACAGGTTGGACAGTCCTTTAGCTTCCAGGTCGAAGCCACCAACAATCCGACGCAGTACGTCTCCTCACGCGACCTTCCCGGCGGCCTCACGCTCGATCCCAACACGGGAGCGATCACCGGCACGCCCACGGAGGCTGGGCTGACCGAAACTATCCTGAGCGCTGCAAACGCCTCCGGCTTCGGCAACGGCATGGTATTCTTCATCTCCATCAAGCCCTCGCTCGAGATGCCCAGAATCATCTCCAGCGGCACCGCTTTCGGCAAGGTAGGCGAGCCATTCCTCTACCAGATCAAGGCCACAGCCGAGCCCACCTCCTATAAGGCAGAGAACCTGCCAGCCGGACTCTCGCTCAATGCCACCACAGGCTTCATCACCGGCACGCCCACCGAGCCCACGGACGAGCCCGTCATCCTAGTCGTCTCCGCAAGCAACGCCTCCGGCTCCAGTCTCCCGCGCGCTGTCTTCCTGGAGATCCTGCCCTCCGCCCAGGCGCCTGAGATCCTCGGCGGCAGCTTCCTCCTCGGCAAGGTAGGCGAGAACTTCGAGTTCCAGGTCTTCGCCACGAACGAGCCCACCAACTACTTCAGCCCGAACCTCCCGCAAGGCCTCTCGATCAACAGCAGCACCGGCCTGATAAGCGGCGAGCCTGAAGTGGCAGGCGAGTTCATCGTCGAGCTCCAAGCCTCCAACGAAGCAGGAACCGGCGATCCCGCCGTCATCATCATCTTCGTGCTCCCCGGAGCCAACATGCCGCGCGTCACCAGTGCCCCCTACGCCAAGGGCAAGGTCGGAGACGAGTTCTCCTACCAGATCCTCGCCTCCGAGGACGACGTGACCTTCGGCGTCGATGGCAATCTCCCCCGCGGTCTCGATTTCGACCCGACCACCGGCATCATCGGCGGCACCCCCGTCGAGCCTAGCCTCGTAAGCGTGTACCTCACCGCGACCAACGACGCTGGCACTAGCCTGCCGCAGCCTCTGACTATCAAGATCGAACCCTCCCTCGAAGCCCCCGTCATCGTATCCAGCTTGCGAGTACGCGGAATGGTCGGCGAGGATTTCGAGTACCAGATCGACGCCACCAACATGCCAGACGAGCGGCCTCTGCCGCCGTCAGCCGAGTTCGACGCCATCGGTCTGCCTAGCGGCCTCGGCGTCAACAACGCCACCGGCATCATCAGCGGCACGCCAGAGGAGGCAGGCATCTTCGTCGTCACCCTGGCCGCCAGCAATGCCTCGGGCGACGGACAGAGCAAGTTCCTGCTCATGAGCATCGATCCCGCGCTCGACGCTCCCGTCGTCTTCGGAGCCACCCGCGTATCAGCCCAGGTCGGCAAGTCCTTCGACTACCGTATCCGAGCTACCAATACGCCTACCTCCTACGATGCGGAACACGCCATCTCCTGGCTCTCCGTCAACACCAGCACTGGCGATCTCACCGGTACGCCCGACGAGCCAGGCGAGCACACCGTAGGCCTCTTCGCCACGAACGATTCCGGCACCAGTGACCCCGGGCCCCTCGTGATCGTAGTCTACCCCGCCGCCGATACGCCTAAGATCGTCAGCGAACGCTCGGCCACCGGCAAAATCGGCGAGGTCTTCAGCTATGCCATCGAAGCTACGAACACGCCCACCTCCTACAAGGTAAGCGGCCTGCCAGCCGGACTGTCCCTCAACAGCTCCACTGGCTTGATCTCAGGCACTCCGACCGCATCCGGCACCTTCGAAATCAGCATGGTCGCCTCCAACGCCAACGGCGAAGGCGCCCAAACGGAACTCGTCCTCGTGATCAGCCCCCGACAGGAGATCACGATCATCGTCCCATAGAGAAAGAGCATCCCCTCCCCCAAACGAGATAGCGACAACAGAACTAAGCAACGTCCCACACTCATGAAACCAAAGCTCGTCACCATCACCCTCGCCCTCCTCGCGAGCGCCTTCCTTGGAGGGCAGTCGCTCTTCGCCGACCCTACTGAGCTTCCCAAAGGCAAGGTAGGCGAGGCATACTCGTATGTCTTCACCATCAACCCAACCCCCGCGGATGGAACCGTTTTCTCCGCAACCGGGCTGCCAAACGGGCTCTCCATCAACGCATCGACGGGCGAGATCAGCGGCACTCCCACCACCGCCAACACCTTCCTCGGCACCATAACCCTCTCCTTCAACGGAGAGGCCAACAACCTGGATGTCTCCATACTGATCGAAGCGGCAGCCGGAACACCCAACATCACCAGCTCCACTACCGCCTCCGGTACCGTCGGCCAGGCGTTTTCCTACACCATCGTCGCTGACAACTCGCCCACCAGCTACAATGTCGACGGCGACCTCCCCGCCGGAGTCACCGACACAGGCAGCTCCATATCCGGCACTCCAACGAGCCCTGGAACCTTCCCCGTCCAGCTCAGCGCCAACAACGGATCAGGCGAAGGCCCAGCCACCACGCTCACCATCACCATAGAACCAGCAGGCGAAGTCCCCGTAATCACAAGCTCCGCCACCCTCTCAGGCGACGCCGACGAACTGCTTAGCTATCAAATTGTGGCCTCCAACACGCCAACCTCGTACAACGCCTCCGGCCTCCCCCTCGGCGTCACCGTCAACACCGATACTGGCTTTGTCAGCGGCACCCCGACGATCGAAGGCACCTACACCGCCACCCTCACCGCCACCAACGAATTCGGCTCCAGCAGCAACTTCACTCTCACCATCGTAATCGGCAATGTGCCCCAAATCAGTTCGAATCTCGCCGTCGAGCTCGATTCCGAGGAGGCCATGGACTACACCGTCACCGCTTCAAACTCTCCCACTTCCTTCACCGTATCCAACCTGCCAAACGGCCTCAGCTTCAACACCGAGACCCGCAAGATCGCCGGTACACCCTCCTCCTCCGGGACCTACAACGTCACCCTCTCCGCTAGCAACGCCGTCGGCGACGGGCCCGAAGCGACCCTCGTTATCACCGTAGCCGAAGGAGCCTCCGATCTCGACGAAAACCTCAGCAAGCCAATCTTCGGCCTCAAGTCTCTCACCGCAGGGAACTACCTCACCCTTACCTTCACCCGTTCCAAGCCAGCGGTAATCGGCATATCCTACCACGTCGAAACCAGCGAAGACCTCGCTGAATGGACCGATTTCGACCTCGCGAACTCGAACCTCGAGATCACGGCAGTCGACAACCAAAACGGCACCGAAACCATCACCGTACTGTATCCGGAACCCAACGACGGCACTACCGAGCAATTCATTCGCTACAAGCTCGTCTCAGACTCGCCGTAAACCCTCGCCCTTCTCAGCAACGGTGGGTCGGCTTCTCCGAAGACGACCCTACCAGCTCGCTAGTGTCGGCAACCGAACCCCTCACAGACCTCGCTGCGAAGGTAAGGGGTTCCGACTGAAAGCCGCTTCGACGACGAAGCTCGCCAAGCGGAGCCAATGCGCGCTTATAGAAGCGCCATGGTCGTCCTGGAAAGCATCGTACCCGTCCTGATACTCATCGGCTTCGGAAAAGTTCTATCGAGAGCCAAGTTCTTCTCGGAAGGATTCTTCCGCGAACTCAACCGCCTCACCTACTTCTTCGGCCTGCCCAGCCTCCTGATCTACAAGGTCGCGGAGATCGACCTTACCAGTGAGGCAGGTATCGGGATTCTGTATACGCTCTTGATCGTAATCGGGGCATCCATCGTCCTGAGCTATCTTCTGGTCGCGTTCCTCAGAGTCCCAAGCAAGTCGATCGGCGCCTTCGTGCAAGGCAGCTACCGCGGCAATCTAGCCTTCGTCGGATTTCCCGTGGTATACTTCGCTCTTGGATCGGAAGGCCTAAGCCTCGGCATGTTCGCCAGCGGCATCTGCATCCTCGTCTACAACGTCTCAAGCGTGGCTATCCTTATCCTGCACGCCGAAGGGAAAAGCGAAAATCCCCTCAGCGCCGTCTGGCGACACGGGCTCCGCAACCCTCTGATCATCGCCTGCATCATCGGCTTCGCTCTGAATCTCGCCGACTGGTCCATCCCTCTCATGGTCCGGCGTTCCCTCGAGGCCGTCGGACAGCTAGCGCTTCCACTGGCGCTCATGGGGCTCGGAGCCGGACTCAAGTTCGACGAACTGAAGGGACGACTCGGTCTCTCCACCACGGCGGCCCTGGTCAACGTCGCTTTCAGCCCTCTTCTCGGCTACGTCGTGGGACGCTGGCTCGGCCTCGACGACACAAGCCTCAAGGTTGCGGTGATTTTCCTAGCCTGTCCCACAGCCGTCTTCTCCTATGTCCTGGCAGACATGCTCGGCAACGACAGCGGCACCGCCCGCAACATCGTGATCCTCAGCACTCTATTCTCAATAGTATCGCTGGTCCTAGCCATCGCCCTCGTCTAGGAAGATGTTGAAAAGTCTAACGACAGCCACGATTTTGCAGCCGCATTCGTGAGTACCGAGTCTCGTTTGCGGGACGACAGCGAAGCGAACAACAAGCTCCCACGGCAGAAATCTTCTACTTGGTCAACGCGCTCCAAGAGAAGCCACGTTCTTTCTCCAACAACCTCAAGGAGCGCCCAGCAATTCGGCCGCCTCGATAGCTTCCAGGTTATCGATCCGTTTGCCCAAGCTCGGATGGGACGATATCAACTCCAGCATCTCGCCTCCTTCCGAACCGCGATGCAGCAGCACCAGTATCTCCTTCATCGCAGCCGCGCTTCGACCGCTCTCGATCAGCTGCCTCCCGGCAAACGTGTCCGCCTCGATCTCGAAAGCCTGCGAATAGCGCGACTCCAGAGCCAAGGACGGCACTGAACTGAGCAGGCCTCCCATCGAAGACAGATCTCCCAACGCTATCGAAAGAATCAGGAAGACTCCCGTATTCTGCAGCACCGAGCGAAGACCGTGCTGCTCCTCCACATGGGCGATCTCGTGCAAAAAAACCGCCATCACCTGCTCCTCCGTTTCGCAAAGCTCCAGAAACTCCCGTGTCGCCACGATCGCTCCCGAAGGCAAGGCGAAAGCATTCGGCCCGATCGCCGGGGCCGCGTGTATATGCAGTTCGTAGTTATACTCCGGAGACAGATCGCCAGCAACCATAGCCAAAGCTTCCTCGAATGCCCGGCTGGCCAGCTCGAAGTCCTCGCCCTCCGTGATTTTCTCCCCCAGCACATTCATGCGCTGAAACGAATCCAGGCTCTCCTCGGAAATCCGCTCGCGAACAGCTTGGGGCACCTCGTGAGCCAAGTGATTCGCAATTGCCGGCATGGCGTATTCCAGAAAGACGAAAACGAACAGAGCCATTCCGGCGATGCTCGCCACCGCCATCGGCCAACGATCCTCCATCCAGGACACCAAACGAAGAAGCCCCCCGCCTTCACGACCGTTTTCCAGGGCACGGACGAGAGAAGAATCGCTCGTCTCAAGACGTCCGCCATCGCGAAACCGAAACACGCGGGGCAGATTGCCCAGTTTCGGCTCTATTTCGTATTCGTTTCTTGAATACGAGTAGCCCTCCTCTGAAACCCGCAGTCGAATCTCCCCATGTTCATCTGCCGAGAGCCAAGCAGTAACGCATTCGGAACTCGCCGGAAGGTAATAGATCCCCTCCTGCTCATTCATAGCCCAATCTCGAAGTCCATGAACTCCGCCGCCGACTCGCCGACGGCGCCTTCCTCGCCCACTCCGGCATCGACATGCGTACCCAAATCTCCGCCAGGAGCGAACACGTTCGTCGTCTCCAGCAAGTACCGGCGAGCCCGAATAGTCGCCCACGGAAGCAACAAACCAAGCGTCGCAATGGAAGCCAGCGCATTTGTAACCGAAATCCAGAGAAAGCGACCCAAGCGAAGATCGGATTCAAAGGAAACCTCGCCGAACTTCAGCACGGAAAGATTATAGACGAAAAACTTCGCCCAAAGTCCCTTCTGCAAAACCACGCCCACTACTATCAGCAACGGATACAGAACTACCATCAATATCACTGCTACAATCTCCGGGGGGCCAGCCGTCCCCGCTTCTGCTTCCAAGCCCTCGAACATGCCGGTCGCCGCCAGGGCTCCAACGAACAAAGCCCCACCCACGACGTAGAGCCCCATCACAATGAGGCCGAATATTATGTAATAAGCGTAGTAGGTCCCTGCCATCGGCTTGAAGGAGAAATCCTTCTCGCCGAACTTCATGTTGTCCAACGCGTACTCCTTCTGCTTCATCACCCAATAGGGAGTGATCAAACCAAAGGTGAAAGGCACCAGCAACGCCCAACCCATAAACGCCGCGTAGGCGTTGCCCAGCGTCCCGTCGAAACCGAAACGAACGTTGCGATAAGCCGTGTTTCTCGTCCGAAAACGCAGCGCCTTGTACGCCAGCCAAGGAAACGCGAGCAGATATACAAGTACCACCGGAGCTACAAACAAAGGATTGAAAACCCCCGCCAATAGATAGAGTCCGAAAAACGCCACTACCACAAGGTACCCAATCAGCAGATTGACCGGCTTCGCCAGATAGTCGAAAGAGTGTCCGTCCAGGTAAGTGTTGGCATACAAGTAGCGGCGAGACCTGACCTGGGCCCAGGGAACGTAGATGCCTAACGTCACCACGGACAGCATCAGATTCACGATCCATATGCGAAAGTACTCCATCGTGTCGCCGCGAAATTCGAAGCCGACCGAAGCAATAGGAGCGGAAGATTCCAAAACGGCGCCATGCGACAGGCTAGAGGAGGAAGCGTTCGAAGCGCTATTCGGATTGGGATTTTCTTGAGGGTCTTGAGACATAGAGCAGGAGGGGGTTTTAGAGATGATGCTTAACGAAACTCCCTGAAACAGACCCTCTCAGCGAAGCAACTGCAAGGGAAAATATATAGACGCTGTCATCCCCAACGCCGCAATCCCGTATCCGTCAGATAGATACTGGCAAGCATCGCCGCACAGAACAGCGCCGCGTCCGCGCCCAGTCCGCCAAGCGATACCAGAGCCGGGCCAGGACATAGGCCAACCATGCCCCAACCGATCCCGAACATCGCCGAGCCGACGAAGAAGCGCGGCGTCAGCTTTTCCGGCTCCAGTTCCACGAAAGTCACTCCAGACGGCAGCCAGCCGGATCGCCGGGCCAGAACCACTGCCGGAATATACAAGCCCACCGCAACCGCCAGCACGATCAACAGCGTGGGATCCCAGGACCCGAAGAAATCCAGAAAGCCCTTCACTTTTTCCGGGCGCGTCATGCCCGATAAGCTCAAGCCGCCCGCAAACAACGCTCCTGCCAAAAATGCCCAAACATGCTTCTTCATATCTTGTCCTTGTTTTTCAAATACGACTCACACGCCAAGCGCCAAAACCGTAGCCGCGCCTGAAGCGATGAAAATCGCCGTAGCCAGAATCGAATCCACATCGAAACGCCCCATCCCGCACAAGCTGTGGCCACTAGTGCACCCACCGGCGATCCGCGCCCCCGCGCCAACCAGGATCGCCGCCAGCAGGATCTCCCACCTCGCCTCTCCGAGTTCGGAAACCAAATAGCCAGACCGCATCGACCCCATGGCAAAGGCCACGGCAAGCATCCCAACCAGGAAACTCAGACGCCACCCTGCTTTCCTCGGCCCTGCCAAAGCCTTGCTGAGAAATCCGGAAATTCCCACTGGATACCCCAGCGTGAAAAGCAGCAACACCGCTGCCCCTCCGATCATCAGACCACCCAAAACCGCTACGCCATACTGCTCAAACATACCGCTCACCCCTAGTCCTCAAGGCAACCAAGGACAAGTTCAAGCTGACGCTGGAAGCGCTTGCAAAAGCCTCGTTTGCCCATCCCTTCAAACCAAACGCACGCCCTTCACTGCTTGCAATGCGACCCATCCATTCGCAACGCTAATAACCGCCTGAAAAAAACTAATAAATCTGCTCGGGCAGCAATAAATCCCATCGCTAATCGTCCCTAAAACGAACACCAACCCACAACGCCGATATGAAACAGCAACTGTACACCCTCGCCCTCATCGTCGCCATAGCCGCGGCTCCAGCTTCGTTCGCGGACTCCGTCTCCATAGAAGTCACCTCTGACGACACCATGCGCTTCAACACCGCGGAATTGTCAGCCCCCGCCGGCCAGGAAGTCGTTCTTACCCTGAAGAATCTCGGCAAGCTGCCAAAGGAAGCTATGGGCCACAACCTGGTGATTCTGCAGCCAGGCTCCGACATAGCCGCCTTCGCCAACGCCGCGATTGCCGCTAAGGACAACGAATACATCCCTACCGACGAAACGCATGGCGCGAAAATCGTAGCCTACACAAAGATGCTCGGTCCTGGAGAAGAGGATACGATCACAGTCACCTTCGAAAACCCAGGCAGCTATCCATTCCTATGCTCCTTTCCAGGACACTGGGCGCTCATGAAAGGCGTCATCGAGGTCGAGTGAAGACCAATAGAACTTTAGGATGAAGGAAAAGGAGAAGCCTCAAGGCTTCTCCTTTTCGCTTTATTGAAAGCGACGCGGGATCAAAAAGTCGATTCGAGCCCCGCGATTCCGTAGCCGCGATCGTGAGAACGCGGCTACGCCTGAAAACAGGCTTTTTTCAACACCCTCCAAGGAGGCCGGGGTGTTAAGTAAAGGTGGGACGGCTTCTCCGAAGACGTCCAGATCGTCTTCTGAGAAGACGATCCACCAGTAAACGCGGCTACGCTTGAGAATCGTCCTTTTTCAACACTCTCCGAGACGAAAGGCCGGATCTATTTTCTATACCAGTCGCCACCTCGAGACTGCAGCCAGACACCGGAGGCCGACTTTTCGCGCAGGTCTTCCGCTCGACCCTGGCCCACCACTTTCACGGTCAAACCAAGACGCTCCGCGAGGATGGCGTACAACGCCTTGCGGTCCGCGTTTTCCGCGCTCAACACCTTCGTCTGATCGGGTTTGAGCGGGCCACGCTGCTCTAGAAACCCGAGATTGTTTTCGCCAACCAGACCCGCAGTCTTCAAGGCGTCCACCGCATCCACCCGAGCGATGAGGCGCTGCTGGATTTCAGCCTGCTCGTCGGCCAAGGCCTCCACTTGACCCACAAGGGCCAAGCCAACTGACAATACGAAAAAAAGGACGGTTTTCATAAGAGCTAAAGGTTGCAGACTATTTCCTGATCGTATCGGAAGCCGCGTCTATCTCGCCAAAGACATCGGCTAGCTCCTTCTCCAGCTGCACCTTCAGGTTCACGTCGAGCGTCAGGTAAATCGGGTCGATCGTGCTATGCGTCTTGACGCTGATGCACCCCGGCAAGGCAAGCGAGAGAAAGAGGGCGGAAACGGACAGGGCAGCTTTCATGAAATCGGAAATCGCGATTGGGACGACTTTCAGACGTGAACTATTCAGAACGAACTTCGAAGACTTCGTTCCCCTCCGTCAACACGCAAACCACACCGCCAAGCCAAAGAGCAGGCCCGCGCCTTCCGAGTCACGACGCTGTACCAACTCTCTCGAGTTCGGCTACCGAAGCAAGCTTTGCCCAGTCGAGGTAGCCGAACTCGAGAGAGTTCGGTAAGCCCAGGCAACACTTCTGAAACACACCCAGCTACAGCGAGCCTACTCGAAACAGAAAATCCAGCAACTCCTGCAGCGTGCCATTCACGTTGACGGTAATGTCCAGTGGCACCTGCACCTTTGCCGTGTCCGCCACTCCAACCACCCTCGCTCGAAGTGGCGTGCCGGGAAAGTCTCTGCTGAACAGATCCACTCGCAAGGTCTCCAACGGAAGATCGGCCAGCGATTCCTCGACCAGATTCTCCGGATTCAATCCAAGTCGATCCAAAATACGGGAGCCAAGCCCCTCCGAAGCGTCTCCCGGCTCCACCTTGCCCTCGAAAAGACCCTCAGCATCGTAGAGAAGCCGCCCGCCAGAGCCATCCACCAATTCGAGAAAGCCCTCTCCCACGGAAAAGCGACCGTCTACCAGCGACAGCGGAAGGAAGCCACTCAATCGACCCATCAGTACCCCGTCGAAAAACTCTATCATACGCATGACAGGCTCGGCAGAGAGCTCCTCGAACGATACCCGCAGATCCGCGTTCAGGTCGGCCAGGGAAAACGACGTCGGCTGCAAGTAGACTTGGCCCTCGAAAAGAGAGAGTTCTAGCTGCTCGACGCTGAAACGATCCACTCCCTCCATCGCAAAGCGACCGACGAAATCCCGTCCCACCACATCTCCATAACGCAACTCCGTCGCCTCGATCGCTTCCGAAGTCCTCAGCTTCAATTCGCCAAGCGACGCAAGCTCTAGAGTTCCACTCAGGCCTTTCACCTCCAAGTCGCTATCAGGGTAGACAACTCGACCCTCAGTCAATCGCAGCGCTCCCGCCATATCGCTCGCAACCGGGCTCCAGGAATACGAACCCTCGCCTTGCAACTCGCCGGAAAACGAGACTCCGGAAAACTCAGGGAAGTGCCTTTCCACCACATCCGATGCCCGTAGCCGAAAGGGCGCTACCTCGAAATCTCCTCGCAAAGCTTCCACTTCCTCCGCAAACGCAAGCTCGCCCGCCACCCTGGCCGCCACCTCTTCACTCTCCAAGGATCCCGACAGATCGACCGCGTAGTCGATTTTTCCCGACAACACCTCGAACGCTCCATCAATCGCTATTTGCTGCAACGTCTCCACGCCATACCGGACGCTGCCCAAGTTCGCCTCTAGCGATCCCTTCACATCGCCACTCGCCTCCCCGCTGCGCAGAGAAAAACCGAACCACTTCGCCTCCGCTTCATCTCCAAATTCAAGCTCATTTCCGTAACCGGAAACTTCATACACCAAAGCCGCTCCTAAAACGTCGATCAACTCGGCCACACCGCCATGCAGACTCTCCGATAGACGATCGACTTCCAACCCCCGAGCCTCCAAGCCCGCCTCGAACTCCGCGCCCTCCAGTCGAGCCGACTCCCAGCTTCCACCCAAGCCCGAACCGCCAAGCTTCAAGTTCCCATCCAAGCTCTCCTCATCGGAACGATAGGCGCCGCCGAAGGAAAGCTCCCAAGTCCCAGACAGCTCGCCCCCCACAGCGTCCCGAGCAAACACCCCCTGCTCATTGCGCCCCTCGCCCAGCCAGGAAAACTCCGTTTCCGTCGACAACGCCTCTCCTTGCAAAACCACTGGCGACAGACCATACTTCTCCCAGCAAGCGACACTCGACCAATAGATCGGCATCTCGTCCTCCAAAAGATCCGCAATCTCAAAGGACAGCCCCTCTAGATAGACGGATTCAAAGCCCTCAAGCGACAAACGCCCCGTCGCGCCGGCAAACCTCTGCAGCGAGCCAGCGGCCTCCAGTTCAAACGGCTGCAAATCATAGCCAGCAACCCTCTGCTCCTTCACTTCCGCCGCAAGCTCCCATTGGCTCGACTCCAGATCCTCTGCAAAAACGCCCTCAACCCGCACCGCAAGACTTCCATCCGTATCCTCGTCGTAGATCCAACGCATCTCTTCGGATCGCAAGGCAAACGTATCCAGATTCTCCCCACCCAGTTCGAAATCAAAGCTCGCAGGCATCAAAGCCGCCGATCCAAACTCCGCAGCCTCCAACCCTCCTGACCCTTCCACTCCAGTCAAAAAGCCGTCGCGAACTCCGAACTCGCCGCCCAGAGCTCCCACTGCGAGCGAAAAGCCATCCCCCGCCACGCGACCTCCATTCAACCGAAACCCGCCCGTTGCCGAAGCCAGGTCCAATCCTTCCAACAAGCCAGACGCTTCCCACTGCAAGACACCCGAATTCGCTTCCAACCCTTCCAACTCATCCGGGCTCAGTACCTCAAGCCAACGAAGCGGTTCTCCCACCGTACCCGACCCTTCGATACGAACAACCCTATCAAGGGCGGAAAACTCCGACTCCAGCCCAAGATCGAAATCCAGGCTCGTCAGCGCCAACCGCAAAAACGCGGTCTCATCCGGACCGCGTTCCACTTCCAAGCTCCATGAGGCGGCAACCCTCTCGCCTGCAAAGCGCATCTCGATGAACGCTTCGTTCATCCGCACCGAATCGAAAGGGAGCGGAAAGAGCGCCTCCCAGACCCCATCGATCGAAGACGGCCCAAGCTCGTCCGACTGCTCTCCATGAAACTCGTCAAGATCGACGGAAAAATGCGCATCGAAAATCTCGATACCGTCTACTCGCTTTTCGTTCCACGATTCCCAAGGATCGTAGCTCACCGTCGCTCGCCCCATCTCCACCGCCCAGCCCTTTCCCGCCAGTCGCGCGTCGCGCAACTCGATCTCTCGCCACGAAATCCGCTGAATCGAAAACTCGGACTCCAAAAGCCCGCTATCTTCCAAGGCTTCCCGAGCCACCCACTCCACCAAGCCGATACGAAAAGCCCAAAACGCCAGAGTCGCAGCCGTCATCGCCAACAGCGTTCCAAACCCAAACCGAAGCGCTTTCCGCCAAAACCTTCTACGCATACCCATACTTACCCTAACAGTGCCGACATGCAGAAACGCAATCGATCTCCAAGTTCCGCAATCCCTTAAATGGGTTAACTATAAAAAGTATTCGATCTGCGAATACGTTTCTCAGAGCGTTGGCTGGGCAAGAATCCTGGCCACAATCTCGCGACTCAACGCCACGAGATCCAAACCGGGATCAGCTACCTCACGACCCTGGTCCATCAAGCAAGCCGTATTGTTCTGCACCAGGGCGACATACGTGGGCTCCACTTCCGAATCGATAAAAACAGCCCCGAAATCGTAGTCCCCCACTCCCAGACTCGAACCGGAGTTGGGACGTAGATCCAGAAAAGTCGCTATCTGCGAGGACGCGATCGCCATGCCAAGCAGCATCTCCTGAGCTTCCTCCACACTGGTCGTCGAGTGGCCCAGCTGAAGCCTAAGCGTGTAAAGCGCCCCGCCGTCAGCTCGGGAAAGCCGAATCTCTTCGATCATGCCCTTGCCCTCGTAGGGAAATCGATCCCGACTCTCCAATCGATAGCCAGCCAGCCTAGGAAAGTCGGTCAGCTGGAAATCGTATTTCGCCAAAACGGCGCCACCCTTGCCCTGCCAGGTGTCGAAGGCCACGTTTTCCCGCGCCCGCGCGGTGAATTCCTCTTCAGTCACCACTCCCGACGCAGGAGGCGACTCCCCCTGCAAACGGCCGGGACCAGGTCGACACGAACAAAGGACCGCCGCGCTCAGTACAAGCAACGAAGTTTTCAGCAACTGCCTCACGCTTCTCAATTTCATCTTAGGGTAACCGCGAAAAATCCTTGGAGTCTCAGCCTGGTTGCCGCTCTCTCGGCAGCAGTCGACGTATCTATCGAAGCCCGGAGAAAAGGCCGAAAGCCCACGTTCTTGTTAGGTCCGAAGGTCCCCTCGTAAACCGCGTTTCCCGGCAGCAGCAGTACTGTGGAATGATAGGAGAAAGGAGTGCGATCAAGGTCCCCGTCCGCATCTGCATCCCTCGCCGTATCGTCAACACCTACCACCTTCCTTGGATCCACGACAGGAACTCCGGCAGGGTTGGGCATTGGCAGATTCGCCCCGAAAAACGGGTTGTTGCAAGCCCCGTGGCCAATCAAGGCGGCCTGATTCATATACCCCCAGAGGTCGCGACGAAGCGGTCTGGAATTCCCGCCCATCAGGTTTATCATGGAGTGCATCGAGGCGGCGACATCGTCACAGTTTACCTTGATGCCATTCGCCTTCGTCATGAAGCGGGTCAAGTCGAAGGTCACCGCGCGAATCGCTCCAGCCGTATAGCCCCGAGTCCCAAAACCCAGATTGTCGTACTGCAAGCCGTAACCGCCGAAGACAAAATCCGTGATCGCGGCAGCAGCGTCGGCCGCCGTCCGCTTGCCGTCCGCCCCTGCAGTGACGATGGTGAATTCCAAGGCGCTCACCCAGGGCTGCGCGTTTACATTCGCATACCATGGAGCGGTAGGCAAATCAACGACTGTATAAGTCGTATGCGGACCGGAAACATCTATACGAAAAGGTCCCGCCTGAACCCCACCTCCACGCAAACGTATATTGCTTGCTCTCCAGCTAAAGGAATCCACCACCTTTCGAATAGTCAGACTCGTGTTCCCATCGGGAGTAAACGAAACATAGGCCGTATTTCCCGGGCCGATACTCACGCCTTGGTTGTCGAAAGTCACATTCCTCTTATTCAGATTCCGGATGCCGCCCGCCACGGCCCGCGCCTCGATATCGGCCGACGCCACGTTGAGCGGCGCCACGATTCGAACCTTGAGTGTCACCGCCTTGTTCGCCACGTAGAGCGCGGCTTCGTTGCGACGACCCTTCACCCACTCTCCCGCATCGTCTGCCGCATGTTGCAGGTCGTTGGCAAAATCGAGGCGAATATCGAGAGCGTCCGCCATCCCCTGCCCACGGGCATGATCGAACTTGATATGCGAAACCGACCAGCCAGCAGCTTGCCCGATTGGCGGGTCTTCCTCCGGCGGAGGATCCGCTCGCGCAAGCCAAGCGAACGGCAAGACGAAAAGAAAAAACCTAGCCGCGCCGCATAGAAACGTCTCCATCCGATTTCCTCTTATAGCTTTTCAGTCTCCAGACCTTGGATTCGTCACCGTAGAACCCGTCACGGGAGCGATGTCTCCCGTCGCGCCGCTTGTCAGACAGGACTCGTCTGGCACGACCCCATAATCCGTCTTGAAGAAGTAGCGGTAGTATTGAGCAATGCCGTTAGTTCGCCCAGTGGGAGCGATTATCGCGGACTGCGCGATGCCCAAAGCCTGCGACCACTTGTCCATCTTCGCGCTCTTGCCGGCAAAGCAGGACTCCAGAATCACCTTTGCCAAGCAAGGATGCGGACCGCCATGGGCCTGTTGGATCGCGGCGGCGATCCCCGTGTTGTCCACGAAATTCAGCCCAGTAGGATCGTCCCCCGCCATGTATATAATCGCCGTGGTATCGTCCTTCTCCCCATGACCGATGATCACCAGCATCTTTAGGCTGGGATTCGCCAGAGCGTCGTAGACAGCTTGTTTATTAGCCGTGGTATCGAGCGTTACGTCGAATCCCAAATCCTCCAAATCCGACTTGATCTCCCTGCCCACGTTTCGCCAAGCCGGTATAGGCACCCCCAGAAAGCTTATGTCTCCCACGAATACCGCAGCGTCGCAGCAGCCCCGGGTCTCTCCACGCCTGACAAACGAAACAGGAGGGGGAGTCGAAAGCTCATCCTTCTCGCCCGTTTCACGAGCTGGAGGCAGACCGCCCACTCGCTTATCACGAGCCAGGAAAAGCAAGAAACGAGTCGCCACTACAGCTGCGGCCGCAACGAAGAGTCTGAATATATTATTCATGGCAAGCCCCTAGAATATAAAAAGCACAGGCCTAAACAGATCTACATATCTAAAGGAGTGAGAGGAACGAGGAATATAAAATATGCGCTAAGCCCAGCGGAATGCAACGATGTAATATGATTCCAAAGCCCAGGCGGTGCGATTGAATGTGTGTCCTCTGATGGGCAGAGGTAGGGCCCGACGCCGAGCGGGCCGCATTGGATCTTGTAGCGCGGATCCCGCAGAGCGCATTGGCGTCAACTTAAGCCAAAAGGTGTCGTACTGGAGGGCAATGCTCCGTCATTGCCGCGGAGCCTACAGAGGGAACAACCGGTGCGGCAACGACGAAGCGTTGCCCTCCAAAGGATGCTTCTTACGTTAAGTTGACGCCTATGCGCAGAGCGGGACCGCGTCCACAGTGCGCAACCCAACTAACGGGGACGTGGTTCCGCTCTGCGGGATCCGCGCTACTTTTTGCGACATTGCATCCGTGACACGACACTAGGACTGGGCGAAAAAGAAGCGGGCCTTCTGCAAGGCCTCTGCGTCGTTCAAGCTCGCCAAAAACTCAGGTTCGTCGCAGTCGATCAATTCAGCAGGACCCTCTTGCAAGAGACCGCGCAAACTAAGTCGATCCTCTCGTATCCGATTTTCCATCACGGGCAAAGCAGCCGCTTCGTAGATCGCGCACATCGGTTCTGGCAAGCAGTCCTCCGAACGAAAGGCCGTGGCCAAGCTATCCGGGTCGCGACGGTTGACGAGCTGCACCAGATGCCGGACTTCCAAGTAGGGCATATCGCAGGCCACCGCCAGTACCGGCTTGCCTGCCGCGAAACGCAAAGCCGCCACAATCCCAGCCATCGGACCACCCAACCCCTCCTCGTCGAAAAGCTCGCTGACCCTCGGCGGCAGAGCCCGTTTCGCAACACTCTGCGGACCGACACAGGCCGCACGTTCATCGCAAACCATCGCGAGCAAATCGAGCAGGTAGTCGAGTTGCCTGATTCCAGGTCGGACTTCCAGCTCCGCCTTGTCCGCTCCCATCCGTTCGCTGCGGCCACCGCACAGAACCACTCCCAGCATTTCCCGTTTCATATCCAGACCATCCAACCATGGACACGCTTTTCGGGGATGGAAATCAGAAACCTGCTTTGCCGCTGGTCCTACCCCCAACCGAATTCCCATCATTGCCATCAACCTGCCCCCCCTTTAGCTGCGCAAACAAAACTTCAACGTTGAAGTTTTGTTTGCGCACAGGACGTCATGCCGTTCGGGCAACGACGACAGCGAGTTTGCCATGAATATCTAGGGTTTCCACTTCGAAGCCCGACAATGCGAGCAAGTCGATCAGTCCCTTTTTCGTCGGCAGCCAGATCGGGCCTTCCTCCAGGAACACCGCGCTTTGCTCCGGGTCGCCATCGGCCAATTCCATGCTCAGCAAGAGCTTTCCGCCGCACACTCCACGCAAGGCGTCCAGAGCGAAAGTCAAATGCCTCAGCCGACTCGCGTTGACGGCAAGGATCACCCAATCGAAACTGCCCACGTCCTCGGCAGAAAGGTGATACACTTGGCCTGACAACAGCTGCATCCGATCCGCTTCGACTCCAAGACGAGACCGGCAGTCGACGAAAAACTCCTCACGCGGAAGCCTCATGCCACCGTCCCCTGCCACTTCGAAAAAGCCCTCCGCAGGCAGGCAAATCGCTTGCCTAGCCCCTCTTCGCAAGACCTCGATCGCCCAAAAGCCATCCAGACAACTCGCGTCCAGGATCCGCAAGCCGTCGAGCCGATCCGGCAAAGCCGCTACCGCCAACTTGTGGTCTATTTCGCCGTCCGTCGCTCCCTCCGCAAACTCGATTCGTTCGATCCACTCCTTCATCTCGCCTCCTCCTTTTCTTTCGATCACCTCCTCGAGCAAAGCGGCAAAGCGACCAGCAAACCCAGGCCCATCGCACAGCGTCGATCCGCTCATGCAGCCCGGCAACACCCGACGCAGAGCAGCCAGGGCTGTCAAATTCGCGGCCCGAGTCCGGGCCAATGTCAAGTATTCAGATTTATCCGACGCAATCCAGTCCTTCATTCTCGCCGCCCGCAAGAGCGACGCCCCGACTCTGCTGGCATGCCGATCGCCCGCCAAAACAACAGTGGGCACCCCCATGCGCATGGCCTCGCAAGTCGTCGTCGTGCCGTTGTAGGGGAAAGTGTCCAAAGCGATATCGATCTCGCCATACATGGCTAGGTGATCGGCATAGGAGTCCACGCGAGCGCGAAACTCGAGACGCTCGCGCTCCACTCCCCAGCCGGCGAACTTGTCCGCGATTCGCGAACGGAGATCAGCATCGGCAAACTGCCACGACTTCAGAAACAAACGGGATGCCGGAACCGCCTGCAAAACTTCCGCCCAAAGCTCGAGCACGGATTCGTTGAGCTTCGCTGCATTGTTGAACGAACCGAAGGTCACGTATCCGTTTTCCAATGCCGGCAGAGGCCGCGCTTCCGGAGCCTGTTCGCCAGCTTCGTAGCATACAAAGCAATCCGGCAGGCGTAGAAGCGGCTCGCCTTCTCCTTCTTCAGGATCCGTAACCTCGTCCACGATTCGCCCGTCCAGCCACGGCAGACCAAGCCGGTGCGGATAGCCAAGCCAGGTAAGTTTCACCGGAGCGGAGGATGCCGCCAGAATGTCCAGGCGCGCCCCCGCCGTGTGGCCAGCAAGGTCAATCAGAACGTCGATCTCCGCAGAATCCACCTCTCTCGCCACCTCTTCGGCAGGCCGGCCTATCGAATCGATCCAAATCCGCGAAAACTCCCGAAAACTCCGCGTAACTGCATCGCCGCCCGCCGTCTCGGAGATGCAGCAGATCTCGAAACGCGAGCGATCGAGATGGCGCATCAGCGGCAACAGGAAAAACGCCACGGAATGGCTGGAAAAATCCCCGGACAAGAAGCCTAGCCGAACAGTCTGTCCGCGAGAGGGTCGACGCTGCAGAGCCTCAGCTCCGGATATTCTCGAAGCCCACTTGGCGTGCTCCATCTGGACCTGCTCCGAACCAAGCTTCGGACTGAAATTGAGAGTGTACAAGTATTTGGATACGTTTCTTGCGTCTTGGGGAGCGAGCTCTAAAGCCTTCGCGAAATGCTCCAGAGCCTCGTCCAAGCGGCAGGAGTCGCGCAACAGCGAACCAAGGCTTCCATGGTGGCTAGCGTTATCCGGCTGCAACGCCAAGGCCTTCGCGAAAGCTGCGGCACTCTCGCTCAACCTCCCGACGCGACTGAGAGCTATTCCCAGATTTCCCCATGCCAGGCCGTAGTCCTTTCGCTTGGCCACCGCTGCCTGAAAGCGCTCGATGGCCTGCGGCAATAGGCCTTTCGCCTGCCAGGCATCGCCAAGGCAGTTTTCCGCTACCGCGTCTCCGTCGTCTCGATCCACCGCATTCTCGAAGGCGACAATGGCATCGTCTATCTGTCCCAATCTTCTCAATACGTTACCGTAATTCGTCCAATAGGCCGCAACTTCCGGAGCGAGCAAAACCGATTGCCGCATATGGGGCAACGCCTCGCGAAAACGTCCGGACTGGGCGAGAAAGAGGCCAAAACCCGCGCGCATCGCAGCGTTGTCAGGCTCCCTCTCAAGAGCTTGCTGATAAGTCAGCTCCGTCTCCCGAAGATCCGTCATCGACTTTCGGATACCTCTTCTTCTCGCGGGTTTTCGGCATCCTCAAGAGAGACGAGCAAGGCGTAGGCGCCTTCGGCAATGGCCCAATTTTCCGACAGCAACAGAGCATGCTCCCGTTTTAGGCCCTGCTCTTCCCGAGCGATTTTTCGAGCCGCCTTTTCGTGTTCGAAGCGCTCGAACTTCATCTGGCCGCTTTCCAGCAGGATCCGATAGCTGGGATGCCGGTCAAGCTGGCGCTGCAAGCAGTCTTCGCGTTCTCTCGCTTCCGCGAGCAGAGACTCGGATATCTCGTCGATCCCCTCGAGGGCTAAGGCGTTGCTCAAGGCAGCTTGGCAGCAACGCTCGACGTATCTGCGAAACGAAGACACCTCCTCCTCAACGCGAGAGTAGACCACGGCAGGCTTTGCGCAGACGGCAGCAGCCCGTTCCCAGCGCGTTTCGACATCGTATCCAGATTTCCTGGCAAGCTCGCATCGAGCATCGTCGATCGACTGATAGGGAATCCCTTCGATGCGGGCGCCGAGACGGGACAAATTGCGCAGAGCAAGCTCATCTCCGAAGGCCTTCGCCATCTTTTCGAAGGTCTTCAGATAGACGAAGAGCTTTTCCTCAACCGGAACTTTCGCCTGAGTCGCGCCGGGAAGCCAGCGGCATTTCTCCACGGCGGTACGGTTCGCATCTGTATCCGTGTAAAAAGAGTCCGTCGCATGAGTCCGTCCATCGGGCAAGGCAGCGAGGTCCTGTCCAGCGAAGTATATGCTGGGACAGCCCCAGAGCTGAGCCAGATCGAAAGCGCAGGCGGAAACCGTGCCTTCCTCGGTGACGAAAGCCCCATTGGGCAAGCCGAGCCGGCTTCGCAGGTAGACCACGAGATCGCTGCTGGTGGACCACGTGAGCGCTCGCCCGAAGAAACGCTGAGCGACCTTCGGATAAACCATGAAAGGGCAGACCAGCAGGGCGCGACCGAGATCGACTTTGCTAAAGCCTAGGTCGGTCGTCTTGTGGGGATCGGCAGCCAATACGAAATGGGGATCGACGCCAGCGTTGCGCAGAGCCTGGAAGGAAGAGTTGACCGCGACCACGATCGCCCGGCCTTGCGCCCAGCGAAGAAAATCCAGGGCTTCGTCCAACGACGGCCCAGCAGAAGCCACAATCATGGGAACCCCGGCGAAGGCGCCTCGCAGGGCTTCCACATCGGGAGCAGGCATCAGGGTTCGCACGTTCCGCAAAGTATTGCCGAGCCAGAGCCCGGAGTAGACCACATTGGTGCCGAAGAGTTTGCGGCGGTAGTCGAACTGTCGGGCGAACTGGATAAAGAAGGTGGAGTAGTAGTCCTCATCTTCCGCGAAAAGGGGAGCGAAGATTATTGAATCCACATTTTGAATACGAAGCACTGGAAAATTCGCCATCCCGGCAAAGAACTCGTTGTCGAGCTTTCCCACCCCGAAAAAGAACCGCTCGTCCACCAGAATGTCTTCGGCCAGAGGCGTATCCAAAAACCGAGAGAAACGCTGCTCGTTCGGCTCCGCGCAGTAGACGCAGCAACCCTCCGGAAGCTCCTTCCGCAAAGCGGCCAAATGCGATCCCTCTCCGACACCTGAAAGGACAAGCGCCGTATCCGGCTCGAGATCCAGACCAGAAATCCAGCGGACGAGAAGAGCTTCGGGATCCTCTGTTCTTCGTGGCCAATCAACCTTATCCTCAACGGAAGCGGTCTGCGAGACGCGTTGCCCCAAACCCGGAAAACGAGAGGCGAAGGCTTCGCGGGCCCTAGACATCCGGCATCTCCTCGAGTTGCGGCAGAACGGCGTTCGCCAAGGTTTCGCGCAGAGCGGTCCAGCAGGAGCTTGCCTTGAGGGCAAGCTGATCGGAAAGCTGCACGCAATCTCCCGACTGCACCGCCTCGATCACAGCGTCGGTCGACGCGACGCAGTTTCGGAAAGACTCGGAAAAAGCGGCCTGCCAAGTCACCTCGTTCTGCTGAGCGAACTGCTCGAGGATGCCACAACCCTCGAGCGCGGGACGAAGGCCCTCCAACAGAGCGATCGCTTCCCGTTGGGCTTCCTTCCAAGGGGCGCTGAGAGCTAAGGCAGCTACCCGAACCTGCGTATCGACTCCTTGGTTACAGACCTGGATCCACTGCCCGACCATCTCGCGCAGCTTCTCCAAGAAACTCGCGCTGAAAAACTCCACCCTTTGAAAACTCTCCGCCTCGTCCGGGTCGTCCAAATCCCGGACCACGCCATCCACGCTCAACGTCCCCAGCACGCGCCCGACGGAGGAGAGATGCTGTTCGACCAATTGCCGAGCGAGGGACAGGGAATCGGGAGGCGGGCCTTCGAACGCCACTTCTTCGCCATCGAGGAAGATCTCTCGCATCAGTCGAGGACTTCCAGTTCGAAGCTGCCGCAGTTCAGCGTACCCGAATCCAGGATACGGCAACGCAAACCACCTCGCGTTTCCATGGCGGCAAAGGCTCCATCGCTCACCGCCTCGTCCATCCAAAAGCAAGGGCGGCACTGCTCGGTACCGGAAAAACAGGTCTGACCAATTCGGAAGGTCTTGCCCACCAAAGCGTTCAGATCCACCCCGCTTGTCACGACGTTGCGGCGAAACTTGCGGCGATCGTCGATCTGGATATCAAGTTCTTGCTCGATGCCGGCGATCATCTCCAAGGAGATGAAGGTTATCTGCCCCTTGAAATCGTCCCTGTATCCGAAAAACCGATCGCCCTCGATCCCCTTCCCTGCAACGCAACGCGCCGAGTCGACGCTCAAAGTCTCGTGGTTGAGGCGGCCAAGACCTTTGCGGCCCTTGAAATCGTGTCCGTCGGAGATGAATAGATCGTGGATCTGGATCGCTTGCTTCATTGGCATCTGGCTGCGAGCGTCAAAGTACCCAGGGGTCTGTGTCGATCAAGCGTAATGATCCGTCGTGGCGCGGAGCTTCAGCCCGCGACCGCAACGGTTCTTATCCGTATCCTCATCTTTATCCTGGGATGAGGATAAAGATGAAGAAGGGGATAATGAGGGCGAATCGTGGACGCGGGCTGAAGCTCCGCGCTACGTGATGCGGCAAAAAGAAAGAAAAATGCTTGTAGACTATCGGAACTGACTCGTTCCGCAGCTTTGCAAAGCGGCTTCCATGCTCCGAGCGAAACGGGAGGCCTCTCCCAGGGGGGAACCGAGGAGGCGTTCGCGAAGTTCGCTACGCAAAGCGGTCAGACGGGACGTGTCGGAGGTTAGCGCGGCGGCGACAAGCGCAAAGGATTCCTCGTCCTCGACGATCAAGTCTTCGAGACCGACCGAACTCAGTAGACTGCCGCCTACGCGGGACGCGTGACGAGCGCCGCGCAGGGTGATCACCGGGACACCCATTACGAGAGCTTCGCAAGTGGTGGTCGTGCCGTTGTAGGGATAGGTGTCGAGAGCTATATCGATCTGGCCATAGCGCTCGAAGTGTTCGCGCAGCGAAGCGTTGCGGGTGAGAAGCTCTATGCGTTCCGACTCGATGCCCTGCTCCTGGAAGAGACGTAGGACACGGCGCTGGATGGCAGGGTCTACAGTCTGATGGCTTTTCAGAACGAGACGCGAGCCGGGAACCGCGGCAAGGACTGAGGCAAAGAGGCGGACGGATGTTTCGCTGAGCTTTACGATATTGTTGAAGGAGCCAAACGTGACATGGCCGCTTGTCTGGCTCGGCAGCGGAGCAACCGGCGGAAGATCCTCGGGGGGCTGGTAGCAAAGAAAAGTCTCGGGCAGACGGAGCAAGGTTTCGGAATTGAGAGTCACGCCCTCAGGATCTGTATTGAAATCTCCGATACGATAATCCATGCGACCAAGACCAGTGCTGTGCGCGTAGCCGAGCCAGCTGATTTGCACCGCGGCAGGCCGGAGGGCGAAGAGCTCGAGGTTGTTGCCCGCCGTGTAGCCTGAAAGGTCGAAGAGGACATCGATCCGATCCTCACGAATCTGCAGGGCAGTCGTCTCGGCGGCCTGTCGACCTATCGGATGCCAACCATCGGCTAGGGACTCGAAGCGAGCTGTGGTTTCGTCAGGTCGCTCGACCGCGGAATAGCAATGAATCTCGAAGGCCTCGCGGTCTAGCTCCTCGAGGAGCGGCAGGAGGAAGTAAGCGATGGAATGGACCTTGAAGTCCGCAGAGACGAAGCCAATGCGACACTTGCCGCCAGAAACGGAGGGGGAATCTGCGACAGGCAATGGCGAACAAGCTGCTTCGAGGGCTTGAGCCGCAGTGTGGTGATAGGCGAAAAGCTCTTCGTCGGAGATAGCGTCATTGGCGATCTGAGTAGCGGCGAGACCGACCAGGCTCTGGCTATTGCCGCCATTCAATTCCAAGGCAGTGAGATAGGCCTGACGAGATTCCTCGAAACGGCCAAGCTCGTAGAGGGTTCGACCAAGGTTGCCCCAGGCGGAGGCATGGCGGCTATCGAGAGCTATGGCTTCACGCAGAAGCGTCTCGGCTTCGGACAGACGCCCGAGCTCGACAAGAGCGCTTGCGTAGTTGGAGCGAGTGTCAGCGGAATCGGGATCCAACTCGAAGGCCCGAACGTAGCTCGCTTCCATCGCCTCGATCTCGTCCAGCTTGTACAGCACCAAAGCGAGGTTGCTGTGGTTGCCCGCCCGCTGAGGATCAAGCGCCACGGCTCGCTCGTAGGCTCGACGGGCCTCGTCGAGCCGAGCCAGCGAGCGAAAAGCGGTGCCGAGGTTGTTGTACGCAGGGACGCTTTCGGGATCGAGCTCGGTTGCCCGACGAGCGTGTTCCGCGGCTTCCACGAAACGCTGCTCTTCATTGAGGAGGGAAGATTTCGTGCAGAGCGCCTCTACGCAATCGGCATCGAGGGCCAAAGCCCGATCAACAGCATCGAGGGCCTCCTGACAACGGCCTAGGTCCTGCAGGGCGATTGCCATGTTGTTGAAGATGAACTCGTCAGCAGCGCCACTTTCGGCCGTCCTATTCAGATAGCGGAGGGCCTCCTCACACAAACCCAGTTCCTGGCAGACTGCGGCTAAGCGAGACAGGCATTCGATTTCCGGAAACCCACAGCTCAGAGCCTCTTGGTAACAGTCCCGGGCGTTCTCGAATTGGCCCTGCTTTTCGCTGATATGGCCAAGCCCGTAAAAGGCTGCCGCGTTTTTCGGGTCGAGCGCCAGCGTACGATTGAGGCAACTCGTGGCCCTCTCCCACTTCTGCCGCTTGGCCAGGCAAATGCCGAAATTCGACCAAACGTCCGCCACGTCCGGCCCCAACTCGCTGGCCCTGCGATAAGCCTGTTCTCCGTCCTCGAAACGCTCAAGCACGCAGTAGATTTCACCCACGTTGTAGAAAGCGGGCAGAAAGCCATCGTCCAGTTCCATGGCCCGCTCGAAGCACTTCAGGGATTCTTCGTAACGGCCAAGCGCCTTGAGGGCGGAACCAAGGTTCGAATGATAGCTGGCTTCATCAGGATCAAGTTCCACGCCGCGCCTGAGCAGGGGCAATCCACCCTCGCTGTCACCGAGCTGATGCATCGTCAGGCCGAGAAAATGGTTCGCTGCCGCGTGATCGGGGCGGCCAACCAGCACCTCAGCGTAGAGAGCAGCAGCTTCAGCGACCTTCCCGCTATGGTGCAGCGTCGTCGCCTCGCTCATCTTCTCCAAGACAGAGTCGTCTTCGCTACTCATAGAAGAAGATCGGTCGCACATCCGCGGGCTATCGCAAGCCGATAGTGCAAAGACCCCAGCAAAAACGACCGACTCGTGAGCTCCGATACCCATTGCCTCCTAGAGCCCTCTGACCGGACGCTGAACGAAAATTCCCAGATCGATGAGTTTTCTCCTAAACGTCCTGGCTAGGCAGCCGATACTATTGGGCATGGCGCAAAACGTCATGGTGAGGCGGACACCTTAAAACCGCACGCGACACGGATGTCGCAAAAAACCTAAAACAGGGAAGTTAATATGTCAGTAGTAATAAATACCAATAGCGCAGCTATATCTGCGTCTAACAACCTCGCGCAGAGCAATGCGATGCTCCAGCGCAGCCTCAATAGGCTATCCAGCGGTTCCCGTATCATCAATCCTTCCGATGATGCCGGTGGACTCGCTGTTTCGATGAAATTGTCGGCGACGATCAAACGTACCGCTGCCGTCAATACGAACATCCAGAACGCCCAGTCCTTCCTCCAAACCCAGGACGGCGCTCTGCAAACCGTATCGAAGGTGCTCGACCGTATGTCCGAGCTCAAAGTATTGAGCAACGACGTCACCAAGAACACCTCCGATATAGGCAACTACGACACGGAGTTCCAAGAGCTGAAGCTTCAGCTCAGCGCGCTCACCGACCAGTCGTTCAACGGCGTCTCCCTCTTCGCCACCGGCTCTTCAGCAGGGACGAAATCCGTAGCAACGACGGAAAGCGGAGGAGGAACTGTCACCCTAGAGCAAGCGGCCCTAGCCGACAAGCTGGGATCCACCCTGCTTTCGGGAGACTCCACCGCGGTCGGTTCGATAAACCTCACGACAATCACCAGTGCCATCGAGGAGGTCGCCACCCTCAGGGCGAAAAACGGAGCCACCTCCAATAGGCTCTCATTCGCCTCCGAGATGCTGACGGTGAACAAGGAGAATCTCGAAGCCGCGAACAGTCGAATCATCGACGTGGACGTGGCCGAGGAATCGACTATGCTCGCGAAATACAACGTCCTGGTACAGGCCGGATCGTCCATGCTCACGCAGGCGAACGCCTCCAGCCAGATTGCGCTCAGACTTTTAGGTTAAATACTACTACTACTACGACATAGAGTCCCCGCCGAGGGGCGGGGACTCGAATCGTAGAGCCGTTGCGACCTAAAGGAAATCCGCCGCAAAACCCGGCGAGACTCAGTGCAGCGATGCCACCCGCTTCAGCGGGAACGCTACGCCGTGTCCGATCTCCAACCGCACAGCCGCAAGGCTGTTCGACGACAAGCAAAACAAAAAAAAGGAATATAGCTACGCGCATTCCAAGACCTCATGAGTAGTTTCCACTTCTCCCATGAGCAATGGAACTCAATAGACTCCATTCTTCCAACGGAGATTCGATAGAAGTCACGCGACTGTATCGAAGTCACCACCATGACCGTCCCACGACACAGCGTACGCATGACAAACGAATGCGAACTCCCACTGCAATGGATACTATGCCAATGCTATGCGAGCGACCATCCACATGAACGATACGAAACGCAACCCGATAACCAACCAGCCAGCCGATGATAGACAACCTCGAACCAGTCTCACGACGGCGACCGCCCAATGAGATATACAATTTCCGCCACTTAGGCAGAAAAGCGAACGTCCGACGCTATCTTTCGGACAAACAAAGGCACGGATGCCTTTGCTAAATCAAGGATGATATAACATGTCAGTTGTAATAAACACAAACTCGTCGGCAATCGCCGCGAAAAACAACCTGAACCGCAGTAACATGATGCTGCAAAGCAGCCTCGCTCGCTTGTCTAGCGGTTCGAAAATCGTCAATCCTTCCGACGACGCGGGTGGTCTCGCGGTGTCCATGAAGATGACAGCGGCCATCAAGCGTACTTCGGCCGTGAACAACAACATCGCCAACGCCCAGTCCTTCC
The DNA here is from genome assembly GCA_028284635.1 of Pelagicoccus sp. Taxonomy (GTDB): domain Bacteria; phylum Verrucomicrobiota; class Verrucomicrobiia; order Opitutales; family Opitutaceae; genus Pelagicoccus. The sequence continues at coordinate 76,919 of JANQRJ010000018.1, forward strand.
TGCAAACTCAGGACGGCGCTCTCGGCACGGCTGCGAAAATCTTGGACCGCATGTCCGAACTCAAGACCTTGAGTGAAGACGTCACCAAGAACACTTCCGACGTTGCTAACTACAACACGGAATTCCAAGCCCTGCAGAGCCAGTTGAGCGACATCACCAGCGAAGAGTTCAACGGCGTATCTCTGTTCGCCACTGGATCTTCGGCCACCAACAAGTCGGTGAAGATCACCGAAGATGGCACCAAGACAGTCAACATCAGCCAGGCCCTGCTCGCCAACTCGGTAGGCACCAGCCTCACTGCCGGCTCCACCGAGCTGACTTCGACCAACCTGTCGACCATCACGGACGCCATCCAGAACGTGGCTACCCTGCGCGCTTCCAACGGCGCCCAGTCCAGCCGTCTTGGATTCGCATCCGACATGCTGACCGTCAACCAGCAGAACCTCGAAGCCGCGAACAGCCGGATCATCGACGTAGACGTCGCTTCGGAATCCACGCAGCTCGCCCGTGCCAACATCCTGGTACAGGCCGGTTCTTCGATGCTGTCTCAGGCCAACGCCTCGAGCCAAATCGCTCTCCGTCTGTTGGGTTAATTCTCTTAGTCCCACTAAGACTTTCGAGTGGCTCCTCTCACGAGGGGCCGCTTTTTTTTGCCCCCCACGAATTGCGTTTCCCACGAGCAGACGCGATAGTCGGCGACAATGACAAGCTCCACACAGTCAAAGCGCGCCGTCTACACCTTGCCCCACGCCGTCGAGCTCTCCGCCCCGGCCGATCTCATGTACATGACTCCCTACATCCTCGAAGAGCAAGGGGACTGGTTCGAACACGAAATCCGCTGGATGCGAGCCATGCTTCAGCCCGGCATGAACGTCCTCGACATTGGAGCGAACTACGGAACCTACGCCCTCAGCGCCGCCGAGCGCGTCGGTCCTACCGGAAAGGTCTGGGCAGTCGAGCCCACCCCTTCCGTCGTCGAGCACCTCGAACGCAGCAAGCGCCTCAACGAGTTCGCCCAGCTCGAAATAGTCCCAGTCGCTCTCGGAGCCGAAAGCGGAGAAATCTCCTTCTTCGTCACCGACAATCCCGAACTCAATGCCGCCACCAAGGAAAGCGAGCGCCACACCGAGATCAAGGTGCCCTGCCATACTCTCGACGAAATCGCCGCCAAGCATGGCATCGAGCAGGTCGACTTCCTGAAACTCGACGCAGAAGGCCAGGAAACGAAAATCCTCTCAAAAGGCAGTTCCGTATTCGAAAAGCAATCACCCATCGTACTTTTCGAAATCTCCCATGGCGCCACCGCTACTCTCGACTGCTGGCTCGCTCTCAAGGCGATCGGCTACCAGAGCTACATTCTCTGCCCCGCCACCAACGTCCTCATACCCATCGATCCCCAGGCCTTCGACGGAGAACTCACCCTCAACCTCCTCGCCTGCAAACCCGACCGAGCCGCCTCCCTTGAAGCAGCCCAACTGCTCTGCCGCGACCCAAAACCGTCGACCGAAGAAAGTCCCGCCTCAGAGCGAAAAAGCATCAAGGCATACCTGCAGACCACCAGCTACGGACGAGAGCTCATCCAAACCGGCCTGCTCGAACAACCCATGAGCCAAGCAGGCCATGAGCTCTACCAAAACGCTCTCGACACCTATGCCAAAGCCATGCTCGAAGATCCCGAACCCATCGAGAAGACCCGACTGTTCATCCTGGCATACGACCTAGTCAAAGCCGCTTGCGCCCAGGCCGCCACCGTCGCCCGCATGCTCACCCTCATCCGCATCGCAGGACAAATCCATCGGCAGGACATCGCATCCAAAATTGTGATACAGCTCGCCAAGGCCGTGCAGGAATCCGAGGACCTCGCGATAGACGAGCCCTTCATCATTCCCGCCCCCGACTACGACGAACTCGACGCCACCTCCCGAATCGGCCCCTTCATCCAGTCCGCCATCCTCTTCCAGCGAATCACTCAGGCCAGCTACTCCACCTACTTCGAACTCAAAAACGCCAACCAGCTGCTCCAACTTCACCTGCAACAAGGCATCGACCACCCCAACACGACCCGAAGACGTCAGACGATTCTCCGGCTGCAGCAAGGATGACCTCCCCTCAGAACAAGGTAAAAGGCATCCTCCTCCTCTCCGCTGGCGCCAAAGTCGCCACCGCCCGCTGCGCGAAAGCCGCAGCCGCCAAACGCGGACTCGCCCTCCATGTCAGCGACCACAGCAAAAACATCCCCACCCGCCACGTCGCCGACAGCTTCCTAGAGCTGCCAAGCAACGATTCCCCTGCCTGGATCGATAGCTTGCTCCACTACTGCTCCACGCAGGAAATCGGACTCGTCATACCAACCCGCCACTCCGACCTCGCCCATCTCGGTCCAGCCCGCTCGCGTTTCTTCGAGGCAGGCATCGCACTCAGCCTCTCAAGCCAGGAGTGTCTCGAAATCTGTCTCCAAAAATCCGCTACAAGCAAATTTCTTTCCCAAGCCGACATCCCTACCCCTACGACAACCCTTCGCTCCACCCTAGCCCAAAGCCCCCTGGCCGGACAGTTTCCCCTCTTCGCCAAGCCGGACAGCGGAGCCGCGTCATGCGGCGCCCACATCGTCCACAACCAAGAGGACCTGAGGAAAATCCCAAGCGAATGGATACTGCAAAGTATAGCCACCGGCCAGGAATACACGGCCAATCTCTACCTCGATCGCGGCGGCAAGCTCCTCTGCGCAATCCCGCATGCCCGTCTCGCCGTCGAGTCCGGAGAGGTCACCCAGGCTATCACCAAACGCGTTCCAACCCTCATGCAAGCGTGCCGGAACATCGCCCAGGCCCTACCTGCAGCCCAAGGCATTTTCAACGTCCAAGCCTTCCACGACGAGACCAGCGACTCCCTTCAGATCACGGACATCAACCCTCGCATAGGCGGCGGCTACCCCATCTGCGATGCCGCCAAAGGCCGCTACATAGAATGGCTCTGCCAAGAGTGGATCGACGAAAGCAAGCTCGAGCCCTTCGAGCGCTGGACGGAAAACCTGCGTATGATGCGCTACCGGGACGCCGTTTTTTCCATCGAATAGATTCACTAAATATTTAACAATTTGCGGTTTAAGCCGTCATTGAAAGCGCGCTACGCTTCAAGCGCCTGCACTTAGAGAACGCGATGCAACCCGAACCGCAGTCTACCGCAACGGCCACCGATGGCCATTTCCATCCCAGGACACTGGAGATGGAGGCCCTGGCCAAAAGCCTCCCCATCCAAGGCGTCGAGGCCAGCAGCAAGCGTATCTTCACGGTCTGGGGAGAAGCGGGCGTAGGAAAAAGCACCTTCATCTCCGAGTTCCGCGAAAGCGAACTCATGTCCAAGTCAAAAGTGCTCTGGATCCAACCAACCAGAGAAGGCGAGCTCGAAACGATCCCCGAATTCATCCGAGCCTGCGCCAAATCCGTACGCTACCCCAACCAGCCTGAAAAGGAGGAGAAGATCTCCTCCAAGCTCGAAAGCGTGCAGCGCGGCAAGGTCAACCCAATCGTATCCGACGATTCGATACTCATCACCCGTAGCAGCCTCGCCAAAGAGAAGAAGCCCTACGTCAACAAAGCCGCAGTCGCCTCCGTAGGACGTACCGAAAAGGTACGCGACGACATCGAAGTGTCCGTCGGACTCGGAGAAAGCAAGGCCAACAACCACGCCGAAGGATTCCTCGACGCCCTGCCCCTACAGGCCCTTGGCACCGATCTCTGCATCCTCTACATCGAGCGAATAGAACGCCTATCCGTCACGATCCTTGACTGGATACGCGACTACGTCTTCCCCGCCGCCACCCGAGGAGCCTATCGTCGCAGTCTCGTTCTGCTGATCGAATCGCTCGACCCCATCAGACTCGCTTGCCCCACGGAAAACTGGGGAGAATGGGGACATCTCCTGCACGACTATCGACTGTATTCACTCAGCGAGGACGATACCTACCAATACTCCATCAAGTCCGGTCTCGATCCCGCCACGGCCCGCTTCCTCTATCGCGCCAGTCTCGGCTACCCGACTAGACTCGCCCGGGCCCTGCAAAGCTGCCGAGCTCTAGACCCTCACCAAGAAGGCAATCCCGAGCCGGTCCTCGCTTCCCTAGACGCCCCGGCGAAGCTCGACCTCGCGGCACTCTGCCTGCCAGAGGCCTTGTATCCAGAAGATCTCGACGCGCTCTTCGGTCCGAAAAGCGGAAAAGCGAAGATCGCCTGGCTGAAATCCCTTCCTAACATCCCCCTCCGCCAAAGCGAAGACGGCCACCAGCTACCCACAGCCTTTCGTCGAAACGTTCTCCAAGCGACCGCTGATCTGCCCGGCTTCAAGCCCCTCTTCACCCGCTGGAACAGTTACTCTCGCCTCGAGCACAACATCCCCTCCCGCTCTGACCGGGCCAAGCTCCTTCACCTGTCCGGCCTCCTCTGGATCAACAAGGACTTCTGCGAGCAGCTATTCGGCCCCGAGTCCGACAAGGTCTACCGCTTCGCCACCCAAAGCGACCAGCTATTCAATCGAAACCAGGACCGATACCGCATCAGCGAACGCTATCGGGAATACCTGCAACGCACTGCCGAACATATGGGCCATCCCGGTTCGAAGACCATTCGCCAAAAGGCGGAGGCCATCTGGCAGCGCCGGCAAACCGAAATCAACGAGCGCATCGAAAAACTGGAGGCCGAACTCGAAGCCCTGCAAAACAACACCAACACCCTCATTCGCCGCCAAAGCGAAGCTCTCGCGAATCTCCGTATCCAGGAACGCAAGACAGAAACCCAGGAAATCGACAGCGGCCGCGAGGCGACCCCCAAAGGCTCCCCCGCCGGACCTGTCGTCATACTCAGCAGTATCCTGTGCCTCGCTCTTCTCGGCAGCGGCCTCCTCGTTTCCAGCCCTGCCAATGCCGGACTCTTCATCGGCAGCCTCACCAGTCTGACGCTCGCCATCGTCTACCTGCCCAAGTGGAAAGCCCAACGCAAAGCGAGCGCCGCAAACGCCAACACCTTGTTCAGCCACGAATCTCCGGAGATCCTACGCAAGCAAAGCCTGGATCTCACGCACCAAGTGCAGGACAGCGAGTCGGATATCGAGGATCTCAAACAAGCGATCGAAGAAGCCAAAGAAGAGCTCCGATACTCGCTGGTTTAGCGCCCGCAGGGCGCAGGTGGATAGGCTGAAGGTTCTTAGGCCGCAGGGTTCGAAGCCAGCCATTAAGCTGGAGATTCGAGCCAGACTTGCCATCGCTCGTCCTCACACCATCCTCCCAGCCCATTCCTACAGCCTAACCCCCTACAGCCTTCAGCCTAAACCGTGATCCTCTCCGACAAAGCCATCCTCGAGGCCATCGCAGAAAAGCACATCGTCATCGAGCCCTACGACCGGAACGCTCTCGGCACGAACAGCTACGACGTTCACCTCAGCCGTCATCTCGCCACCTACGAAGGCAAAGTGCTCGATGCGAAAAAGCACAACACCGTGCGCCATTTCGAGATTCCAAACGAAGGCCACGTGCTCGAGCCGGGCACTGTCTATCTCGGCTCGACCCTCGAATACACCGAAACCCACCGCCACGTACCCTTTCTCGAAGGCAAGAGCAGCGTAGGCCGCCTCGGCATCGACATCCACGCCACTGCCGGCAAGGGCGACGTCGGCTTCTGCAACCACTGGACACTTGAAATCTCCGTGGCCCAGCCCGTGCGCATCTACGCCGGCATGCCCATCGGCCAGCTCATCTACTTCTACGTCGAGGGCGACATCGAGACCCTCTACAACCGCAAGGCCTCCGCCAAGTACAACACCCGCTCCCCCCTCCCCATGGAGTCCATGATGTGGAAGAATGCGTTCTGAGAGAGTGTAGAATAAGCCCGGTTTTCCAGTGTAGCCGCGTTCGTGAGAACGCGGAACCGGCTGAGGAGATCCGCGTTCTCACGAACGCGGCTACAAAATCGTGGAGCTCGATCAACTTTGTTCAACACGTTCTAAGAAGAACGCTATCGAACAAACCCTCGCCCCCCAAGAGCTCAATTGGATTCACCCGCTAAAGCGCCGTAGCCTTCCAGCTCCGCCTCGAGATTGAACTCCAAGGAATACTTCGCCCTCGCTTTCGCAATCGCCTGATTGCGCAACGCCTCCAACCTCTCTTTTTTCAGAGCCCTCAGGACATCTTCGCGAGCCGCCTCGAAAGAAAGCTGCCGAACGCCCGACTCCCGGATCTTATGAAACACCACAAAAGCGTCTCCATCCTCATAAGGAGGCGAGCAGACGCCCTCGCGCATTCTGAAAATCCTACGGTATTTCACCTGGACTAGATCCGCCTCTTCGAAAGAAAAGACGATGCCACGGTCCACCCCAAGCAACCCGGGCAAGTCGCTCCGATCCAGCTTATCGCTGGAACCCACCCCAACCGCCGCGCGAATCGTAGCGTAACCGCCCCTTGCCTCGTTCGAGCTCGCGAAGCGATAGAAATCGCCGACCACTTCCGCTCCTTCCTGGAAATCAGCCAGATGCCCCTGGTAATAGATCCGCAAGGCTGGCTCGCTCACGTCGATCTGCGGCTGAAGGACTTCCAGTTCGTAGTGAGCCACCGCCACCGCGTTCTTGTGATTCCTCCGATCAAGCTGAAACGACGGCATCTCCGGAACGCCTAGCAAATGGGTGCAGCGAAAAGCGTTTCGCTCGATAGCGCTGCGCACTGCCGCTCTTCGCAACTGAGGAGCGGATTGGACCTTCGAGCGCACGACTGTCTTAGCCAGCCAGCCCAGCCACTCCCCAACCGACGCCTCGCGAATCTCGCCACCAAATGCGTAGCGCAAAAACGGTCTGCCGAGAAGCTCCCGCGAACTCGCATCTTCAAGAGATCGCAGTTCGAGCAAGGGACGTCGCCCACTCTCAAGCCAAGCAGCCAGGGCCACTTCCGTCTCCTCGTGAAGAGCGATCCGCGCCTCGCTTTCCAAAGCCGCTTCCCAAGCCAAGCGAAACTCGCCTACATCCTCCGGAATAACCTGCAGCAAAGCCGCCCTCACCTTCTCCAGCGCGCTCGCCTCCAAAACGTCCTCGACAAGAACGAGAACCGCCCCCCGAGGACCGGGAAGCAGCTCAGATACCTCGCCACGCGCCAGAGCCTGCACTGCTTCTCGATGAGGCTTCAACTCCTCGGAGCTCATCAGCGAAACGTTCGAGCGAAAAAGACTGTATTCGTCCACCCCAAGCTCGCTGCCTAGCTGATGAAAAGCGGCTCCACTTCGCGGAATTCCATCAGGCCTCGCCAAGACCTCTACCTCCGATGGATCCGAAAAGACGAAGTAAGAGACGAGATACATAGGCTCCCGATCTCCAGCGACTCCCCCAGTCGCCAACAATCGTTCTCGAATCTCTTCGGACGAGCCAATCAGCATATGGCGCTCCATATGGCTCACCTCCATTTCAACTCCATAGTCGCGCCTGTAGCCAGCTTCGCTGGCTTTCGCCAGCAAATGGCAACGATCGAAAAAGCGTTCCAACCAGTCCCATACGACACCTTCGGAAGGAGATTCTCCAGCGCGAAGGTAGTCAGGCAGGACTTCCCGCTTGAAATTCCTATTAAGCTCGTACTCGGAAATCTCGACGCCGCCCACACGGACCGCCCAAGGACCTCGAACCTCAGATCCCTCCACGCAGCAATAGAGAGCCGCCAGCAGAGCCAAGCATCTGTTCTTCACAAGAGGTTGTAGAAACTTCAGCGACCTTTAGCAGGAAGAGCCCTTCGCTAAAGCCAAGCGAAGAGCTCTTTATTAAAAGCGCCTAAATCACTTCACCAGGATGCGCTTGCGCTTGCGTCACGATAATGAAGAGGGGAATAAGCCCACAGCCAAATTTCGTTTGTAGGCAATGAAGTCCCGTAGTCATTATAAACATGACTACTGGCAGGGTATCCTCCACAAGAGACTATGTCCTCGAAGTACCACAAGTCGGTCACGCTTGCGTTTGCATCAAGATCCGCGTGGCATTGAGCGGTGACAACCGTGAAGTAGCCGATGACTACATCATCACTGTCCGTCCGGACGCTTCCTCCGGCTTCAACCGAAGCGAAGCCCGCATGGGCGATATTGGCAGAGAACAGAGCTGCTAGAATGAATACGATGGCAATTATTGGTTTTCTCATTTTTGTTCCTTATATTTAATAGGGGTTGGACAACGATAAAAACTGGCGTAAATCATAAGATCCAAAGCCAGACCAATACGGTTGATATATTCGCTAAACAGCATGTCAAACCACAAGACCCAAACATCGCATTTCCAATATACGAGTATGCAAGTACGCGAGAATAGTATACCCATAAAACTCAAAATAAAGCCTTCAAAGATTCCTTCCTGTTCTTCTAAAAATATTATTCCGTACAGAATAAAATGGCATATTCGCCGACCAGAAGAACCAATTTTATATAAACTAAATCGCTCGCAGTTTCGTTCTATTCAATCAAACGCGAACACAACCTACCCAACCCAAAGCTTCGGCAAAGGGATTCCCATATCATATTGATCACGCTAGACAATCGCCAACGAGACGTCTAATGGCCTTGAAATGAAACGGTGGCGCGCATCTGCCAGGTTCACGATTCCCAGTCTTTCGAACGGTTAGAAAGCGCCTTTCTCACGTCTATTCGCGATGCTCGCAGAGAAGCGATCACAGGGCGAAAAACGTCGGAGATCTCCTTCCCGCCAAGCCGGCGAAGCAAAACATGAACAAAGGCCCTACATAAGCGCATAGGCTTCAACTAAGAGCGTGTTGAATAAGCAGAAGCTTTCTGCTGTGGGAGCGTGTGTTGTTCGCTGCGCTGTCGTCCCGCAAGCGGCAATCAGCACTCACGAGCGCGGCTAGCTCGCCCGTCTGATCCCCCACTCTTAACTCTTCATTCTTCGCTCTTCACTTCCTCCCCCGGCACCGGATCGTAACCCGAGCCGCCCCAAGGATGGCAACGCAGGACGCGACGCGCCGAGAGATAGAGCGCCCTGCCCAGCGGGAGCGACCGCAGGCAGCCAATCGCATAGGCCGAACAAGTCGGCTGAAACCGGCATCCAGACCCCGGCCCCAGCAAAGCGTACTTCAGAGGGGAGAGCGTCTTTCGATAGACCTGCACCATGAATATGAATACCGAGGCCAACAGCCCAACCCTCCTCTTTCGCCCTTCGCTCTTCATCTAGCTTGTCGTTCGTCCGCAAAAATCGGGATTCAAAGCCTCGCAATCGTCCCTCAACACGCCAGCCTGCACCTCGATCCCCGCAGCGCGCAGCACCGCAACCGCATTTCCACGATGGGCGGGAGTGGGATCGAACGCTCCAACGACCACTCGACGAATCCCTGCCTCGATCAGTCGCCGCGTGCACGCCCCCGTCCTCCCTTCAGTGGAGCACGGCTCAAGCGTCACGTAGACCGTCGCCCCTTCCTCGGGAGCGCGACCCAAACTCTCCAAGGCGACTCGCTCCGCGTGCGGCCCGCCATCGCGAGCGAAGAAACCCCGAGCCACGACACGACCCCGCTCCACAATGACCGCCCCCACCCGCGGATTGGGAGCCGTCAAGCCCACCTCGCCCTTAGCCGCTTCGACAAGCGCCTCTCGCATGAAATCCTCGTCCTGTTTCGCCACGCTCACAGCAACCCGAAAATCGCGTCAAACGAGTCCCATGTCACGACCAGAGTTCCCCAACCGCCCCACGCCCATCCGCATTTAATTCTCCAACGTTGGAAAGTTAACTGTCGGGCTCGTCAGGCTCGGGCGGCGATCTTGGCTCCTAGCGCCCTGCCGCGTTCTTCAGGCAAAGCTCCGCGTAGGCCTTTATTCGCGCCCGGACGTTGCTCAGACCGTTTCGGCGATTCGGAGACAAGTGCTGCGTCACGCCCACCTCCGCTAGAAAGTCCGGCTCCAGAGCGATCACGTCCTCCGGCGTCTCGTCGCTATACAAGTCGCACAGCAGCGTAGAAGTCCCCTTCGTGATCGCCGCATCCGAATCCGTGCTGAAGTAGCATTTCCCGTCGCGAAACTCCGGATAGACCCAGAGGCGAGACAGGCAGCCCTCGATCAGAAAGGCGTCGATCTTGTAGGCCTCGTCCAGCGGCGGGTTGTTCTTCGCCCGGTCGATAATGTAGGCGAACCGCTCGAAGTGGTCCTCGAACGGCATCAGCTCCTCGACCAACGCGTCTCTCTTCGCTTCAATACTCATCAAGAGCCCAACGAAGGCCCGGATCACGCGATTGGCAAGACCAGAGAAAGCTAGGGCTTTCGCGTCGAGAGCACCCGCACGAAAAGGGATCCCGCAAGCTCGGCGTCGTCGAACGTCACCGTCATCGTACTTCCGTCCACCGTCACCGCGCGATCGTCATTCTCCCACATATCCAAATCCGACGAGGTCTGCAACTGATAGTCGTGCGCCTCATCACCAATCCACGAGAACGAGCCCCCAGTAGTTATTTTCTCGATACGGATCACCACCGCCACCGGAGGCGGACCGAGAAAGGAGTCGAAGTCGTTCCACAGTACCAGCACGTTTTCCGTCCCGACCGTAACCATCCTTTGTTGCGGTTCGCTCAAGTCTCCGCCGGAAAAGGTGACGATATAGTCCCCAGCCTCAGTAGCAGGAATTGCCCAGCCTCCCGAATCCGCCGTCACTGCGAAAAACTGCCCTCGGTTCGGCGTTATGTTCACCCCGTCCAGTCCTTCTCCCGGATCGTAGAAATCGTTTCCGTTTGCATCCGTCCACACCGTTCCCACCAGAAAGCGATTGTAGTGGTCGGCAGCGAAGCCCGCGCGAGCGTAGACGATGGAAGTGACGAGCGGGCCGACGGGATTTCCCTCGCTGCTTTCCGGAACCATAGCTATCCCGACATTCGTCGTGTTCAACGTCTCGCCCATAATACCGTCTCGATGGCCACGACCGGTCTGCATTCCCGTTCCGTCGTCCCCACCCCAATCGATATTGAAAGCCGCATGGGCATGAACGGGATCGCGGGCGAACGAATAGACGCTGGCATTGCCTCCGTTGAGATCGAACCCAGCCGCCTCCACCCGCTCGAACTGCATGAAATGGTCCTGGGTCATTCTCGCAATCAAGTCATCGGAGTGGACCTTCGAACCCTCATAGATCCTACGATCGAACGCCGCCGGCGGCCTTGGAGCGATCGCCGCAAACTCGCTCTTCATCAGTTCGATGTTAACACTGAAAAACGATACTGCGTTATCCACGTTATCCCTGCCCGTATCCGCCAAATACAGCCCCTCCAAGCGCGGGCTGGTGCGCGCCCGGTTCATCAGCCAGACCATCTGCTGCTCGTTGCCGTCCGGATGCAGCCCGTCCGCCGTCTTGTGCAGCAACCACTCCTCGCTGGGAACGGCAAGAATTCGCGGACCGTCTTTCTCTGCGAGGGACTTCGCCGCATCCTCCTCCACAGGGGCTAGGAAAGGAGGATCGATCGAGGCATGGCGAGGATCGCCAAATACGAGGCACGCAGGCAAGAGCCACCAGAAGAAGACGAAACATCTAGAGTTCATCGGGGACATGCGGAACCAGTTGAAGTTGAGGGGCACAGGAGGACGCCATACGAAGCTGGCGACCGTAAAACCGAATCAATCCCGCCCACTAAAGTCAATTTTCAAAACAGCTCGCCGCAAACAGCGGGTGTGTTTCAAAGCTTCAGCTTCCCAGTCGCGACGCGTGCCAAACTCTTGGCAGGCCTTCTGCATCGACGGCCCACGTTTTCGTTTTTCCTCAAAACGATGATTTTGTCCTTTCCGCCCTTCTAGACATCTGCGGGAAACCGCGACCGAAACAAACGAATGCCTGGGCAATAACTTTGATCAGCTGATCAGAGTTATTGCGCAAGCGCGTCGGTTCTCCCCTTGGAACGCGGGGGCGGAATAAGGAAAACTTGCGATTCCCCCGCCGCCTCGAATGCTTGCCCATAGACTGGCGCGCCTCCTCGCTCCTCCCAAAACCCAACCTACCCGATGCCCCTCAAGCTCTCTAAACCCGAGACGGACATCCGCTGCCGTCCATTCTATCGGGACAACCGATTTTGGATCAGCTTCAGCCTCGCTCTCTTCATTCGCCTCGCCTTCCTGGCCCAATACACGGAACACGTATGGTTCGCCATCCCGCCCGTCGACACCGAGCAATTCGAATGGATCGCGTCCTTGTGGAGCGGAGGCGACTTCTCGGATCCTCGGACCAATCACATCAGCCCGCTGTATCCAGTATTTCTGACAATTCTGAGCTTCGTTTTCGAGCAGGATCGAGTCGCCATCGTCCTCGTCCAGGCTCTGCTCGACGCCCTGACCGCCGGGATCCTCTATCTCATCGGCCGACGCCTATTCTCGCCCGCCGTCGGTCTCGGCGCCGCGATTCTCTATGCATGCTACGAAGTAGCCATCCTCTTCTCCGGCATGCTCCTGCCCACCACGCTCGTGACCCTGCTTGCGTTGCTTTCGCTCTATGCCTTCGTCTCTGGACAGGACCTTCCGGCGCCCAGTCAAGAGAGCGAGGGGAAGAAGCCCGCCCAAGCCAAGCTCTGCCTCCTGTCTGGACTCCTGCTCGGCCTGGCGATCATGGGCCGCCCAAACCTCGTCATCTGGGCCGGCTTCGCCACGATCTGGCTACTGGCGAGCCGAGACAAAGGAAAACGCCGCGCCTTTGCTTTCGCCAGCGGCTGCGGCGCCGTCCTCCTCGCTCTCGCCCTCAAAAACGCGATGCTCTTCGGAAGCCTTTCCCCCTTCTCTTCCCAAGGCGGCCTGAACTTCTACATCGGCAACCACCCGGAAGCCCTCGGCGTCTACACGGAAATCGAAAACGTCTCGAACTCTCCGCTCGAGCAGGTCGAAACTTCGATCGCCTATGCCGAGCGAGAGACCGGCAACCGCCTCTCCCCCGCGGCCGCCTCTCGCTTCTGGCTGAAGAAAGGCGCCAGCTACCTTACCGCCAATCCCTCGGACGCTCTTCAGCTCTACGCCCGAAAGACCCTCCTCTTCTGGCGAGTCGAGGAAGCCACCCTAAACGTTCCGCTGCATCCCGCCCGTCGAGATGTACCCATCCTTCGGATACCTTGGATCCGTTTCGGCTGGATCGCTCCGTTCGCCCTGCTCGGAATCGGCTACTGCCTTCTCTCCCGCGAGCCTGCCCGCCGAACGCCCGCTCTCTTCGCCATAGCCTACGCCGCATCCGTCATCCTCTTCTTCGTCAGCACGCGCTATCGCCTGCCTATCGGACCCGTCCTCGCGCTGCTGGCCGCCTGCGCGATCGCCAGGACCATCGGCTTGTTTCAAGCCCGCCGCTGGCAGCCGCTCGCGGGCGCCCTGGCGGCAAGCGCCGCCCTCGCAATCGCAGTCAACTACCCCATCAAAAGCTTCGCCGCATTCGACGAGATACGCCCTCGAGAGGAATACAACCTAGGCGTCGGCCACGTCGGGCGCCACTGGCAAAATGTCGCCGAAGCCCAAGCCGCCTTCGAACGAGCCATCGAGGGAGAAAGCCACCCGGACAGCCGCATGGCACTCGGCCTGGTCCTGGCCGACGAAGGACTCTACCTCGATGCCCTAGAGGTCTGGGCTGAGAACATACGCTTCCACCCCGATCACGAGCCAACCAAAGCTCACTTCAAACAGACCCTGCAGTTCATCACCACCCCACTCCGGCATCCCTCAATCGACGCCGAGCGCCTGCGCCAGATCCTCCGGGACTACGGCTACCAAAGCGCTGCGGAAAAAGTCACCGAACTGGAGCGCCGCCAGAGCTTCTGATCATATATCCTACCCCCGACCTTCCTCCTACTCATAATCATAATCTTAATCCTGAAAGGAGGATTAGGATCAAGAGGAGGAGGAAGGTTAGGATTGGTAGAGCCCTATAGCTACCGCGCATTTACGTCCACTTGAGACGCGCTTAAGTCGCCTGATAATTCCTAATCCGTTCGGTCAGACCTCGATGCCATCCTATATCTTTCCATATTCCAGGAAATTGGGGATGGGTGAAGTTCGACGTGCAGATAAACTTGAAGCCATTCCTAAGGGCAATATCGACGCAGACCTCCCCCGCCTCCTTGGTGAAGTCCCAATCCAGCAGTGGATGGTCTCTCCAGTTGATCGGGCCCCAGCCTTCCGTATTGCCGCAGACTAGCCCATTCTGGCGGCTCACATCGGCCCGCAGCTTTATTTCGCCTTCCATCCAAGCAATCATCTCCTCCTTGCGCGTCGCCCAACACTCCTTGATCTCCCTATGAGCTCGCTCGAAACCGACATCGCTCGTCGCATCATGCGCTCCTTCGAAATAGCTCTTATGGTGGTCGAAAAACAAGTCGTTATGCACGAACCATAAGTGGACATCCAAGCAGTCGAACTCAGAATAGTCCATGGCTTGCCACGGCACGCGCCTCGAGTTGGATTGGGACGCCAAGAAGTCCAAATGTGGCCAGCGTGCCTTCAAGCGGCGAAGTGACTCTGTCATAAAAGATATATATAATTTCTCCTGATCGGCATTGAACTTCTTCTTCCGCGCATGCTCCGCCTTCACGTCCGGTATATGAGCATCGCTTTTCGACTTTAGCGAAGCGCCACTGCCCGACAAGGCATTCATCTCCCTCTTGAGCCAATTAAGGCCATGCCAAAGCGGGTACTCGTTCAATAGATCCACATAGAGAACGTTATCCAAGAGAGCATGCTTATCCAATAAGCTCAAAGTCTCGTCCCACACGCGAACGAACCCCTCTACCCCTTCCACCTCGCTATTGCGCTCAGTCCCATGAGGCGAGAACCAGGTCGCCAAGCCGACATGGATGTCGCGCTCCGCGCATTTCGGCAAGAATTCAAGCAGGGCCTCGCGAGGCCTGGAATAAATCGAATGCGCATTTCCCCACAAGGCAGGCGTCCAGTCGTCCTTGACATGATAAAACTCTTCCACCACCGTGCCATTCTTGCCCGCAGCAACCAAATGCGGAAAGCAGTCGATACGAATCGCGTTGTAGCCCCGCAGAGCGAGGCCATCCAGGACCTCGTCCCAGTCTTCGAATTCGCCTAGACGATGATGTCTCAGCAGCCAACTGAAGTCCCACATGGCAATCGCCAGCGGATTTTCGATTTCCGTAATTCTCACGAAGAAGAATATAGAGCAGCGAGCAGCGCCAAACCATGCGCCAAACGCTCAAATCGATGTCCCTACTGAATATCGAGCATTGTTCTTTGCCCGCAGATTGTCGCAGATAGATTTGAACTCTCAAAATCTAAATCGCTGATCTCATCTGCGAGGGTGCGATTTAAACAGTGTCCTGGTAGGGACGGACCGCCGGGCCGTCCGCACTGCAGGATCTTGCACTACGGCCCGCTCGGCGATCGGGCCCTACCCAAACCGACGCAGAACACACTTTTAATCGCACCCCATCTGCGACAATCTGCGAAGATCTGCGGGCAAAAAATATCCTAAACCCCATGCCGCTTGCGAAATCTTCCGGGCGATACGCCCATCTCGCGCTTGAAGGCCACCCCAAAGGCGAAAGGATCCCCATAGCCAACCCGCGCCGCCACCGTTTCAAGCGTGTCGTCGGACAATTGCAGCCAGTGAGCCGCATGTCGCATGCGCAAGATCGTTAAATAGCGCAGCGGCGTATTTCCGTAAGCCTTGGCAAAAGCCCGGCGCAGCGTTTCCTTATTCACTCCCGCAATCTCGCTCATCGCATCCAAATTCCAACTACGAGCCAGATCTTCGCGCAGGCAGGCGAGCAGCTTCGTCAGCCGCGAATCCCTTTTTTGAAGTTCGCAGGTTCGAGCTGCCTCGATTCGCAGCAAGTCCAGCCACGACCGCAGCGCCATCTCGCTGCCATGGGAAATCGATTCCTCGAACATTCCCTCCGCCACCCGCTTCAGGGGCGCCGGATCGCAGGGCATCAACACGGGCTCCTCAACGGAAAAAGGCGTCAAGTCGCCCGCATTGCCAAAGTAGATCAGCCATAAGTACTGCCATCGTTTTCGAGGAACCGAGCGATAGGCGTGAAAAATTTTAGGAGGCGTCAAATAAGCATGGCCCGGCTGGATGGACCGAAACGCTCCGTCGATATAAACCTGCCCCTCGCCGCCTAGGCAAACCAATGCCTGACTCATTTTCGGCACGTGGCGAACGATGCGCAGATCTGGGCCCACATCCGACAAGCCAAACATCATAATGCCGTACTCCTTCAAGAATCCGAAGTCCGCCGAACTCACGATTCGGCGCTTGGCCGTTTTTCCCACATATAGGATTTCACGCATTTCAGAGCTTCGCTTCTGCATCAACTTCATTATGGTTAAAGTGATTTCAAGTCTGCTAGATAGAGTAATCTATGGATTCTGCAAATATCTTCTAGGATCTAAACGATGGACTTCAAGGCCGTTTCAAGCTAGTGTGAGTCTATATGACTCCCGAAAACGACACGCAACTTGACAAGCACGTCATCGACAAGATTGAAACGAAATGGGTTCGCTACCAATTCGTCCGGTCGGTAGGCAAGAACGCCCGGCTCGACGTTCACGGCATTCCCGGTGTGGACAAGGAATTCCGCGCCGTAAAGCTCTATACCAACCAAGGCGCCACGGGATAGGGCCTTTCCAATAATAGCGCCGAGGAAGACGATCCTGCCATCGTCGGCAAACCTAAAACCCCATGCCCCCTTCTTCCTCGCTGTCGGCTTCCTGCGTCCGCACACGCCGATGCACGTCCCGCAAAAATACTTCGACCGCTTTCCGCTCGATCAAATCGAACTCCCGCCCTACCTGGAAAACGACCTCGACGACTGCGCTCCCTCCTTCCTCGAAGATCGCGAAGAATATATAAAGCAGCTCGACAACCTCCTGACGAGCTATCAGCGATACCGGGTGGCGCAAGCTCCGGCGTGCCCCTGCTCCTTCGCGTCCCCGATGCGACCCCATCCGCCAAGCGCTGCTCGATCCCCGGTTCGCTGCTCGACGTCTACCCCACCCTAATCGACCTTTGCGGCCTAAGCCCAGATCCCAACCAGTCAGGCAACGGAGCTCCACTAAATGGATACAGCCTCGCAGGCTTGATCCAAGACCCGAGCGGACAAAGCTGGGAAGGCCCCCAAGCCGCTATATCTTCCGCCGACACGCCTGTCGAAGCGCTGGAAATCGGGCAGCCCGGAACGCTCGAACGCCAGCACCACACGCTCCGCGCCCCGCGCTGGCGCTACTCCTTCTGCCGCGATGGAGACGAAGAGCTATACGACTGCCAGGAAGACCCCAACGAATGGCGCAACCTCGCCGATCGACCCGAAATGCAAAGCGTCAAGCGCCAGCTCCGCGAGCAACTCTCCGCTCGCATCGGTCTGGACAAGGAAACCGAGTAGCTGGAAGCTAGCCCCAAAGCTCCCGCCGAAACTCCCGCGCCGTTTTCCCGTACCTCCGCTTGAAGCGCTTGGAAAAATGGTACGGGTCCTTGAATCCCACGCGGTAGGCGATCTCGGCCACACCCAGCCCCGTTTCCTCCAGCAAACGAGCGGCCTCCCGCAAACGCAGCTCCCAGAGGTACTTGATCGGCGTCAAGCCGCAGGCCTCAAGGAAGAGCCGCGATAGATATTGAGGACTGAGACCCGCCGCGCGAGCGATGTCCTTGACCGCGAGAGGCTGAGCCAAGCGAACCCGAATCCACCGCTCGCACTTTTCCAAGTAGAGCGACTGCCGAGAGCGTTTTTCGACGCCATCGTAAAAACCCGCCTTTCGCAAATAGGCGACCAGCAGCGTCTGAGCCAAGCGATTCAAGAGATCCCGGGCGTTGGCCTCGCCCTCGGACCATAGCTCAAGCCCCAGCTCGAGAAGCCGCCCCATGCCCTCGTCCATCTGGACGACGGCTGGCAGCGCCGCCAAACGCTCCCGATCTCCAGGAGCGAGATTCGGTCCATCGACCTGGCACCACGAATGCATCGACTCCTCGGTCTTGGAAAACTCGAAATACTCCCGATCTCCAGGGAGGCAGAGGCAGGCCTCGTTCGGCCCCAGCCGACGCTCCACGCCATTCACCCACACGCGAACCTCCCCGCTGTGCAGGATTACCAGCTGGAGATTCCTATTCACGCGAGGACCATGGGTTCCTTTAGGTTTGTAGACAAATTTTCCCCAAGAATAGGATAAATTTCGGTCAATAAAATTCATTTTAGACAATTTATTCGCGGTGCCGAACATTTCAATTTCAAACGCTTTCCGGCATAATCTACCCTCGATTCGCTCCATCGAAAGCCGCCAAAAGCAAGCAACCCCGCCATGAACATCGCCAAACTTGAATCCATCCCAGGCTACCTGCGAGGCCCCGAGCTGACGGAGAAGCATGTCGCCTTCTACCAGGAAAACGGCTATCTCGTCATTCTCGACGCCCTCGATACCCGGGAAATCGAAGAACTCAAACGTGAAGCCGCCCAGATCTGCCGCGGAAAGCGAGGAGAGATCAGACTGCTGCAACAGGACTCCACCGAAGTCCAGGATTACCCGGAACTGGACGACGATGCCGTCATACAGAAATACTTATGTATCCATCAACCGCATACCGGCTCGGATCTTATTGAAAGCTACCTCTCGCATCCCGCCCTCCAGCAAACGCTCGCCCGCCTAATCGGCTCCAACGTCAAATGCATGCAGTCGATGCTCTTCGTCAAAAGCGCCGGAAAGCCCGGCCAAGCCTGGCACCAGGACGAATTCTTCATCCCCACCCGCGACCGCTCCCTCACCGGCGGTTGGATCGCCATCGACGACGCCACGGTGGAAAACGGCTGCCTGTGGATCATCCCCGGATCCCATCGCTCCGGCATCCTCTGGCCCATGTATCCGCACAACAACGACAAGTACGACTGCGCTCACATGGCCTACGACTTCCCCTACGACGAGTCCGAAGACGCCATTCCCGTGGAAGTTCCCGCAGGCGGAATCGTCCTCTTCAACGGATACCTGCTTCACAAGTCGCTGCCCAACCGACTCGAGAAGGGCTTTCGTCGCGTATTGGTGAACCATTACATGAGCGCCGAGAGTCTCCTGCCTTGGAACTACGAGGAGGGTAAAAGCATGGCCAGGCAAGATGACCGCAACATCGTCATGATCGCCGGCGACGATCCCTACGCCTACAAAGGCGTCAAGCAGGAACGCCACATGCACGTCCGGCCCAGCGGCCAAGGCGGCTGTGGCGACGGAAGGCTCGACCTGGAAAGCTACCGCAAGACCATAGCGACCTAATCCTGATACGGCGGAGCCGGAGGCCAGAGGGCCGTAGGCTGAAGGTGGATTCAGCGGCCCTCGACCTTCAGTCCTCAGCCTTCAGCCTAACCAGGCTCCCGCAAACTCTACAGTTCGTCCTTGTATTTTCGATACAGATTTCTGAACTGGTGGTAGCCCAGCCCGAGGAGCCTGGCCGCCTCCACCTGCTTGAAGCTCGCCTCGCGCATCGCATCCCTCAGGCTCGCCAGTTCAAGATCCTTCACTCGCTCTGGCAGCGGCTTCCCAGCCTCGGACAAGGACTCGAACTCCGCCGTCGACCGCTCCTCTCCATCGCCGTACGGATTTACGAACGGATCGAACTCGATCCGCTCTATCCTCGCCCCCGCGCTGCGGTACACGCTGCGCTCCACCACGTTCTTCAGCTCGCGAATATTGCCTGGCCAGTCGTACGTATTCAAACTCTGGATAGCGCCTGAGCTGAATTCCGGCACACCCGGCAAACCCAACTCCTGGGCCATCGACGCCGCGAAATGGCGAGCCAAATGCTCCACGTCCTCCGCCCGGGCCCGCAGCGGCGGCAGATACAGCACGTCAAACGAAAGCCGGTCCAGCAGATCCCGCTTGAACTTCCCCTCCGCCGCCAAGCCGGGCAGATCCGCGTTCGTCGCTCCCACGATACGCACGTCCACATTCACCGAATTCGAGCCGCCCACCCGCTGAAACGCCCCGTACTCCACTGCCCGGAGGATCTTCTCCTGAACGGTCATCGAGACTAGACCGATTTCGTCCAGAAACAGCGTACCGCCCTCGGCCGCCTCGAAACGCCCCGCTCGTCGTTTCGCCGCGCCCGTAAACGCCCCCGCCTCGTGCCCGAACAGCTCCGACTCGAGCACCGACTCCGCCAAGGCAGCGCAATTCAACGCCACCAACGGCCCCTGCCAACGCTGCGACAAGTAGTGCAAACGCGAGGCAGCCAACTCCTTGCCGGTGCCCCGCTCCCCGATGATCAGAACCGGCCGCTCGATCTTCGCCACTTCCGAAAGCCGCTGCTGAAAGTCGAAAAACGCCTCCGAAACCCCCA
This sequence comes from Pelagicoccus sp., assembly GCA_028284635.1. GTDB lineage: Bacteria > Verrucomicrobiota > Verrucomicrobiia > Opitutales > Opitutaceae > Pelagicoccus. The sequence continues at coordinate 97,217 of JANQRJ010000018.1, forward strand.
AAGCTTCCGGCAAGGAAGCCATGTCGAAGCCCAATTCCTTTTCCTGGTCCATATGAGCGGTCATAAAAACCAATAATTAGCATATCTAGCCACAAAAAACTTCCCCAAACAAAACTCATAGATTTCTAAAATTTATATCCTATTGTCTAACAGCATCTTGAGAGGAATCTGAAACGCTTGGCGCAAAACCTGTTTAAGAGGCAGCCGAACACAGAATCTCAACCAAAGAAACAACATGGGAATATTCACACGCTTCAAAGACATCGTCTCCTCCAACATCAACGCCATGCTCGACAAGGCCGAAGACCCGGAGAAGCTCATCAAGCTCATGATCCAGGAGATGGAAGACACGCTCGTGGAAATGAAAGCCTCCTGCGCCAACGCCATGGCTACCAAGTCCAAGGTCGAGCGCGCCCTTGCCGACGTCCAAGGCCGCGTCGACGACTGGGGTGACAAGGCCCGCCTCGCGGTCAGCAAAGGGCGCGAAGACCTCGCCCGCGAAGCCCTCGCCGAAAAGCGCGTCTTCGCCGAGGAGCTCGAACACTTGCAAAAGGAAATCAGCCAGCTCGACGGGATCGTCGCCAAATACCAGGGCGACATCTCCCAGCTCGAAGAAAAGCTCGGCAACGCCCGCAAGAAGCACCAGATCCTTCTCCAACGCCACACCCAGGCTCAAAAGCGCCACAAGGCCCAGAGCGTCCTGCGCAAAACCAGCAATACCGACGCCTTCGCCCGCTTCGACGCCTTCGAGAACCGTATCGAACGCATGGAAGCCGACGCCGAACTCGTCAACGCCAAGGCCCGCCCTTCCATCGAAGACGAATTCGCCAAGCTTGAAGGAGACGAGTCTCTGGAGAAGGAACTTGCCGCCCTCAAGGCCGAGCTGAAAACTGAAGGGGACAAGTAGACAACAGCCCTTCCCCAGCTCGCCTCCAAAACCAGCCACCCTCTCTCCAAAGAAAGATGGATCCCTACATTTTCGTCATCGTCCTCGTCGCAATCGTCTTCGGCTCCATCACTTCGGTCGTCCAGGCGGCGATAAAGCGGAAGTCCAAGAAGACCGCAAACCTGTCCGACGAGGAGAACAAGATCATGCAGGAGATCCACAAATCATTAATCGAAATGGAAAAGCGCGTCGAAGCGCTCGAGACCATCATCATCAACAAGAAATAGCTTCCCGCCAAACCGCATACCCATGGCCCGCTGCATCCGCAACCTACACCGCTCCGAAAACCGCGTCGTCTTCGGCGTCTGCCAAGGACTCGCCGACCACTTCCAGCTCTCCGTCGTTTGGATAAGGCTCGGAATGATCGTTCTCTCCGTCATCACTTTTCCTATCGCCCTCATCGGCTACTTCATCCTCGCTTTCCTGCTCAAGCCGGCCAGCGCTGCCATTCGGCAAGAGGAATCCTACGAAGAGGACTTCTACGAGACCGACCTGTCCTCTCGCTCCCTTGCCCTGAGGCGACTCAAGAGCAAGTTCGACGCGATCGAATCCCGTATCCGCCGCATGGAGACATACGTCACCAACAAGTCCTACGACTGGGAACGCCGCTTCCGTGCCGGCGAATAGGAAGCCTTCCTAAGAACGCGGGCGGCTCGCCCAGAAGGCCAAAACGGCCCGCACCTCCCACCTAGAAAGCATAGCCTGCTCGACCGCAGGCGCAGCGCAGCCGTGCGCCCACATCTCTCGACTCTATACAAAAGAAATGAACTCCCTCATAAACCGTTCTACAATCAAAGCCCTAGGATTCGGATTATTCCTCTCCCTTTCTCTCGCTCCGCTCAGCGCGCTCGCCGAAACATCAGACGCCCCGCCAGGAGCAGATCCCCTGGCAAGCTTGCTAAGCGAAATAGAGCAGATCCTTGAAAAGGAGGAGGTACCAGGCGCAGGCATCGCCATCGTTGCAAACCACGAGCATATATGGACAGGCGGCATCGGCTTGGCCGATTCCGAATCCCGATTAAAGGCCAACGAAGATACGCTCTGGCGCATCGGCAGTATCAGCAAAATGTTCGTCAGCCTTGCGACGCTCAAGCTCCAGGAGCAAGGCATCATCGACCTGCAAGACAAGCTCGTCGATCACGCTCCGGAAATCCCCTTCGAGAACAGGTGGCGAGACACGAACCCGATACGGCTGCTTCACTTGCTAGAACACACCAGCGGATTCGACGACTTTCACATGAACGAGTACGCCCTCTCCAGCCCAGACATAAGCCTGAAGGAAGGACTGGAATACAATCCCCGATCGCGTCGCAGCCGATGGAAGCCCGGCACATTCATGAGTTATAGCAACGCCGGACCACCAATGGCCGCCTACGTCGTGGAGAAGGCTGCGGGACAAGACTACGAAGACTTCGTAGCCGAGAATTTCTTCGCGCCCCTTGGAATGCCAAAGACAAGCTTTCGCCTGACCCCGGAAGTCGAGTCTCTTCTCGCCAAATCCCAGGAACGGCAAAGCTCGGAGGACTATTGGCACATCATCATGCGTCCGTCCGGCTCCATCAATTCCTCGGCAAGGGAAATGTCGCATTTCCTCGCATTCCTCGTCGGCCGTGGCGAGTACCAAGGCCAGAAGCTGCTCAGCGAAGCTAGCCTCGAGCGGATGGAAACTCCCAGCTCCACCTTGGCCGTAAGGAGCAGCCTGAGTTTCGGCTACGGCCTCTGCAACTACACAAGCGCGATAAGCGGGTTCGAATGGCAAGGACACGGAGGAGCCGCCCAAGGCTACTTGGCCAATCTCGCTTACCTTCCCGAACAGGGCTGCGGTTTTGTCATACTAACCACCAAATCGGGGCGAGCCCTCTCCCAGATAGGAAGGAAGATCGCCAGCTATCTGACGAAGGACATTCCAAAGCCCACCTATCCCGAAGTCATTGACGCCAATAAAGAAGATCTCGAGCGATACGCAGGCGTCTATCGTCCAGCAACGAGTCGTCAGCAACTAAGCTACGGACTAGAGCGGCTAGGCACCATGAAACTGGAGGCCAAAGACGGCTATCTGGAGGGGAGAAACGGTTTCGGAAAGAAACTGAAATACCGCCAGACCCACAACGATCTCTTCTACCACGATGGCAAAGCAATGCCTACGGTCATACGCTTCGAAGACGATCGAGGCGGAGAGTATTTCCAGCAAGGCGTAGACAGAACGTGGAGACGAATTTCTCCTCTCGGCGCTGCAATGGAAAAAATCGCTATTGTCGTCTGTCTATTCGCAGCCGTATCATCGGTCGTCATGCTGCTCGTGTACGCAACGGGACGTCTATTCGGAAAATTCAAGGACACCCAATACTGGACCCACCGTCTCGCCCCAGGAATCGCTATAATAAGCCTCCTAGCGATGATCGCCATGCAGATGCTAATCGCATCCGAAGACATTTCCGACCTAGGCCGATTTACCTGGATGGGACTAGGCGCCTATCTACTAGGATGGACTTTCGTTGTCTTCGCAGTCATCGGCCTTATAAAGACGATCCAATCCTACCTGAAACGATATTCTATCCAACCAATCCTTAAAGCTTTCCTATTGCTCATCGGTCTTTCGAATATCACGACAGCAACATACTTTCTCTACTGGAACCCCTGGTTGCCATTGTGGATCCACTAAATCGAATCGGAAATCCAAACTCGAATAACCCTATGAAATCAATCATCGCATTTATCTCTTTCCTCTCGATCGTCGGAAGCGCGTTTTCCGAACAATCCGAGATGCGAAACGTGGATCCATTTCACAAGATCGTCCTCGCCACCAGCGGAACGCTCTACATCCAGCAAGGAGAAACGCAAAGCGTCGAACTACGTGGAGATCCCGAAGACATCGAACGAATCGCCACCGAGGTCGAAGGCGGCCAGCTGCGGGTGAAACGCAAGAAGACCGATTTCTCGTTCGGCAAAGATCACGGCAAAGTCGATACATATATCACAACCACGGACCTTTCCTTCCTACGCCTTACCGGATCAGGCGAAGTTATTGGAGAAAAGCCTTTCACCTGCGACAAGCTAAAGCTGGGGATCAGCGGCTCCGGCAAGATCGTCCTCGAAGTCGACGCGAGAGACTTGGAGATGGGCATATCGGGCTCTGGCAAGATCGCGCTCGAAGTCGACGCGCGAACCGTAGAGATGAACGTATCGGGCTCCGGTAAGATCGACATTTCGGGAGCAAGCGAATCCGTTGAAAGCAAGATCAGTGGCTCCGGCAGGATAGCGGCTTTCAATCTGGAGACGCAGAACCACGAGGCGAAAGTGTCCGGTTCAGGTCGCTGCGAAATCCAAGCGGAATCCTCTATCGATGCCAAGGTCAGCGGTAGCGGTACCATTCGCTATCGAGGCGAAGCCTCGCGTGTCAAAACCCGCGTCTCAGGCAGTGGACGCATCATCAAAGTGAAATGACCACTCGCGACGAAGCGAATTCTTCAACCACCGATAACACTGAATCGCGCCGATAATCCAGTCGCTATCGAAAACAACGACCTATCAGCGAACATCGGCACCATTAGTGGTTTAGAAAAATGAATACAACAACAGCCCAAGGATCCAGCGGCAACGTCATCGCCGCGCTCTGCAGTTTTTTCATCCCCGGTCTCGGCCAGCTCTTGCAAGGGCGTGTCCTAGCCGCCCTTGTCCATTTCGTCCTCGCCTGGCTGCTCTGGTTCGTCCTGCTAGGCTGGATCGTCCATCTCTGGTCCATCATCGACGCCGCGAGGTTCACGCCAAAGTATTCGCGATTTCGATACGATGTTTAGCTCCCATTTATCCTTCAGCCACGAATAGGAGCAAGGTGAAGCAAAATCATTGATGGCAAAATCATTACTTCGAAAAGCGGCATTCTTCAAATCGAAAGCCTTCAATTCATGACTGTTTTGGCGCGCGAATATACCTTTCGATTCGTCCGCCCGAAACCCTAATCATGTCGAGAAGTTGACTGCCCTAACTTTTGGTCGCTTTCGATGGGAGCGAGTTGCCCGGCTGCCAGACGCCGCGGAGCGAAACGTCTTGCGGGTTTTCAGGAAGACCTTTTTCATTGCGGAGAAGCATCCCCGCGAGCTGATCCATTCCAACGGAACCGATCGCGTAGGAGTTCTGCTTGATACCGGCAATATCGCTCTGGTCCTGCTTCAGGTCCAAGCTGATGAGTCCGGGCCTTTTAGAAACCGCCGGGTCGGCATTCTCAAGTTGAGCTGAAATGAAGCGTGGGTCGAGGGAGATGATCGCGTCCGGCTTGTTTTTCCTTAGCCAGTCATGAAACGGTTTGGGGTCGCATTCCTCATAGGAAAGCACGGCCGGAATCCTGCCAAGCTGCATGCTCCTTTGCATCTCTATTAGATAGGCCGCATTCCAAAGGTAGTCGACGCTCGAATCGATAGCTCGCGACAAAGCAAGACAAGGTCGTTTATATCCTATGGCCAAGCACTCTCTGACCGCCGTTTGCATGCCATGAAAATAGTCATGCACCACGCGGTTGAATGCGGGGCGCTTTGGGGTGTATCCAAATCCGATACAAGCAAATTCAGACCAATCTATATTAGGCGTTTCCGGAGTCTCTTCTTGTTCCAGTCTGAAACGGGGAAGCGGCGCTATGAGGAGCCCGTGGACGTTTCGCGTCCTCAGGATCTGCGTCACGCGTTTAGAGGAGAGTCCTTTTTCACGCGCCCAGAAATGCTCCAGATGAAACCCGAGCTCGCTGGCTTTTCGAGCGGCTCCTTCGAAGAGAAGCTTGTATTTCCGCGAATTGTCGCGCCATTCGAAAGGCCTGTCCCAAGCCGTAATGAAGGCGACCGAACTCTTGAGCGCCTGCTTGCGCCGACTGCGCCGCTGAGACATGAGCGAGCTTATCATGGGGTTGGGATGATAGCCCATCTTTCTCGCAATGCTCTGGACGCGCTCTCGGGTGGCCTTCGCCAGCTTCGGACTGTTTCGCAAAGCGAGAGAAACGGTAGTGCGGTGAACGCCGGCCTTGTCGGCCACCTCTTGCATATTAGGTCGGTCCGACGAGCTGGGAGGAGAGTCTTCCATGCGACCAGCTTACGTGATGAATTCTACGATGAGAATCAACACCAAATTGCAAGATCGGAAGGCAAGGGCAGCATTCTATCTCAGCAACGACGAGCTCTTCAACCGCGTGCCGTCGGCTACGCCTGTATCGACTGGATTATGAAAAGAATAGCAGAAAATCTGAATACCGAAACGAAAGAGTCATACGACGTCGTCGTATGCGGCGCAGGGCCCGCAGGAATAATGGCTGCCCTGTCCTCAGCGAGAACAGGCGCCAAAACCTTGCTGCTCGAGGTTCATGGCTGCCTCGGGGGCGTATGGACAGCCGGCAACTTGAGCTGGATCGCGGATTCGAAAAAGCAAAAGGGAATCATGGCCGAGATCGTCAACGACCTGGACAAGGAAGACGCGCGTCGAGAGCGGGAACCGGGAGCCCGCGATTTCGCTTACGACGTCGAGGTTATGAAGCGAATCCTGGACAGAAAGACGGTGGAAGAAGGAGTTGACGTTCAGTTTCACACCAGGGTGTGCGCGGCGGTCGTCGATTCGGATAAGCGTATCACGCACGTCATTACAGAATCGAAATCCGGTCGAGAAGCTTGGCAGGCCTCCATCTTTATCGATACGACGGGAGACGGGGATCTTGGAGCCCTCGCCGGATGCCGCTATAGCGTCGGACATCCTGTAACGGGCGAGGTGCAACCGCTGAGCATGACGGCTATCGTCACCGGGATACAGGCTCGCGAGATCGCGCCTTTCATCGGAGGAGGCGTTAGGGCGCCCAAGGATCGCCTGCGAGAGGAAATGGAATCCGCAGGCGTGTCTCCAAGCTACTCCTGTCCGATTCTTTTTCGGGTATACGAAGATCTTTTCGGCTTTATCCCCAATCACCAATACGGCGTGCCGGCAACGGACGCGCGCGGCATTAGCAAAGCCACAATCGAAGCACGACAAGAGATATATGAAATAGTCCGGGCATTGCGAGCCAAAGGAGGCATCTGGGCAAACATGCGCATCGTAGCGACCGGATCGCAGATTGGAGTGCGGGAAGGACGTCGCCTGAAAGGGCTCTACGAGGTCGAGGAAGAGGACCTGATTTCCGGGGCCCGCCACGACGATGCCGTATGTCGAGGAAACTTTGGCATCGATGTCCACTCGCTCAGTCCAAAGTCCGGGAAGGACTACGACCCGGTCAACAAAAAGGAGACGGTGCCGTACGACATTCCTCTGCGAGCTCTGATCGCCGCGGACGTCAAGGGCCTCATGATGGCGGGACGTTGCATAAGCGGCGACTTCATTGCCCACTCGAGCTATCGCGTGACGGGCAACGCGGCGGCCATGGGGGAAGCGGCCGGCGTGACTGCCGCCTTGGCGGCGGCCCATGAAAAGCTGCCTCAGGAGCTATCCTGGAATGAGATCGAAGCGGGGATTAGCGAGTTGAGCCACGCCCCTGCCTGAGGTCGAGATCCGAAAAGGTTTCAAACGTGAAGACGGCGGACGCCAGAGTTTGGCGCATCCAATGGCCTAGAAATGCGCCTCCCACTCGATTAATATTGGGTACTTTTCAAGAATCGAAGCCGAACCAGAGGAGGACGATGCCTTCCTCGGCAGGCAGGGCAAGGATGCCGTCGTCGATGGCATCGAATGCGGCTCCACCGTTTGCCGTAGAGCCGCGCGGCCATCGGGATCGGCTTATCATGCTTTGCATAAACCGCTGTGATCTTGGCGGCGCCGGAGAGATAGTTGTAGTTCGTCTCCGTAGCGCTGGCACCCCAGTAACCGGTGGTCGAATTCTGCTTCGCGGGGAGAAAGAGCCATAGCTCAGCCAGCAGCTCGTCCTTGTGAGAAAGCAGGTCGATAATGGAACCCTGCGAGTATATCTTGCCGCCCGCCCTCCAAGGCGTCTCCCACGGGAGCGCATCCAACCAGGCTCTGAACGCCTGCCGCGACTGGAGGTGCGGGGGCAATGAATAGGCGCGATTTCAATAGATGAAATAGGCGACATGAGCAATTTGTCCACGTGGCCCAGTATTCCTTGAGCGAACAATGCGGCTTCCTTTTGAGACATGAGATAGGTGCGGCTCGCTCATGTTTGGCGCCCCATTTTCCTGCGCTCCAGGCCGGCAGCCCAGCGCAGCAGCGCTCCGGCGACGATGACGAGCCCGCCGACGAAAAGAATCACCAAACGCCCTCCCATATCCTCCGGGAAGAAGACCAGCAGCAGAATGCTGCCGCCCATCACGAAGGCAGCCCGGCTCACCAGCATCGCCTGCCGGACGTCCTTGGACGCGCCGATCTCCTTTTCGAAATCGATCGGCGTCCTAATGCGCCTAAAAAACTCGCCGATCCGAGCTTTGTATTCCTTGGACGAATACTTAAAGAAAGGCATGCTTGCCCCGGTAGCCGCTAACGAGGCTATGAAAATCGCCGCCGCCCGGTCCTGGATCGTCCAGGGATTGTCGAAGAGACGCGCGTCTATAAGAGAGTAAATCGAAGGCAGGCAGCCAGCCCCGAAGATAAAGAAGTAGGACCATCGCGGGATCCGGCGAAAGTAAAGCGAAGCCATGATGGGAAACGCCAGCGGGATCCCGATAATGGAGCTGATCAGCAGGTAGGCGTCAAACAGCTTGAACTTGCCGAACTGGCTCATGAGCAGGCTCTGCGCAATGATAATCGCCCCGAGCAGCAAGGTGCACCAGCGGCCCGCCGCCACGCCTTGCTTGTCGGTCATCTCCGCCAAGCCGAGCTTGCGCCGCAGCGGCGGCAGGAGGTTGCGCAGGATCGCCCCGGACTGGCCGTTAATGCCGCTATCCATGCTGCTCATGGTCGCGGCGAACATCGCGGCGATGAGAATGCCCAAGGCCCCCTGGGGCAACAGGATGCGAGCGATCACCGCGTACGAGGCCGTGGCCGGATCGTCGAGCCCGGTGGCCAGCACCTCGTCGGCGTAGAGGAAACGGGCCACCATGGGCGGAATGAACCAGACCGCCGTGCCGAAGGCCATCAGCGTTAGGGCCAGCCAGCTCGCTCGGCTCGCCTCGCGGCCGTCCTTGCAGGTCAGGTAGCGACCCGCGGTATTGAAGCTGATCTGCTGGTAGACCGTCATGAGAAACACCACCACGATCCACTTCCAGGCAAACTTGTCGCCCGGAAACGCCCCCGGCTCCTTCACCAGCTTGAAGTCCTGCGCGAAGCGCGGATCGCTGAAATAGTCGAAAAACGCCCCTATGCCTCCAACCGCGCGAAGGCTCAGAAAGGCCATGGCGATCGTTATGGCGAAGACGATCAGGCCCTGCACGAAATCGGTCGCCATCACCGCCCACTTGCCCCCGGCCGTCGAGTAGAGGACCACGATCAAGCCGATCGCCACAATCGTTCCCATCAAAGGAAATCCGAACAGCGAGCTCACGAAAACCGCCAAGGCCCATAGCTGAATCGCAGCGGAAAACGGATACAGCAGCGTTCCGAGATAGACCGTGAACTGCTCCACCTCCGGCCCGAAGCGCTCCCGCAGAATGTCCGCCAAGGTATAGGCTCGAGTTTGGCGCATCCAGCGGCCCAAGAACAGGGCGCCCACGAGGTAGCCCGTGATGTTGCCCAGATAGATGACCAGGAAGGTCGGCCCCGCGTCGAAGGCCGCCGAAGCGTTTCCGGTGAAGGTGAAGGCGCTGATCCCCGCAATCAAAATGCTCGACCCCACCAGCCACCAGGTCCCCTGGGCTCCGCCCCGCACGAAGTCGCTCACATTCTTGTTGTCCTTGGAAAAGGAGGCGCCCAAAACCAGCAGCAAAACCAGGTAAACGCCGAGAGTTACGTATTCTATTGTCATTGATAAATGGATACAAGAAAAAGGAATGGACGGCGCCGTACCGTCGAGAAGCGGCTAATGCCGCTTGTTCGGGTTCAGAGCTGCAAGACCCTACTTGATGCGATCGTAGAGCTCCATGCTGTGCTGTCGCCAACGCCAGCCCGTGTTCCATAGCGGCGGCTGCAGTCCCTGCTCCCAGTCGAACAGGGCTTGGTAGAGCTCTCGAACCTTGTCCGGGCGCTGGCCCGCATGATCGGACTGCGGTCAAGGAAAAAGCCGCTTTCGGGATCTTGACGTGATTGGAAAAAGGATACGATCGCCGAGCGAACGGATTCGGGGAGATGCGGCAACACTCCCCCGGAATCCACAATCGCCACCGATTGAGCGGTGGACTCGATGGTCGGCTCGAAGCCTTCGAGCTGCCGCGAGGACTCGGCGTGGAAGAAACCGCCGGTTGCGGGATCGTAGAGGGCGGCGAGCCAGGGGACGACCTCCGAGCAAGCCTCGTCCATCTCAAGCAGCGCCGTCGCGACGGGATCCGAGCTATCGCTTTGCTTCGCCGCGCACCCAGCGACAAGCGACAATAGAAAGGCTAGCGTGAGTAGGTGGGATTTTCGGGTTCGATTCATGCGTTTCCGGGTTTCGAGGCGGGGCGTTCGTTCTCGCGAGGGTGAGTTGCAAGAAGTTTGTCAGGGGTCGCTAACACCGCCAAGCAAGCTTGGTTCGACCCTGCAAAAAGATTCGAGCTGAAATCCATAGATCCGTTGAACAGGGACGCGAAAGTATCGCTCCCAAGAAAGTCGTACCGAGCAGCTTGTGACGACACTCCAGTTCGGCATTAGGAACGCCCTACGGATGCATTTTAGTTTCTAACGTTAGAAACTAAAATGCCGAATTGAGGCAGGATTTGGACGTGTCGCGGGACGTGAATAAAAGTGGTTGGGAATTGAGAAAGCTGCTTGTTGTCTAGCCAGCAAGGTAGGGCCCGATCGCCGAGCGGGCCGCATTGCAGGATCCATTCTCCGCGGCCCTTGACGAACATAGGACACGGTTTCAATCGCGCTGGTTGAACAGACCCACAGAAAAACGCCCATCGGAAGCCAAACGTAGCGCGGGGCTTTAGCCCGCGACCGCATAGCAGGATCTTTCAGGTTTCACGTTGTAGGGCCGACGCTTGCGTCGCGCCGCGCCTGCCTGGATATCAAGCTAGAAGAGGTGTTGCTTCTGCGGCATGGCGGCAAGCGCCAGCCCTACAGCGTGGTACAAGATCAACCATTCGCGGACGCGGACTGAAGCTCCGCGCTACTCTTTGCCACATTGCATCCATGACACGACACTAGAACCTGAAGGTGTTCCTGAGAAGTATCTGCTTTTCGGGCGGGATGCGGTAGATGGTGATCTCCCTGTTCGGATTGGGCGGCAAATTCGAGGCGAAGAACATTCGAGACGTCTGCGAGGCTCTCGAAGAACCGCTCTAGCCGCGTTCGCCAAGCCTCAGAGCATCCACCTTCTTCGCTATATCGGAATCCGCTGTCTCGAGAAATTTCAGATTCCTGGCGATCAAGGCGCTGCGCTGCTTCACGCACTCCCCGCTGCGCAAGGGGTCCGGCGGCGTATTCATGGCATAGTCGACCAAGGTGTCCACATCGGTTTTGGCAACATGCAGACGCGTGTCCGACGAAGCGTAATAGATAAAAACCTCTTCGGCTTCGTTGACGATCAGGCCGTTGGAGAAGGCCACGTTCATCACGTCGCCCACCAGTTCTTCGCCCTCCGGGGCGAGGAAAAAACCGCCTGGGGCATAGGTCAGCTTACTGGGATCCTGTAGGTCCGTCATGAATACGTAGAGAACGTAGCGCAGGCCGCTGGCGCAGGCCCGCACGCCATGGGCGACGTGCAGCCAGCCTTCCTTGGTCTTGATAGGAGCAGGACCTTGGCCGTTCTTGGCTTCCTTGATGGTATGGTAGACGCGAGCATCGATGTTGCTTTCCTTGTCAATAACGGCATTTTCGATGTCGGAGGCGAGGCCCCACCCAATGCCGCCGCCGGAGCCCGCGTCGATGAAGCTGTCTTGCGGGCGGGTGTAGAAGGCATACTTCCCCTCAATGAATTCGGGATGGAGCACCACGTTGCGTTGCTGGGCGGAAGGCGTCTTAAGATCGGGCAGTCTTTCCCAAGTCTCAAGATCGCGCGTCCGGGCAATGCCGCACTGGGCAGTCGCGGCGCTGGTATCGCCTGGGGGAGCGTTCGGGTCCTTGCGCTCGACGCAGAAGAGACCGTAGATCCAGCCATCCTCGTGCTTGACCAGCCGCATGTCGTAGACGTTGATCGCGGGGTCTTCGGTCTCCGGCATTTCGACCGGATAATCGCGAAAACGAAAGCCGTCCACGCCCGAGTCGCTCTCGGCGATGGCGAAGAAGGACTTCCGGTCGTTTCCCTCAACACGGGCGACGAGAATGTATTTACCCTCATGATACATCGCGCCCGCATTGAAGACGCAGTGCACGCCGAGCCGTTCAAGCAGACGCGGATTCGTCTGGGGGTCCAGGTCGTGAGACCAGAACAGCGGAGCGTGCTTTTCGGTGAGGACCGGGTAGGCGTATCGGGCAAAGATCCCGTTGTCGCTAGACAGCGGTCGGTTCTTTCTCTCCAGCAGTTCTTCCTGTGCGGAAACGAGCTTCGCTAGACGGCCTCGGTAGATGTCGTTCATAATGTTAATCAAGTAGGACTATTCGTTATATAATTTGAAAATGCGGGGCAATAGGTAGGGACCGACCGCCGGGCGGTCCGTGGAGCCAAAAATCCTATCTGCAATGCGGACCGCTCGGCGATCGGTCCCTACCTTGAATAATTTGCCGAATTCTCTCTAGGAGCATGTTCGCGATTCCAGTTTTCGCAGCCGCTCGATCGTTTCGATACAGGCGCGACCGTTGTGGTAAGGCCCCTTCCAGGGGCCGGCCTTCTCCTTGTCCAAGGGGTGGCGACTCCTATCGACGCCCCAGAACCACTCGCCACCCTCGCGGTCGATCAGGTGACGCTTGACGAAACCCCAAGAGGCTTCGGAAGCCTGTAGAAAGACTTCCTCTCCGCTAAGCTGGTAGGCGTTGAGGAAGCCGACCATAGCTTCGGCCTGAGGCCACCATTCCCGCTCTCCGCCCGCCTCTTCGCGGCGGCCGCTTTCATACTCGGAGAGGATCGCGCCCGCGGAGTCGCAGCCGTTGGCCAAGACTTCTCGGGACATATCGACTGATAGACGACGAACCCTCGCGATGAGACCTTCTTCGCCGATGGCCTCGGCAGCTTCGCAAAGGAGCCAGGCTCCCTCTATATCATGTCCGGGAGATACGGTTTCGCTCAGGACGTTCCAATTCTCGTCGAAAAACAGCCGAAAGCGCGGATGGCGCGGGTCCACGATACGATCGAGAATGGTATGCAAAACCTGCGTGGCGCTGGCCTCGACGCGAGCGGAACGATCTGCCGCCAGGAGATTCATATAGGACTCGATGATATGCAGATGGTTGTTCATCGACTTCGGAGCATCGAGATCGGCTTCGCCAAGGCGAAGATCGGCTGCCCTACTCCAATCCTCCGAAAAGACTTCTATATAGCCTCCGTGCTCCTCGTCTCGACACTTCGCTTCCATGATCTCGAAGGCCTCCTTGGCGCGGGCCTGACTGCGGGAACTCGAGCAGGCTCGATAGTGTTCGGAAAACGCGTATATCGCGAAAGCCTGGCCGTAGGTCTTCTTCGAACGATCGAGGATTTGGCCGCGCCCATCGGTATTCCAAAAGTAGCCGCCATTGCGTTCGTCATGGAATTCCTCATACAGGGAGGCGGCGGCGAAGTCCGCCATCTGCCGGGCCTGCTCGTCGGCAGAGAATCGATAAAACCGGGAGAAGAACCACAGGACGCGCGCCACATAGACAAGCGAGAGGGGGCAGTCGGGAATCCTCGAACCGTCGTTAGCAAGGCCGTTCGTCAAGCCTTCCTCGCTTCGCATTCGCCTCCAGAAAGGAACGATATTGCCCCTGAGCTCCAATAGAAGCTCTTGGCTCCACTCCTCGAGCCGCATTTGGCGGTTCTCTAGCATATCAGAATCGTTTCGCATTTTTATAAACCACGAATGAACACGAATAGACACGAATGAGTTGGAGCTTTTCCCATCCGTTAAATGAGTAAAATGTCAGTATGCCCTCTCTAATCCTTCAACAGAGGAACGTGCTCTCAACGATTTATTTATAGATAAAAATTCGTGTCTATTCGCGTCCATTCGTGGTTCGAAATATAATTTCTAAGATCAATGCAGTTCGCGCAGGCGGCGCAGGTCGAATTCGCTCCAGCCGATGGGATCCATGCCGTTTCCGTTGCTTCGCATCGCCTCCCGCATGCTCGGGCGCTTGAGCCCCAGATTTCTGAGGTTGCCCTTGGAATCGAGATCGGGATGTCCCTCCTCCGCCAGGAGTTCCACGAAAAGGGCTCGATAGCGGTCGAGCAAAGCCAAGTCTCCCCGGCTACCGGTGGGGCCTCGTACGGCGAGCGCTGTTTCGTCATCCCGATCGTCCACCTGGAACACGAGCTCGGATCCGTCGTCGGCATAGTACACGTACTTGTATTCTTCGTCTCGATACATGTGCGTCTCGTTGATATGCCCGTGGATGAAATCCTTGGTCTTCTCCGTCTCGCCTTTGACGATGGGCAGCACGCTCTTGCCGTCCACGTCGTCGGGGATGCGGGCTCCGGCCGCGTCGCATATCGTCGGCAGGAGGTCGGCCAACTCCACCATGGCCTCGCTGGAGCCGCCTAGGCCTTTGGCCACGCCCGGTTCTTCCCTCCACGACTTGGGTGGACGGACGAGGAAAGGCACGCGAGCGGAGGCTTCGCAGAAGCTTGTCTTCTTGCCCGCCCCATGGTCGCCGAGGAACTCCCCGTGGTCGGAGGTGTAGATGACGAGCGTGTCCTCCCAGTCGCCTTGATACATCAGAGTTCCAAACACGCGGCTGATCTGGTGATCCATGTGGCTGATCATGCCGTAGTAGACCGAGCGCATTTTGCGACGCTGGGCGGGCGACATCACTCCAGTTTTCATTTCGCCTTGCAACAGGCGGTGGTAGCGCGGGCAGAGCTCTTCCTCACCAGACCATTCCGACTCTATCTCGGCGGGGATAGGGCAGTCGTCGTACATGCTGTAGTAAGGTTCGTGGATCAGGAAAGGCGGGTGCGGATCCTGGATCGAAAGCCACAGAAAGAAAGGCTGTTCCCGCTCGCGCAGCTGCAGGAACTCCACCGCTCGCTCGCAGCTCCAGCCGGTCAGCTGAAGCTCCGGCGGAATGCGGGAGAGCATGGGCGTCAGCTCGTTGTTGCCGATGCCATACTGGCCCATGGGTTGGCCGAGGCGAGTGAGGTGCTCCTTGCGCATCAGAGACTGCCAGGTCACGCTTTCGAAGCCGGCTCGGAAGGAGGGCTCGGTGTGCCAATGCGTCTTGCCGACCAGGTGAGTCTGGTAGCCCGCCTCAGTGACGAGACTGCCCAGAAAGTCGCCCCGCTCGCGCTCGACGCGCTCGTCGGCCGCGTAGCGCGTGATTCCGTTGTTATATGCCCGGCGACCAGTAATCATGGTCGTGCGGGCCGGAATGCAGACGGGACAGTCGGCGTAGGCCGCGTCGAAGCGCATCCCTTCGTGGGCGAGCTGGTCGAGGTGCGGCGTCTGGACCACGGGATGCCCATAGCAGCCCATGGAGTCGGCGCGATGCTGGTCGGAAGTGATCAGGAGGATGTTCGGCTTTTTCACGGAAAGGTATTTTGGCTGTCTTACGGATCTTTCGACTCATCTTGGCGAGATTCCGCGCCGCCGTCGGAACTGCGGCGAAAGTCGGGCAGTTCGTCGCGGGTGATCGTCACGGGAGCGGCGTACACTTCCTGTACCTCGGCAGCGGTCGACTGATCGCCGTAGACCTTGCGCAGCGGATACTTGTCTTTATCGATGTAGCCGCGCCAGACGTTGAACCAGGCCCACGGCGAGCGCTCGAGTTCCGATGGCTTGTGCAGCTGGCCGACCTCCGCCAAGGCGAGGACCTTCGAGCCATCGCCCGTGTTGCTGATCTGTCGAGCCAAGTTAGCCTCCCTCAATTCGCGCGAAGCGGTATAGACGCTGTCGCCGCCTACGTCTACGTAGTCGTCTCCTGGATACCATTCGGACGCATCCCTGTAGTACTTGGGGCACCAGCACCAGATGAGGTTGTTGAGCTGGTGATCGTTGGCGTAGCGATCGAACATGCTGCGCCAGAGCCGCCTGTAGCGTTCCGGGCCTTGCTTGGACCACCAGAAGTTGCCATCGAGAACCTCGTGGTAGGGTCGCCAGATGATAACTACGCCTGCGTCGCGCAAGATCTTGAAATGGCTGGCGGTCTTGTCGATGTAGGCCAGCCAGTTGGCGTGGATTTCCGTGCCTGGAGTGAGCAGGTCGTCGAACTGCTGGGCCGTGAGGTCCGAAAAATGCGAGGCTTGGTTGTCGATAGGGCTTCTCTGAGCGCTGCTGAAGGTCACCAGCCCGCCGTCGTTCCACTGCTGCAGGGCCACGCCAACAAGATCCTCGCGCGTGTCTCTCTCGGTGTTGAGTCCGAGAACAGCCGGCCACTTGCCGGTCAGGTCATGGATGTGGACGAACTCGGAGTAGTCGTTGGGCCCGCCCGGGCTTCCCGGTCCGACTCCGGGACCTTTGCCGGAAGTGTCGGTGTTGTAGAGATCGATAAGATAGAATCCGAGCTGCTGGCCGGAGAGTATCTTGTCTTCGGCCACCACCTGCTCGAGGTAGTCGAGCACGTCCTTGGTGGTTTGCGTAGCGTTGGGCGTCACCGGAGTCGCTGCCTGGAGGCGGGTGGCGGCGAAAAGCGCGATCGCCACTCCTAGCAAGGCTCGAGAGGGTCCGGGAGTAAAAAACGATTTGTTGCGCATTTCTTCTATTTTCATGTTTTCGACTTGGAACGATGCGGGGCCGACGGCGCTGTTTCAGGATTCGCAGCGACCTATTTCGGCTCTAATTGACGGAGGCAGGCCACAGCCTGCCTCAGTACGTGGTGAACACTCGCTTCTAATGTAAGACCAAATAGTACTGGTCAATGCCTGGGACGACCAATCTGGACGCTGGTATTTCGTTGAACGCATCTGCGCTGCCTAGGTTTTAACTGCAAAATCGAGGTTCGGCGGACCATGCGGCTTGAGGTAGGGTCCGATCGCGATTCGACAGGCTCAGGGCTATGAGCTCAGCCGAATGGCGAAGAGCCGCGTTCGTTCGATTCACGAGTAAGCCTGGTATAATTTATTGAGCGATTGATATTTCCTCTATCATTTCAAAAAAGAAGAGAAGAGGGGCCCGCAGATAGACGCAGATTAACGCAAATGCCTTTCTGCATTAGGGCCCTCATCCGAGTTGATTTGCGTCAATCTGCGGGCGAAAACCAAGTTACTCGCAAAGCGGAAGAGGACTATTCCGTCTTTTCCATCAATAGCGGAGGCAGGCTCTCCGAAAAGAGCCTGCCTCGTTAAGTGCTAGACAGTTGATATATAGATTATCAGTTCGTGTCGACCAACTGCCACTTCGGGCTGTTCCAACTCGTCTGGATCGTCGTCACCAGAACATCATTGGCGGAGTCCGAGTACCGCAGATAGAGGCCGTTTTGCTTGTTCTTGATCCACACGTAACCTGTGGAATTCGAGTTTTCGATCTTCCACTTCGGGCTATTCCAGTTGGTCTGGATCGTGGAAGCGATCGCATCGTTGGCCCCGCTGGAGTAGCGCAGATATAGGCCGTTATCCTTGTTCCTGATCCATACGTAGCCCGGGGAGTTCGAATCGATGAACTCCCACTTGGGGCTGTCCCAGCCGGTCTGGATCGTAGAGACGATCACGTCGCTGCTGCCGGAGGAGTAGCGCAGGTACTGGCCGTTGATCTTGTTCCTTATCCACTTGAAGCCACTGCCGCCGCTGCTTCCATTGAAGTTGGGCAGGTCGGCCCGGTTGATGACGTTGGAGGCGTTGTACACCTGCTTGAACTCGGACTTGGTGGTCGCATGCCCGTTGACCGGAGGATAGGTGTCGCTGTCTATGAAGCCACGCCAGCAAAGGAACCAGGCCCAGTCCGTCGTCTGGAACTCCGAGGGGGTCAGCAACTGGCCGACTTCCGCCAGAGTGATCAGCTTGCTGCTGGGCGTGTCGCTCAGCTGCTGGTTGTAGCGGGCGGTGTTCACGCTGCGGGAGGAGGTGTATATATCGTCGCCTCCGATATCCACGTAATCATTTCCTGGATACCAATTAGCCTGATTTCCGCCCACCGGGTGCTTCGGAGACCAGCACCAGATGAGGTTGTTGAGATTGTGGTGGTTGGTGTAGCGGTTGAACATGTTCCGCCAGAGCTGCTTGTAGCGAGTCGCGCCCTGCTTGGCCCACCAGAAGTTGCCGTCGGAACTCTCGTGGTACGGACGCCAGATGACCACTACGCCCGCGTCGCGCAGCGTCTTGAAGTGGCTGGCGGTCAGGTCGATGTAGGCCAGCCAGTTGTTGTAGATGGCGGTGCCAGGGGTGAGCAGATCGTCGTACTGGGCAGCGGTGAGATTCGTTGTATGAGGCATCGAGTTGTCGATGGGGTTCCTCTGGGCGCTGCTGAAGCTCACCAGCCCGCCGTCGTTCCACTGCTGCAGGGCCACGTCGACCAGGTCTCCGCGATTCGCCCTCTCGGAGTTGAGGCCGAGAATGGCCGGCCACTGGCCGGTCTCGTCATGGATGTGCACGAACTCGGAATAGTCGTTCTGGCCGCCCGGGCTGCCCGGACCCGCTCCGGGACCGCTACCGGAAGTATCCGTGTTATAGAGATCGGTTATATAGAATCCGAGCTGCTGCCCGGACAGGATTTTGCCGTCGTTCACCACCTGCTCGAGGTAGTTCAGGACGTCCTTGGTGGTTTGCGTGGCGTTGGGCACCACCGGAGTCCTTGCGTGAAGGGAGCCGATCAGGGAGACGGCTGCTATGCCTAAAAGGGCTCGAAAGAGTCCTGGGGCAGATAACGTTTTTTCTTTTCTCATGTTTTCGATGTCAAGTCAGGCAGTACCTGATTCTTTTTGGGGGTTGTTTTGACTATATTGTCGGAAATGCCAGACCACAGCTGCCCTGCGCGCCTGGCGTAGCAAGATCCGGGAAGCAAACCGGCGCTTGGGCCTCCCGAAAAATCTTCATATGATTTGGGGTTGTCGTTTTATAGGAATGAAAGAATTCGGGCACCACTAGGGAGCCCTGCAAAAAACGCTTGCCAAGAGCTGATGGGGAACGCCTCGGCAAAGGGTAATCGCGTCAATTAAAGAAAACTGGCACCGTTCTACCGACCGAGATCTCGACAAACAAATCTCCGAACTAGTATTTCGTTGAATGGCGCTTGCCCGCGTCCTCGGCTTCCGCTTGAATCTAGATTCGACATAGTCTACCTGATGGATCGCCGCCCCTCTCAAAAACAGATCGCCGAAAAAGCGGGAGTTTCGACTTCCACCGTATCGCTCGCCCTGAGGGGAGACCCGCGCATTTCGGAGGAAACCAAACAAAAAGTCGCGCGAGCCGCGGAAGAGCTAGGCTACGCCGCAGATACTCAGTTCTCGCACATCATGTCTATCCTGCGCAGCCGGAGGCGCACGGAGGCCATCGCTAGCCTCGCCTTCATCCACTTCCTGGATCCGAAGGTTTTCGAATCTATCATACGCAGCGGTCCCTCGCAGTCGGTGTACTTGGGAGCCAAGGAGCGTGCCCATCAGCATGGCTACGCCTTGGATACTTTCTCTATTTGCAAGGAAAGCGGACTGACCGCCAAGCGCGCGGAACAGATAATGAAAAGCCGTGGCATAGAAGGCGCCGTCGTCGCCAGCCATGTCGGAGACGATATAAGCCTGGATTTTTCGGATCCCAACATAAAGCTCGTAGTGATAAACAGGGACGTGAAGGCTCCCACATGCGACTGTGTGGAGTTCGACTTCTACGATGCTGTGCGGCAGACGACCAAGGAATGCTATCACAGGGGCTACGAACGGCCCTGCCTCGCATTGGGCCCCGAGGAAAACGCCTTGCGAAGCGAGCTTCTCATCGCCCCGTTTTTCGACGTGGCGCGGCAGCTTGGGAAGAAATCGAAGCGCGACCGCGTGTTCGAAGGCGAAATAGACTCCCCCGAGTTCGAGAGTTGGTTCGAACGGCTTTCGCCAGACGTCATCATAGCCGACAAGACTGCTTCCGACATAGGGCGGTTCTTCAAAAAACGCCACATGGACAATCCAAGCCCGGTCGCCCTCGTCCGCTTCGCAGTTTGGCAGTTCAACAGTGGCCACAGCGGTATCCGCCCCTACGCCCGCGAGATGGGCCGGATCGCCGTGGATCAGCTGCTCTCCCTCATATACCGGAAGAACAAGAACCTCAGCATAACCCCCATTCGCACCATAGTGGGAGGCGAGTGGTTCGATTGCGGCAGCCTTCCGAACAAGGTCGGACAAACAAACTGCTAGGCAGCGCGCTGGATACTCGACGGGCACAGCGAAAAGCGCCGGCCCTGCATAATGATTTTGCAAGAAGCCCATTCAGTCTTCGGTAGGAGTGGGGGAAACAAAATCATCAATAGCAAAATCATTGCTTCGAAAAGCAGTGTTCGTAAGACCTAAGAAAGCTTCCAATAAGTTCTAGATCAAGTGTAGGGTCGGCGCTTCGCCAGTCCTCCATAGCTCAATAGAGCGACGGATGGAGCGCCGCACCGCGTTGCAGGAAGACCCTGACGGATGCAGCATGCTGCAAGCGGCAGCCCTACAAAGAATCCTACTACCCCATCGCAAATGAAAGACGCGCTTCAGTCTCTCCAAAACCGTATGCACCCTTCCTTGAGCTCTCTGGCCAAACGCCTCGACCATTCCTTCGTTCTCCTGATTATCCTCTTTGCAGCCCTGCTGCTCAGACTGGTCTTCGCCGCCCAGTACACGGCTCACCCCATTTTCGAAACCGTCCTCCCCGACCGCGTCCAGTTCGAGCAATTCGCGACCGGCTTTCTGCAGGGCGACTTCGATCAGCCGGACGCCTACTACATGAGCCCCCTGTATCCATTCTTCCTTACGGTCGTATATGGCTTTTTCGGCATAGACCGCATGTACGCCGTCTTTGCCCAAAGCTTTTTGGATACGTTCAACTGCCTCTTGGTCTTCATTCTCGGGTCCACTGCATTCAATCGTAAAACAGGACTTCTCGCGGCCTTCGTCTATGCGCTTTACGGCATTGCCATATTCTTCAGCGGGCTGCTTCTAGAGTCCACTCTCGTAACCGCCATCGTTCTCGCCACCCTGATCGTCCTGATCAAGGCGAGGGAGCGCGACTGGCGAACCGGGTTCTGGATCGCCGGACTACTCCTAGGCCTAGCCTATCTAGGCAGACCGAACTTGCTGCTCTTCGCGGGCGCTATGCCACTGTGGATGCTCGGCTCCCTCCGGGACGAATCCACGCGAACGAGAAGCCTTTGCCACCTGGTCTGCATGGCAGGCGGCTTCGCTGCGGTCATGCTGCTTATCACGGTCAAAAACGGCGTCGTCTCGAATCATTGGACTCCCGTTTCTCCTCAAGCGGGGATCAACTTCTATATAGGGAACAGCAAGGACGCCGAAGGCTACATGACCAAGATCGAAGGCGTTTCCGACGAACCGATCACGCAGATCAAGACTTCGCTCGAAGTCGCCGAAAAGAAAACCGGCCGGGACATGACCCTTGCCGAAGCCTCTCGCTACTGGCTGCTCAAAGGCGTCCGCTACTGGTTCGAGGAGCCCGCCCATGCCACCAGACTGTACGCGAAGAAGTTCGCCATGTTCTGGCGAAAGGAGGAAGTCCCGCTCAATACCGATTACTCCTTCGCCCGAGAGCGCATCCCCGTTTTACGTCTCCCCTATTTCGCCTTCGGCTTGGTTGCTCCCCTCGCTCTAGCCGGAATGGGCCTAAGCCTCCTGCGAAGACGACAATCATCCAGTCTGCTCATCTGGTTCGTCCTGATCTTCATGCTGTCCGTCGTATTGTTTTTCGTGACGGATCGATACCGGTTTCCCGTGGCCCCCATTCTTATCCTGTTCGCCTGTCACGCTATCTTCCGCGGACTCGATTGGCTGCGGGCTAGGCGATGGAAGGCCACCTCAGGTCTCGCCCTCGGGACGGCCGCGCTCGCAATTCCCATCAATATAAGTTCGGAAACTCACGAATTCAACGACATGGGCAAGAGCCACTACGAATTGGCCAACGTGTATTTCGAAAAGCACTTCGAGAATCTCAAAACCGCCATTTCGGAATTCGAGAGCGCCCTCGAGGAGAATCCGGTATCGATAGAGGCGGCTCACAACATGGGAGTGGCCCATGCAGTGCTCGAGAATCACGAGCTGGCGCTCTCCGCCTTTGCCCACGCTCTCCGGATAGATCCTCGACACGAAGCCACCCGCTCCAACCTCCAGCGGCTCCTCACCCTCATCTGCAATCCCTACTCGCAAAAGAAGTTCGACCTCAACGAAATCGCGAAATTCCTGTACGAGAACAATCTCGCGGCAGAAGCGACTGCCATCTACGAAGAGCTGGTTCGCCGAGAGCCTCGAAATACGGAAGCGCTTTTCAATCTAGGCATCACCTATGCCGAGCAGGAAGACCTGCCGCGCGCCATAGAGCTTTGGAAAAAAGCGCTGGAAATAGACCCCACTTATACTCCCGCCAAGGAAAGCATACAAAGAGCGCGAAGCATGATGGAGTAGAGAGCCCGCCCCGCCCTTCTCAAAAAATTTGCCATTCACTATTCATCACAGCCCGCTTTCGATGCGAATAACACTGCTCTTCAATAGTATCAATAGTTTCAAAAGCTAGGAAAGAAGACTCAACTAACGATAGCACTGATTTACACCGATACGATCGAGTAACTGCACTCCAAATTCGAAATCATATGCGTCCATCGGCGGCATCAGTGGTTTGAAAGCGTCACGGATGCAATGTCGCAAAGAGTAGCGCGAAGCTTTAGCCCGCGTCCGCGATTCGCCCTCATCATCCTCCTTCCTCATCTTCATCCAAGATAAAGATGAGGATGAAGAAGAGGATGAGGATAGGAAACAACGGGGACGCGGGCTAAAGCTCCGCGCTACGTTTCACGCATGACACGACGCCAGGAGGCAGGAAGCTGGGATATGCCCAGAACGTGTCGGCCCCCGGCCAGGGAGCGCTGTCGCCCAGCCCCGCGATCACCGTCAGGCTCCAATTCCTCGCGTGTCGAGCTTGGGAGGCGGCGTCCATACCGCTCTCGCTGTTCCGACGATTTCGGAAGCCACCGTCAGGCATGAGAAAAGACCCAATGTTGGCCGCAGTCTTGTCGATGATGGATACCCTATCCTCCTCCGGAATCCCTCCGGCCAGGGAGCCGTCATCCATCAGGTTTCTGATCAGCCACAGGACGTTGCGCACGTGAGTGGAGGCAATAGCCGGCTCTTCGAAAAGCGTCGTTTTCGCGCTGTCGTATAGCTGCGCAGCCATCGGGATCGGTTTATCATACTTTGCATAGGAGAATGTGATCTTGGCGGCGCCGGAGAGATAGTTGTAGTTCGTCTCCGTAGCGCTGGCCCCCCAGTAGCCGGTGGTCGGATTCTGCTTCGTGGGCAGAAAGAGCCAAAGCTCAGCCAGCAGCTCGTCCTTGTGAGAGAGAAGGTCAATGATAGAACCCTGCGAGTTTATCTTGTCGCCCGCTCCCCAAGGCGTCTCCCACGGGAGCGCGTCCAACCAGGCTCTGAACGCCTGCCGCGACTGGAGATGCGGAGGCACTCCACTCGACTCGTCGTCGGGCAAGGGATGGAGCGGAGCAGCTCCCAAACGCCTCAGCGCATTGATTGTGTAGCCCAGATAGCGCCCCTTGTCTCGATCCGCCAGATCCTGGTCGGGATAATCGTAGAAGAAGCCGTCGTCGGAATTCTGCCGGCTCTGGAAATAGCCGACCAGCGCAGCACGCGCATGATCCGGCATCGTTTCGATCAACCCGGCAGTCTCCAAGATACTGGTAAGCTGGGCGGAGCTTTGGATGTCCGGCTCCGCGCTGCTAGGATAGCGAAGCTGCCCTCCGGTAGCAGGGTCCCACTGGCGGGCCAGCCACGGATCGAGGAATTCCTCGTAATGGGCGTCGAGTTTTTCCAGCGCTTCCGACAGGCGGGAGCTGGCGGGCGCGGTTTCCGAAGCGGTCGCAAACCAAACGCATTGAACGAAGGTCAATATATAGAGTCTTTTCATGTTTTCGACTTGGAAAGAAGCGAACCTAGTCGTGCTGCCTAGGGATCCGCAGTGGCGTATTTCGATCAATAGAGGAGGCAGACTCCTCGAAAAGAGCCTGCCTTGTTAAATATAAAACAATCGATATATACAATATCTTTTCGTGTCAATCAGCTGCCGCTTCGAACTGCTCCAGTCCCTATGCATGGTAGTCACGAGAACATCGCTAGCAGAGTCGAAATAGCGCAGATACTGGCCGCTCTACTTGTTCTCTCCTCATGTCTTCGATGGCGAATCGGGCAGTGCCCGATTCCTTTTGGGGAACTGTTTGGGTATGTTATGGCGAAAAAACCGAGCCGCAGACTACCTGCGGCTCGGTGCGATATATCGAGAAGTCGAGAAACTGGCTGCGAGCCAGCCGTTTCCTAGAAGGAGAACTTGGAAGTGATGGTCCAAGTCCGCGACGCGCTGTTGCGGAAGACCACCTCTTCGCCGTCGGGCTGGGCGAAGACGGGTATCACGTCGTCGTCCAAGAGGGCGTTGCGTATATTCAGCTGAACCTTCCAGTCGACCTTGCCTTCGAGAATCTTGCGCTCGTATCCAACCCACAGATCCACGTCGGTTTCCGTGGGGCCGAAGTACGGATTCTGCACGTCTATGATGCGCGATCCGTCAGGGGCGTCGATGAGGGGGAATCCAATGGCGACTTCGTCCTGCCAACGCAGGGCGCCGCCGACATTGAAGCCTTTGAACTTGCCTTCGGAGAAACGGTAGTTGGTCACCGCATTAAAGCGCCACTCGCGCAGCTCCTGGGCGGCCGAGCCGTCTTGCAGGCGGATGTTATTGAACGGATTTAAAATGAAGCGACGCGTCCAGTCCGCCAAGGTGCCGCTTTCGCCAGGCGACGCGGTGACGAACAACGGTATGTTCTCGCCAGCAGTGGAGTTCCAGGTATCTGCGAGGCTCTCGCCGCCCGCGAGGGGCGTGTCGAAAAGGAGACGGGCGACTTCGTCACCGGTATTGTCTCTCACCGATTCCTGTTGGGCTAGATTGATGGAGAAGGTCCAATTGTCGGTGGGGTTGATCACCACCTCGATCTCGACGCCTTCCGACACCGCGCCGCCCACCGCATTGACTCCTGGATTCGTGAAGCCGAGCGATCCGCCATCTATTTGAACATCGTAGAGATCCAGCAGGAACTGAGGCGGCGCTACGTAGCCGTCCGGAAAGCCGTCGCCGTCCGTGTCGGTGGCAAAGCCGTCTTGCACCGCATTGAAGGCCAGCTGGTGAATGGCGAGGACCTGATTGGCGGCGCCGGTGGCGTCGGCGTTGGATATCAGCCCCTGCGAGGTCTCGTACCAGTTGACTCGAGCGACGGCTTTGCCGCCGGCAAACTCCACGGTGAATCCGTACTCCTGCGTTTCACCGCTAGGGGGGCCGATGGGATCTCCAAACGGGCTGAAACGGCTAGACTGGGGAGAGAAGTTTTCGGAGTAGTTGTAGTGGGCGCTCAAGCTACTGATTCCAGGAATATTCTCGAGCCACCCGCGAGGGGTCTTCGCGACTAGACTCCACGACTCCACGGTCTGCGAGACCATCGTTTCGGTAGAGAATTCCGAATTGAGTGCATAGTCCGGAGAGTCGACCGGACGATTCCTTTCTGCGGGATTGTCGGGAGCATTGACGAACGAGCTTTCGAACTCCTCGTCGCGAAAGCCGTAGCTTGCAATCAGGTTGCCGTCGAGGAGGTAGCTTTGCAGGTTGATCGCCTGGGATTCCGTATTGGTCAACGTCTTGCTAGCGTTGAAGGCGTTGTCCGCCAGATTCGTCTGAGCTCTGACGATATCCACGTTCACAACATCGAAGTCGGAACCTGCCGCTTGCTCGCGCAAGAAAAACTGTCCTGCGGCGGCCGCGGGCCCTATATTGTCGAACTGATTAGCCGTAATGCCCTGCAGATTGGCTCCTCTGGGACTGGCTGCGTCCGCCAGCGAAGGGCCTATATAGTGAATGGTACGCACCTGCTTGCCGCTATTGCTATTGCGGCGCTGATTGTTGCCGTATGGAAAGGGATTTGTAGGGATGTACCAAGGGTCGCCATTTCTGTTTTCAAAGAAACCCTCCTCATCCTGATAGAGCAGAGTAAGCACATGTCTGCCAAACCACTTGCCGACTCCCTCTGCGTATTTCTCGGTGAAGTCAAGTTCGCCGAAGGCCGTGGCGCGGAAGGTCTCCCTTTCGTTTTGGTTCCACCTCGCTTCCGCTCGTCGGGTGCTGAGATAGGGTCTGCCGAAGTTCGGATTGACGCTCCCATCCAACAGTATCTCGTTCACGTCTATAGTGAGGATCGGAGTATTGACGCCGAGCATCGCGTAGCTGTCGCCCTCCGTCTCCTGATTGTCGTAGCTCAGTTCGATACCCGCGTTACCCTCGAAAAAGAGCTGCTCGAGAGTCAGGTTCAGGGCTTCGAACTGGCTGTTCTCGCGCTTGTTGTCTCCATCTATGAGTATGTTGCGGTAGTCGAAGATGGAGCGGTCGGTCACCGTGGGGGTTTTATAAAACGCATGGTCCGGGAACGCGCCAGTGCGACGCAGCGCGTCGGGCAGGAAGTTCGGCGCCAGATAGGCGCTGGTGCCCCCATCGGTACGCGAACGATTGATCACGAACTGGCGACCGATAATATTGCCCCCAAGCGGATCCGAAGGCGTCGCGCTGTTCGGATCGTTGAAATGAATGATGGGCGAACGGTTGAGGTTCTGAGCCACGCTCACTCCCTGGGAAAGGCCGGGCGAAAAATTCTCCCTCACGTCGTGGGTATACTTCGGCATGACGCCCGCGGCAACCATCTCGGGCGTCGGCTCGAACCATATCGTCATTCGATCGGAAGGGGTGAGGCTGCGGGGGTTGTTGGCCTCGATCTCTCCATCTTCATAGCTGAAACGAAGGCTCGTCTTGGAGAAGAAGCCCTCGTTCCGGTTCAGAAATTCGGGGGCTATCGTACCAGCCACATAGATGCGCTGGTCTTCGTTGAAGGCTGGATTCTGCTGGAACTTCTCGTCGTCCTGCAGCAGGGCCAAACGAATCGCCGCCTGGTTGTCGAGAAGGGTCTTGTTATAGTCGAGCGACGCGCGAAAACTGTCGAAGCTTCCGAACTGCAATTCCACGCTTCCGAAATCATCCGCCACCGAGGCCGCGTTGGGAGTGTAGTTGATGATGCCGGCAGGACTGCCGATGCCGAAAAGAATGGCGTTCGCTCCGCGATTTATCTCCAGTCGGCTGCTGTTGTAGGAGTCGAAGGGCACGGACGTCCTGAAAAAGCCGCGAGACAAGTCCGCGCTGGCGAGACCGCGGAGACGCGTGCCTGGATTGTTGCCAAGGCCCGATTCTTCGGACTCGCGGGTACCGCCGGCATCCGAGAAGTTGCCGCCGAAGCCCGTGACTTCGGTCCCGGCTGTATACACCAAAATGTCCCGCAGGTCGGTCGAGTTCGTGTCCTCTAGGAACTCCTCGTTGACCACGGATATGGCGGCTCCCACGTCGGAGAGCGGCGTACTCAAGCGACTGCCGGATTGAGCAGTCGTAGCTCGGTATCCTTGGTCATCGGACGCGTCTATAACAAACGGGGAAAGCGTGAACACCTCACTGTCTTCCACGTCTTGAGCGGATACGCTAGCGAAGGTTGTAGCTAAGCCTGCAGCAAAAAGCAATCGGCCTAGGGTTTTAAGCGAATTTTTTATATACCGATCTCGCCTCGGTTTCTGGGTTTGTTCTATCATAGGTTGTAGCCTGTCATTGGTTATTGGGTTTGCAAATATCGCCGGGTATTTCCGGACTAAAGAAGGGGCTGGAAATAGACGTGGGTAAAATTGCAAAGAAAACATCGCGTCGGTCGCTTCTTCGAAGAAGAGAATGCAGCAGTATTATGAATACGACATGACTTCAATGTCCTCTCTATATAGATTAGATGCGAAGGCTGATGCAGGGATAACTAGGTCCCGCTATTTACCAATAGCAGGGGGCAATATCCATAGACTGTTATCGAGCCGGAAGATCACAAGAACATCACAACTGGACAGTCCAGTAGATGACAGGGCCTGGCTTCGCGCCATTGATGCAACGCGGCGCTACGGAAAGCGAAATCCCATGCGCGACTTATCGCTTTTACACTTTATGAGAGACGGCCCAACAAGTCGCTTAAGGTAGGGCTCGATCGCCGAGCGAGCCGCGGCAGTTCTATTTTTCCAGGGCTCTGCGGCCCGCTCGGCGAGCTGGCCCTACCTTATTAAAAGCAGTGTTTTCAAATTATTTGACACTCTCCGAGAAACGATCGCCTTCCTTTGTCAAAGGTCACGCAACGTCAGCGCCTCCCAGACTTTCGTTTCGACGCGGCGGCAGAACTTTTGGGAAGCAAGCTTCGGCCCTCTTTCCAATAGCCTCCGTGGGCCATGATGAGGCGGGGCCGCTCTGGCAAGTTCAGCTCATTGCGGTGAAGCAAGGCACTGATTTCATTGACCGCGTCGAATCCCACGCTTCGAAAATGATGGACGATGCCAGCCTGTTGGCCTCCCGAGGGTTGCCGGTCGAGATAGACGCATGCGTAGTCTCGCGGCGTTTCATAGCCCGCAGACTTCAGGCTATCCGAGGCCAAACCCGTAGCCATTATTAGGACTTCGGGGAGATACTTCTCGTACCACTTCACGAGTCCCCTACCCTTAATGTCGCCAATATAAGGAGGTATATCGGCTTCGTCGCCATGGAGGATTCTCTCCGCCAAATAGCCCGAAAGCCATATATGCCTCGATCTTAGATCCGTTCTTTCGCTCAGGCAAAATCCTACTCTTTTATAGCCGGCCTCGACGACTTTTTCGTAAGCCGTCAGAATCATCTGGTAGTGGTTGCCAATCACCCGGTGAGTCTCAGGTTCGGCAAGACTATATCCTATGGACACGGTCGCGTAGCGCTCCCATTTCAGTCTCAATGTCGAGCCAGGAATCGGATGGGGAGCCAGAATGACGCCTCGGATTCCGCGGTTGTAGAGGATGCGATCCAGCTGCTTTTCGTCCAATTCGCCAGGCCGCAGCCAGAACTCTTCGAGGCGATAGCCAAGCTCCTCGCAACACTCCATCGCTCCCAAGAAGAAGCCCTTGTAGGAGAGATCGCCTTCCAAGCTAGGCTTCTTCTGGGCCGTCACATACGCTATGGTCTCGAATTCCTTCTTCTTCTTCTGCAAGTAGCCCATCAGCCGAGAAACTTGGGCATCCCTGCGATAGCCCAAAGCTCGGGCCGCTTCGAGAACCTTGTCGCGGGTCGCCTGCGGAATGCTCGGATCGTTTCGCATGACAAGCGAGACGGTCGAGCGCGAATAGCCAGACGCCTTTGCCACTTCCCTGATGGTCGCTGCCATAGTCCAATATAAGAATCGTTTAGGCAGTTGACGTCAACTGGACTATCCAGTGAATTCCCCATTGCGTCCCGTTCGCTTAGACGCGCTAGACTCCTGGACATGCTGCTAAAACCCCACTCGGAAATCGGTCTCAAACTGTACGAAAAGTATAAAGCCATGCACCCCATCGGCTTCTATACCGGCATCCTGGCTCTCCAAGGACTCGCCCATCTCGCCGTAGACCACGACGACGAGGAGCTCGTCGAGCGCGTTCGTCAGGAGCTGCTTCCCTTTCTTCGCCTGGAGGTCGATTGCGCCAGCATTCACCTCAATTTCCAAAACTATCTCTGCGGCGGAAATGCGACCGCCTATATGGCCGCTCGGGGATTCCTCGACGAAGCGCGGGAGTGTCTCGAGCGCTACGGCGCTGAGCTCCTCCACGAAGCCCGCCGCTCCAAGGAAGGGGTCTTCAGCATGCCCAGAGTGCCCGATACGGAAAAGATATGGATAGACGCCGCCTTTGCCGTCGTCCCTTTTCTCGTCAACGCTGGCGTCTGCTTGGGCAACGAGCGCTTTGTCGCAGAGGGCGCGGATCAAATCGCCGGGCTTTACGATCTACTAATAGACAGGAAGAACGGCCTGCTGCACCAAAGTCGAGGCTTCGCCGGTCCCGGCCTTCGTTCGCAGGACCACTGGAGCAGAGGCAACGGATGGGGCATCCTGGCGTTGGCGGAGATCATCAACGCGCTTGAAGCGAACCACCCTGAGCGGAAGAGGATCGAACCTCTCTTTAAAGATCTTTGCGAAGCCTGCTTCGCCCATGCCGACAAAGAGGGATTATGGCATCAAGAGATGACGGTCCATGAATCCTACGTGGAAACCTCCGGTTCCGCCTTGATTCACTTCGGCATCGGGGTAGGCATCGCCCACGGACTGCTGCCAGAGAAATTCGAGGAGCTCTACGAACGCTCGTTCCAATCTCTACTCCAATATATGGATGAAGAAGGCAATATCAGCAACACTTGCGTCGGATGCCTATCGCCAAAACAAGGTCGTATCGAAGACTATATGAAAGTCTCCCACAAGCTGAACGACCGACACGCCTTCGGAGCGTATATATTGGCGCTTTCCCAATACGATCACGTGAAGGGAAACGTTTCATAAACGGCGGAACCGGAGCCAAATAGGTTTTTAGGCTGTCCTGATCCCGCGGTCGCGCATTGGCGTCAACTTAAGCCAAAAGGCGTTGCGCTGGAGGGCAATGCTCCGTCATTGCCGTGGAGCCTACACAGGGAATAACAGTGCGGCAACGACGGAGCGTTGCCCTCCAAATGATGCTTCTCCCGTTAAGTTGACGCCAATACGCAGTCACGGGATCAGGATCTGCGATAGGCGTTTAGCTTTTTTCAAGCTACAGACTAAAAAGCTCTCTCAAAACGCGTTCTGCATGTGCAGCGAGCCTGGCGAAAAGTCATACGGTCCCTCGTATCCAGTATCTTGCAGCATGTGGGCGACCAGGCCGATGGAAGCAGGATAGAACCACGAGTCGAGCATCATGAACTCAGGCTCGATCGCCCCTTCCGGTCGCTTCCAATCTCGGCGGCGGTTTCTCCAGCCGCGACCCTCGGGATCCTCGTGCATCAAGGCATGCTGCAAATACTTGCGCGCCGTCGCCTCCAAATCCTCTTTTCGATAATCCGTGAGGTGATGCAAGTTCGCCATCATGTAGGCGCCGTCGAAATCGGGACAATTCGAGCCGCCTTCCCAATAGGAGCCATCCTCGCGTTGGCACTCTATGGTCGAGTCCACATTGCGCTCCAGATGTTTCAGTTCCCAACCCTCGGCGAAATAGATCGGGGCAATATGAATCGTGCCGAACAGCCCATTCCAAAGCGGAGCGCCCTGGGCCGTTCCAAAGTATCCGGTTTCCGGATCAAGCTTCTCCTCCAAGGCCGGATACATGCCTTTTTCCAAGGCTTCCGATATATCGTAGCCAAACCAGTCGCGCAGCCCGGCCATAAACGTATACACGGCCAAGATCTGGTTGGAGATCCTCCAAGACATCGACCAGTCGAAGGCGCCCACCCAGTCGTAAAGCGTCTTCGGATCGAGCAATGGCTCTATAAACGTCGGAGCGTACTTCGGCTTGCTCCGCAAAACGCGGAAAGACCAAAACAAGCCACGCGTGCTGTGCAGCTTGCCGTCGATGCCCGGCACGATCGGATTCTCGCCGAAGGGCTGCTGCCGCACCAGCAAGGAACCATCCTCTTCCTGATAGCTCTGGATATAGTCCACCCACGTCGCGATCTCCTCCGCTGGGCGATTGTGCAGCTCTCCAAAAAGGTCCAGCACCTGCAACGCGTGGTAGGAACCGTAGAAATTCTCGCCGCCGCGCGGCATGATCGAGTACGCCCCCACGTCCTTTCCAATCTTGTTGGCCTTCACGTAGTTGAGAGCGACCTTCTTAATCCGTTTGTAGCCTTCCGTTTCCATGCCGAATAGAATAATGGCAAACCGGCTCGCAAGCAATCATCCCAAGTTGACATTTCTAAACTTTTTTTGACCTTCTAGAAGCTCGTTATTCATGGGAAGCTCACTGCAAAAAGTCGAAGAACTGACGCCTCCACTGAGTTTCGTGGACGAACGCCGCACGGAGATCCCCCGCGGCAAACGCGTTCTCGTCGACATCCCGCTAAGCCGAGTCCTCTACTTCACCGAGAGCTGCGCGGAGCTCTTCATGGATGGGAGGAAATTCGCGGACATCCAGCCGGGAGACATCCTGCTTCTGCATCGACCGAGCTTCCAGGAGTACAGGAACAAAGGCAAACGAGCGACCAGCCTGCACGCCTTTCTCCTCACCTACGACAGTCGACCAACCAAGCAGCAGGCAGGCTCCGCCTCTCCCCTAGCGGACTTCCTCGAGCGACACCTTCCCGATCGCGCCCACTTGCGGCTGCCCGCGAATGCGGAGATTCCACGACTCGTCTCCAAGATACGCTCCCAGATGTCCGATCGGAAATTTGGATACAGACCCAAGATCGAGGCCCTTTGCCACCTGCTCCTGGTCGCCCTGGCAGAACACCTGTCCAGCGACGAAAAGACCGAAAGGGAATCCCCTTCGAGTCGAGCGCTCACGGCCTCGCTCAAAGACCACATCATACTGAACTATTCCGACGACCTAAATCTGCCTCGACTCGCCAAACGCCTGGCCCGCTCCCCCGAGCACCTCTCCCGACTCTTCAAGAGCGAGACAGGCACGACCCTCTCCGCTTTCCTCAGAGAGACTCGCATCAGGCAAGCCTGTATCCTCCTCACCACTACAACCCTCCCCATCCAGGAAATCGCCGCAAGCGTCGGCTACCAGACCCCCACCGTATTCAATCGCAATTTCGCGCGGGCAACCGGAAAGACTCCCCGAACCTACCGCCAGCAACACCGCGACAAACCGAAGTCAAACCTAAGCCAGACGATCAAAGACTGGCTGTAGGAGGCGGGGAAGTCTTAATAGTAGGCACGGAACTACAAGCCCAAGTTAGTAAAGATTCCAGTTTCATAATTAGTAGTATATATTATCAATGATTTCATTATCAATCACTTACGATACCATAGATCAAATTCGATATCCTCACGTTTAGCTAGGACTGGAAAACGGAGAATTTTTAACCGCTAATGGACGCGAATACACACGAATCAAAGCTTCAAATGAGAAATCATTCGTGTTTATTAGCGTCCATTCGCGGTTACTCTTACTCCTGTTTTTGAAACATTAGGGTAAAGACTCCAGAGCATTTGGAAGAGGAGAAGCTGTGGGAGCGTGCTTGCACGCGAAGGCAATGCGGGATCCGGGCTTCGCCTTCGCGTGCAAGCACGCTCCCACAGCAGAAAGCTTCTACTTATGCAACACGTTCTTAGCCAAACGACATTCGTAGGGCCGGCGACTGCGATTTTAGCCTCACCGCTTCTTGGCGTAGCCGGAGGCGAGTTTGTTTTCGGTCCAGACCAAGGGATTGCTTTGCAGCGGCGCGAGCTTGCCGACACGGTTAGTCCGATAGTCCGAGGGCGTGAGACCGATCTCCTTCTGAAAGCTGCGGGTAAAATAGGAGGCGCTTGCAAAGCCGCATTGGCTGGCGATCTGAGCGATGGTGGACTTGCTGCCGATGAGGAGACGCTTGGCCTCTTCCAGACGCTGCTGTCTCAGGTATTCGAATACGGTTTGCCCCGTCAGCTTCTTGAACAGGCGGGCGAGATATTCCTCGCTGACTCCGAGATGCCAGGCGATCGTCCCGAGCTTCAGGCCACATTCCTGGTAGCTAGAGGAGATGTATTCGCGACAGCGCTCGACGAGACTCAGGCTCCGGCTACGTTTCTGCTTAGACCCGTCCGCGAGAAGAATCTGAATACTGCTGCGAATCGTTTGCAGGACGATTTGCGTGGCGCAACTCTGCACGGCATGCCGATAGCCGATCTCGCGCTTTTCGGCTTCGCTTCGCAACTGGGCGATAAACTGATTGATGCGGGCGTCGATTCCGTCAGGGCAGTGGATCGGCGCCAAACTGTGGTGCTCCACGAAGTTGCGAAAGTCGGTTTCCGGTTGGCTTTCCTTGCTTGGCTCCCGGATCGAACCAATGTCCAGCAGAATTCGAAGAGCGTAGAGAGACGTGGCGGCTCTTTCATGACGCATCAGATCGCGATGGGAATCGGGGGGCGAGATCACGATGTCGCCGGGCTTGAATGCAAACCAGTCGCCTTTGGAGAAGCGCATCCTGCAGCTTCCTTCCAGGCAGTAGACGAAAGTCAGATGGTGGTTCGAGACGCTCAGCTCGTCCGTTTGCGGCAGCGTCAGCACACGTTCGTCGACCAGAACGAAGGGGGGATTGAGCTGTTCAACAGAGTTAAAGGCGAGACCCATGGTGGAATGAAGAGTTGAGAGCGAAGAGTTAAGAATGGATTTGGACTGACTGCCTTTCGATCCCTGGCGCCGTGTCGCGCATGGGATGTCGATATCCGTAGCGCGGAGCTTTAGCCCGCGTCCCTAGCAGACTCTAAAGCCTGCCGAAGGGCAGAGAGCTGATCTGCATATGTGGACGCGGGCTAAAGCTCCGCGCTACGTTACAGACCAAACCGCTAACCACTGGGCAAAAAATGTCAACACAGTGAAACTCGTGTCAAGGCAGGCTATAGCCGAGACGGCGAACTCCTTGTATGATCAGCTACCATGGATATCGAAGAGCTTAAGAAGTCTCGCGAACAGCGTACCATCGAACCACTCCCGATTCCCGCCAAGGAGCTGAGCGAGCGCTACGAGGCGCTTTTCACCGCGGCGGTGAACGACGTGCTGCGGGAGAGAGGGCTGCTGTACCAAACCTTGCCGCACAATATCATGGCGCTTCAGGACGGCATGAAGGTCGCCGGCGAATGCTTCACCATCAAGGGCGGCAAGAGTCTGGAGATAAAGAACGAGATGGAAGAGCGGGCCATCATGCTGGAGTCGATTCCAGCCGATTCAGTCGTGGCATGGGACACCGGCGGCGACGACGAATCCGCCCAATGGGGCGAGGTGATGACCATGGCGGCCAAGAATCGCGGCTGCCGCGGCGCGGTAGTCGATGGCGGCGTGCGCGACGTCGATCGGGTCTTGCCGCAGAACTTTCCGCTTTTCATCAAATTTCGCAGCTCCAATGGCATGCTAGGTCGCTTTCGCATCAGCGGCTGGCAAGTACCTATCCGTATTGGAGACGTGAATATAGATCCAGGCGACATCATCTTCGCAGACATGGACGGGGCCATCGTCGTGCCGCGCAAGATGGCAGTGGAGGTGCTCGAACGCGCCGAGCGCATCCAGCAGGAGGAGAACGATATCGTCAAGTGGGTGAAGTCAGGCATGCCCCCTCGCGAGGTCGTCAAGCGCGGAGGATATTTTTGAACGAAGAAGTAAGAACGAAGAGTGAAGAAGTGTCCGAGAGGCAAATGCCTACACAACCAGATCCCTACAGTCTAAACACCTATCGAAGATCCTGCGTAGCTCGAAGAGCGAAGCACGGACAGACTAAATAGCCTAATCAAACAACCTAATATAGAATGAATAGAGTTATCGTTATCACCGGAGCGGCGGGCGGATTCGGATCCGCCGTTGTTAGAAAAATCGCCCCCTCGGGCCCCAAGCTGGCCTTGGCCGACATGAATGAAGAGAGCTTGAGCTCCTTGGCGGAAGAAGCCCGTTCGCTAGGAGCGGAGGTCGTGAGCAAAGTGACCAATACTTGCGACGAAGCTTCGGTGGCGTCGCTTTTCGATGCGGTCAAGGAAGCCTATGGTCAGGCGGATGTTCTGCTCAACCTTCCCGGTTTGAGCGTTGCCGCTCCTATCGCCGAAATGGCGGTGGAAGACTACGACAAGATTGTGGATGTAAACTTGAAAGGGCTGTTTCTCGCCGCCAAGCACTTCACCAATGCCACGGTAGCCGATCGAAATCCGCAGCTGCTCTTGATCAGCTCGATGGCAGCTACCCGAGCCAATCCCAATGCCCCGGTCTATTGCGCCGCCAAGGCGGCGGTGTCGATGTTCGCCCAAGGCTATGCTCTGCAAGCCATGAAGAACGATATTCGCGTGACGACTATCAAACCCGGACCCACCAGCACGAAAGGCTTCTGGGGCGACCGCCCCGTGCCGCACGAGAAGTTCATGCAAACCGAGGACGTGGCGAACGTTATCGAGTTTATATTGAATCAGCCCCCTCACATCGTGATGCACGAGATCTGCTTCGAGTCGTTCGCGTTTTTCAAGAAGTGAGTGTGGAGAGAGGCTGAAGACTGAAGGCATCCTACGGTCAGTCCCTTCAGCCTACAGCCTTCAGTCTATCCCCCTAAAAAAGAAATGCCCCCAAGCATCTCCATCGAGTTCGACAGCTATCGTTCGAGCGACGCCCATGAGATAGCGAGCCTTCTGCTGAAATTCGGCGATGTTCAGCTGGCTCGCTGCCATATCGAAGTTCGTAAGAGCAATTTCAA
The DNA here is from genome assembly GCA_028284635.1 of Pelagicoccus sp. Taxonomy (GTDB): domain Bacteria; phylum Verrucomicrobiota; class Verrucomicrobiia; order Opitutales; family Opitutaceae; genus Pelagicoccus. The sequence continues at coordinate 133,678 of JANQRJ010000018.1, forward strand.
CGCAGGAAACGGTTGCGAAGCCTATCGACGCAGCGGAGGGAGCCTGTTGCTGGGCGTCTGGTACGATTCGGAGGACGAAAAGAGTTCCTGGAGCTCGATTGCGGTGGACAGCGATGTCGAAGCCAACACCGCTTCTCTCGACTATCGATTCGAGGTCGCCGAGCCTTGCATGCTTCGGTTGCTGTTCGAAATGGAATCGGATGGCGACGACGGACTGAATACGCGCCTTTTTCCGCTGAATCGTTTCGTCGCCAGAAAGAATGGCCTGGGGGCGAAGTTCTTCGTTTTCGAAGAAATGAGGATGCTTGCCGAGACGGATTTCGCAACCCGTCGATCCATCTGCCGCTTCGATCGAAACGTCGAAGCAGGGGAGCATCGCTTGTCCTTCGCTATGCTGGTAGATTCAATCGACCGCTTCCACCTTTGGCATCTGAAAGAAGAAGAGAATGCCTACGCGTTCGAAAACCCGGAAAAAGAGATCGTGAAGCGATATCAACGAAGTGCCGAGCGCAGCGACACTCAAGGAGCCTAACGACGAGACACGAAGAATTATCCGAGAGATGAATGCCTACACAACCAGATCCCTACAGACTAAACACCTATCCGGAGGATCCTGCGTAGCTCGAAGAGCGAAGCACGGACAGCCTAAACACCTATAAAAGCAATGAAAGCGGCATATTATAAACGGAATCGAGAAATCGCGATCGAAGAGGGAACGCGGCCAGCTCCAGGAGCGGGGGAAGTGACATTGAAGGTCGCATACTGCGGTATTTGCGGCACGGATGTCGGCATCTTCAAAGGCAAGATGGATAGCCGGGTAGGAAACGCCCAGGTTCTGGGACACGAAGCTTCTGCCCGAGTCGATCAAGTGGGCGAAGGGGTGGAAGGCTTTGCTCCCGGCGATCCGGTGACTGTCATGCCTTTGAACCCCAAAGGCGACGATCCCATCCGCAGAGCAGGCCTCGACCATATTTGCGAAAGCCTGGAGTTTATCGGCATCGATGCCCCGGGCGCTTTTCAAAGCTACTGGAAAGTCCCCGCCCACACCGTTTTCAAATTGCCGAATTCCGTCTCGATGAAGCGCGCAGCCTTGATAGAACCGATCGCGGTGGCCTGTCACGACGTCCGCCTATCCGAAATCGAAACAGGCGGCTTTGCAGTTGTCCTGGGAGGTGGACCAATCGGGGCCCTTATCGCTCTTGTCGCAAAAGCGCAGGGAGCGAAGGCGCTGGTATCGGAGCTTAATCCCTTTCGTATCGAACTTCTGAATTCGTTAGGAGTGGAAACCGTCGATCCCGCTCAAGTCGATCTCCCTGCGCTGGTAAAGGAAAAGACCTCCGGCACGGGCGCAGATGTGGTGTTCGAAGTGACAGGACATCCCAGCGCCATCGAAGTGGCAACCCAGCTGCCGAAGGCGCGGGGGGTGATCATGGTAGTGGGAATCTTCGCCGAAGCTCCGAAAGTGGATCTCTTTCAGTTCTTTTGGCGAGAGCTACAGATGCGAGGCGCTCGGGTGTATGAGCCGGAGGACTACGAAAAGGCGATCAAATTGGTGGAGGCGGGAGACCTGCCTTTGAACAGTCTGATTTCCAAAGAATACCCGCTCGAAAAGCTCAAGCAAGGCCTCGAGGAAATGGAAAAAGGCGGCGAGATTATGAAGGTCTTGGTAAGCCTTGAAAACTGAATTACACAAGTGGAGGGTACCCGCAGATTGCGCAGATATACGCAGATTATTCATAATGACTTAAGATATCATCCGCGTATATCTGCGCAATCTGCGGGCAAATAAATTATGAACATATTCGATCTATCTGGAAAGACGGCCTTGGTAACGGGCTGCAAACGTGGCATCGGAAAAGCGATGGCCGTGGGTCTAGCGGAAGCGGGAGCCGATATCATCGGCGTCAGCGCTAGCTTGGAATCCAAAGGTTCCGCTGTCGAAAAGGAAGTGACCGCCTTGGGGCGTTCCTTTTCGGCCTATGCCTGCGATTTTTCCGACCGCGGGGCGGTCTACTCGTTTATCGAGGCAGTGAATGCCACTCATCCGCATATCGATATCCTGGTTAACAACGCGGGTACGATATTGCGGACCCCCGCCGCCGATCATCCAGACGACTATTGGGACAAGGTGATTGAGGTAAATCTCAATGCCCAGTTCATTCTCTCTCGAGAGATCGGCAGACGGATGGTGGAACGCGGCTCAGGCAAGATCATATTCACCGCGTCGCTGCTGACCTTCCAGGGCGGCATCACGGTTCCTGGCTATGCAGCCAGCAAGGGAGCCATCGGGCAACTGACCAAGGCCCTAGCCAATGAATGGTCGGGAAAAGGAGTCAATGTAAACGCTATCGCCCCAGGATATATAGCCACCGACAACACGGAGGCCTTGCGCCAAGACGAGACGCGCAGCCGCCAGATCCTGGAGCGGATCCCAGCAGGCCGCTGGGGCGATCCGGACGATTTCAAAGGACCGACAGTCTTTCTCGCTTCCGAAGCCGCAGCCTATGTGCACGGCGCGACCTTGCTGGTCGATGGCGGTTGGATGGGAAGATGAGCTGAATGAAGAAGTAGGAACGAAGAATTAAGAATGATCGGCGGGAGGGTAGAGCAAGGAACTTATGGAGCAGAAGAACGTTAAAGAGACAAAGCATCATCACTACGAAACGGCTCCGGAGGACAAGCTCGCCATCAAGGAAAAGGGCACCTATGGGTTTGGCATTCTCTCCGACCACATTGGAGTGAATACTCTGAACCAGCTGGCTAACCCGATTTTCAATATCACCCTCGGAGTCAATCCCTTGCTGATCGGCACCGCTCTGGGGATTATGCGAATCTGGGATGGCTTGACGGATCCGCTCTTCGGTTGGCTCTCGGACAACACGCGAACGCGCTGGGGTCGCCGTCGGCCGTTTATGCTAGTGGGCTCGATTTTGTGCGGATTGATGTTCCCCCTCGTATGGTTCGCTTCTCCTGGCTGGAACGAAAATACGCTCTTCATCTATTTCACGGTTTTCTCCATCCTCTATTTCACTGCTCAGACGATATACACCGTTCCGTACACGGCTCTGGGATACGAACTGACTCCCGACTACCACGAGCGTACGCGACTTATGGTCTGGCGGGCCTATTTCGGCAAGGCGGCTTCTCTGTTTGCTCCATGGGCTTTCGCTGTCACCCAGTTGCCTCTTTGGGGCGGCGACACGATGATGGGAGCCCGGGCCATGGGAATCAGCTATGGGCTCATCATTATGGGAATGGCTTTGATCCCGGTTTTCACCTTGAGCGAGCGCTTCTTCAAAAAGGCGAAGAACCAGGAAAAGATCGGCTTCATTCAGGCCCTCAAGTTCACCTTTACCAATAAGCCATTTCTATTGATGGTCTGCATCACGCTTTTCACCGTCTTGGGGACGCAGCTGGTGAATCACCTGGGATTCTATATTGGCTTGTACTATCTCTGGGATGGAGACACGCAGAAGCAGGGAATTCTCACCGGAGTTGCTGGCAACGTTCAGCTTGTTCTAGGCCTCGCTTCGGTATACGTTCTCAATCTGGTTTCCCGACGAGTGGGCAAGCGAAGAGCTCTCGAGCTTTCGCTTTGGCTTCTCGTGCTGAGCGGACCAGCGGAATGGCTTTTGTACACACCCAAGTATCCCTACTTGTCGATAGGGGCTCTATTCTTCACGGTTCCAGCATTTGCGGGCTTCTGGCTGCTCATATCGTCGATCAAGGCGGACGTGTGCGACTGGGACGAACTGCAAAGCGGTTTACGCCGGGAAGGATCGATCGCGGCTCTTTCCGCCTGGATCTCGAAAATGGGCTATTCGCTGACGGCGATCCTATCGGGAGGAATCATTGTCCTCACGGGCTATGATGCCGATTTGGGCAACGAACAGAGCGAGCGCACGATCGATGCAATGCGTTACCTATTCTATATAGTTCCTTCCGCGAGCGCTATAGTCGCTTTGTTTCTCGTTCGACGCTTTCCAATAACCGAGGAGAGCGCTCATCAGACCCGCTTGGAGCTGGAAGCGCGCAGGGGGAAGATGTAGTAAAGCGAGAAGTAAGAACGAAGAATTAGGAAGTAGATATTTGCTATGAGAATATTGTTTTGCTGTCAGATTGCGGATGACCTGGCTAAGGGGCGCATGGAGAAGGTAGCTGAGCTCGTCGAGCGGGCCGATATCGATACGCCCGAGGCCCTGCTCGAAGAAATCGAGGGTTTTGACGCGGTAATCGTGCCTTACACGAATCACAAGATGATTACCAAGGAGGTGATCGATCGCGGTTCCAGTCTTAAGGTCGTCGGCACGACTTATGGAGGGACGCGTCAGAACGTGGAGGACGAGTACGCCATCGAGAAAGGACTTGCTGTGATTCACACCGCAGCTTCCCGGCCGCGGCCCATGGCGGAGTACACTCTGGGACTGATCTTGAGCTCGCTGACGCGGATTCACGCCTACCACCATCTCATGCGAAGCGGAGAGGCTTGGCCGCGCATGAACTTCGGTCGCACGCGCATACTGCATAATCGCTCGGTAGGGGTAGTCGGCTATGGTTTGATCGGCAAGGGAATCGTCGATCTGGTGAAGCATTTCACGAATGACATCTCGGTCCGCTCGAAACACATGTCGGAAGCGGAAGCGACTGCAGAAGGCCTGAAGAAACGCGAGCTGAACGAGATTTTCGCCCAGTGCGAGATAATCATATTGGCGGGTGGATACAATCCGGACTCGACGCATCACCTGATCGGCAAGGAACAGTTCGACCTGATGCAGGAGGAATCCCTGTTCGTGAATATCGCCCGCGGCAAGATGGTCGACGAGGCGGCAATGGAAAAATCGGTTGCGGAGAAGAATATCTTTTTGGCCCTCGACGTGTTCGAGGAAGAGCCTCTGCGGGCCGACAGTCCGCTGCGCGAAAACGATCGCGTCCTGATAGCTCCGCACCGGGCGAACGCTCCGATCGAATTCGAGCAGCGCTGGCAATGCTTGGCGGACGAGTTCGAAAAACTCGCGGCAGGCGAAAAAGCCAGTTCGGCGCTTACACTGGAGCGAGCCAAGGCGATGAGCGAAAGCTAGCGAGCAAAGCTCGCAAATCCTAAAACTGAAATCCTAAATCCGAATAGCTGCCAGTGGATCGCCCCTTGAATTCGGAATGCGGTTCCGCGACGCAAGTTTTCCGGCAGGAAAATTTGTGGCTGATCCATAGCTATTACACGCTTTGTCCCTGGGCTCCAGATGGGTCGGGGCGGCTGTTGGTCGCTGGAGTTGACCTGGAGTCCGAGGAAGCGGAAGTTCTTGTTCTGGCGCCAGACGGTTCTGCGTCGCATCGCTTTGGGCGACATAAGGTTCAGGCTCCGTTCTACCATACTGGCTTCTGGCAAACCTGGTCTCCAGATTCTCGGTACGTCTATTTCCAGAAGGGAAGCGTCAAGAAACCGTTGATTGCCCGCTACTGCTTGGAGACGGGAAAGGAGCTTACGCTGCCAGGCGATTTCGAGGGCGCTCCGCCCAAAGGAGAACCAATCATCGGCGCCCTGATGGGCATGCTCTATTGCGCGAGAGGGACGGAAGAAGGACTTTCGCGAAAGGAGTCGCCCGTGCCGTTTCAGGCTCGAGACCGGCACGGTCTGTTTACCTATACCTTCGAGCCCGAGTCGAGTCGACTCTTTTTGAGCGTGCAGCAGGTTCTGGACGAGCATCCTCACCGCGATCGTATCCTGAAAATGGATGCGGAAATGAAAGCGAGATTAGGCAAGGCGGACGGCCTGAGCCTCATGCTCTATTGCGTACGTTGGAATGCCCAGGGGACTCGCATGCTGTTCTACTTCGGCAATCACAACGCTTTTATGGACGAGAGTCGCGGCGAACCGAAGGTCAGCCATCTGTTCACCGCGAAGCCCGACTTGAGCGAAATGCATTTGGCGGTCGACCTGACGCCTCCTCGTCAGGGTTTGCATTGGAGCTGGCACCCGGACGGAGAGCATCTCATCGGCTACGGTTCGGATCCAGAGAACAAGAAGCAGCTTTGCCTCGCCCAAGCGAGATACGACGGCAGCGGCTACCGGAAGATGGCGACGCATGCCACGGGCGGGCATCCCTCGATTTGCCCGACGGATTGGAACCTGTTGGTTACAGACACCTACGAGCATCCCGGGAAAATCCAGTGGATCGACTTGGAGAGAGACGAGATCGTGCGGGAGGAGATCGTAATGCATGGCTTTGGCGCCGAGATTCCTGCAGGAAGAAGTCCCCAGAAAATCGATACGCACCCTGTCTGGAGCCACGAAGGGAAACGCGTCCTGGTAAATTCACTGGAAGGCCGTTTCGCAGAGCTGCGCGTATTCGAAGTCTAGCGGAATTTTTGCTGTGCAAGCATGACACGACACTAGCTCTAACCGATTGCTTCCAACCTCGTATGCCCTACTATAGCGAATCCTTCGGCCTCGAATCGCCTCCCTACCCCAACCGTCTTGGCTGCAGCGAGGCGTCACCCTCGTTTCCCATCCGATTGGATCTGAGCAATCTGCGGACAGAAAATCACACCGCGCCCTCGATCACCACGCGTTTGTGATCGGAATGCAGGCGGAAGCGGACGCTCAGGCTCTCCAGATAGGGGCTCGTCCGGGCATCCTCTCCATTTATATCCTCCAAAACTGACTGGTAGATAGAGCGGCCGCCAATCGATAGCAGATCTTCATAGGCTGCCAGGATCTCAGGCAAATCTTCTTCGCTAGGCTCGACGTGGAATTTCAGGGCCTTGCCGCCACGCTGGATCTCCAGGACTAGGGCAGTTCCTCGATAGACAAGGCGAGTACTGGAGACTCGCTTGGGAACACTTCCCTTTAGGCCTTCCAATCCAAGCCCACATACCGAGGCCGGGTCCGTGGCCCCAAGCCAGTAGATCGCTTTCTGCGGCAGTTTTCCTCTCAGGGCACGTAGCGCTTCTTTCGATACGAATTGCAAGCCTGGCACACCCTCGAAAAAACGTCCTCCGAAGATCTCGCCGGAAAGCTCCAGCAGGCGAAACGCCTTGAACAGATCCCGCCAGCGAAATCCCGAAGACTCCCGCTGAAGCAGCTCTCGAAAAACCACGCCATAGCGCCCCAAAACGATGCGAGCCCGTTCCTTCTCTTCTTCCAGGGAAGAAAGAGCATCCTCCTCTCGGGCAATTTCCGGTAGAGCGTACCAACTCCCTGGATACGTGAAGCCCTTCGAAGATCGGGCTCTTCGTCCAAAGCGACTGGGGCGCGTTCGGCGTTCGCTTTGCGTAGAAACGCCCTCGCCCAAAGCGAACTTGCCCGCCAAACCCCGCCGGGCCGCAGCAAAGCTGTCGTTGCTCGCACTACCAGACCAGACCAACGACCAAAGCTCCTGTTCAAGTTGCGAAGGCGCCAGGCCAGTCAACTCCAGAAGCTTGGAAAACGAATACTGTCCCCCACTCTCCCGCAGCATCCTCAGAACCTCCTCTTCCACATCCTCATCTTCATCCTCATCCCCTTCCGCGCTGATAAGCTCCCAATCCTCTTCCAGGCAGAAACCCACTTTGCCCTGACCTGCTCCAAACCAAATGCCGCCATCCTCCGCTAGCGAGGAATCCAGCCAGGCTGACTGGTAGTCCGCCACGCGAGCAGGCAACAGCAAGCTCTCCCAATCGTCAACCGGAGCCACCACGCCCAGCAGCCGGTCGAGCGCTTCGCCTACCCCCGAGGAACCCTCCCCTCGACGAATCAGGCCTTGCCAATGGGCCAGGAACAAAGGCAGTTCTTCAACCGGCCTCGCTTCGAAGCTTGGGCGGCTTCGCGCTCGATTCATACGCAGCAGGATCTCGAAATTCTCCGCCTCGCAGACGTAAGTTTCCTCGCTATCGGCTCGCAGCAGTCCCGCGACCAGACGCCGCTCGTCAACCAAGGCATCCACCAGAGCAGTCAGATCTTCCAAAGAAACTTCCAACCGATCCTGCAACCATTTCATGGATACGGGTCCGAAAAACGACAGCCACTCGACCACGAGATCCGGATCTCCGGCCAGCAAGGCCCGAACTTGAGCTTCTTCTTCCGCCAGATAAACCCTGGGAACGCCAAGCCCCAGCTTGGCAACAGGCGTCGTTGTCGATGCCAAGCTGGGGCTTGGCGTTCCCGGGGGATTCTCCATCGAGGAGCAAAGCTCCCGCCATTCCTCTTCTTCCAGCAGGATGCGATCCCGCAGCCACTCCTTCAGCTCCAAAGCATCGCTCGGCTCATAGCCTGCCGTTCGACGCTGCCGCTTTTCCTCGAAGTTCCGTATCACCTCTTTGGGTACGCGTGGTCGCTGCTCCGAATCGAAGGCCACCGAGCGCACCAAATCCTCGCGCAACTTCGACTCGGATCCGCCGGGAGCCGCGTCGTCGGCATACATGTACTCGTCGTTGATTTGACGCCAGGCGACGCTTGCCGCAAAGGGGCTGGCTACGGAACCGCGAGCCACCGAAACGCCGATCTCGCCCTGCTCCAGTTCGACCAACACTTGTTTGAGCGACTCCATGTCAAACTCGTCCTTCAAGCAGGTCCGCCAGGCCTCCAGCAGAAGCGGAAAGTCGTCGTACTTGCTCACCGCTTCGAAGAGCTTCTTGGCCCGCATACGGCTCAGCCATAGCGGAAGCCGTTGCCCCGCTCGCTGGCGCGTGATGAGCAGCGACGTGCCAGCCGCCTCGCGAAAACGAGCCCCAAAGAACCCCGACCCTTCCAAGCGACGGCGCAGCCAAGTCTCCACATTGCCCGAGTTCACGAGGGCGAGAGCCTCGTCTACGGTTACGTCTTCCGAAAGGCCGATCGCCACGCAATCGTTGTTCACATACAAGTCGGCCCGATAGCCAAACGCTTCCTCCCAAGCAGCATCGAGAGCGAAGGCGAAAGGTCGATTCACCCGCCCGCCCCACTGCGTGTGCAGCACCATCTGGTTGCCCGGAGCGCCAGCCGGTCCCGAAGCTATCAACTCGACCAGCAGGTGATGGCGATGCGGCAGATCGCAGTTCGTAACCAGTTTCTGCTTACAGAGAAAATCGCTCAAGGCACCCGCCGCGCTGCTCTCCATGGCAAAACGCTTCTCCAGTTCGACTTCGAAGCCGGAGTTCCCCGAATGCTCGTTCGCCCACTCCAGAAACTCCGCTATGCGGCTTGCGTAGTGGAAGTCCCGATCATAGGTCTCGGCCCGCCAGAATGGCGGCAGCACGCCGCTCGAAACCGCCGGCACGACGAACACGTCGTTGTAGGTGATGCGCTCGATCTGCCAATTCTGTACCCCCAGGGTGAATACATCCCCGATCTTGCGCTCCCACACGAATTCCTCGTCCAGCTCCCCCAGCCGGGCCCCGCTGCCGGAATGTCGCATATGGAAGAGGCCGCGATCCACGATGACGCCGCCCGAAAAGTAGTAGGCGAGCAAGGCGCCCTTGCGCAGGGTCGCAGTGTTCTTCGCAGCATCGAGCGCGATACGGGGCTTGAGTTCACGCAAGCGACTTCCCGCATAACGCCCAGCAAGCAGATTGATCGTCAGGTCGAAGGACTCGCGGCTCAAGTCGCGATAGGGATAGCTCGACCTCATCAGCTCGAACAGCTCGTCCACGTCCCACGGCCCCGCCCCAAGCGTCGATACGATGACCTGAGCCAGCACGTCGAGCGGCCGCTCCACCGGACTTACCGCCTCTATGTCGCGGGTTCGTATCGACTCCGACAATACAGCCGACTCCAGGAAGTCGCGAGCGTGAGAGGGGAAGATCATGGCCTGACTCGTCGCGCCGACCTGGTGGCCGGCCCGACCGACCTTCTGCACCGCCGACGAGATCGACCCCGGACACTGCACCATGACTACGCAGTCGAGCGCTCCAACATCGATACCCATTTCCAGCGAATTGGTGGCCACGATCGCCTTGAGCTCGCCGAGCTTCAGCCGCTGCTCCACCTCGGCCCGAATCTCCTTGGATAGCGATCCATGGTGCGAATACGCGATGGGGACAGGCTCCTCGAGGTTGATCAAGTAGGCGAGCTTCTCGCAAAGCCGACGGCTGTTAACAAAGACCAGCGTGGAGCTCTTCGTCGCGAAGAGGCGCTTCAGATCCTCGACGATCGGCTGCCACGCCTGATCCTCGTCCTCCGCATCTCCGCCCGCCTCGGGGAAACGTACCGCGATCTCGTAGCGCTTCTCCATCGTAGACTCAGCCAGCTCGACGTGACGCGGCTTGCCCTTCTCCAAGCCGCCTACGAAGGCCGCGACCGTATTCATCGGTCGAACCGTAGCGGAGAGAGCGATCCGCTGAAACTCCCCATTCCAACGGGCCAGTCGCTCGATCGCCGTCATCAGGTAGACGCCCCGTTTGCTGCCGACAACGGAGTGTATTTCATCCAGCACTACAGAGCGAATGCCGCGCAAGGTCTGCCGACCGCTCTTCGAAGTCAGCAGCAGGTTCAGACTCTCCGGCGTGGTGATGAGGATCTCTGGAGGCTGGCGCAGCATCCTGCGCCGGTCCGCCTGCTCGGTATCGCCGCTACGCGTCTGCACGCGAATCTCCGGCCAAGCTCGACCAGCCGAGGCAAAACGTCGCTCCAATTCCTCGAGCGGCTGCAGGAGATTGCGGCGAATGTCGTTGTTGAGCGCCTTAAGCGGCGATATGTAGAGCACCCTCGTCTGCCCAGTCTCCCAGGCGCCGGAGGCGAGCTGATTGATGCCCCACAAAAACGCGGCCAAGGTCTTGCCGCTGCCAGTGGCAGCCGAGATCAGGCAGTGCTTTTCCTCCGAGATCAGGCGCCACGCCTTCTCCTGGATCTCAGTGGGACGCCCAACGCGTTCCGCAAACCAAGAGGAGATTTCCGGATGAAAGGGCTTCAGGCATTCTGGGAGGACAGAGGGCATGTGGAACCCCGAGACTCCGACCTAACACGAAATTGGGCAAGGACAGGTTTTCTCCTGGGAACGCGGGCGGCCTTATGATGAGCTTGCCGAACTACTCGCCCACAACGAGCCTGATCCTCCACTGCTTGGAGCCCTGGCGATATCGTAGCCGCGTTCGTGAGAACCGAGGCGTGAGCCGACAGCGCAGCGAAAAACACGCGGATCTCCCAAACCGATTCCGCGTTCTCACGAACGCGGCTACACTAAAAAGCCGGACTTGTTCAACACACTGCTTGCGGGCGAGCCGCCCGCGTTCCCAGGCGTCAAGAGGCTCAAAGCGACTTGCTGGCGGAAACTCTCACTACCTTAGCCTGGTCGGCCATCTCCTCGGCGGAAAGCATCACGCCCCGCCGGTCCTCTTCCTCTGCGATGGGTCGGTCGTCAACCACCCAGCCAACATCGGAGGAAAAGGTCTCGATCCGATAGACGTGGCGATTTGCGGCTGTCCAGCTCAGAGCGACGCCCGACCCATCGTTCGAGTAGGCGGGAACCAGAGAGACTTCAGGAGCGGTAAGAGGCGTAGGCTCTCCACTGGTCGGGGCCACCATAGAGAAGAGATCCTTTTCCTCGTCGTTCGTCAAAGCCAGCTTCACCTCGTCGTAGTAAGCATACTCGCGGGCGGTGGAAGGAAACGAGTCGGGATTGTCCTCGAAAGGGGATTTGTAGATGCCGATCTTCAAGTAGCCGGCAGCATCATCGTTAAAATAGTTTATTCCGGCATCGTCGATCACCAACGCATAAGGACCTTCGTCCTCGGCCTTCCACATCTTGAACCATCCATTGTCCACCGTCCGATGGGCGCGCTTCCAAGCCATCACCCAGTGGGTCCAGGCATTCGTCTTTATTGCCGTCCAGTCACCGGTGGAAAACAGCATCTTCCGATCGTACTGGTTTCGATCCAATTCGCAGGAACTTCTCTGGGCAAGCAGCCAAACTCTCCAGGTGAAGCTGTCGTGAATAACCAGGCTCATGGGCGGACGCCGATAAGGCTCGCCGCAATCCCTGTCTGGATTGCCATGCCACTGCATCACCACTGAGTAGTTCGGCACCGTGATACCACTAAAGTTTCTATAGTCCTCGGGAATATAGATGCTGAAGCCCAGCCAAACCACATCGTCCAGCGTCTGCGGCTTGGGGAATCTCGTGACCTCGGCTCGACGACTGTTGGCGACCAAAGGGCCATCCTTGTTGACTACGACCTTCAGGGATCTCGAGCCCGCTACGGCTTGCTCAGCCGAAGACTCGAGCACGTCGTTCGAGTTCGACGCGAATTCCTGCCCGCCGAAAAGATCTTCGGTCTGCGGGCCGCAACAGTCTATACCTTCTTCGAACCCAGCCTCGAGAAACAAGTCCTCGGCCTGGGAATATGGAAATGGCTTCGCCAGCAAAACAAGAACGACCGCAGTCGAGCGGATATAAGGGGTCAACGAGCTCGGCATCGTGCTGCCAGCAAACAGCGCTACCCATCATTCGCAAACCCAGCAAAGCTTACCCTGGTAGGGCGAACCGTCAGCCAGAGGGCGCCTCTAGAATTCCTCTAATTGCCTTCCCTCGATCTCGGCTACCAAGGACGGATCCAAGGGAGAACATTCGGCAGCGGTTTCAACGTACTCATCTAAATGGGCTGCCGTCGAAGTCGCCCCAATCGTAGTCCCGACATTGGCAATGCCCTTCAAGTATGCCATATTGAATTCCAGCCAAGAAGAGCAGCCCGACTTACGATAGACGTCTAGAAAAAGCTGCATCCTGCCATGGTTGCGCATCTTCGTTTCGTTAGCAGCGAATCCGCTTGTATCGATTCCTGGATACAAGCCGCTCGCCATCGTCCTCAACGCCAGTAATCTCGAACCACGACTCCTTATCTCCCGATAGAGCTCGCGAGACGCTTCCCGTTCCACGATATTGAAATAGAATATATAGCCGCCAAAAAGATCGTTCCTGACCGCCCTCAGGGCATCAGCGGAACACGTCTCGAAAACTTCCAATACGAAATGCTTGACCAATCCCTTTTCCTTGAAACGGCAACACGTTTCGAACATGGGACCCTCTTCTAGAAAATCATCAACGACCTCCCTGCTCAGGTGCCGTCGCTTGCAGAGCTGGACTACATCTATCGAGTCGATATCCAGCCGACTCAAAGCGTCTTCCACATCGAACTGCAGATGCTTGGCGCTTTCACTACGAATCTTGAGAATCAAGCGCGGCCTCTGGGAACGGGCTTCGTCGAAAGCCATGCGAAGCGCCATAAACGTCGATCCCATGTTGTACTCGCGGCTGGCGTGAAACCAGATATCCTTCTCCATGGCCGCCCGAGCCACGGAGATATCGCTTAACAGATTGGCTTCCACCTTGCCTAGCTCGGCCGTACCGTAGGTGTAGAAGGGGAATTCAGGCAGTGGTTCGTTCATTTTCATATATCGATTGGCAAGTGGGTTAGGCCAAGCAGTTTCATAAAGCGGGGCTCTAAAAAATCACAGAAGGTCGGCATTGCGAAAAAACTTTTTGGAACCGCTAATGGACGCAAATAGACACGAATAGCCTACTTCATCTATTGAATTCGCGTGTATTTGCGTCCATTAGCGGTTCCCTGGGCACTCCATCTTGAAACATTCGGGCTAGCTCTCAAATATATCGCGAACGACCACGTCTTTCGACTCTTCTATAGAATAGGCAGGACGAGGCTCCCCTTCAGCCGCGGCGAATCGCACGTTGTCGAGGAAGGCGCCCTCCACATGTCGGAACATGAGCCCGTAGACCGGAAGGTTGTGGCCATCGGCTGGCGTTCGATTCACCGGGTAGATGTTCGAAGCCCAATTTGGCTTGGCATGCAGATCGGCTTCGACACCCGACTCGCTAGCTTCGATCGAGACATCGCGCAAGGTGACGTCTCGAACCGGATTTCCCTCGTAGCCTGCCACAACCGAGGCAATCGGGCCAACATTTCGGGCGCGTATATTCGAGAAGGAAATACCTCTCATCGAGCCTTCCCCTTTGATACGCGCCCCGCCGGCTATATCCGCTCCACGGTGATCGACCAGTTCCTGGCCACGATAGCCGTTATTGTTGAAGTCGCTGCTCAACCGGTTCCCTAAACGAACGAAAATGGGCGTCTCGACACCATCGATCGATATATTGCTAAACAGGATGTTGCGCATCGGACCTCCATCGACCGTTGCCATGTCCAGGCCCACCAGACCACCCCAGGCTTCGTAGGGATGGTTCATCTCCGTCGCCTGCGAACGGCGTATCACGCAGTTCGAAATCGTTATGTTCTTGAAGCCGCCTACCGAACCGGTGCCCAGTTTGATAGCGGAAGCGTGCGAGGCGACAATGCAATTGGTCACCACAACATTCTTAACCGGATCCTCTCCCTCCGATTTCAGACAAATTCCATCATCCGAAGCGTCGACCTTGCAGTTGGAGATGAAGACGTTCTGGCTACTGTCGATATCTATGCCGTCGTTGTTCTGGTTGCTGTGGTTCCAGATATCCAGATTCTCGAGACGCACGCCGTCGCAGTACAAATACCGCTGCATCCAAAACACGGAGTTGCGCATCTCGAGATCCTTGACGGTGACGTTCTTGCATCCGACCAGAAACAGGCCGTAAGGACGATAGGGATCATTGTCTTGATGATTGGTGAAGATGTCATGCCGACCGCCACAACCGTCAAACTCCCCACCTCCTACGATCGAGATATCCTCCTCGTCCCTCGCGAAAAGAAAGGCTCTCCAAGGCGTCGTATCCATACGGGACCGATAGCCGGTAGCCATATACTGGTATCGATCGATATCAGGTACCGCCTTCAAAACGGCATCTTCCTGAATTTCCAAAGTCAACCGGCTGCGCAAAATCAGCGTACCCGAAAGGAAAACTCCTCCGCTCAAGACGACGCGCCCACCGCCAGCCGAGCAGCAAGCGTCTATCGCCGCCTGCAACGCATCGGTATCATCGGTCGATCCATCGCCCACCGCTCCAAAGGAGCGAGCGCTATATACAGAGGATTGAGATTTTTCCAGATTGGTCATTTTACCTGAACATTTCAAAAAGAGTGAGTTTTGGTGAACCGCGAATGGACGCGAATACACACGAATATTTTCTCATTTGAAGATCTGATTCGCGTGTATTCGCATTCATTCGCGGTTAAGAATTCTCCATTTTCTAGTTCCAACTAAATGTGAAGATATCGAATTTGGCCTTTGGTCGTGCAAATGACTGATTTTAAAATCATTACGAAATTATGATTAAAATGGTGAATTTAGCGACCTTCAGTCCCCATTCTATTTAGCTCTGGCTTTGCCAGATTAGCTTTCATCACTTCGCCTCGTAGCGATAGGCCACGCCGTATTTCATGCGCTGCAGTTCCCGTAGGAAGCGAGCAGCTTCCTCTGGCGAGGCAACGTAGTCGCACTTCAAGCAATACGCTTCGCCATCGCGTCGATCGCGCTGCAGAAATATGGGATCTATGTCCTTGGCAAAACAGCTCGGACAGATCATCCGCTTCAGATTTTCGATATTCTTAGGCATGTCTTTAAAGATTCTCCTGGCTTGAGTTCCCGACTGGCGCGCAACTCGAAAAAGGGATCGAACATCACTCCTTCCCGCGCCTCGAGCGACACGTCCGAATCCTCGACCCCCAGGGATATGCTGGCGCGAAGCGACGGAATGCTAGCTTGGGCGCTGCCAGAGCCCTTCCTTTCGAGCGTTCGCGAATCGTAATTGAATTCCAACTCAGTTGCATCGGAATCCGCTCCAGCGACTCTCAGAACAATCCCTCGCAAGTCTTCCGGATACTCCGTCTGCCCTACGCAACCGCGAAACGATTCCGTCACCCGTACGGGAAGACTGGTGTCCGAGTCCTCCAGAATTCGCTCCACTTCGATACACCCTTCCTTCGAAAAATCGAAACGGCTTCTAATCTTCACAGTCGCGTCGCCCACCCTCGCCTCGCGCCTATCGGTCGAAAAAGACTCGCGATCAGCGACTTCTACCTTGTAGCGGGCGCCGACGAGCTCTGCTTGCTGGTCTCCTACCTCCAAAACGCAGCGTTGCGAGCAACGCTTCTGACCACCGCGATGTTCGCTTGATATAACGAACGGGTAGTTTCCGTTCCAAAGGGCAGGCTCTTCCGGTCCCATATTCAGATCGTTCCTACCACACCAAGGTCGAAGATCGACGATGCTGGCGCCGGCATTCAAATCGATAGCCGCGCGATAGTCGGGCGTAGCCTGCCACCAGACTTCGCGACCCTTGCTTCGCAGAGCATCGATCCAGTGGCATTGCTCGGCCGAGCCGATACGCTTCGTCTCTCTGAAATTTCGAGCGGTATCCAGCATCGTCTCGGAAACCGCCTCTCCAGCGTCTACCATATCGCGAAGATAGCCTAGCGTATCGCTGTAGAGGCTCCGCGCCTCGTTCACATTCTCGATCGCCCAATGTCCGTCCGCCAACCATGGCGAGCTGACGAAGAGACTGTAGTACGCATAGCCGTTCACCTCGAGCTGACGGTTCCATTCGTTGATAAAGCGAAAGGCGTAGGGGCACTCGGCTCCTTCGTTGATTCGAGCTCGAAAGAGGTTCACTGGATGGCTCGAAAAATAGTCGTCCCGACTGGTCAAAGCCATCAGCATGTCGCGATTCAAGTGCGGCAGCGCGACTAGACCGTTCCATTCCGCTTCGTCCCGAGCGGGACACAAAGAACTTTCCTTCGATGGGTAAAACGGCCCCCAAGGGCCACCATCGCTAAACAGATACCAGGAGTTGTCATTGCCATGGTACATCTTGACGCCCTCTTCGAAGCAATTGGTGATAGCCACCTCGACGCCAGGATGCGCTTCCTTGATATGATTCTGCGTCCAAGCATCGAGTATATAGGCCCCGATCGCTTTCGGTTCGAAACCGAAAGCCTTCTCGAATAGTTCGAAAAGGCGCTTCAGCACTGCCGCCTTGAGCGAACGGCTTAAATAGTACAAGGCGCTTTCCCTTGTCTTGAAATGCTCTATATAGTCGGGACAGACCAGGCAGTGAGTATGGATCCCAAACTCCACAGACCTCTTCTGCCGCAATTCCTGAAGGTAGGCCATCATCGCGGAGTCGAAAAACGCTCGATAGGAAACCAGCACCGTCGCCTGCAAGCCAAGCCGCTGGGCTTCCTCTAGCTGGAAGCGAAGCGCCTCGAGCGTCTCGGGACCCGAATCGGCCCGATGGATGAGATTCACGTGTAGCGAGCTCATAGACAAAGCCCTCCCATGGCGGGCAAAAACCGCGTTCTCGCAAACGCGGTTGATACAGTGAAGATCTGCAGAACAAGCTCCGAGGCATTCGAGGTAGGGACCGATCGCCGAGCGGTCCGCGCTGCAAGAGCCAATCCAGCAGTATCCATTCTCTGCGGACCGCTCGGCGATCGGTCCCTACCCCACGAAGCGAACTTCGGGATCCTATATAAATCTATGATGTTCATCTTGCAATTTCTTTCGACAAACGAGCCGAACCCGAAGGTTCGGCCCGTCGTGGGAGTTTTCGGACGCCTCAGGCAAGGCGTCTGCCGTGTGTTATTGGATCAATTCTATTCTATCGACTGAGAGCGAACGTCCCGTACCGGACGTGCCTGTCACGCGATAGCGGAACTTCTTCGTGCCGGTGCTGCTGAAGGTTATCGAGCCGTTTTCGACGGACAGGTAATTCACGTCGCCAGCCTGGTCCTGAACGCCACCTATATCGGTGCCGCTCGCGAGCTCAAGCTGGTACTGACCTCTATTGGGATGGGACTTATAGTAAGTCCGCACTGTGTAGGTTCCCGCTGCGATGTTCGGCATCGTGAACTCCACATAATCGCCGTTGCTATTCCCGAAGAGCTGCACCCATTGGGCGCCAGAGGCAGCGGTGTCGTCAACGACGTTGGTCGTAGCGCCAACCCCTACGAAGGTGAGGTCCTCCGCTTCGAAGGCTGCTACAACGCGATCGACGTTGAGCATCCAGATTTCGCTCCAGGCGCTGACATTGCCGACCGTATCGATGGCTCGGACCTTCCAATCGTAGAGCCCATCGGCGAGAACGGGAGCCGTGTAGCTGGTCACGTTTCCGACATTGGTGATGGTACCATTTATATCGATTTCGTAACTGCCGATTCCAGAGGGATCGGTCACGCTGTTCCAAACGAAGGTAGGCGTGGTGTCAGTGGTCGAAGACTGGTTAGAGGGAGTCACCAAACTGGGAGCCATCGGCGCCGTGATATCAGCGCCAGAGACCGTGACCACGAGCTCAGGACTAGTCGTGCCTTCCCGGCTATTGAAGCTGATGTAGTCGGCGAAGCTGGACTGGTATATCATGAAGCTGACGACACCGTCGCCGGCATTTTCAGCATTCACGAAACTGGTCACGTCAAGCGAAACCGAGCTGGTGGAACCCGTCATAGCAAACGAATCGAGCAAGGCACCGAAGGCCGGCTGGTTGTTCCAGGTAATGCCGGTCTCGGTCCAGCTATCCGAGTCGACCTCGAAAATCTCGATCGTGCAGGGGTTTGCGGTTCCCACAGCGAGCTCGAGCGTGGCTTCGGTAGCGGTACCGCTGACGCTGCTCAAATCGAATTTGAGGAAAGACCGACGCTTGAAGGAATCTCCTGCAGTGTTTTTCACAGCGAGCGCTAACGTGCCGTAGTTAGTATCGGCATTGGTTCCGCCACGAACGTAGGCGTCGGCGATCGGAACGATCGTGCCTCCAGTGCTCGGAGTGAGGATAGTGATCTCTCGCGAAGCGCTCCAGGCTCCCAGGTTTCCAGCTCCATCCACCGCACGGACTCGCCAATCGTAGGAACCGTCGGCCAACCCGTTGGAAGGCGTATAGCTCGTGCTCGTGCCAGCATCCACGATCGCGCCTCCAATATCGATATCGTACCTGTCGATGCCGGAAGGATCGGATACGCTGCCCCATGAGAAGCTGGGCGTGTTGTCGCTGGAGACCGTGCCATCGGCTGGAGCCGTCAAGCTAGGAGCATCGGGACCCGTCACATCGCCAGATCCAGTGACGATCAGCAAGGGACCGACGGAAGTCTCGCGAGTATTGAAACGTACGGGGTCCGCATTGGTTTCCTGCCACAACATCAGGCTCACGGTATTGTCGCCGGCCGACTGAAGGTTCACATAGTCGGTCACGTCGAGAGCGACCGCCGAGGAGAAGCCCGTCATTGCTACGGAGTCGAGAAGAGTTCCCGTAGCGGGTTCGTTGTTCCAGGTGAGGCCACCCTCAGTCCAGCTGTCGTCGTCAATCGCAAACACCTGGAGGGTGCAGTCAACCGCCGTATCCACGGAAAGCGAAAGAACCGCGCTTGGAGCGACTCCACTCAAACTACTCACGTCGAACTTAAGGAAGGCCCGGCGCGTATACTCGTCGCCAACCGTCTTCTTAACTTCGACAATGGCATCCGATCCGTAATTCGTAGCGGCGTTGGTTCCACCACGGACATAGGAGTCCGCGGTTGGCGAAAACGTTCCGCCGGTGGCTCCAGTAGAAGCGACAGTGACCGAACGGCTAGAGCTCCAGGCACCTATATTGTTCGCCCCATCCACCGCTCGGACACGCCAAGTATAAACGCCATTGGCCAGTGGAGCAGGCGAATAGCTTGTCTGCAGGCCAGCGTTGAAAACAGTACCGTCAAGTTCTATATCGTAGCGAGCAATCCCGGAGGGATCGGTAACCGAGTTCCAACTGAAGACAGGCATGTTTTCGTCCGTGGTCGATCCGTCCGCAGGCGAAGAGAGAGCTGGAGCTGGAGGAGCAGTCGTATCGCTGCTTCCACCACCGGAACCTTCAGGGTGCGTCGGAGGGAATCCGGTCCAAAACTCGACGTCGTCGAAATAGCAAGTGAGCGGATCGCGATTTATTCTTAGCCAATTGAAGATCTCCCTACTGGTATACATTTTCGGAAACTGCCAGTTCATGATCTTGCGAACGGGATTCTGGGAGTTCTGAATACGTTGATTGGTGATGTCGAAGATGACTTCTCGGGGCTGGCCGTCCCTGATCATCGCGACGTACAGACGAGCTTGACCAGCAGGGCCCCACTTCATGTAGGTCTCCAGCGTAAACCATTCGCCAACAGGAGTCGCCACGCTCTGATTGATGTCATCCCATTGATCGCCTTGATTGTCTTCGATCAGGTTATAAACTTCGACTCTCCATTTGAAATCCGTGTCCGAGTTGTTGTTGGTACCCCACCCTACACTCACGCGAAACCAGTCTCTATGCTCCGAAAACATGAACCACTGGCCCGAACCGTTAGGAGTTCCATTAGTCAAGGCAGCATCCAGATTCGGATCGACGTAGATTCGCATCGAGTGAAACGCTTCGTCCATCTCGTTGGCCTGTTCGATGAGATGCTCCAACTGGACGCGCGACGCGTTGTCTTCGTTGGTATCGTCTCGATCGACAGTGGTACGTAGCACATTGCCATTGGAACCAGCTGGTTTGTTAGTACTTTCTATCACCGCCTCGGCAAACGGATTCGAAATAGTGATGTCGCCTCGGTAGTTGAAGAATATTCCGTCCGCTTTCCCTTCCCGCGGTTGCCGATACAATGGAATCGAAGGATTGTTCGTGTCGGGATAAAGGGCGGTTTCCACATCCTCGAAGTCGAAAGGAGGGCCATTCGCATCTCCTCCGGAAATCTCTTGAGTCGTATTCGAGTTGCCCGCTCCGATAGCGGTATCGCCTTCGAAACCGGACTTGAGGATAAGATCCTGGGCCGCAGCGTCTTGAGAGAAAGCTCCGATACAAAGAGCTGCCAGCAATGAAAACAGCGACCTACGGAAGGCGTTGTCGAAGGACACGCGTAGCAAAGCAGCGCTCCTGGGGGTATGTATATCAATGTTCTTCATAACATTTACTGGGGTTGGCTTTCTCTCGATTCCAGGCGGATTCCATGAAGATCGATGTCAAGAAAGCTGGGGTAGATCAGCACCCTCCCAAGCCCCAGACTTCGCATCAAGACAAACGGTTGTTACACTGGTAACATTTTTTCTATATCATCCGAGACACAAGGTCGCTTGTAAAAACGCGCCCTTGGCCTTGGCCAGGATTCACTAGCGCAGCGGTACTGGCACGAAATCCAAATCGTTCGTGACCAGAATAGCATCTATTGAAGAATCCGTTTCGCGTTGAATCAGGCTGATAACATTCTCGCCCTCGTGAAACGGAAAAACGTCCGAACCATCTACGGAAAAGGCCGACCATTTCCATATTCCCCAAGCTTCATCCTCCGCGAACGCCCAGGCTTTCATGATGGGCATATCGTTGATATGCAAGAAAATGGAATCACTGTGATGGTTCGCCCCGTGCACGTAACCCCAAATGCGATATTCTCCAGCCTCTTTCACCTCCACTCTGTAAATGGCGTTAGAAGACTGCATAGCCGCGTAGCGACCTTGCGAAGCTGTATCGCTCTCGAACACAGAGAAAGGCGGCAGGACTTCTCCAGTTTCCAATTCGATATCAATGTATGCAAAACCTTCCGCTTGCTTGGCGCCGTCGAAGTTCCAATCAGTCGTGAGGACGAATCTGTCCATCTTGATTTCGTTGGCATCTCTTGGAGTTATCTCAAACGAGTACGTTCCTGGCTGGAGCTCGAACTCGGCGATTTCATCCGTGGACTCGACGCCAAGCTTCAGAACGTCCCAGTCCCATTTCAAATGGGATTCCACATTGATGTTGTTCCACGCGTCGTTCGCCAACTCTTGGCCAGCGCTGTCGACGAACCTCAAGGCGAAGGAATCGTTGTCGAAATCGATTGAGAAGAATCTGCCGTAGAGGCGATACGCGCCTGGTTCCGTAACCTCGAAACTCACACGGACGTATCCATCGGGTTCCTTGACGTACTTGCCTCCGGACGCCTCGGGGTCATCGATTATCTCCAAGGCGTTTCTGCTAGTATCGACGCCATCTTCGACTTCCATCCATATGTAGATCTTATCCTCCTTCCTGTTTTCCAACGCCTTGCCAGCAAGCGTGTTCATATCGCCTTCGCCAAATGCGAGCGACCCGGCAGCCCAGACGGCTGCAATCGATGCGATTTTCAGTCTATTCATATGTAGAAATGAGAGAAGAAAAGCGCCTGCCCTTTCAGCAAGAGCAGGCGCCAGTTTTCGACAGTATTTTGGGATAACTTCTAGAACTCGAAAGTGTTCGTAAGCGAGATGCCTGTCGGGTTCGGGTTACGAATGGCGGCAATCCGGCCGTCAGGGTTCGTACGGGTTACGATATCATCGCTGCTACCGACAATATTCCGGATGTTGAGGCGGATCTTCCAATCCACGCCTTCGAATATGGTTGTCTCGTAGCCGACGAAGACGCTGGCGTTGAAAAGACCGTCATCCTTGAATGGACGAGACACAATAGGCTGCACTGCCCCGACATCCTCGTTGAAGAACGTGGGATATCCAGTAGCGGCTTCGCTCAGCCAACGGAACGATCCTCCAACCGAGAGACCATCGAAACGGCCGTCGCTAAACTTGTAGCTGGTAACGCCAGTCACAGTCCATTCGCGTTGCTCCTGTACAATCGTGCCATCGAGAGCCGCAAGTCTGGCAATCGTCGATCCGCCGTCGGCGATCCAGCGACCTAGCATGCTCTGACCAGAAGCATCGAAACCATTGAAGTTGAGCTCGAGCAAACGGCTTGCGTCTAGATTCGCCCGCATGACATTGAGAAGTTCAGCATTAGCTCCACCTGTGTTGGAGTTAACCGTCTCCTGCTTGCCAATGTTGATCAGCGCTCGCCAGTTATCCGTCAAGTCCGCGGTGATCTCGACCTCGAAACCTTCCGCTGACGTATCCCTCGTAGCTCTAAGGTTACCTATCCCTTCGCGTTCGAGAACTGGCGTCCCGCCATCTGTCGGGATATCGAGAACCAGGTTGTTCGCTTCGCGAGCAGCCACCGGTATCGCGTTGAACATAGCGTCATAGAACTCCTCGTAGGATTGTATTGGGTGGTCGGACCTATCCACGCCATCCCACTCAAGACCGTTAGTTATGAAATCCTGTCCGTCCGCTTCCATGCGACGATAGACATTATAGCGTTCGACCACGAAACGGGTCGCATCGAAAACCCCATTAGCTGTGGCGTTTTTGACATCAGACTCATACCAGTTCGCTCTGATCGTGTACCTTCCTTCATTGAGACCCAAAAGGAATCCGTACTCTTTCGTCGTACCGGTGGGCGAATCCAGAATTTCGCCAAACACGTTGCGACGCTGGCCAACTGGGTTGAAATTCTCGGACTCGGCATACTGAATCTGAAAATCCATGCCTGCCGGCAATTCGCCAAAGAGATTTTCCGGATAGCGCAGAACCACACTGTAGGTTCGAGTATAGCCAGACTCGCCTGCTCCAGGACCCTCCGGATTCAGAACAAGACTGCCAGGAATCAGCACCCCTTCATCGTCTCGCAAGTCCAGTTCAGTATCTCGTCCAGTACTGCGTTCATGGTCGTTGCGAAGGCCATAGAGAGTGGAAATATTGCCTTCCCAGAACTTGCTTTGAATACTGCCGGCCCAGGAATCGGTTTCAATCCGATTGATGCTGCCGGTCTGGTCGTAGCGAGCGACTTCAAACGGTATGATACCGAGTTCGCGGTCGCCACCAGAGCCCAAGTTCGCCTGAAAGATGTTGAACTGGTCACCGGGCTGAGGCCTGGAGATATTCATAGGACTAAAGCGTACATCGTCCATCGTGGCTACGCCCAATGCGGATGGACCAGTGTAGACAATCGTGTTAAGCGGACGCAGGAAGTGAGAGATATGATCACTGTCCCTATTGAACTGGACGTTCTCGACGGGATTATCGGGATCCGCGGTTATCCAAGCATCGAAAGACCTCACTGTCAGGTTGTCTTCCTGGTGGGTGCCCCAAAGACCCGTGATGGAGTGCTCTCCAAGATTCCTGAGGAAACCGTCACGTTCCGTGAAGTCCAGATTGGCATTAGCCTGGAAGCGAATGGTCTCGCGATCGACTCTTTTGTTGCGGACCTCCGGACGAGCTACGCGAGTATAAGGACGGCCCAGATTCGGGTTGGGCTGTCCATCCTGCATGAATTCCGTTATATCAATGTAGACATCATAGGAACCCGTTTGGCTCGTACCATTGCCTCCAGTGAAGAAGAAGTCTCGGACTGTCTGGTAATGCTGGCTATCGAACGCCAGGCTTAAGTTCAGCTTATCGTCGAACAGAGCTTGAGACAGAGTAGCGTTTCTAGCGAAGAAATCTCGATTCACCAAATCCACATCTCCGGAATAGACATTGTTTCTATAGTCGAAAACGTTCCTGTTCTGCACAGTAGGAACCGTAAAACCGTCTCCCAGAGCAGTACCAAACGGACTGTTCGTGTGGAACAGTCTCACATGTCCCAAGGAATCGCCATCCGCTAGACCTGCAGCTGCGGGACCTGGCGTGCCGGCTAGTCCAGCGCTCGCGACAGTGTCGCTCGAGTTATTGAACGGGATGAAACCGCCCCAACCTTCGGCTCCTGCCGCTATGCCTGCGTTCAGCCCCGCATTCGCCTGGTCCACCGAACCATCGGCAAACACGACAGCCATATGGCGGAAGATCGTGCTTCGGGTTTGGGTGTTGATAGAGTTTTCATTGCTGTTGGTCGCGAAGGGATTGTAGGTCTCTTGAAACTCCCAAGTTCCTCCGTCTTCCGGCGAACGTATACGAGAAGCGGGCACGTTGTTGTTCAAAGCAGTGATACCTGTGTCGACGGGCTCAAACCAGTTGTGATAAGCGACCGAAGGCGGGGTCGTCTGGACTGGCGAAGAATCGATGCCACCCCATTCGCCATTTAGATTGATGCGCGTTTCACCGAAGACGTTGCTGTTTTCGTTCCTGAACAGGATGGCTTCTGCAGCTAAATGGAAGCGCTTATCTTCGTCGTAGGCCTGTCTTTGGTTGAACTGCTGATCTTCGTACAAGCCATTGAATCGCACCGCGAGACGATCCTCGATAATCGTGCGATTGAAATCGACCGCGCTCCGAAAGCTGCCAAAATCGTCGACGCGAACGGAAACCTTGTTCAGATCCTGACCAATGACTGCGCGCTTGGTGGTGACATTCACTACTCCACCCGGACTGCCAATACCGAACAGCAAGCCGTTCGCCCCACGAGAAATCGTGACACGCTCGATATTGTAGGAGTCGTAGGCGAAATCCCGACGAAAATAGTCACGGGTATTTTCAGCCCGACCAAGGCCACGTATGCGACTAGCGGACTGAGGATCGACACGAGCATCGTTACTGAAAATACGATTGTTCTGACCCTGTCCGGTGCCATCGATACCGGAAAAATTCCCTTGCTCGCCGCCAATTTCGGAACCGGTTGCGAAGGAAAGAAGCGTCTCGGAATCGGTGGAGTCCAAGTCTTCGAGCACGTCCATTGTATAGACCGAGATCGACGATCCCAGATCCTTCAGATCCGTGTTAACGCGCGTGCCGGCAAGCGTCGAAGTCGCTCGATATCCCGTATCTTCCGAGGCATCTACGACGAAAGGGCTTAGCGTATACACATTGTTCGATTCATCGTCATCTTGAGCCACAAGGCTAGAGACGCATCCCAACAGGGAAACAGAGAGAATGCTTCTAAATCCTCTGCTATATAGCTGCTTTTTCGGGGTCATAATATCTGGTTTGTTAGTTTTTGGGTTTGAACTTATTTGCTTCCATGAAAAGAAACCGACTTATTGCGCATCATCAGCCAGCAGCCCGAAATTCGCAACTCGCTCACGGAGGAAATACGGAAAGCGAACCCTCTGAAAACGCTAAAATATAAACGCTAGAAAAAGGATTGAACCGCAACCAAGCGGCTAAACGCTAACTGGATAAATAGGAGCAGGCGGGATGGGCTATATGGTGTACAATAGGGTATTTTCTATAACTTTTAGCAAATAAACCAATTTGGCTTTACTTCAGCAAGGACGTCCGTACTTACACTGGTAAGTTCATTTCTGCGACCATCGTTTTTTACAGCCCCGTGAAGAGACCAGTCACCATTCGCTATATCGCAAAACAGGCCGGAGTCAGCCATGCCACCGTTTCGCTCGCCCTTCGCGGCTCGCCGCAGGTATCCGAAAAGAGACGACAGGAAATCCGGAAGCTTGCCGACCAACTAGGGTATCGACCCGATCCCGCCCTCAACGCCCTGAACTTCTACAGAAACGGAGAGGCGCGACGCTCCGACATCGGCACGCTAGGTTTCGTACACAACTG
This sequence comes from Pelagicoccus sp., assembly GCA_028284635.1. GTDB lineage: Bacteria > Verrucomicrobiota > Verrucomicrobiia > Opitutales > Opitutaceae > Pelagicoccus. Next base: position 159,851 of record JANQRJ010000018.1, read on the forward strand.
GCCTACCGATCATTTCGGAGACAACAACCCGCTGTATTTCGAGTTCTACCTCGGAGCCAAGGAGCTCTCGGAATCCCTAGGCTACCGACTCGAGGAGTTCTCCCTCGCGAAAAAAGGCGTCACGCCCAAACGCGTCCAGGACATCCTAATAAGCCGCGGCATCCAAGGCGTGCTGATCCCTCCCATGCAACACCCTGGGGACACCATCCGCTGGGACTGGTCCAAGTTTTCCTGCGTCGCCCTAGGCCTGACCATGAGGAAGCCCGCCATACACCGCGTCGCCAACCATCACTTCCACGCCATGAGGCAATGCGCCCAAAAGCTGCTGGAAGCCGGCCATCAGCGTATCGGCCTGGTAATCGAGGAAGAGCAAAACAACCGCACGAGCAGCGCCTATCTCGGCGCCTTCCTCACCCATACCTCTCACCTGAAAACCAGCTCTTCCTCGGTTTATCTCGTCAAGGGCGCTCCCGAAAGGGAGCTCGATGAAATCGTCTCGTGGCTCAAGAGCAACCGCTTCGACGGGCTAATCCTCCTCGGCTGGAGCTACATCCAGGCGCTCTTGGATAGGGGGATCAGAATTCCGCAGGATCTCAGCATCGTAGCTCCCTACGATATCGGATTCACTGGGAAAGAGCAGCGCTCTGGAGGCTCCTTCGACTACGGTTCCGTATCGCATGTCGAGGAAAACGTTCGCGGCATCGGGGCGACCGCTGCCAACACCCTCGCGCGCATGCTTCATCAGTTTGAAAAAGGTCTCCCCAATCTCCCCCAAACCATCCTCATAAAAGGCATCTGGCGCGAGGGGAAGACGATACGCGACAGGAGAGACGCCAAGAAGCGTAAAGCCAAGGGATCCAAAACGGCGAAAGCGAAGAGATAGGCAGCGCCCCACCAGAGTGGGCTGCGAGGCGGACGGCATTGGGGCTGAAGACTGAGGGTGCGATAAGACTGCGTCCTCACCTGGGATCGCGGGCGGCTCGCTCGCAATCCAATCTACCAGGGTAAGTAAAACTCCCGTTGAGCGCGGATGCTGTCTGCTAGTAGATATATAATCTAGTTAAGACTCTCCGATATATAAACGAAGGCCGCATTGTTAACAACAGGCGGCTTTCTCTCGTTCTCATGATTTCAGTCCAAACCGCAATCTCATGTTTCCTCGCCTCTGGAGCGGCTCAGTTCGAGCTCTTCTTCAAGGAAGATGCTCGGGCCGAACTAAAGAAGCTCTTCCCTGAAATATCGCCTATCCCCGCAAAGACGGAACTCACCGACGAGCGATTCGTCGAAGACCTGGAGGAATCCCAGGCCGAGATCCTCATCACCTGCTGGGACACCCCAATCTGCGTAAAAGATTGGCTCGAATCAGGCCAACAGCAAATCAAGTACGTCTGCAACGTCACTGGAGAGCTTTCCCGCTTCGTGCCGCGCGGCTTCATCGAAGCCGGCGGGCTCGTGACGAATTGGGGCAACGCGATCTCCCCCATCATTGCCGAATCAGCGATCTACCTGACCCTCTCCGCCCTGCGGCGCAGCAAGAACGTCAGCCTCCGCATGAGTCAGGAACGCTCGTGGAACGTCGACCAGTTGGAACACCAGTCCCTCGTCGGAAAGAAGGTAGGAATCCACGGTTTCGGCGCCATCGCGCAAACCCTCGTCGGGATGCTCAGGGCTTTTCACGTCGACGTTTCCTCGTTTTCCGAGCCCGTGCCCGACGCCGTTTTCGCCAGCCACGGCGTCCGCAAGGCGGACTCGCTCGAAGCGCTCTTCGCTGAAAACGAGATCGTGATCGAACTCGAGGCCCTCAACGAGAACACCCGCGGCATTGTGGACCGCAGACTATTCGATCTCATCCCAGATGGCGGCGTATTCGTAAATCTAGGACGCGGCGCCGTCGTCGACGAGGACGATCTAGTCGCCGCTGCGCGCTCGCGCCCCCTTCAATTAGCCCTCGACGTTTTCCGCTCCGAACCCCTTCCGCCAGACTCGCCGCTACGCGACCTGGAAAACGTATTCGTCTCCCCACACGCCGCCGGTCCACATCGCGATTCCGCGTGGCGCTGCGGCGACTTCGCCCTCGCCAACCTGCGACGATACACTCTGGGCGAACCCTTGCAGGCGATCGTAGACGTAGACCGCTACGACCGGATAACCTGAGATGGGAGCGCGCTAGCCCTCTACCTCAGGTATCCAGGAACCTGTGACGGATCCTCGTCCCATATCTTCAAGACCCGCTCAATCGAATCGTCGCCAGGAGCCTTTGCTCCCGACGCCAGCGGACGATCCTCGGGCAGCCAACGCTTGAGTCCCTCGATCACTTCCGCGAATTCCTCGCGGCCCGCCAGATTCTCGAATTCCATCGGGTCCTTGCTGTGGTCGTACAACTCCTCCGAGCCATCGCGATAACGCGTGTAGCGCCAGCGCTCGTCGCGGACCGAGTGGTTGCCATACAGCCAAGTCGTAATTGCCGGAGCCTCTCGCCGAGCCGAGGGGTCGTCCAGCAGCGGCACCAAGGACTCGCCCTCGTGCTGCTTCAAGGGCTCGAGTCCAGCAAGGTCCAAGATGGTCGGCGCGAGATCAAGCAAGCTCACCGCCTCCTCTAATCGAGCGCCCGCGTTCCTGTCGTCGGGAAAAGCCACCACCAGCGGCACTCTCGTCGATTCCTCCCAAAGGCTCATCTTCCGCCACTTCGCCTTCTCTCCCAAATGCTGGCCATGGTCGCTCGTCAGGATCACGATCGTATTCGACGCATAGCGGCTATCGTCCAGCGCCTTCAGCACTCGGCCAATCTGCGAATCCACAAACGAAACCGACGCCAGATAGGAATGCACCAGCAGCCGCCAGTAGTCCTCGCCCATCTCCATCACCACCGCGTGATCGCCCTTCTCCAAAATTCCCATGGCATTGGCCCGAGCGATTCGAGGCACGTCGGCCAGGTCGTCCGGCAAGACTTCCGGCAACTCGATCGAATCCTCGTCGTAGAGCTCGAAGAACCTCCGAGGAGCCGTGAACGGAACGTGCGGACGCACGAGGCCTACCGCCAGAAAGAAAGGTTCGTCGCCTTCCTCCCCCAATCGTTCCACCGCCCAATCCGCGATCAGCTCGTCCGGCATCCGCCCATCGGGCATGTCCTCGGGGTCAAGCGGCCCCCCGCAAAGCGAAAAGCCATTGCCGTACTCGATAATCTGGCTCCCGCCTTTCGGAAACGGATGGAAGTACGCGCTGTGCTTCGCGTAGAAGTGACCCTTCTCCAGCCAAGCTTCGCTCAACACATAATGCGGCATCTCCACGCTCCAGTCGTCCACCTCCAGCAAGTCGCGCGTGCCCCGATGGTAGAGCTTCCCGCCGCCCATGGTACGATAGCCTTGGGATTTCAGATACTCCGGCAGCATCCTGTAACCACGTTCCCGATACTCATCGAGCCGACCCTCCAATGGACTGTGGACATAGTAGTCGGTCGTCGAAGGCAATAGCCCCGAGATAAGCGAAAAGCGGGAAGCCCCGCAAATCGGAGCCGAACAATGGGCATTCGCGAAGTACATGCCCTGCTCGCACAAGCGGTCCAAATTCGGCGTGATCGCTTGAGAATGGCCCGATTCCCCATTTACTCCCAACCAGTCGTTCAAGTCGTCGACCATGATCAGAAGCACGTTTGGCTTCTCGGAAGCCGAGGTTCCAAAACCAAACGACAGCGCCAATATCAGCAGGAAAGCAAATGGGGTTCTCATGAGACAAATATTGACCATAGGATTCCGCTCGAATCAAAGTCCAATTCGCATTTCCGCAATGCAGCCCATCTAACCACGGTTACTAAATATCGGCTCCATAAACTGAGGTCGGTAAAACCCAACTCCCCAAAAAATGAAGCATGCCACGCAAATCCTATTTGCCACCAGCCTAACCATCTTCGCGAGCCTCGCCCAGGCCGAGATCACACTCTCCCCGCTCTTCTCCGACCACATGGTCCTGCAGAGAGACCAGCCAAACAAAGTCTGGGGATGGGCAGAGCCAGGAGAAAAGGCCAAGCTCTCCATCGACGGACAAAATCACCCCATACTCGCAGACGCCGACGGGAAGTGGCACGTCACCCTCGACCCCCTCGAAGTCGGCGGCCCCTACACACTCCAAATCAAGGGGAAGAACCGCATCGAGATCTCAGACATACTCGTAGGAGAAGTCTGGCTATGCTCAGGCCAGTCGAATATGCGGTGGAACGTCAGCAGGACGGAGAACGCCGATCTCGAGATCCTCGTCGCCAAGTATCCACAAATCCGGCACATCACCGTCCCCAGGATCGCCTCCCAAACTCCCCTGGAGCAGTTCGAAGGGAAATGGGAAGTCGTCACCCCAGAATCCATCGCGGAATTCTCCGCCGTAGGATACTTCTTCGGCCGCCAGCTCCACCAGACACTCGAGGTGCCCATCGGTCTCATCAACAACTCCTGGGGAGGTTCCGCCGCCGAAGCGTGGACTCCCCTCCATGCGCTCGAAGCCGACGAACGCTACGCCCCGCTCCTCGAACGATGGGAAAAGCGCATCGCCGAATACGATCCCGAAGCCGCCGAAGCCGAATTCCAAGCCAACCTCGCCGCATGGGAAGCCCGCGACCGAAGAGGCCGCAGGCCACGCGCCCCCATTCACCCGACCAAGCATAATCATCGCCCCGCCAATCTATACAATGGCGTCCTGCATCCAGTGATCGGATACGGAATGCGCGGCGTCATCTGGTATCAAGGCGAAGCCAACACCCAAAGAGCCTACCAGTACAGGCACCTCTTCCCCCTCATGATCCAAAGCTGGCGAGACGCCTGGGACCAGGGAGACTTCCCATTCTACTACGTCCAGCTCGCCGACTTCTCCCGTGAAAGACTCGAGCCCATGGATAGCCACTGGGCCGAGCTGCGCGAAGCCCAGACCATGACTCTCGACCGACTGCCGAACGTCGGACAAGCCGTCATCATCGACACTGGAGAAGCCAACGACATACACCCTAGAGACAAGCAGACCGTTGCCGGCCGCCTCGCCCGCTGGGCCCTGGCCAACAACTACGGCATCGACATCGCCTACCACAGCCCCACCTACCGCTCCATGGAGATCCAAGGGGACTCTATCCTCCTTACCTTCGACTACGCAGAGAACGGACTGTACATCCAAGACTACCACGATATCCGCGGCTTCGCCATCGCAGGCGAAAATCGGGACTTCGTCTGGGCCGACGCCGAGATCGTGGATGGAAACAAAGTCAAAGTCCGATCCGACCTGGTACCCGTGCCCCTCGCCGTCCGCTACGGCTGGGCAATGAATCCCGTGTGCAATCTGCGCAGCAAGGAGGGCCTCCCCCTTACCCCCTTCCGCACCGACGACTGGCCCGGCATCACAACCGACGAACATTAGGCCGCGTGGACAAATTGCGGAACGAGTCTTTTCGAGGGGCTTTTGAGTCAAAATTGTGGCTCTCGATTCGAGGTGAATCGAGATTCATCGAGGTGAGGGAACACAATTTGGGCCAAAAGCCACCGAAATAGGCGACATGAGCAATTTGTCCACGCGGCCTAGCTCTACTTGTTAGGTTCTGGAACCATCTCGAAAGCAGAGTCGTCGCTCATGACTCGGCGTAGTTCGAAGAACGAAGACGGTTGCGACGTACCGCGTAGATTCGATCTACGCTCCACGGCGCGGCGACGAGCGCCGACCCTACGGATGATAATGAGCTAACCACGGTTAGTGAATAATGGAGTGACGCAGGGCGGCATCGTGAAAAATCCTTCCAACCGATGAAACAAGCCCGCCACACGCTCGCCATCGCCATCCTGGCTACTTTCGCGAGCCTCGCCCAGGCCGAGATCACCCTCTCCCCTCTCTTCTCCGACCATATGGTCCTGCAGAGAGACCAGCCAAACAAGGTCTGGGGATGGGCAGAGCCAGGCGAAAAGGCAAAGCTCTCCATCGACGGACAAACCCACCCCATAATCGCAGACGCCGACGGAAAGTGGCGCGTCACCCTCGAACCTCTCGAAGTCGGCGGCCCATACACCCTCAACATCAAGGGAAAGAACCGCATCGAGATCTCGGACATACTCGTAGGCGAAGTCTGGCTGTGCTCAGGCCAGTCCAACATGGAGTGGAACATCCGCAACTCCAAGGACCCCGACCTTGAAGCCGTCTCCGCGAACTTCCCCCAGATCCGCCACATCACCGTCCCCCGCTGGGCCTCCCAAACGCCCCAGGAGAGCTTCGAAGGCAAATGGGAAGTCGTCACCCCCGAGTCCATTATCGAATTCTCCGCCGTCGCCTACTTCTTCGGCCGTCGGCTCCACAACACCCTCGGAGTCCCCATCGGCCTCATCGACAACTCCTGGGGAGGCTCCACCGCCGAGGCCTGGACTCCTCTCCCCGCACTCGAGGCAGACGAATCCTACACCCCTCTCCTCCAGCGATGGGAAAAAAGCATCGCCGAGTACGACCCCGAAGCCGCCCAAGCCGACTACCAAGCTCGGCTCGCCAAGTGGGAAGCCGACGGACAAAAGGGCCGCAAGCCACGCGCCCCCGGTCACCCCGCCAAGAGTCACCACCGACCCGCCAATCTATATAATGGTGTCCTGAGTCCAGTTATCGGATACGGAATCCGAGGCGCCATCTGGTACCAAGGCGAGTCCAACGTCGGCCGAGCCTACCAGTATCGAGAACTCTTCCCCCTCATGATCCAAAGCTGGCGAGATGCCTGGGGACAGGGAGACTTCCCATTCTACTACGTCCAGCTCGCCGGCTTCAGAAGCAGACGCCTCGAGCCCAAGGAAAGCGCCTGGGCCGAACTGCGCGAAGCCCAGACCATGACCCTCCACCGGCTGCCAAACCTCGGCCAAGCCGTCGCCATCGACGTCGGAGCCGCCAACAACATTCACCCCAAGGACAAGCAGACCGTCGCCAATCGCCTAGCCCGCTGGGCCCTCGCAAACGACTACGGCATTGACGTCGCCCACCGCAGCCCCACCTACCGCTCTATGGAAATAGACGGCGACGCCGTCACCCTCACCTTCGATCACGCCGAGATCGGACTGTTTATACACGACTTCCACGACATCCACGGCTTCGCCATCGCCGGCGAGAATCGCGACTTCGTCTGGGCCGACGCCGAGATCGTAGACGGAAACAAGATCAAGCTCTCGGCAAACCGCGTGCCCAAGCCCGTCGCCGTCCGCTACGCCTGGGCAAACAATCCAGTCGCCAACGTCGTAAACAAGCAACGCCTCCCTCTCACCCCCTTCCGCACCGACGACTGGCCCGGCTTCACCGCCGACAAGCAATAGCATATCATTCTGAAACTCTATATAGTTTTTGCCCACAGATAGCACAGATTTTCGCAGATTCTCGAATAATAAAGGCCTGTGATTTAGCGTATGCGAGAGCCACCCATCCTTGATGCAGATCCATCTGCGAAAATCTGTGCGATCTGTGGGCAGAAAACACACCCATTCATTTTATATAGACAAACCCACATGAGCAGAATCTCCATCAGCCAAAACCGACGCCACTTCGTCGACCAAAGCGGAAACCCCTTCTTCTTCCTCGCCGACACCGCCTGGAACGGAGCCCTCAAGGCAACCGACTCCGAGTGGGACCAGTATCTCTCCCTGCGAGCCGAGCAAGGATTCACCGCAGTCCAGTTCGTCCCCACCCACTGGCGTGCCTGCGAACAGCCCCCCCACGGCTCCACCTACCAGGAGATCGATGGGAAAGTCGTCCGCAACGAAGCCGCCCTCCAGAAGATGGACGAGCGTATCCAGAAGATCGTAGACCACGGCATGATACCCGTGCCCGTGATGCTCTGGCTCAACAACCTCGAACCCTTCCATCAAGGCGAACACGCCTACATGCGGCAAAGCGTCTGCAATCCCCTATATAGCGAGAAAGCCATGATCGAGATCGGCCGCGACATGCTCGCCCGCTGGGGCAAGTTCTCCCCCATCTGGTTCTACGGCGGGGACGGCGACTACCGCGGCCGCGAATTCGGCGCCCTCATGAAACGCGTCGGCGCCGCCATCTTCGCCGATAGCGAAGACGCCCTCGTCACCATCCACCCAGGTGGCGGATTCTGGCCAAACGACTACTACGCCACCGAGTCCTGGTATAATATAGCCTCCATCCAAAGCGGGCACAATGAAGGCGCCGACGGCTTCCTCACCAACGGTCCGTACACCTACCGATGGCGAGACCTCAAGATGCCGTTTATAAATACCGAACCCTACTACGAGCGAGTCCTCCCCGACCAGTCCCGCTGCGCCTTCTCCGTTCGCCGAGCCGCCTACTGGTCCATACTCGGGGCGCCCATCGCCGGCGTCACCTTCGGCACCGCCAGCATTTGGGCCTGGAATCGCGAGCAGAACGAACAAGCCGAAAACCATTCCGAAGAATGGATATCCGGCCCCTGGACCGAGTGGATGGAAAGCGAAGGAACCCGTGGGCTGCAGATTCTAAAGCAAGCTATCGCCGCCCTTCCCTGGACCGAGCTGCTCCCCGCCGACCAACTCCTCGCCGAACAACCCGGATTCGTAGACGGAGCCAATTATATAAAAGTAGCCGCCAAGCCAGACGAGTCCCCCGTCGTCGCCTACAGCCCCGGTGGCGACAACGTACAGCTCCAGCTGACCCGCGAACCCGCCCAAGCCCACTGGATCGACCCCAGAACAGGCGACAAACAAGAAGCCGCCCCCGACGCAAACGCCTTCATCCTGACCTACAAGAAGCCCGACAGCCAAGACTGGCTGCTCATCGTCTCCTAGCTCCCGATCGAAAGCTATATTACCTTCACACTCGCCCTCGCCGAACTTGCTCGAAAAATTGGGGCACTCCTACTTGGCCGCCCTTGAGCGCGATTTCGATTCCGTCGAAGGCCGGATCGTCGCTGCTCGCTTTGCATAGCGGACCTCCCGGAGCGATGCTCGCCGCCATCTCCAAGGCGAAGATTCCCAACTCCTTGGATACGTAACCCGAGGTGTCTCCACCCGCCACGCAAGCCCGGCGCAGTCCAGACGTTTCCAATATTCTCTTCAAGATGCGACCCTGAGCCTCGCCCAAGCGATGGCCAAGCATCGAGACACCCTTCTCGCGAGCCGTCGTCCGCGTCTCCTCGATCGCTGGATCCTCCGGACCGCGCGCCAGGTACAAGACAACGCTCTTCCCGTCCCGCAACGCCTTTTTCGACTCGGAAACGCAACGCTCGATCTCCGATTCCACCCGACCATCGTCGATCAAAAGGCGCCCATCCAATCGGATCCCATAGTAGCCTTGATCCAAAGCGTATTCAATTTGTCCTGACGTCGCCGGCGAAGCGCTGCCGCACATCGCGACCACCAGCTCGCTCTCCTTAGCTACAAATTCTCCCTTCGGGCTCGCGAACTTTCCGCTCTCCAGCCAATGCGCTCCCAGGCAATACTCTAGGCCGGAAGATCCCACTACGTACTGGACCCCTCCTTCCGAGCGTCCCTCATCCAGCAAGCGGCCAATCAAAGGCAAATGGCTGTTCGTAATCGTATCGAATAAAACAATACCATCCCGAATCGCGTCATAGCGCTCGCCAGCGACTTTTTCGTCGCCCTCGAGAGCCAGACAGTCTACCAAATCAATAGGCTGGTCGGTCTGCTTCGCCAAATGCAGACGAATGTCGCTTTCGTCCATAGGCGTCACCGGATGGCGGCCCATCGTCGGATGGCGATCCAAGCGAACCGCCTCCTCTCCCGCCGCGGCGAACAGATTGCCGAACGCCACGTAGCGCTTCAAACGCGGGGCTCCGATCACCAAGGGAACCTTGGTCGAACCGAACACCTCCATCCCGATTTCGATCGCCAGACCGATACTGCCCACCTCGGGAGCCGAGTCGAACGTCGAGCAAACCTTGTAGTGAAAGAAAGGCGTATTCAAAGTCCTGAGACTCTCGAACTTCCCCCTGAGCTCCCGCTCCATCTCATCCCGATTCAAAGAGCGGCTAACTCCAGCCACTCCAACCGCCTTCGCGCCAGGAAAACGCTTCTCCAACAGCTCAGCAGACGGCGGCTCCAAAAACAGAACCGTCTCCACCCCATGCAGACAGAGGCACTCCATCACATCGGTCGAACCGGTAAAGTCGTCCCCGTAGAAGCTAAGCTCCAGAGCGTTCATAGCGTCTCAAGTGGTAGGGACCGATCGCCGAGCGGTCCGCGTCGGTTAGATTTCCATCGGGCACTGCGGCTCGCTCGGCGATCGAGCCCTACCTCTGGTAACTCCTCGAACATTTCCTCACGCCTTCGAAGCTACATCGATGATCCGCGAGATATCGCCGTGAAAATGATAGTCCTTGGAGGTCACGATCGACAAGGCGCGCGTCTTTCCTCCATTCGCGGGACGCACCCGATGCTCCAGTCGCGCATCGAAATAAGCCGAATCCCCGACCCCCATCTCGATCTCCTCCTTGCCGATGCTCAAAAGCAAGCTGCCTTCCACTACATAAATAAACTCGTGACCGGAATGCGACTTCATCGGCCCATCCGGATTCGCCGAATCCACGTCCACCAAAATAGGCTCCATCAGCTTGTCCTTCTTGCCGTCCGCCAAAAGGCTGACTCGCAGCCCCTTCCGTCCTCGGAAACGCATCTTCTTGCCCTTCCCCGCGCGGCATACCACCACAGGACGGTCGTCCCCCGAGTCCTCGAAGAAAACGGAAACCGACACGCCCAATGCCTCCGCCAGCCTCGACAGGTTCGCAATATTGATCGCCGTCTTCAGATTCTCCACCCGCGACAGATACGCCTCGGACAAACCCGCGGCCGCTCCAAGCTCCTTCAAGGTCAGCTCGTTGTCCTTGCGCAAAGACGCGATGCGCCGCGCCACATTGATCTCGACCAGATTCAGATCCGCTTTCTCTTTCAAAATGTTTTCAGGTTAGACGAGTAGATATATATTCTTGCTATTCATGCAAGTTTTTGCTTTTTCAGCAAACAAAAACTTACTCGATTTTCTTCATGGAAACCATAGCGATCACCTCCGGACCAATCAAGGCGACCTTTCACCCCCAAGAGCTCCTCCTCCGCTACGTCCAGGTCGATGGATCCGAAGCCCTCCGCGGAATCTGCTTCGCCATGCGCGACCAAAACTGGGACACCGTTCCCCCCATCGTGGAAAACCTCGAAAGCGAATCCGACGAGCAAGGCTTTCGCATCCAATTCGACTTCTCCTGGAAGAGCGGCCCCATCCAGTTCGCCGGTCAAGCGACGCTCGGAGGCAACGCCCAGGGAACCATCGCCTACCGATTCTCCGGCGACTGCCAGCAAGACTTCCTCAAAAACCGTCTCGGCTTCGTCGTCCTCCACGGCGCCCAGCTCGCCGGCAAGCCCTGCCACTGCCTTGAAGTAACCGGATCTCAACTACAAGGCGTTTTTCCCGCGAGCATATCGCCCCACCAGCCCTTCAAGAATCTTCGCTCCATCCGCCATTCGCTCGACAACGGCCAGGAACTCGAAGTACTCATGGAAGGCGATACCTTCGAGATGGAAGACCAGCGCAACTGGACCGACGCCTCCTATAAAACCTACTGCACCCCCCTCGAACTGCCCTTCCCCGTTCAAATGAAAGCAGGCGACTCGGTAAGCCAGAAAATCGAGCTCTCCCTGCACGGAACGCCCAACGACGCCCTACCCCCGACCGCCAGCCCCACGCGCCTTTCTCTCAGCAACGCAGCTCCTAGCTACTCCATCCCCCACATCGGCCTCGCCCTCTCGCCAGACGACAGCGAACCCTACTCTCCCGCCGAAATCGAGCGACTCGCAACCCTGCACCTCGATCACCTGAGAATCGACCTGCACCTCGTCCGCCCCGACTGGAACGAATCGCTCGCACACGGCCAGCGCCTCGCCAAGCAAATCGGCGCCTCCCTCGAAATCGCCCTCTTCGCCAACGAGCAAACCAGCAACGCAGTCGACGCCCTCGTCGTCCAAATCCAATCCGAGAGCATCCCCGTCGCCCGCTACCTCGTCCTCCACGAAGACGAAAAATCCACCCCCGCCGCCACCATCGAGCAAGTCGAAGCCAAGCTCCGAGCCAGTGCCCCCGCGGCCCAAATCCTGGCCGGAACCGACTGCTACTTCGCCGAGCTCAATCGCCAGCGCCCCGAAACCCGCCTGCTCGACGGCGTCTGCTTTTCCATCAACCCCCAGGTACACGCCTTCGACGACGCCTCGCTTATAGAAACCCTCGGCGCCCAAACCACCGCCGCCAACGACGCGCGCGCCATCGCCGATGGGAAAAACGTCGCCGTATCCCCAATCACACTACAGCCTCGCTTCAACCCCAACGCCACCGGCCCCGAGCCCGAAACGCCCGCTGGCCAGCTCCCCTCCACTGTCGATCCACGCCAAGCCACCCCCTTCGGCTACGCCTGGACCGCCGGCAGCCTCCTGCGCCTCTCCGCCAGCGCCGCCACGTCCCTCACTTACTACCAGACCCGAGGCTGGGAAGGCGTCATGGAACGCGAACAAGGCTGCCCCCTTCCAAATCTCTTTACCTCCAAACCCGGCGAAACCTTTCCTCTCTACAAGGCCTTCGAACTCTTCGCCTCCTTCAAAGGCGGACAGATCGCCCTGCTCGACAGCTCGAACCCCTTCAAGGTCGAAGCCGCCCGCATCGAAACCGAAGACCACCAACGCCTAGAGCATTTTTCTTCTGTTCAGTCGCCCAAAGGTGGGTCGTCTTCTCCGAAGACGACTGAATCGCGCCCCACTGTACACGCGCATGCGTTCCCGACTTCAGTCGGGACCGCACCACTCTCTGAAAACCCGGCTAGACAAACGAAAAACGTCCTGGCAATCGTCAACTACACCGGCAAACCACAAGAAGCCGAATTCCAGGGCGAAACCCGCGAACTGCCGCCCTACTCGATAACGATCGTCGAATCCGAAGCCGCCGACTCGTAGCACCGGCGCACCAGATCCAAGGTCTTCAAATTGTCCTCCGCAGTGGTCTCCGCCGGAGCGCCTCCCTGCAAGGCCCCCAGAAGGTTTCGGTTGCAATCCACGATGCTCGCATGGACACAGTCGTAACGGGCATCCGCCCAAGGATAGTACTCCGGCGTCGCCTGGGTCGAAGAGACCCCCTCGCGCGTCGTCACGTGAATCCAGCCATCCTTTCGCAGCTCGATCGACGCGTCCTCGCCCTCGATCACCACGTAAGTCTGCGGAAAACGCTCGTCCAGCAAACGGCTCGCGTAGCTCATCTCCACCGAGACCGTCGCCCCGCTCGCCATCTTGAGCATCACCGTCGCCGCATCCTCGCCCTTGATTCCCTGGTTCACGCGATGCGTGTGGCAATGCAGCGACGTCGCTTCGCCAAACAAGAATCGCGTAGTATCCAATACATGGGTACCGATATCCATCAAAATGAAACGCTCCAGTTCCTTGAGAAACGGCTGGTTTTCGAAAACCGGGAAGCTGCAGCAGTAGATCACCCGCGCCCGCCAAATCCGGCCGATGCGATTCTCGTCCATGATCCGCTTCAGCTCCCGCAGCGGCCGCTGCCAGCGCCAATTCTCGTGCACGTACAGCCCCACGTTCGCCTCCTGGCACGCCCGCGCCATGCTCGCCGCCGTCTCGTAGTCCGGGGCCAAAGGCTTCTGGCAAATGACTGGGATCCCCCGCTCCACCGCCATCAAGGTAAAGCGCTCGTGCACGCTCTCCCCAGCCACGATATCCACGAAATCCAATTCCTGCTCCGCAAACAGCTTCTCCAAATCGTCGTAAACCGCCTCGATCCCAAACTCCTGCCCCAGGGCCTCCGCCTTCGACAAGGTGCGGTTGTACAGAGCAACGCACTCCGCGCCCTCCAGTTCCTTCCAGCCGGCAAGCTGAAAGCGGGACCAGAATCCCGTGCCGATCGTTGCGAATTTCAATGAAGCCATAGTCGAAAAGGTAGAGGCGAAAATTCAGTCGAGCAACCGTCAGGCGACAGGTCAGCCAAACGGACAACCAACTATATAGACTTTACATACATGCAAGTTCTTGCAAAATATTCAATTCTTTTCTCCCGCGAAAAATCGACCTCGCCGCAATGAACCCCGCACCGCCCTCAAATCGCATCGTCGCCCGCTATCTCATCGAGACCGCCCATCCCCTGGAACAGGCCGCCGCTCACATGGCAGGAGAACAGTCCAGCGGTACCTTCGTCGCCATCCCCGGCGAGACCGACGAACTCAAGCAACGCTTCGGCGCCCAAATCATCGACATCGAGGAATGCGGCGAAGCCAGTGTAGCTGCTCTCCCCGGCTCCAAGCAGCCCGCAAGCGCCCCTCTCAAGCAAGCCAAGGTCACCCTCTCCTTCCCCCTCGAAAACACCGGCCACTCCCTCTTCGCCCTATTCGCCCAAGTCGCCGGCAACCTCTTCGAGCTCTCCCCCTTCTCCGGACTCAAGCTGCTCGACCTCGACATCCCAGACGAATTAGCCAAGGCCCACCCAGGCCCCCAATTCGGCGTCGAAGGCACCCGCAAGCTCGCCAACGTCTACGACCGCCCCCTCATCGGCACCATCGTCAAGCCCAGCGTCGGCCTCGCTCCCGCCGACACCGCCGCCCTCGTGAAGCAGCTGCTCGCAGCGGGCATCGACTTCATCAAGGACGACGAGCTCATCGCCAACCCACCGTATTCGCCGATCAAGGACAGAGTCGCCGCCGTCATGCCCGTCATCAACGACCACGCGGAAAAGACCGGCAAAAAGGCCATGTACGCCTTCAACATATCCGACGAGCCCGAGGCCATGATCCGCCACCACGACACCGTGCTCGCCGGCGGAGGCACCTGCGTCATGACAAACATGATACCCGTCGGCCTCTCAGGACTCTCCTATCTGCGCAAGCGCAGCCAGCTCCCCATCCACGGACACCGCGCCGGCTGGGGCATGCTCTCCCGCCACCCGCTGCTCGGCATGTCCTACCTCGCCTTCCAGAAGTTCTTCCGGCTCGTCGGCGTCGACCACCTGCACGTCAACGGGCTGCGCAACAAGTTCTGCGAGCCCGACGATTCCGTGCTCGCCTCCGCCAAAACCTGCCTCGCCCCCATGGCCGGACGCCACGCCGTCATGCCCGTCTTCTCCTCCGGCCAATCCGCCCTCCAAGCGCCCGACACCTATCAGCGCCTCGGAAGCGTCGACCTCATGTACCTCGCCGGCGGAGGCATCATGGCCCACCCCGACGGCCCCGCCGCCGGCATGGCCAGCCTCAAGCAAAGCTGGGAAGCCGCCATCAAAGGAATCTCCCTGGAAGAGTATTCAAAAACTCACGACGAACTCGCCAAGGCGCTGCAGAAGTATGCTAAACCCAAATAAAGATCCCCGCCTCAAGGGGCGGGGTATTCAAAAAGGTAGGGATCCCGACTCGTCGGGAAGCCGTCCGCTAAAGCCTGATCCTGCAATGCGGACGGCCCGGCGGTCCATCCCTACCCCAGGCATCTAAACCAAAAGAGAAGCATTTAACCCAGAACCCGACACCCATGAACCCAACAACGACCACTCCCTTGAAAATCGCCCTCCTCGGCGCCGGCGGCAAAATGGGCTGCCGCATCTCCGACAACATGATCGGCGAAACCGGCTACCAGATGCTCAACGTCGAAGTCAGCCCCCAAGGCATCGCCAACCTCGAGGAACGCAGGCTCTCCGTCGTTTCGCAGGAGGAAGCCATGAAAGACGCCGACGCCGTCATCCTGGCCCTCCCCGACAAGCTCATCGGCAAGATTTCCCCCAGCGTCATACCGCAGCTCAAGTCCGGCGCCCGAGTCATCAGCCTCGATCCCGCCGCAGCCTATGCCGAAGTCATTCCCCTGCGCGACGACCTCACCTACTTCGTCTCCCACCCCTGCCATCCGCCCCTCTTCGAATACGAGCCCAACCAGGAAGCCCACGTCGACTGGTTCGGCGGCAAAGCGGCAAAGCAAAGCATAGTCAACGCCCTGCACCAAGGCCCCGAAGAGGACTACGCCATTTGCGAAGGCATCGCTAAAGCCATGTTCAAGCCCATCCTACGCTCCCACCGCATCAGCGTCGAGCAGATGGCCATTCTCGAGCCCGCCGTGGTCGAGACCACCACTGCCAGCCTCATCTACGGCTGTCGCGAAGCCCTCGAGGAAGGCATCAAGATGGGCGTGCCCAAGGAAGCCGCCTGGGACTTCGTCCTCGGCCACCTGCGCACCGAGCTCGCCATCATATTCGACATGGCCGGCTTCCCCTTTTCCGACGGCGCCAAACACGCCATCGCCAAGGCCCAGGAAAGTATTTTCCTGCCCGACTGGAAGGAGCGCATCTTCAACCGCGACGCCATCAAGCGCAGCGTCAAGGAGATCACCGACTCTATATAGGGAGTGTTTAAAAGCAATGTTCCGATCTGGGAACGCGGGCGGCTCGCCCGCAACTGGCATGATCCCATATCGATGCGGACGAGCCGCCCGCGTTCCCAGGGACTAGCGCTAGCGGTCGAACTTCAGGCTGATCTTCACCTTTACGGAGAGGCCGATGTCGAAGCCATCGTGTCCATGGATGGCCTTAAGGCCAAGACCCAATAGCCAGTTCCCTCGCGAGTTGAAGGTATGGGAGCGGGGCACCTTCCAGATGAAGCCCGGCTTGATCACGATAAGATCGCGGGCGTTGTCGCCGATCAGTCGCGTGGTTGCGAACGAAGTCTCCAGCGTGTAGTTGAAACGCTCGCGCTCCCAAACGGCTCCGAAGGTAAACACCTGAGCATCGTCCTCCAACGCATTCTTGCGATTCGTTCCTCGATAGGACGTCTTGCTGACTAGATCCAGACCAAGCCCCCAGAAATACTGGGCCGAGCGGTCACGCTCGAAGCGGCGGGCGAAATTGATGAATGGACGAAAGTGGGCGAAACCATCGGTCAGCTCCTCCGGCACCTCCCCGGTAGGAGTCGAATATTCGATGCCTACAACCTGGTCCCAATCGTAGTTTTCAAAGAAACGCTTGCGATACTTGCTGCTGATCTCGAAGCCGGAAAGGCCCGCGTCGTCTCCCCAATTCCGATCTCCAAAGCCGTGATCGACGAAGGTCTCCACCGCGGAGGACAGTTCCCAGCGATCATTCAAGCCATACTTGAAGCCGATCGGCACCCGCAGGGAATCGTGGCGATGAAAGTCCCCGAAATGCGGGTGAAAGGTCATCTTCAGCGAATGCCTGTTTTCCGTTCCAGGCAAGGGGCTGTCGAAAATGCCGCGAAAGTTCACATCGTCCCCACCTCTCCCTGGCGCAAGAGCTTCATCTGCCGTCAGGGTCCACTGTCCCGCAATAACAAGGAGGAGAACCGAGGCGCTTGAACGGGTGCGAGACATAGTGCGAAAGATCGGGGCTGGAGCCAAACGACTTGAACACGACTCTCGAGAAAGGAAATAAGACAAGCAAGGCCGCGCGCCTGGCGCCCCATGAGGAGCTGGACGTAGGGCGCCAAGCCCAAGGCCTCTTAAGTAATCGCTATTTTGCCCGCTCAAGCGGACCAACGGTTCTAATCGTAGCGCGGAGCTTCAGCCCGCGGCCGCAGGGGACGGATCCTGCACTCTCCTTCGACTAGCTCAGGATTCTCTGCGGCCGCGGGCTGAAGCTCCGCGCTACGATCGACAAATGAAAAGCCGCCTTGGACGAAAGTCCGAGGCGGCTCGAAATTGAAAGCGAGGCTTTCCCTAGTAGCGGTAGTGGCTTGGCTTGAAGGGGCCTTCCTCAGGCACGCCGAGATAGTCGGCCTGATCCTTGGAAAGCTTGGTCAGCTTCACGCCGATCTTGTCGAGGTGCAGGCGAGCGACTTCCTCGTCGAGATGCTGAGGCAAACGGTAGACGCCAGGCTTGTAGACCTCCTTGTTCTTCCAGAGATCGATCTGGGCGAGCGTCTGGTTGGCGAAGGAGTTCGACATGACGAAGGACGGGTGGCCGGTGGCGCAGCCGAGATTCACCAAGCGGCCTTCGGCCAGCAGGAAGATCTCGTTGCCTGCCGGGAAGGAATACTTGTCGACCTGAGGCTTGATGTTCTCGTGCTTGATTCCTGGATACTCGACGAGCTTGGAAACCTGGATCTCGTTGTCGAAGTGGCCGATGTTGCAGACGATGGCCTGGTCCTTCATCTTCACCATGTGGTCGATGGTGATGATGTCCTTGTTGCCAGTCGTCGTGACGTAGATATCGCCGCGGCCAAGGGTATCCTCGATCGTAGTGACTTCGAAGCCCTCCATCGCCGCCTGAAGCGCGCAGATGGGGTCGATCTCGGTCACGATGACGCGGGCTCCCATGCCGACCAGAGCCTGGGCGCAACCCTTGCCAACATCGCCGTATCCACAAACGACTGCCACCTTGCCGCCAGTCATGACGTCGGTCGCGCGCTTGATGCCGTCGATAAGCGATTCGCGGCAGCCGTAGAGATTGTCGAACTTCGACTTGGTGACCGAGTCGTTGACGTTGATCGCAGGCACGAGCAGCTCGCCCGCCTTCTCCATATGGTAGAGGCGATGCACGCCGGTGGTCGTTTCCTCGGAAACGCCTTTCCACTCCTTCACGACATCGTGCCAGCGGTTGGGGGTTTCGGCATGGATGCTCTTGAGGAGATTCTTGATGACCTGCTCCTCTTCGGAGCCGGACTCGCCATTCACCCAGTCGCTGCCGTTTTCCAGCTCGTAGCCCTTGTGAATTAGCAGCGTGGCATCGCCGCCATCGTCGACGATCATCTGCGGACCGAGGCCGCCGGGAAAGCGTAGGGCCTGATCGGTACACCACCAGTACTCCTCGAGCGTCTCGCCCTTCCAGGCAAAGACCGGCACACCCGCAGCGGCGATAGCGGCCGCAGCATGGTCCTGGGTGGAGAATATGTTGCAGGAGACCCAACGCACATCTGCGCCAAGCTCGACCAGAGTCTCTATAAGAACCGCAGTCTGGATCGTCATGTGCAGCGAGCCCATGATTCGCACGCCAGCCAAAGGCTTGTCGGCCGCGTACTTCTGGCGCACGCCCATCAGGCCGGGCATCTCCGCTTCGGCGATCGTGATTTCCTTCCGGCCGAAATCGGCTAGCGAAATATCAGCTACTTTGTAGGGCAGCATCTCAGCTGGTTTTTCCGTAATCGTGTCACTCATGTATTTTCTCCTCCTGTTTTATTGGAATTTCTTGATGGCCTTCTTGAGGGCAGAGACCTTGGTGGTACCTTCCCAAGGAAGCTCGTCCTTGCCGAAGTGGCCGTAGTTGGTGGTGCTGCGGTAGATGGGGGCCTTGAGCTTGAGCTGCTTCACGATGTTCGCGGGTTTGAAGCTGAAGACTTCACCCACCGCTTTGGCTATAGCATCCTCGGACACTGTTCCGGTACCGAAGGTCTCGACGGTAATGCTGACGGGCTCGGGATAGCCGATAGCGTAGGCGACTTGAAGCTCGGCTCGACTGGCGAGGCCGGCGGCCACGATGTTCTTGGCGACCCAGCGGCACATGTAGGCCGCGGAGCGATCGACCTTCGAAGGATCCTTGCCGGAAAAAGCGCCACCGCCATGGCGGCCGGATCCTCCGTATGTATCCACGATTATCTTACGACCTGTCAGACCCGCGTCGCCCTGCGGTCCGCCAATGACGAAGCGGCCAGTGGGGTTGACCAGGTACTGGGTTTTCTTGGTGAGGAGCTTCTTCGGAAGGCACTTCTTGATGACCTTCTCGATCATGAACTTCTCGATCTCCTTACGACTGACCGCCTCGGTGTGCTGGGTGGAGATGACGACTGCAGTGATCTCCACGAGCTTGTCGTCCTCGTAGCGGACTGACACCTGGCTCTTGCAGTCCGGACGCAGCCACTTGGCCTGACGACCGGCATGACGGATCTTCGCGATCTCACGGCCGATGCGATGGGCATACATGACGGCGGCCGGCATGAGCTCAGGAGTTTCGTCGCACGCGTAGCCGAACATGATGCCCTGGTCGCCTGCGCCCTGCTCAGCCGTGTCCTTGTCCTTCGCCTTGCGGGCGTCCACGCCTTGAGCGATGTCATCCGACTGCTTGGTCAGATTGTTTGTGACGAAGACCTTGTCGGCATGAAAGACATCGTCATCATTGATGTAGCCGATCTCGCGGATGGCCTGGCGAACGACCTTTTCGTAGTCGAAGACCGCCTTGGTCGAAATCTCGCCAGCGAGCACGACAACGTTGCTCTTCACGAGGGTCTCGCAAGCGACCCGGCTCTGCGGATCCTGCTCGAGACAGGCGTCGAGGACGCTGTCGGAAATGTAGTCGGAAACCTTGTCAGGATGGCCCTCGGCCACGGACTCGGAGGAGAATACGAAGTTTTTCGGCATGTGCGTAATAGATTTCAGAGCTCGAAACGACAAGTCAGACAAGACTTATCAACATATCCTGATTTATTGATATGTTTTTAGCCCTCCGACAAGCGAAGAGTTTGCCATACCGAAAAACGGCATGCGTTTCCAAGTCCAGTCCGAGCGAAACCAAGCGCATCCCAACCCGCGCGAAACCGGACCACTCTCGCAGGGCCAAAGCCAAAACCAACAATTCAATCCTCGCAGGACAAATTCGTAACCCGCTCTTATAAAACATTTTGCCACTTAAAAACACAACCTTGAACTTTTATGCGCAAGCTTTCAGTGGGCTCTGGCAGCGCATCGGGAGAGAGGATGCTTGGTAGGAGACAGTCTTATTTTTCGTGCGATTTCAGATATGTTTCAAAATATCGCCTGGGCTTACCAAACTCTGTCGAGTTCGGCTACCTCGACTGTGCAAAGCTTGCTTCAGTAGCCGAACTCGAGAGAGTTTGGTACAGCATCGTAACTGGCAAGGCGACACTTTGAAACGCACCTGCGATTTCCAGTTCGAGTCGTTAGAGCTGGTCGAGCGACTTTCTTTCGTACAATTTTTCGCACTCTCTCATGCTCTCTGGAAAACGTATTCTCATCATCATTACCGGCAGCATCGCGGCGTATAAGTCGCTCGAGCTCATCCGACTGCTCGTAAAGGCCGGAGCTAGCGTGGAAGGCTTGCTGACCCGAGGCGGAGCTGCCTTCGTCACGCCTCTTTCCGTCGAGACCCTCACTGGCAAACCCTCGCACGGAAAGCTCTGGGAAAAGCGCTCCTACGAGATGAACCACATCGAGCTGTCGCGGCGGAGCGACCTGATCGTCATCGCCCCAGCCACGGCCGGTATCATTGGCAAGATGGCAAACGGCCTGGGCGACGACCTTGCTTCCTCCGTCTTGCTCGCCCGAAACAAGCCCGTCCTGCTCGCCCCAGGCATGAATACCGAAATGTGGGAAAACGCCGCCTTTCGTCGCAACCTAGCGCAGATCCAGCAAGACGGCGCCACCATCGTGCCCCCCCAAGAGGACACCCTGGCATGCGGCGAGACCGGCATCGGCAAGATGGCTGAACCCCAAACGATCCTCGCCGCGATCGAGGCGCATTTCCGAAGCTCCCAGCGCCTTGCAGACAAAAAGGCCATCGTCACCGCAGGAGGCACCATCGAGCGCATCGACTCCGTGCGCTATCTCAGCAACTTCTCCTCCGGGAAGCAGGGCAACGCCATCGCGCTTGCCCTCGCCCAAGCCGGCGCTCAAGTCACGCTTGTAGCGGGAAAGGTGAAGGAAGACCCCACCCCACATCCAAACATCGCCATTGTCCACGTCGAGTCGGCCGAGGACATGAAGGCTGCGGTCGAGGGAGCCATGCCTGCGGACATCTTCGTGGGCTGCGCAGCAGTCAGCGACTTTAGCGTATCCAACAAGTCTGACAGAAAACTGAAAAAGGAAAACGGGCTGACGCTTCAGTTCGAGGAAACCCCAGATATCCTAAAGGCTGTCGGCGAGCTTCCCTCCGGGCAAAGACCAAGCAAGGTGATCGGCTTCGCCGCCGAGACCGACGATCTCATCGCCTATGCTCAAAAGAAGCTCGCCGAAAAGAATTGCGACCTGATCGTGGCCAACGACGTCAGCAAAGGCCAGGTCTTCGGTCAAGACGACAACAAGGCGCACTTTGTCACCGAGGACCGGATACAGGCGTTCGACAGCATGCCGAAAAAGGATGTCGCCGAAAAAATCGTCGCCTGGCTGGCTGAGACGGAGTAGCGCAGCAAGATTCCAATGCACAAGGTGGATCGGCTTCTCCGAAGACGACTTCTCCTACAGCCAATCTTTTCCTTCAAAGACCCATGGCCATTCTTCCAAAGTTTCGCATAAATTCCTCACCACTGGATTATTGCGAATGTATCGAGCTTTCTCTTCCAAGCTTTGATGGCTACGCAAGCGATGATCGAAAAAATTGTCCTGCCAGCCCACGCCCGAAGCCCTGGTATGATAGCGTTTCCAGTTTCTCACAACTTCGCTCATCGAGAGATCAGGGTTGAAAGCGAAAAGCCCATGAAGGTGATCTGGCATCAAAAGGAAAACGCGGCAGTTCCAGTTACCTTTTTCTTGATAGAAGGAAACCGATTCCAAAATGGAGCTACCTATGCTTGGCTCGACAAGCGAGCCTTTCCAACTGCCGGATACGCGTATCCGAATATGAAAGACGGAACCATCTTTAACCCATGCAGGGATCTCGTGCGAAAGACGACGATGATAACGCTTCATAGACGAAAGCTCCTTCTGAAGGGATGAAACTGTCAAACGGAAAGCGTCTTCGGAGAAGCCGCGCCACCCTCTAGTACGCGGGCTGAAGCTCCGCGCTACGCTACAGATGCTCGGCTATCCTTGGCAGCCGTCGCTCTCTGCGGCCGCCGGAGATCCGCTTGAGAAAGGCGTCTTTGGTTGGATCTCCGGCCACTTCCTCCTCCAGTTCCTCCTCTTCATCATCGTCTTCGAAGATCTCTGGCTCGTCGAAGATGCGAGTGATACGGCGAGGCTGGGTTTCCAACAGTAGTGAAGGATTGGGTACGCGGCCCTTTTTCACGTATTCGAACAGACAGGGGAAGCACTCCTCTTCGTAGTGGTCGAGAAACTTCTTCATATCCTTGTTGCTCACATTCTCGCGCTTGTTCATCAGCACGACATCCGAAAAATGGATACAGCAATCGAACCAGGCGAAGGCTTCATGTCTAGCAATTGCCAGCTCCGAGTGCAGCACCGTCATGACCCGGCCCAACTCGCACCCGTTGCCAGCCAGCCAAGCGTGAAAGGCCTCGACGAAATCCGCCGGATCGGAGAGACCGTCCGCCACGACGAACACGAGATCCTCGTCGCCATCGATCCGCAGATCCAACGTTCCGCCATCCCATTCGTACGCGACCAGCGTCGCCTCGCGCGTGCGAATCGCAAAGTCAGCATCCGCATCGGACTTGTCATTGCTGGAGCAATACACCAGCGACTTTTCATCCTTGTCGGCCCCAAAGTCGATGAGGTCGGACAGGATCTGGAACTGCCCCGTACCTTTGCAACCGAGGATGAGATAAACATAGGGAGTAGCCATGAGAATCTTCGAACTAGATACGGCGCAACTTAGGAGCTAAAACCACGAAAGTCAGGTAGTTTTTCAATCATCTATGGCGACCAAACTCTTTCGAGTTCGGCTACCGGATGCGGGCCAAAGACAACCGGAGGCAGCTGCATTCGAGAGAGTTTAGGCGCCTTGCAGAGCCAAAAGCGCCCCCCTAGAAGGAAAACAAGCGATTCTGGGCGTGCTGTCGCATCCAGTGGTCGACAACCACGAGATTGGCCATGGCCTCCACGATAGGCACTGCCCGCGGCACTACGCAGGGGTCATGCCGCCCGCGTCCCATCAGCGTGGTTTCCTTGCCCTGCAAATCGACCGTAGGCTGTTCCTGGAGGATGGTCGCGGTAGGCTTGAAGGCCACGCGGAAGACGACGTCTTCGCCATTGGTGATGCCGCCTTGCACGCCGCCGGAGCGGTTGGATCGGGTACGCACTTCGCCATCCCGGTTCTCGAAAAGATCGTTGTGCTCGGAGCCTTTGAGCAAGGCGCCCTCGAAGCCGCTACCGACCTCAAAGCCCTTGGTCGCAGGCAGCGAGAGCATCGCCTTGGCAAGATCCGCCTCGAATCGGTCGAAGACCGGCTCCCCTAGGCCAACGGGAAGATTTCGTATCCGACATTCGATTACACCACCGACGGAATCGCCCTTTGATCGGGCTTCCTTGATTCGTTCGATCATCGCCTCGGCGGTATCCGCGTGCGGACAACGTACGACGTTAGCCTCGATCGAATCGGAAGAGATCCCCACCTCCTCCGCAGGCGGCATGGCGATGTCGTGAATGCGGCTCACGTAGGCCAACGTCTCGACTTTGGAGGCTAGAGAGAGGATCTTTTTCGCGATCGCTCCTGCCGCGACCCGACCGATGGTTTCGCGAGCGGACGAACGGCCGCCTCCCTCCGGATTGCGATGCCCGTACTTCGTTTGGTAAGTGTAGTCGGCGTGGGATGGGCGAAACTTCTCCTTCATCTCGGAGTAGGCTCCAGGACGAGCGTCCTTGTTGAAGACAAGCATGGAGATCGGCGTGCCCGTAGTGCGGCCTTCGTAGACGCCGGAGAGAATCTGCACCGCATCCTCCTCCTTGCGCGGAGTGGTTATTTCGCTTTGGCCCGGACGACGGCGAGCGAGCTCCGGCTGAATGTCGTCCTCGCTCAGGGGCAAGTTTGGCGGACATCCGTCGACGACCACCCCAACGCCACCCCCGTGGCTTTCGCCCCAGGTACTGATAGTGAATAGCTTGCCGAAAACATTGGGCATGGGCGCGACTGTAGGCGGGTCGATCCGCGAATCAAGCCGGGATGCCAGAGGTCCCGACCAAGAAAGACGGCTAAGACGAGCGTCGCAGCCCGCTGAGCGGCTGCGCCCTAGTGTCATGTCACGGATGCAATGTCGCAAAGAGTAGTGCGGAGCTTCAGCAAGCGTCCACGATTCGCCCTCGTCATCTCCCTTCCTCATCTTCATCCTCATCCCAGGATAAAAGATAAAGATAAAGATGAGGATAAGAGACGCAACGGACGCGGTCTCGCTCTGCGGGATCCGCGCTACGTTTCACGCGCGACACGACCCTAGCTATGATCGATCTTCCAGTTCAAACCTGGTAGTCGATTTGCTCGGCTCCCGCCTGGTCGCTGTCGATCTGCTGGTTCATTCCTAGAGCCGGAGCAGCTTCCGAGCAGGAGCCGACCGAGCGGGCCGGCACACCGACTACGGTGCAATGCGGCTTCACAGGATGCAGCACCACGCTGCCAGCTCCGATCTTCGCCCCGTCGCCGATCCTGATGTTACCCAGAACCTTGGCCCCAGCCGCGATGAGAACGCCGTTGCCAACCTTGGGATGGCGGTCGCCGCGCTCCTTGCCAGTACCGCCGAGAGTGACGTTGTGCAGCAGGGAGACGTTGTCTCCGACCACTGCAGTCTCGCCAATAACGACGCCAGTGGCGTGGTCGATCAAGATCCCCTGGCCGATAGTCGCAGCGGGGTGGATGTCCACTCCGAAGGTTTCGGCGATCAAGCTTTGCAAGTAGAGGGCAAGCGAACGACGCTCCTCGTACCAGAGGTGATTGGCGAAGCGAAAGGCGGAGAGAGCGCTGTAGCCCTTGAAAAAAAGGAAAGGCGAGAGGTAGCCATTGGCCGAGGGGTCGCGGTCGACTACCGCCTGAAGGTCGATGCGCACGACTTCGCGTAGGCGTTCCTCGGAGTCCAGAATCTCCAGAAACAAGTCGCGCAGCGTGATGCTCGGCAGGATGTCGTCCTTGAGCTTCGAAGCCAAAGTGTAGCTCAAGGCCGCCTCGAACGACTTCTGCCCGAGGATCGTTTCCTGCAAGTAGGCCACCAAAAGGCGTTCCCCATCCGCAGCGGCCGAAGCCTCCTCCTGCAGCGATTTCCAGATCGATTCGTATTTTTCTGTCATAGGCGACGGTCCCGAGAAAACGCAGAAGTTAGGGCGCCGATTTACAGGCGCCAAACCAAAATAGGCTAGGCTCATCACGTAGAAAATCGGGAGTTTCCCCTCAAGGAAAGGGATTCTCCCGGTAAATTATTTGCCAAAACTCCCTCAAGCAATTTGCTCCGGACTGTCTTCTCGAGTCGCAAAGGCGGATCCGAGAGACGAAGACGACTCCCGCCATTCGAACCGCAATCAATACACCTGACATGAAACGAACCTACGCCCTCATCCCGGCCATAGCGCTCGCAGCGAGCCTGGCCCAAGCCGACACTGTCGTCACCCAAGACGGATCGACCATCAACGGAACGATCCTCGGCATTGACGACGGCAAGATCACCGTCGCAACGAGTTTCGCGGGCGAAATCGTGATCGAGCAGTCCAAGATAGCTTCCTTCACCACCGACGCGCCCATCTACCTGACCGTCGAGAATGGCGCCACCTATCTCGGCCCTGTCGTCGGCTCCAGCAGCGGTCTCGCTATAGCGGACGCCAATGGCGAAGCCAATGTCACCCTCTCCCAAGTCAAGGAGAGCTGGCAGCCGGGTGAAAAGAGCCCAACCGCCCTTCGTCAGGAAGCCGAGCTCGCGGAACTGCAACGCAGCTGGGCCTACCAAGCCGCTTTCGACCTCACCGGCAAGACCGGCAACTCGGACGCCACCGGCCTGGCCACCGCTTTCACTGCCACTCTCGCAGGCCCTGACGACTCGCTCGAATTCTTCGCCAGGATCAACTCCTCCGAAACCGACGGAGAGAAAAGCGCGGACGATGCGCGAGGCGGAGTGACCTACACCAACGAATTCGGCGACGCTTGGAATTGGTACGTGCGCAGCGAAGCAGGCTTCGACGCAATCAAGGACATCGACTTGTTCTTCACTGCAGCCGCCGGTTTCGGCCGCACATTCGTCGAAAACGACGTCCAGAATCTCAGCGTTCGCGGCGGTCTCGGCTACACCTTCGAGGAGTACTCCGCCTTCCCAGCCGACGCTGACGACAATCCCGTCTCAGGCGTGGACGATCCGGACTTCGTCCGCTTCGCCTCCCGCGAGGAAACCAGCTCCGCCAGCCTAGACTTCGGCCTCTTCCACAAATACGTCTTCAACTGGGGCACCATGAACAACACGCTCACCTACAACCCCACCATCGACGACTTTGGAAACTTCCGCGCCGTGCACGACACCAGCTTCGACCTGCCCCTCAAGGCGGAAGACTGGAGCATCCGCATCGGCCTGAACAACACCTATGACAGCGAGGCCGAAGTCTCCGGCCTCGACGAACTCGACACCACTTACTACATCCGCATGATTCTGAGGTGGCTATAGCAGCGACGTAGTCGAAAACTCGATACTTTTTGCAAAAGGGACCGCAGCTCGAAAGGGCTGCGGTTTCTTTTGTACCCAATCTTCATCTGCTTCTACTTCTTCATCTTCTTCCTGCTCTACTTAACTCTGTAGGGTCGGCGCTTGTCGCCGCACCGCGTCAGTTGATCCAATCTCTGCTGCACGGCGCAAGTGCCGACCCTGGATCGATACATGGTTCTCGAAATCCAACACCGCAGAGCAGGAAGAAGATGAAGAAGTAGAAGCGGATGAAGATAGTATACGGTCAGAATAGACTCCCTACCTGGTAGACGATTACGGACGCCAGCCACGCTAGCCCAGTCATGAAGACGAAGGAAAACACGCCGTACCTCCAGCTCGTTTCCTGAGAGACAACTGCCACCGTCGCGCCGCACTGCTGGCAGAGGGCGAAAAACACCATCAAGGCGCTCACCACCGGAATCGTGAAAATCGGCTGACCCATGCGCTCGCCGGAAGGCCAGGTTTGAGCCGCCATCGTCGCCCGCAAGTCGCCGCTCTCCTCATCCGTGTCGCCACCCAAGCTGTAGATGATCCCCAAAGTAGAGATGATCACCTCGCGGGCTGGAAACGCGGCGATTACGCCAACGGTGATCTTCCAATCGAATCCCGCCAAAGCGAAAACCGGCTGCGCCGTCTTGCCTATCCGCCCCATGTAGCTCTGCTCCGTGTAGGCCGAAGCGATCGCGTGATCCAGTTGGGCAACCAGTTCCTCATCGCTCTCCAGCAAAGCCTCAGCCTCCGGCAGACTCACCGCCTGCTCGGTCGCAACCTCGGACAGGAACGCCTCGCGCGTCTGGGCCTCGACTTCCGGCCCGCGCGGGAAATAGAGCAAGGCCCAGATTACGATCGTGATCGCGAAGATCACGGTGCCCGCGTTGACCACGAACTCCTTGCCCTGATTGTACATGCGCAGAGCCACGTCCCGCACCTTGGGCACCTGATAGGATGGCATCTCCAACAGGAATGGTTGCGGCGGTATCTTCAGCACGTATCGATTCGCCAAATACACGAACGGCATAGCTACCAGCAGCCCCACGAAGTGCATGACGAACAAGGTCGCTCCTGCTACCGCCGCTCCGTAGCTCGGCTCGATGAAGGCTCCGATCAGCAGCACGTAGACCGGCAGCCGAGCCGAACAGCTCATGAATGGCGCCAGCAGGATGGTGATCAGCCGAGCTTTCGGATCCTGGATCGTCCGAGTGGCCATCACTCCCGGAATCGCGCACGCGTAGCTCGAAAGCAGCGGTACGAAACTCTTGCCAGACAAGCCGCACCAGCTGAACAGCTTGTCCATCAGAAAAGCCGCCCGAGCCATATAGCCCGTGTCTTCCAGCAAGGCGACGAAGAAGAAGAGGATCAAAATCTGTGGCAGAAAAATGAATACGGCG
Organism: Pelagicoccus sp.; assembly: GCA_028284635.1. Taxonomy (GTDB): domain Bacteria; phylum Verrucomicrobiota; class Verrucomicrobiia; order Opitutales; family Opitutaceae; genus Pelagicoccus. Next base: position 188,501 of record JANQRJ010000018.1, read on the forward strand.
CCCACGCCCTCGACCACCCCATCAGTCGCCATGCTCTGCAGCATCGGCCAGCCAGTCAGCCAGCCGCCGACCAGATCCTGGATCATGCCCTTGCCCGCATCAATCAGATCCATAAACGGCGCCGCCCAACTGTAGACGGACTGGAAAACGACGTACATCAGCCCGAGAAACGCTATCAGCCCCCAAACCTTGTGGGTGAGGATGCTGTCGATCGACTCGCTGCCGCCGCCGCGCCGCGAATCGCTTGCATTGACGCACGGTTCGATCTTGTCCTTGATATGTCGATACAGCAGGACCGTTTCCGCGTTGCCCGGGTTCAGCCCCCCCTTGAAGAGCTCCCGGCGACCCGCCTCGATCGCCCGGCCGACCTGCTCGTCACCCACACCCGCTCGAGACAGATAGCGACGATCCTCATCGAAAAGACTGCGCAGGATCTCGGCCTGGGAAAGCTCGCGATCCAACTCCGCAGCGCAAAGCTCCTCCACCGTCGCAATCGCCAAGCTCACCGTTTCCGGCCAAGGAACCGGCTTGAGCAAAGGCTTGCTTCGCACAGCCTCCGCCACGGCTTGACGCAATTCGGCCACACCCTCCGCGCGAGCCGCGGAGATCGGGACTACCGGCACGCCAAGCTCCTCCCGCAAACACGGCAGGTCCACCACGATATTGCGGCGGCGAGCGGAGTCCCAATGGTTGAGAGCCAACACCACCGGAATGCCCAACTGGGCGATCTGGTAGACCAGAAAGAGATTCCGCTGCAGGTTAGTGGCATCGACAATGCAAAGAGCTAGGTCAGGCGGCTCTACCGATTCCATCTCCCCAAGCAAAGCGTCCACCACCACCCGCTCGTCGGGCGAATCGGCCGCCAAGCTGTAGGTGCCCGGCAGATCGATGATTTCCGCCCGCTCCAGCCCGAGCAGCATGGAGCCAGTCTTGCGCTGCACCGTCACGCCTGGGTAGTTGCCCACCTTCTGGCGCAGACCCGTCAGGCAATTGAATAGGGTGCTCTTGCCGGTGTTCGGGTTTCCTAGAAGAGCGATCCGAATCGGCCGATTCGCGGGAAGACTGCTAGGGATTGCCACTTTTGCGCGTCTGTTTCGATCGGCCCAGCTAAAGCGCCTGCACCGAAATCATGGCCGCGTCGCGACGCCGTAGGCTGAGGTGCCGCCCCTCCACTTCGAGAGCAATCGGATCGCCCAAAGGAGCGGACTTGACGAAACGCACCGTCACGCCCGGCATCAAACCAAGCTCCATCAAACGACGAGCTGCCGCGAAACGAGGCAAATAGCTGCTGATCTTGGCCGATTGGCCCTGACGTAGGTCGTTTAAGGTCTTCAAGCGTTCCTCTCCTGCCATTTCGTTCTTGTTGAGACCGAGTTTCAGTACAGGCTAGACGAAGTCAACCCGCATTAGCGTCAAATGAACCTCACGATCGAAAAGCTGGGTGTTTTGGCCGCGTTGCTCCTGGCAAGCGCATTCCTGGTTCGCCGCTACCTTTGGAAGAGCAAAGGACGGAAACCGGGCAGCGCCTGCGGCAAAGCTGCCTGCGGCTGCCAATCCAACAAACCCCGAAGCTCCTAGTGTCGTGTCACGGATAGCAATGTCGCAAAACGTAGCGCGGAGCTTCAGCCCGCGTCCCCGTCGTTGGATTCGGGCGTGTTTCGAAGTATCGCCTGAGCTTACCAAACTCTTTCGAGTTCGGCTACCTCGACTGTGCAAAGCTTGCTTCAGTAGCCGAACTCGAAAGAGTTTGGAGCAGCGTCGCGACTTGGAAGGCGACACTTTCGTAGCACACTCGTTGGATTCCGCACTGCGGACGCGGGCTGAAACTCCACGCTACGTTTCACGCATGACAAGACACTATGGGCGCCACGCAAGGCAACACAGCAAACAGCTTCCATAAATTGGGCATGCAACGTTACACGCATAATTTACGGAAACTGCAAGGCGCCCCACGACAGAAACATCGATAGGACGCAGTTACCAACGAGCCCAGGCTGCCGATACAGAGAGTTCGATCATCCCTCGCAACAGTCGCGTCCAATCATCTCGAAAAGAAATCTAGCCCCAAGGCTTTCAGCTTATCAGGATCTCCAACATGTCTCGCTCGCCAAAACTGCGGCCCGTTCTGCTCAGCCTCCTGAGCTTCTTGCTTCTCGCCCTAGTCGCGACAAGCGGCTGCAAGAGAAAGCCGACCGTCGCCAGCCATCTCGAAAAAGGGGCCTCTCTCTACGCCGAAGGGAAACTCGAAGACGCCGAGGAAGAATATATCTCCGCCTACAATCTCGATCTCCAATCCTCCGAGGCCATGATCGGCCTCGCCCGCATCTTCCACCAGCAAGGCCGTCTGCGCCACGCCTACAAGGCCCTCAATACCTGCCTCGAGCTCGACCCTGCCAATCTGGAGGCTCGGACCATGCTCAGCGAGACCTACCTGCGAGCCCGCAAGAGCTCGGACGCCCGCGAACAAGCCTTGCTCGCCCTAGCCGCCGATCCCGCTTACGCCCCCGCCTTGCTGGCCTTGGCCGAAGCCGCCCAGAACCGATCGGCAGCCAAGCAAACGCTCGCTCACTTTCAAACCATGCCAGACGCCGTTAAGGCGTCGCCCGGATACCTCGTCGCCCAAGCTCGCCTCTACTCGAAACTCGGCGACGCCAGGCAAGCCAGCTCGCTGCTCGACTCCGCCTTGGCCATCGAGCCGGCAAACCCTGAAGCCCTCATCGCCTACGCCCGGCTCCACTGGAGCAGACAAGCAATCGACCAAGCGGCCGCCAGCTTCCAGAAGGCAGTCGAGGCAGCCGGATTCGCTCCCGGCCCAGCCATCGAATACGCGAACTTCCGCCGAAAGAACCGTCACTTCGAAGAAGCCCTGCAGGTACTAGAGCAGTCCCTCGAAAAGAACCCCGAGCACATGCCCAGCCTGCTCGAATACGCCGATCTCTGCCTCCAGCTCCACAAGTACGAACAGGGTATCGAGAAAACCGATACCGTCCTCAGACTCGACCAAAAGAACCCCGGAGCCCTGCTTCTCGCCGGAAAGCTCAAAAACGCCGCCGGCCAAAGCCGATCCGCAGCCACCACGCTCAAGCGGATGACCACGCTCTACCCTAAATCCGCCAAGGCCTACCTCCAGCTCGCCATCGCCTACCTGGGAGACAGCCGCCCAAAGGAAGCCATCGACGCCCTTTACACCGCCAGCTACCTGGCCCCCGATTCCTCGGAAACCAATCTCCTCCTTGCCGAGCTCGAAGTCGAGCAGGCCGACTTCAACGGAGCCATTCTCGTCCTGGAGGAATACGTCAAGAACAACCCTGAAGACCACGACGCCACCCTTTTCCTGCTGGAGACCCTTCGCAACAAAGGCGACCATGAAAAAGCCCTCCCCCTAAACGTCCAACTCATCGAAAAGTATCCCGAAAACTCAGACTACCTCCACCAGATGGGCGTATCGCTCATCCAACTACAACGCTTCAGCGAAGCCCGAACCTTTCTCGAAAAGGCCCTCTCCATCGACCCCTACCACTACCCCACCCTCGAGCAGCTCGTCATGTTCGAGGTCGCCCAGAAGCGATTCGCCGAAGCTCTGGAGCGAGTCGACAGCTTTCCCTCCGGCGACACTCCGAACGCCAAGCTCAGCTTCCTGCGCGGCTTCCTACTCTATCAAGTAGACGACCTCGCAGCAGCCGAGGCGGAGTTCAACCGCTCCATCGAGATCGACCCCAAGAACATGCGACCCTACCTCCTTCTGGTGGAAATCTACGTCGAGGAGGACCGAGTCGAGCAAGCCATCGAAAGCCTCCATCTCGCGGCCCGGAACAATCCCAGCAACATCAACAATCTCATGCTGCTCGGTACGCTCTACGAGAAGACCGACCAATACGAGCAGGCCGCCGCTCACTTTCAAAAGGCCCTCGACATCGATCCCCTACTCGTGCCCGCCCTTAACAACCTAGCCTACCTCTACTCGAAACACCTCCCCGATCTCAAGACCGCATACAAGCTCGCCAGCCAGGCCCGAAAGCTCCAGCCAAGCAACGCAGACGTAGCCGATACGCTCGGCTGGATCCTGTATCAGAAAGGCAACTACAACTGGGCCATGAGCCTTATCGCCGAGGCCTCGATCGGCCTCTCCGAAAATCCCGAGTTCCTCTATCACCTCGGCATGACCCACTACATGCTCGGCGATGCGGAAAAAGCCAGAGAAGCCCTCGCCAAAGCCGTCAGCGCCACTCAGAGCTTTCCCGGCCAGGATCTCATAAACCCGCGACTCCAGATTCTGGATATAGACCCGCTGGCCGATCCGGAACAAGCCAGGGCCCAACTCGAAACGCAGCTCGCCATCGAACCCGACGACACCATCGCCCTCTTCGGGCTTTCCGCCATCCACAAGCAAAGCGGCCAGCTGCCGCAAGCCGCAGACTTCCTAAGGCGCATTCTACGCGTCAACGCCGACAATGCCCGAGCCCATCTCCATCTCGCAAACGTTCAGGAAGCGGCGGGCCAAACCCAAGCCGCATTCGACTCCGCGAAAAAAGCCTACGCCCTCAACCCGGACGATTCCGCCACACTCGCCACGCTCGGACGCATGGCCTACCAGCAAGGCGACCTCAGATGGGCGGACAGCATCCTCAGACGAGCCGTCAGACTCGACCCGGGAAACCAGCCGCTACGCTACACCCTCGCAGAATGCCTCTTCGCCACAAGCGAACTCGAAAAAGCCCGGGAAACCCTAGCTGCCCCCTTCTCCAGCCAAGACGTTCAAGCCAAAGCGCAACGCCTCGCCACTCTCATCGAAATCTTCGGAAATCCAGGCAACCCACTTCCAGCGGAACTCCCCGCTCCAGCGGCAAAACAAACGAAGAACCTGCTCGCCGATCTCATAGCCGTTCTCGAAACCGAAGCGGCAGGCCCTCTCGAAGCGGCCACCGGGGCCTACCAGCAAGTTCTCGCCCAATACCCGCTGTTCAGCGCCGGAGCCGGCCGCCTCGCTCTTCTCTACCAGCAAAGCGGAACCTTCACCTCAGAAGCCTACGACGCCACTACCAGAGCCTACATACACTACCGCAAGCAGCCCGTCATAAGCAACGCCATGGCCCAGCAGAGCTACCACGAAGGCATTCGCCTCGCCGAAGAAAAACGCCCGGGAGCCAGCCGACAAGCCCTCGAGGTCGCCCTCAGGATCGGCCTTCCGGAAGAGCAAGCAGAGCACGCCAGAGAGCTCATCGAAACGCCCCCGCCAGAAAAGGGATAGAGCCTCACAAGCGGTATAGGGGCAATTTGAAGCGATGGGATTCGTAGACTAGATGTCTTCCGAAAGTAGCCGAAGTCGTTCACGACCGCAGGAAGAAGGCCTGCCAAGACTTTGGAGGAAAGTTCAGCTAGGACCAAAGTCTATCGACTTCGGCTACGAAGGAAAACCAGAATAGCTCCATCACTTTGCCCCTATTTGTATCGCCTGCCGCCAGAAAACCCTTCTACCTCTCAAACTCGATATTCTGGATACACCCAATGAGCCTAAGGAGCAGCCTATTCGCCCGATCTCCAGAAGAGATAGTAGAACCGCCCTCAGATGCCGACCTCCTGACCGCGGCCGGCACCGGAGACCGCGACGCATTCCGCTCCCTTTACGCCCGAATCGCCAACCCCCTCTATTCGCTCGCCTACCGAGTGACCGGCAATCAGGCAGATGCGGAAGAACTGACTCAGGAGACCTTCGTGGAGCTTTGGAAACAGGCCCCTGACTACGACGCCAAGCGCGCCCTGCCACTCACCTTCGCCACTCGCATTATCCGTAATCGCGCGATCGACCGGATCCGCAAGAAGAGCCGACGCGAAAGGATTTCCATGCAGTCGGCGCCAGACATAATCGAATCTTCGCAAAGCGCGGCAAATTCGAACGTCGCCGATCGAGTGCAACTAAGCGACGCCAGCAGCGCTGTGCGCAATGCGTTTCGAGTCTTGAACGAAGATCAACGGACCATCCTGCAACTCGCGTACTTCGGTGGCATGACGCTGCCAGAGATCGCCGAAAAGCTGTCCCAACCCCTAGGCACGGTAAAATCTCGCGTCAGACGAGGCCTGCAAAAACTCCGCTCGGAATTGGAGGGCAAGCTATGAATCGCGAAGAACTAGCAGAACTAGCGGCGCTCTACGCTCTCGGAACGCTCGAAGGAGACGACCTGCGCCGCTTCGAGCAAGAGCTTCGCTCAAATCCCGCCGCCGTGACCGCTCTACAAGAGCAGGAAGACAACGCCGATCTGCTCGCCTTCCTGGCGGATCCTACGCCGCCGACCGCTAGCCTCGAAGAAAAGATCTTCTCCTCCCTCCCCGAGCAAAGACCTAGCAACACGAACGTTCGCGCCAAGACTCCAGAGCCTTCCGCCCCCACCATCGCGTTCAACTGGCTGCCCTGGGGCATCGCCGCCGCTCTCGCCATCACCTGCGCCACGTTCTGGGTCGATCGCTCCGCAAAGCTCGAACTCATCGCCGAAAAGGACGCCCGTATCCAAAATCTCGAACAGGAAAGCGTCCTGGACAACCTTCGCATCGCAGTCCTGCGCTCGCAGCTCGCCACCGCCCCACTCGCTCAAGCGGTCGCAGTCTGGGACGGCGAACGCCAGGAAGGAAAGCTCTCCGTAGCCGATCTTCCCGCCGTCGGCCCCGATCAAAGCTACCAGCTCTGGATAGTCGATCCAGCGTACGAGGTGCCGGTCGACGGTGGCGTGTTCAACACCGACGAAACCGGCTCGTCTTCCTACACCTTCAGCGGCAACCTCCCAGTCTCCGAGATCAACGCCTTCGCCCTCAGCCTAGAGAAAGCCGGAGGCGTGCCCGTGCGCGAAGGCCCCATCGTACTAGTCTCGAAGTAGAAGACGCGAGCGTAGACCGGAACGCTCGGCGGCGACCAGGCCTGCCTCGTCCAGTGGCGACGTAGCGATGGCAAGGTCGCCTTCGGTCCCGTAAAGCATTTTCGTTTGTTCAGTCGCCGATAGGTGGGTCGTCTTCTCCGAAGGCGACCGATGGGCGTTGCACTGCACAAGCGTATGCATTCCCGACTTCGGTCGGGACCGCGCCACCCTTAAAAAGCTTCTCGAAGCAGCGACTAGCCAAACGAAAATGCTCTAGCCGAACACGAACGGGGACCCCACTGAGACTGTATCCAGCATTCCGGCTCATCTTCTTCTGCTTCCACTTCTTCATCTTCTTCTTTCCACGAGCGATTCGATGGGATGAGAGGAAGAAGCAGAAGTAGAAGCAGCAGATGACTGGCGCCGACAGGTTTTGCCGGGCCAACACAGACGCAAGACCGCGCCGAAAGACGAGCGCAAGTTCCTTCGCTCCCTCGAGACTGCTCTTATTCGCAAGGCAGCGTTCGCTGCATCCGCGCGCCCAAAAACGCGCAAGGCATAAGGCTTTCTCTGACAGAAGCATAAAGCTATTCAGCTTATGCTTTGAAAGAAAATCATAAAAAAACCTAATGGAAAACAGCCGATCGAGGTTCGTATAGAGTGAAGCCCAAGCCCTTCCCATGTCCCGAGCCACCTCGCCGCTACCTACGCGTTTCCCCATTCGAAGCCGCCGCTTCGCCGCGGAGATCCCCTCCGCCCATTTCTCCAACTCCTAACCCGTCCCCCTATCGCCATGCGCAAGCTCCACATCGCCATCGCCTCGCTCTCCATCGCCTTCGCCGCCCTCGCCGCCTCGCAGGACGGCATCCCGCAGAAGCCCGTCGACCAGCCCGGCCAGCAGCAGCCCCCCGTCGACGAGAAGCCCGTCCGGCGCTTCGAGCAGGGCAAGGGCCTCGACCTGAAGAAAGCCCTGGAAGACAGCAGCGACCTTCCCGCCGCCCGCCAGGCCCTCAAGGCCATGGCCCAGGAGCGCCCGCCAGGACGCTCCGAGAAGGCCGCCGAGCGGCTCGCCCTGCTCGAGCTGCTCTCCACGCGCTCCCTGGAAAGCGAACGCCCGGCGGCCATGCAACTGGCCAGAGCCGCGCTCGAGGAGTCGGCACCCGAGGACGAGGACCAGGCTGCCGCCTACCTGCGCGGCCAGATCGAGCGCAAGCACTTCAACGACGGGGAGAAGGCCGCCCGGGCCTACCGGGCCGTCCTGCGCCCCTTCCTCGGACGCGGTCCCGTCTTCAGGTCCTCCGCGGCCCTGGCCGCCGCCTTCGAGAAGGCCGGCGGAGCCGAAGCCGCCAGCGCCGAGGAGCTGCAGAGCTACCGGCGCCTGCTAAAGCGCATGGCCGCCCGAGAGCGGCTCGCCGCCCGGGAGAAGTCCCGCTCCGCCTCCGCCCTGCAGCGCTAGCCCGCCCCTCGACCTCCAACCGACCCTTCCCATGAAAAGAATCCTTCTCTCCGCCTTCGCCGTCCTTCTCTCCGCCCACTGGCTGCAGGCCGCCGACCACTACCGCTCCGCCATCCTCACCGTCGACGGCAAGGTCACCACCTCCTCCAGCTCCGCCCGGGTCACCCTTTCGGTCAACGGCGAGTCCAAGAGCGTCTACTTCAGCGGAACTCCGGGCAACTGGGCCCCGGGCCGCAACACCTTCCCCATCGAGATCCCCATCGGGGACACCGTCGAGGCCACCGTCCTGTCCACCTGGGGAGTCTCCGACTACCGCATCCGGGCCAAGCAGAACTCCTCCGACACGCTCGCGGCCTTCAACGTCGAGATCGAGGACACCAAGAGCAGCGGCATCCTCAAGAGCCAGATAGCCGGCGGAACCTTCGACATGCGGGCCAGCCTGCTCGGGCACTCGCGCAGGGGCGAAAGAGCCGGCGAGCTCAACTACCTCGAGGCCGTCGACTTCGGCGAGCCCGACTACTACGGCCAGCCCTCGCCCCAGTTCCGCCTGCACCTCGGCGCGGCCGGCAGCGGCGAGTCCAACGGCTCCATCAGGGCCAAGCTCAACCAGATCGGATCCGGCTCCACTCTCGGCATGATACTGGAGGAGGGCCGAGGCCTCCTCGACGTGGCCTCCCTTCCCAACAGCAAGCGCCAGATCCTCACCGAGGCCAATCTCACCGTGATCGAGAAGGCCACCGGCAGCGACGTGCGCGTCTCCTTCTACCCCAAGAGCAGCTTCACCATCAGCGGCGGGACCTACACCGTCACCGGACCCTACTCCGTCAGCTACCTCTTCACCAAGCCGGGCGGCGGCGTCACCCGGGCCGTGCGGACCCGAGGCTCCGAGTCCTTCAACCTCGACTACACGCACTCCTACACCAGCAGCACCGTCGTGATAGACGAGTACGAATCCCACAAGGTCTACGACCACACCTACAACATATACCCCTGGTACAAGACCGGAACCTCCTCGAACCGGAGGATCGAAACCAAGATGACCTCCAAGCTTGTGTCGGTGGAATTCGAGTGCGATTCCGACGGCTGGATCGAGTGGCCCCAATCCAGGCTCATGACCCACTACGAGGGCTCGACCATCGTCTACCAGGAGCGGCTCTGGAACCAGTCGCGCTCCTACGGCAAGGGCGACCTGGCCAAGGGCATCGACGACCCCGCCCAGCGCACCGACGCCAACTACTACAAGGCCCGGACCTCCTACAGCCCGAAATGGACCAGCACCTACTCCTACAAGTGGGAGCACGGCGGGGGCCATGTCCGCACCAACTACTACAAGAGCGACCACGCCGGCACCAATCTCGGGAGCAACCCCTTCGCCGCCATCGGCGAGCCCATGGAGACCAAGCGCAGCTTCAAGGACGCCGACGAGCAGCTGATCACCACCTACAACTACCAGGCAAGCGGCGACCAGCTCGCCGCCCGCCTTGCCAGCGCCGTCACCAAGCTCGGGACCCAGACCGTCGCCTCCGACACCCGAAGCTACTCCGAGAACACCTTCTCCCACCGCAGCGGCCAGCCCCTGCCCGCCGTCACCGAGACCCGCACGGTGGCCACCAGCCCCGGCCAGCCCAGCCTCGTCTCCACCCGGCGCCACTATCGGGAAACCATCTCCGACCCCTACTTCGCCAAGAAGCCCATCTCCGTGGTCAATCCCGACGGCAGCAAGACCTCCTACGGCTACGAGCGCGGCGTCTGGAACGGCTCCTCCTGGACCTACAGCTCCACCGGAACCGACCTGCGCGTCGTCTCGATCACCGGCAGAAACGCCAGCGGCGTCTCCTCCTTCCAGGGCATGAACCTCGACCCCGTGGCCATAGACTCGTCCCACGCCTCGTCCTACGAGCTCTCCTGGAACGCCCCGCTCGCGGAAACCATCTACAGCAAGTTCGGCAACCCCGTCAGCGAGGCCAGCTGGGTCCACGTCAACGGCGCCTTCCAGCTCGTCAGCCGAAAGGTCCGCCAGTACGACGGCGAGGGCAACCTCGTCAAGGTATCCGTCGTCTCCTCCGGAGCCGACCTCGTGGAGTACGAGGCCAGCTACGTAAACGGGCGCAAGGCCTGGGAGAAGGACCTCTCCGGCCACCAGACCAGCTACGAGTACGACAGCGCCACCGGCTTCCTCAAGAAGGCCACCCGCGAGGCCGTCGGCGCCGAAGTCCCCGCCGTGGTGACCGACTACGTGGTCGACTCCCTCGGCCGCGTCGTCAAGGAGACCGTCGGCGGCCAGCTCGTCACCGAGCGGGCCTACGACCAGGCCGGACGCGTCGCCTGGGAGAAGGCCCCCGGAGGCTACCAG